>DASRQU010000040.1:0-29725 GCA_035696345.1 Candidatus Acidiferrales bacterium
AGGTTTTGCATCAATCTCGTGGACCATCTTTTCGGTCATCACACCGGGCGCAACAATTCCCGGAGTGAAGGAGAAGACGCGGGTGGGGGAGTACGTGGACGAGAGAAAATATAAACTCGTATCCTCGGGAACCGAAAGCACCGACTCACCGGCGGCAGCTTTTTCCTTCATAAAGGCAATCGCAGCGTTGTAATTTTCAACCAAGGCCTTGGGCGCGCGGATCGTTCCGCGTTCCGTTGTCAAAGGGACATAGTTCTTCACTCGGGCTTCAGCGCTGATCGTCGGAAGCGCAACGGTAACCAGGCAAGCAAGACAGATCAGCAACTCTCCCACCATCACGAAACGTCGCGAGCGTCCAGAACGAGGAATGATCCTGCGCGCCAGCAGAAGGAATGAAAGAATCACCGGCCCGTTGTAAAAGATGGGGTAGTCCTCGGTTCGCATGTTCATCAGGATGCGAAATGCAAGCAGTCCGGAAAACGTAAACAGAAGGGCAATCTTTGCGCTGCTTGCCGGACGATCATTTCGCCGCACCCAAAAAAACATCCAGGCAACCACGGCGGCTACTACGATGTACAGAACCATGTCCTGCGGGAAGAAAATTGTGGTCATGAACACGCGAACAATCTGCATCGGAGCAAACGTAATATAAGTGGTTTTCGCAAGAGCCAGCACTGCTACCAGCACGATGAGTGTCTTGATCAGGCGCGCCCGCAAGTCTGAGCGGTTCCACCACAAGATGGCGTACGCCGCGAGCAGAACGCAGGCAAGAGGAATCGCTCGAATCAGGGCAGCCTCAAACGCGGAAGCAGAGACCGTGAATCCGGTGCGCTTCAGCCACATCTTTCCGTACGTCTTCATGAAGTACGAAGTTGGCCAGCCCACGAGATTTTCTTGGGTAAGGAAATCGACTCCACCGACGGATACCATCCAGAGGACCACCAGGATGCAGGACACAACGCCGGGAAGAGTTGCCACCACGTCTCCGGCGACGCGTTTCCAGGAGTTTTGTAAATAACCCCGCACGGCAACGAGCAGCGCCAGAGTGCCGTAGCAGGCGGTTCCAAACTCCGGCTTGAAAAGTATTGCTGCGGCGGCGGTGGTCCCCGCTCCCAAGATCCACCAGGAGCTTTCGTCGCTTACGGCCTTCATCGCCAGCCAGAGGAATAGGCAACCGAGCACGTAACCGTATACGGTGGAGAAACTGTACGGCAGCGGAAAACAAAACAGCGAAGGCGAAAATCCCTGAAGAAGCAAAATCGCTCCGGCAGTCCAGCCGACATGCCATAAGGATAATCGCATTCCAACGAGATAGAGAAGGATGGCCGAGCCCAACGCCGAGAGCGAACCTGCCCAGTACAACACGTTCAACTTCACGCCGAATAGCCGAAACAAATAACTATTGAAATACGGACTGGCCGGACCATAAGGAAACCAAACGTCGCGGTACAGCACCTTTCCTTGCGCGAGTATGCTTGGGATGTACATCTCATGCCCGGAATCAATCGTGAGATTTCCCCAGGCAGCCCATGTGGCGTAGACCTGCACAGCCCAAAGGGCCACCAGCGTTAGCAGGGCGATGTACGTCGTAAAGTTCCAGGGTGAAGATTGGCGATCATTTTCGGAAACGCGACGCGTGGGCGGATTTTCGGTAGTCCGCAGGCATTGGCCGGGAGAAATTGGCGATGGCGGGGCGATTGGGCTGAAGGATGCCATACGGCTCGAATTCAATATTAACAACTGGACTGTGGCCGACCCATTCCTTGTCCCGCAAGCCGTGCTCTATCAATCATCGTAAACGATTCGGCCCCCCACCATAGTGATAACAGGTTTGCGCTCCAGCAGTGGACACCGGCGGTTCGCTGCTGAACGACGGGAAAGTCCTGATAGTCGTAACTGCTGCTTCATGCCTTTTCGGTGGTTTCATTTTCAATCTTTACGTATTGCGGAAGATTGCACGCTTCCTGCGCTTCTTTTTCGATGGCAGCGAAAGCCGCATAATCCATTTTGGGACTGCCATTTTGCTTTAGATATGCGAGATCGTCTTTGATGGCTTTGAATGCCGCGAAGATCGGCCCGCCAACGTAGTTGATGAGTTTGTATCCACCTTTATCGCCCCCCATAGCCTCAAGTTCCTGGAGCGAAAATACCGGCGCTTCACCCGGTCGGCCGGCACTATGGGTCCAGTTAAGCGGTGCATGAATTTCGTGGGGTAGTTGTTTGACCTGCTCGCCCGTCGTGACGTGCGACGGCATAATCATATCTGCGCCCGCTTCAACATATAAATTTGATCTGCGGACGCCTTCGGCAAAACTCACTGTGCGGAAAGCATCGGTGCGGCCAACGATTACAAAGTCGGGGTCGTGGCGTGCTTGTACGGCGTAGCGGATCTTATCCAGCATCTCCTCCGACGAAATGGTGTGCTCCTGTCCTAAATGATAGTGGAACCTCTTCGGATAAACCTGATCTTCAAGGTGCATGCCCGCTGCACCCGCCTGTTCCAGAAAACGCACGGTGCGCACGAGGTGTGCAGGTTCACCAAATCCGGCGCCCACATCGACCACAACCGGAACATTGACCGCGCTGGTAATGCGGCGTAGAGCCTCAACCATGTCTTCAAGACCAAGGTTTGGCTCCATCAAAGTCGTGTGATACCCCAGCGCGCTACCGGGAAGGTCGAGCACCTGGAAACCTAGCGTCTCCGCAATTCTCGCGGACATAGGGTCGAAGATTCCCGGTGCGGCTATGATGCCCTTTCGGCTGATCAGTTCGCGCAGCAAAGTGGTCATGCGTTTTGGCGCAGATGTCGCCGGAGGCGAAGCTAACGCTGCCGCCGACCCGCCCACGATGCTCCCTACTACACCCGCGCCAATCGTTTTGCCAAAACCTCTCCGCGTAATTGAGGCTTTCATGATTTCCCTCCTCAAAACTTACGTTCTGAATTTCTAGACATTCAAAGCCACGCCGTACCAGCGCGATTACCAGATGACCTTGAGTCCAAGCTGAATTTCTCTCGCGTCGGTTACGGTCGACTTCAGTTGGCCTGCTGAGTCATTCGCCGTGCCATCAGCGTTAAAGATATCCGTCTGGTCAGGCAATACCGGCGGTGCAAAATTCGCACGATTCAAGATGTTGAACATCTCGGCCCGGACTTGAATATTGAAAGTCTCCGAAATCTTGCGGACACGATTGTTCTTGAAGACGGCGAAATCCAGGTTGATCAGCCCCGGGGACGTGAGAATGTTTCGGCCGGCATTGCCCCGGAGGTTGTAGCAATCCAGAGAACCTGCCGGCAGCGCGGCGCCCACGCTGGGCGGTGCGGGGTCGCAATTCGCATTCCAAAATGCCACGTTCGGCGCGGTCGGAATCGAAAAACATTGCGTCTTTACGTAGTTCAATGGGTTGCCCGGATTTACAAGCGATTTGCATCCCGCGCCGCCTAACCGGCTCGGATAGTCCCAATCGTCGCTGCTGTTGAGCCCGAGTGGATCTCCCCCAGTGCCGAACGTGGGTGTGAAAGGAATTCCGTCGCTTACTTTAAAGATCGATTGGAGCTGCCATCCATTTGCCACGCCGCCTACAAATCCCGTCAGCGACTTCGGTGCCGGGACTTGCCATATCCCGTTGATTACAAGGGTTCTGCCAATATTGAAGTCTGAAACCCCACGAAGAAGTCTGTTATCAAAAGAAACCAGACTGGACATCGAATTGGAGAACTGGTCGGCATACCCGGTTCCAGAGCTGTCATCGATGCTCTTGCTCCAGGTGAATGCACCTTGAAGCTGGAAACCGTGAGCCATGTTCTTGGTCACTCCCGCTTCGAGCGCGTGGAAAATGGAACTTCCCGAATAAAACATCCCGCGTATCGAACCAAAATTCGGATTCAAAACGGTTCCACTGCCAATTGGATTCGGCCACAAATAGCCCGCGGACGTCAGCGTGGGTAAAACGATGTCATAGTCGTCAATCCGCAAAGGCATATGCACGCCGTGCGAGCCGACGTAGCCAATGAACGCGGTAACACTTGGCGTAATCTCCCGCTGGACGTTCAAATTCCATTGCATTACGTAATTTCGCGGCATCTTGTTTTCAATGTACGCGCTACGAAACGAGTTAAGGCCTAGCAGCGAGCTCGCCCCAGAGTAGAACTGGCCCGCGAGTTTGCCCGCATTATTGATCGATCCAAGCTCAAAAAATGGCGCGGCAAGAATTTCCATTCCGGTGTACTCGTAAATCAGAGGTAGGTTGTCGAAGAGTCCGAGCCCGCCACGGACGGCCATTTTTCCGTCGTGAAATGGATCCCACGCAAAACCCACACGTGGCTGGAAGTCTCTGTGAGTGGGGTTCTGGAACAGCGGCGAAGCGGACGGGGCGCAGACAACGGGAACAGGCCTTCCGCAGTGTGCAACGGGGTCAGCAACGTTGTAGAGAACCGCGAGTTGGCCCGTAGTTTCTGTCGGCACGGTAGCCATTTCATAGCGCACGCCCAGATTCACGGTGAGGCTGGGCCGGATTCGCCAGTCATCCTGCAGATAAAGACCAAAAAGCGTCTGGCGGTACCCACGACTATGGAGTGTACTTTCTATCCCCGAATTGAACGACTTCGGCTGGTTAGTCAGGAACTTTTCAATCCCACCGAAATTAAAAACTCCATTCGGATTGGAAAGGCCCGTCGCATTCAGTTGCATGCGCTCCACTTCGCCGCCGAACTTGATCGAATGCTTTCCCACCGTGACGAACGCGTCGTCATAGAACTGGTAAGAATTCCAACGGTAATAGTAGGTTGGGTTCGCTCCTACACCGCCGGTCATTAAGCCGATGCCTCCTCCGAGACCATTGACTTGGGCTGCGGTTCTTCCTGGATTCGCAGCCAGACTGGTATCGGCCGCCGCGGGATTAATCGCGCTAACGCTATTGTCAACATCGGCGCGCTGGCGATTGAAGCCAAATCGAGCGGCATTCACAAAATTTGGTTTAAAGCTGTGCGTCCACTCGACGATATCCATCTGGTCTTTTGTGAAGTCGCCGAGAAGCACATTGTTAAGACCATCCGGCGTGGTATACGGCGTCCGATCCCACACAGTGGTTCCAAATAGACTGTCTTTGTCTGAAAACTTATGATCTACCCGCGCCGTGAAAAAATCTTCATGGACGACTTGATTTTGCACGAAGTTATGAATTCCGGTGTTGCCGCTTTCGGTGCCTGGATCGGGTAGCGGATAGAAGACCAAATATTTTGCAGCTGAATTGTCGACGCAGATGTTTGCATTGGGACTAAGGAGCGTCGAGTTCGAAGGGCACGTGCTCGGAGGGGCGCAGCCTGCTGAGGTATTATCGGCACAGCGCGCAAGTATTCCAACTCGGGCATTGCGGGACGGCACGGTGGCAATGATGGAGTGCCCTTGATACTGCCGCACGCCTTCGTAATCGCCAAATGCGAACGTGCGATCCTTAATAATCGGACCACCGGCAGAAGCCCCGAATTGATTGCGGCGAAACGGCGGGATCGGACTGGCCGGGTCGTCAAAAAAATTCCTGGCATCGAGCGCGCTGTTGCGCAGAAATTCGTATGCCGTGCCGTGCAATTGATTGGTTCCTGACTTGGTGACCGCGTTTACCACGCCGCCGGAAGTCCTTCCGTACTCGGCTCCCTGATTCGTAGTGATAACCGAAAATTCCTGAACCGCGTCGACGCCCAGTTTCTCTCCGGTTACGCTACCGGGAGCCGCGTTGGAGTAACCGTTCATCGTTACGCCGTCCAGCCTGTAGTTGTCCATTTGAGGCCGCGAGCCGGACACGGAAATCTGCGATCCAAATCCGCGATTGCCCCGGTCGGCTCCAACGGTGAAGCTCGGCTGAGTATTAACCTGGGTTACACCCGGCTGAAGAGTGGCCAGATCTGTCCAACTGCGCCCGTTCAACGGAAGCTCGCGTACCGTGTTCGAAGTAATTTCCGCACTGATTTCCGAAGACGCCAACTCCACGGTCGGGGCATCGCCTGCAACGTGAATCTCCTGCGTCATCTGCCCAACGTGCATTTCGAAATCCAGAACCTGCTGGGCGCCTACCGTGAGCGTGATGCCAGAGCGCACTTCGACAGAAAAGCCCGTTGCCGCCACACGGACCTGGTATTCTCCAGGTCGAAGATTGGCGGCGGCATAGTTGCCCGTGGCATCTGTAGTGACAGTGCGGGTAATTCCCGTCGCCACATCTACGATTGCGACTTGCGCCTTGGCGATGTAGCCCCCGGTAGGATCGGTAATCGTGCCCTTGAGCATTGCTCCCGCAACCTGGGCGTCAACGTGCCCCGGCGCAAGCACACTCGTCCACAACAACAAAACGAAGCCTGCAAAAAATCGCATCCGAAAGATTCTGGACGGCATTGAAGCCTCCTAATGAGACGATTCAGCTCCCAAATCCCGAGGTATACAGACCCTAAGGTGCCATTTTAAAAATTGGCCCAGGCAGCAACAAACCGTTTCAAGAGAAGGAAAGTCAGCTATAGGAACGTGAAGATGCGTTCTTCGAAAGCGACGATGAACTCGCATCATGGCAAGTCCGCCAGTTCGGCGCGTTGTGAAACAAATCGAAAGATCGCTCCGGCCATCACCTGCCGGTGCACCCAAGTTCTTTGAGAAGAAAACCCGCACCAAATAAGTTTGGCGCATCTATACAACCAACAGACAATCGTGTCAATACGTAGTTTATAAAATTCTAAATTTCCCCCGAGTAATGCCAACGTTCGATACAGGATGTCAGTTAACCTGATGTACGGCACTTCGCCAATTGGAATCGAGTGATCAGAAATGCAGAACAGCGTGTTTAGTTCATGCGACCGGAGAGCGTCGATACCGTCGATAGGCCTTTAAACACTAATTTCCGGTACTCTCACCTGTGTAGATATTTCCTTTCGAGTCCACGGTGAGGACGTGCAAGTGAAAAGGCTGCCCGGAATAATGCCCTAGGCGGCCAAATTGCCCGACCTTTCAGCGGCCGTATACCCGTACAAGGAAATTGCGTTGCTTCGATCGCGTTAACGGGTGAGGCTGCTTTTCACTCGGCCAGACGCGCGTCGTTTTCCTTCGAGCGATTAGATTTGGTAATTGACGTAGCTTTCGGATTCATGCACCAAAAATCGGCTGACGAATGCAGAGGATTTACCTACTTGGAATCTTAGGATGATTGCTCCATAGAACGCAGCTCCTTCACAAAAATCCTTGGCCGTATACAAGAAACCACGTTTTTGGAATCAGCTATTTGCCTGATAGCCGAGACGCGGTTTGTATCGTACGGTCAACGCTGACGAGGGAATGAAAGCGATTATGGACAGACCTCAAAAGAAAGGGCGTAACTTGGATCGCCCTGACGTTCGCGGCGGCACTCGGCAGGGTTTGAATCGACTTCCAAGTAGTGACCTTCGAAAAAAGGAGCAACTAGATAATTCCGATGATCCCGCCATTACTCCCGTCGAACCTCGGTGTAGGAAGTGTGGAAGAACGTTTAGCTCCGAAGATGACCTTTCCGAGCATGTAAAAACCTGCAAGGGCGGTCACGAGCCGGCACCCCACCAACGGCTCCCTCAGTGAAACAGGCCGTCCCAGACTTCGAATGAAGCCGCTCCTCAAGCGACGTTCAGATTTATAATGCGCTCAGATTTATAATGCGCATATTACGATTCCTTCGAGGCAAACGACGCCTGACGCGATCACGCCGTGACGGCGATACAGACTTCAGCAGCAAGGTATTATCGACGGAAAAGCACTCGTTAGCTAACTTGCGCACAGCTGCTGCCGCCGGTCATCCCGATCTACTAAGGCGTTTGTTTCTTCTGTCTTCGCAATCTAGGGGATAGCCGCAGCGTCACGGTGCTCGTAGCTTGGGCGGGTTGCTTAAACGGAGCGCGTTCGTTATCACAGCGAAATCATTTAATGGTAGGTTTTCACAGACGAGATACGACGCGCTATATAAATCTCCAAGATCTCGTCAAGTTCCTGAATACGGATCGGCTTTGCAAGATAGGCATCCATTCCCGCCACCTGACACCGCTCACGGTCGCCTTTCATTGCATGAGCAGTTAAGGCCACGACGTGCTGGTGCACCCCATCGTTCTTTATCTTTTCTTTTTCGCGGAGCACCGCAGTAGTCTTAAATCCATCCATTTCCGGCATTTGTAAGTCCATCAAGACGAGGTCGAAACTGTCTCTTTCGAGGACCTCAAGAGCTTCGCGACCATTGGCGGCTACCACCACGCTGTGTCCTCTTTTCTCTAGAAGTCGTACAGCAAGCCTCTGGTTGACGGCATTATCCTCTGCCAGCAGAACCCGTAAGGAGGTTCCCTGCTCGCCAGAGCCGCGCTTGCCAAGGCTGGTCACTAAAGGAATGGCATTCTTTTGCTCTCGTGCTCCCAGCACCCGCGCAATTGCCTCTCGAAGTTCGGATTGCCGTATGGGTTTCAATAAGTAGGCAGCCACTCCCAATTCCTGACACCGTGCCGCGTCCCCCAGGTGGCCGGCTGAATTGAGCATCATGATCGTGGCGGTAGACAATTCAGGGCGCTGCCGAATTCGTTCAACTAGGTTGAAGCCGTCCATCTTCGGCATCTGCATGTCTGTCAAAATTAGTCCATAGGGTATCTCCTCCTGTTGAGCTGAGATTAGCTGAACGAGCGCAGCCTCGCCATGCTCGACGGAAGTTGGATTCATTTCCCATCGCTCTAACATTCCGTTGAGAATCCGCCGGTTTGTACGATTGTCGTCTACCACCAGGACTTTCACGCCTTTTAGCCCTGCAAGCTGGGCAATCGTTTCCATCTCCATCGAATTGCTGGAGGCTTTTAGTCGAGCGGTGAAGTGAAACTTGGTCCCGCGGCCTACTTCGCTTTCTAGCCATATTTTCCCACACATCAGTCCCACCAGGCGTTTTGAAATAGTTAGTCCGAGACCCGTGCCTCCGTATTTTCGGGTCGTCGAGCTATCCGCCTGTGTAAACGGCTGAAAAATCGCTTCGTGCTTCTCGATAGGGATCCCAATACCCGAATCCGAAATCCTAAAGTGTAAAATTCGATCGTCACCGTCCTCCGCTTCGACGACGACGTTCAAAACGACCTCGCCTTCACTAGTAAATTTGATTGCGTTACCCAAAAGATTGATGACGACCTGTCGGAGTCGGTTCGAATCTCCTCGAACAATTTCTGGGACTGACGGAGCTATTTCGCATAAAAGCTCCAGGCCCTTTTCGTCCGCCCGTAAGGCTAGAGTTTTCAGCGTGCCTTCCAAGCTGTCACGCAGGTTGAAGTCCTCCGAGTCCAAATCTATTTTCCCGGCCTCTATTTTCGAGAAGTCAAGAATGTCATTGATTACCCCGAGGAGGGAATCTGCTGAAAGCTTTACCATTTCCAAATATGCTCGTTGTGCTGACGTTAGTTCGGTTCCCAACGTTAATTCTGTCATCCCGATAACACCGTTCAAGGGTGTGCGAATTTCATGGCTCATGTTCGCTAGAAACTCGCTTTTCGATCTACTGCCTGCCTCGGCAGCTTCCTTCGCTGCGATTAATTCCTGTTCAGACCTCTTCTGCTCGGTAATGTCGCGCACAAATACGCCGAAGCGTTTTGTTCCATCATCGCGTATTACGGAAATACTCAGCTCAAGCGGAATTTCGTGCCCGTCACGATGTAACCCCGAAGTCTCAAGACGTTTCTTTACTACGGATGCTCCATCTTGGGCGAGCAACTCAACAGCGAGTCTTTGCTCCTCAGTTTGAAGGCGGTTCGGCACAATTGTTTGGTAAATGTTCTGCCCAACAGCTTCAGAGTGTGACCACCCAAAGATGGCTTCTGCTTGGGTATTCCAATCTTTGATCGTCCCGTTTGAGTCTGTTCCAATAAATGCATCGAGTGCTGATTCAACAATCTGACGGTAGCGTTTCTCACTGGACTCAAGCTGCATTCCCTGCAGAGAGAATCGCCGGTCAACTAATGACGTCACCAAGGCAATGCTGAGTACGATGAGGGTCACAATTGCGATGGATGCAACTCCGAGAAATGAAATGCTGATGGAGTGTGAAAGGTCTTGGCGGACCGATGAGGAGGGTACAAAGCTAGCCGCAGCCATGCCGGTGTAATGCATCACCGGAATCGCTGCACCCATAACCAAGGCGCTCATAGTCTTCAGCCAACTTCCGGATGTCGTGTCTCCACGAAAATGGAATGTCAGAAGCAGAGCGACGAAAGAGATCACAATCGCAACCGCTACCGATACGGTTACTAAAAAACTAGAATATCGACACATGGCCGGCAACCGCATCGCTTCCATCCCGATATAATGCATGGCCGCGATGCCACCACCCATAAAGATGCTACCCGCACTGGCTCGAAAAAGGCCCATTGTGCGACGGCTCACAACAAAAAGTGCTATAGCGGAGGCAACTATAGCAGCTAGAAGTGACAGCAATACGGTGGGCCAATCATATTGCACGGGTACAGGCAATTTGAATGCCAGCATTCCAATGTAATGCATGGCCCAGATACCGATCCCCATTGCCGTGGCTCCGCCACCAAACCAGAAAAGGCGCGCCCGACCTTGCGCCGAAGTTACCCGACTGGATAAGTCAAGTGCGGCATAAGAAGCGAGTATCGCAATTAAAATGGAGAGTACTACCAGGCGATAATCGTAGGAACCAACGATAATCAAATCAGTGCTCGTCATAGCGCAGCCTCACTTAAGGGATGATTTCGGTTGATTTAATCCTTCCCAAACAAAAGCTTGGGATCGCCGAACGATAAGGCAGGAACATAATCCATCTAACGCCAATACTGGCTGTAGTGTGATGTTTCGTTCTTCACGAAGTGTAAGATTCCAAGAGTCTAGGGCTTTTGTGGGAATCATCCCCACGAGGATTTCAGGCGGGAGATTATTGTGCTCTGAAGAATTCTTACCGGAGGCTGGTGCGCCGAAACTCGGCGGCGGGTAATCAATTCCGACACGGTAGCGCTGTACGAATACAGCGAGAGGCGTTGTCTATTGTAGAACTTGAGAACCCACTACGACGCGATTTCTCCCGGTTCTTTTAGCCTTATAGAGGGCTTCATCCGCAGCTCGTAAAAACTCATCGGCCTGCACAATATCTCCTGCAACGGTTGCCACACCGAGACTTACCGTAACTGGGATGACATCGCGTGCGCACTGTACCGGCGCGATTGATACATTTTGCCGCAGCCTTTCTGCCAGTTCGACTGCATCTTCTTCAGCGCATCCGGGACTGACGATCAGGAACTCTTCGCCGCCGCAGCGTCCAACTGCATCGTAGGCACGAAGCGATCCCTGCATTCTTCGAGTTATTTCTACCAAGACCGCATCGCCAGCCTGATGTCCGTACGTATCGTTCACATTTTTGAAACGGTCCAAGTCAGTTGCGATAATCGAAAGCGGTCTGCGCTCACGAAAAGCGCGTGCAAGTTCTGTTTGTAGCATATCTAAAATAGCCGCGCGGTTAAACAAGCCCGTGAGTGAATCGTGGGTGGCCTGCATTCGCAATAATTCGCGAGCCGAAAGAAGTTGCTCTTCCAGTTCAACGATACGCCGCCCGGATCGAACCCTTGCTTTCAACTCGCGCAAATCGAACGGCTTGATCATGTAATCGTCAGCTCCCGCTTCCAGCCCCTCGATGATTTCGGTTTGTTCGCCTTTTGCGGTTAACAGGATGAGATACACGTAGGGTTCCCGCGCTCTTTTTCGGATCGAGCGGCAGATTTCCACCCCGTCAGCTTGTGGCATCATCCAGTCCAGAATGACGATGCGAGGATAACCATCCTCTTCGAGAATGCGAAGAGTCTCAGCTCCATCCTCGGCAACAACGATCTGGTAACCTTCGCCCTTCAGTGCCACTTCCAGTAAATGGCGAGATACGGGGGCGTCATTGGCAATCAGAACTTTCATGAAACAATTTACCTCCTAACGCTGAACCTGCATTGAAACATCGTCCCGCCCCAGTTTGCATTCGGCATCCAATTCTGAAAGAGCCGCGACAACGCGTTCCATTTCAGCTATGAGAGCTGAAATTGCATCGTCAATGCCGACCCATTGCTCGGAACGCGCGAGTCGTTCCAATTTGAATGCGGAATCGAATGCGTCCTCGGCAGCGAAGGTCGCAACGGACCCCTTTAGTGAATGTGCGGCGCGCTGTAGCGCATCGAAATCCTTGCGTTCAGCGGCTTGGCGTATTGCAGCAAGAAGCTTTGCGGTCTCAGCGCGCAACAGGATTCCAAGTTCAAGCAGGAGGTCCTTATCGCCGCATACGCGAGACAACGCGAGCTCGCAATCCAACACTGGTCTTACATTTTCAGGAAATTCTTGAACAGGGACGGTACGGTCCGAGAAACTCACTAAACCCTCCATCAAATCATATTTCATTGCTGCGAATAGCTGCTGTGCTCGTTCCCGGCGCGAGTGGCTTCGATGTATCGATACCACACCCGAATAGCCGCCTTGTCGTCCGTGCGTTTATCCGAATCCGGCGCTGAACGTCAGTGACTGTGACGTCGACCATAAAACGACAGCGTGGCTTGCGTCGAGCAACCTCGTATTCCACCATGAATTACACATCCTCCGTGCTGGCCGGCCAACTCGTTAGTTTCTTGAACTGTGTGGTTAGAAGAGCGGATCTTTGAATTCGCGTCACCTGGCCGCTTCCCCCACGAGGGCTGTGAAATCTGACTGCGTTTACCCCTTGCATCGTCACTCGGCAAGATTTAGTTTTTGTTTTGCACCATTCATTAAAAACTGAGTACAGAACATACGTGCTGACCAGACATGAATAATGCCTTTGCGGCCTTCCTGCCGCTTCATACAGAACCTTGGCAATATCCACTCTGAGAATTTTGTGCGGTTCGATGTTCCGGCCGACCTGAATTTCAGTTCTGTCGTGTGGAACTGCGCTTTGAAAAGGTGCGGTCAGCTCGTTGAAGGAAATGCTAGCTTGCTCGACCCAGACCGTCCAGCTAGAACGGTTTACGATGAGTAATTCAAGATGATTTCCTCGACCATCTTGATTGAGAGCAAGCAAGCATGAGAATTTAATTTGGGCGGACTTTGAATCGGGCCTGTCCTTTTGTCGCCAGGGCAACAAATGAATCCAAAAAGAGTCTTCCATATAACCCTCGATTTGTTCAGGAAGTGTCACTGAATTCGTCACGTGTACTGGCACAACGATTTCATGAATCGTGGATACGGTAGAATTAGTCCGCTCTGCACTACGGGATAAGCCGCGAAAGCGAAACAGCTTTCGATTCGTTGCACATGGAACTTTCGTCGAAGGTTAAGCCGGGAAAAATGGATGTTTGAAGCTGATGATGTCGTGCTGCAGCTGATTACATCATCCCGAGATAGATGGCTGCCGTGCTGGCGCTCGTAACGATCGAGGGTGCCGTGTGGTAAATGACCGATTTTGTGGCGCTGTTTGGGATGTACAAAATATCATCGGCTTGCAACTGAGAATCGGCCATCGAGCCCTTCAGAATTTTGTTCAGTGGGATGGTCGTATCCGTGTATCCGCTCGCCGCTTTTCGGATTAACCTTGTATTCGAGAGGGCCGCGGTGCGGCTATTCCCTCCCGCCAGTGCCAGTGCCTGCAGGATTGTTAAGCGGCCATCATCGTGCATGAGAAAACCACCGGCACGCTCCACGTCGCCGAGCACGTAGATGATTCCCGCGCGTGGGATGATCACTTTGTCGCCTGGTTGCACTTCCACGTCATCCTCGAGCGAAGTCTTTGCATCTCGCGTCACGCGAACGGCAAACGTCGATCCGTCTACGTGCCGCTTAATAGTCGCCATGGAATCCGCGTATGCGGTGGTGCCGCCCGCAAGCGAAATCAGGTCCAATAAGGTGCGTTTCCCGAGCACTTGGTAGACTCCCGGGGTTTTCACTTCTCCCAGAACAGACACCCCTTGTGTGCCATATTCGCGGATCATCACAGACACATGCGGATCCAGCACAAAATTCCCTTCCTGAAACTTCCGACCGATCAGGATTTGTGCGTCAGCAGCGGTTACTCCCGCCAGATGAACGCTTCCTATCAAGTTAATACTCGCGTCGCCTCGGTCGGTGACGCGGATTTCCTGGCCCAATTCCGGGACGTTAAATACCTTCATGTCGATAAGGTCGCCAGGTCCAATACGCAACTGGCTCTCTTCTATTGACGCTGACGGCGCGGAATTCTCAGGGCTTGTTTCGCTCATGACATGCCCGGAATCCACTCCTGCTTGCGCGGCTTCGCCGGCTTGGACGAATAGGTCAAGTCCTCCGAGAAGTGTCGCGAAGAACAATGCCGAAACACTGCAAATAAATTTCCTCTTGATTGACTTCATCGCTGTATTCCTTCCTTTGTGTATTCTTAATTCGTTTCGGGGGTGTAATAGCCATTTCCGTTTTTGGACGTTGATTCATATCCGAGATACAGGTTGTATTCCGAGGAGTTCACTTCAAACCCATTCAGCACAATGCCGGCGACTCGAGTCCTCGTCTGGCGGAACATGTTTCGCGCGCGTAGGAGGGACTGCCGCGTCGTTAGGTTGGCACGAGCCACCAGGATCGCCACATCGCAATGGGGCGCCATGACAAGCGCGTCTGTGACCGATAATACGGGCGGCGTATCGATAAACACGTAGTCGTACTGCGTCCTCCATTGTTTGACGAGCGCTTCGAATTGCGGAGAGCCAAGAAGTTCCCCCGAGCATTGCACTTGCCCACGCCACTGCGATTAGCCCTGAGAGGACCGACCCAGCGAGGTAAAAAGCGGACCACATCTTGACGGTAGGATGCGAAACGACCAAGGCCAGCGTCGCGATGCCTGCCAAACGCGTGAAACTGATTAGCACATTGATCTGTGCGTTCTGCGCGAGCATCTCAAATGCCTGGAATGCCCAAGCCGCCATGTCCAGCAGCTTCACAAATATCAAGTCAGAGAGAGAAATCAGTACGATGATTAGCAGTGGCGTGCCGCGAGGCAAGACCACAATGCTGAATGCGCACACTATGGCCATGAAAACGATTCCTGACCCGAGTGTCATCAAAAGCCCATTGCCCCAGTATTCTGGAAACGCATTGTGGTCGCGCGCTACATTCTTGACTAATAAATTTCCAGTTCCCATTCCCACAAACGGCGATATGATCGCTGTTAAAGCTGTCGCCGCGACGAATCCCCCGTACTGATTTACTCCGAGACTTCGGGCAATTATGACGAAATATATGGCTTGAATAATTAAACGCAGGCCGTAACCCGAGAGCGCCCATGCGGTGTTCTGCATCAGGTTGGCGGGAAGATAGGCTCGCAAAGATCGGCGCCACGACGTGAATAGTTCCAATGGTTTCATGGGATAGTTTTTACTGTCCAGTTCCCGCCAGCACGACGCTGATGGTCTTCCATAAAATTCTGCAGTCCAACCAGAAGGTCCAGTTGTTGATGTACTCTGCGTCGAGTTCCACATAACCCTCGAAGGATGGATTCTGACGGGCAGTTACCTGCCAGAGTCCCGTCACTCCCGGTGTTACGTCGAGGCGGCGCAAGTGGTTGAGAGAGTATTGCTTGCATTCCGTGGGGATTGGGGGGCGAGGGCCGACCAGACTCATGTCACCTCGCAAAACATTCCAAAGTTGAGGCAACTCATCGATGCTGAATTTCCGAAGAATTCTTCCCACTCGCGTCAGGCGAGGATCCTTTGCAATCTTAAACAGCACTGCTTCCCTCTCATTCAGGTGTTGAAGTGAATTCTTCAGCTGCTCGGCGTCTTTAACCATCGTCCGGAACTTGAAACATGTAAAGGTTTGACCTTTTTTGCCGACTCGCAGCGAAGCGAAAAGAACGGGTCCGGAGGAATCGAGCTTAATAATTACGGCGACGAGCAACAAAATGGGACACAGCAGGATCAGGGTGGCTACTGCGAGAACGATATCCATCAGCCGCTTAAACACGAGTTGCACGGTGGGTATTGGCTGCTTGTGAAGCATCATGGTCGGGAGCGAGCCGAGGTACTCCACTGGCGAAGCTGTAGCCAACCCATCGTACAAATCGGGCAAGACGCGCAGCGGGATGCCCGCGCTACGGGCATATTTCGCAACTTCGATCACAAGGTTTCGATCGCTCGGCACCGTGACGAAGATTTCGTCAATGAAGTATTTGCGCACGATTGCGGGCAGCTGCTCTACGGGTCCGAGGATTTCGGCTTCGACTTCGTTGTGCGCGGGATTCGGGGGACTGCCATGGCGCCTCCGATCAATATATCCTTTGAAGACAAAGCCAAGCTCAGTGTGCTCATCCAGTTGCATACGAAGAAGCTGGCCGTGTTTGCTGCATCCAAGAATCAAGATATTCCTGACTTCAGCAAGGCCCGAAATGGATTGCGAATAAATAAATTTCCGCCAAATGGCGAGTGTAATCCAACTCAATATCGCGGTCATGATGCAAAGTGAAATTTGGCGGAGATTGATCCCAAGTAGATAGAGATATGTAGCCGTGACTACCCCGGCGCCCGCAACAGCCTCCGCCAGCAGTCTCAGCTCTTCACCAAAGCGCTTCTTGCACGGCGAGGAATAAAGGCCTTTGAGTTGCGCAAGGATAGTCGTCAAAATCGAGAACAGAAAGACGAAAGCGATAGCTTCAGATGGCAATGGTTTCAAATCGGCGGAGGAATAGAAACCCAACCGATTGAAATCGGCTGCCTTATAAATTCCTCCGGCCATGAGCCAGATCAAACAGAGATCAAGTAGGAACAGAAACCTTCGAATGATATTTTGTTCTTTCATAGGAATATTTAAACAAGATGGATGAATTTCAAAATTAATGCTTCTATTTTGGGCCGTCTCACCTGAAACAATCTACGAAATGGTTGAAGCCAGGACCTCAACATCATCAAAGTCCACTTCGACGGACGCTCCCTGCCGGATTAAATTCGACGTCAATACGACTCGGAAGTTGCTGTCTATTCGGACCAGGACTCCCGTTAAATCGAGAAGCGGCCCCTTCTTAATTCGAACTTTTTGGCCGGCTGCCAGGTAATCGTGGGGCTGCAAGCTCCCGACCCGCATGGCGTGTTGCAAC
Organism: Candidatus Acidiferrales bacterium; assembly: GCA_035696345.1. GTDB lineage: Bacteria > Acidobacteriota > Terriglobia > Acidiferrales > UBA7541 > Palsa-360. Next base: position 17,095 of record DASRQU010000040.1, read on the forward strand.
GCCTGAATCTCCGATTCAGGTATTGCGACGGGGTTTCGTCCTGCGCCTATCACTCGAGTTACGCCGGGATCGACCAGGAGACGACCACATTCCTGAACAGTGATTTCCACAAACATGTAGGAAGGAAAAAGTGGAAACTCAATAAGCGCCGTGCAGCCATTCTTCCAGCGGTTCGATTTCGTGTAAATGGGGAGAAAGCAATGTATGCCACTGTATTCCAAGCGCTCACGAACGCGCTTTTCGTGCCGAGGCAGTGTCTGCAGAGCAAACCAGCGAGCGTGGCCTTGAGATTTGATTGCGGCGTCTAGCGGCATTTCCTTCGTTTCTCCTGGTTTAGGACAGAGCTTCGCTATGGTGACTTAGGTAAGCCACCGCGTTCATGATGAACCACGATATTTCTAATTTGTCGCCGTACAGGTTCCCTTATGGCACGTTTCAGGCCATTTTGTTCGCATGTTGTATGGATAGGGCAAATCACTTAAAGCAAATGATTTCCCCAGAGTCATAGCTGTTATCATTGCCATTCCGGTGCAATAGGTGTCCCGCATATGGGATGACTGTTTCGAAATATGACAGCACTCCTTTCGCTTTCACCTCTTCGGTCCTTCTTGACCACTATTTCTTTTTAGTTAAGTCATTCTCTCGGTGAAGAGCTGTTCTGGATTCAATTCAGCGTTATAAAACAATTCGTTAGTCTTTACCGAGCAGATGGGGGGCATGTATGTTGGATCTGGCTAAGAGCGTATCCGCAAGACTTGTAATCATAGATGATGAAGCAGCGCACCTGCGTATGCTGCAAGAAACCTTGGCCTGCGATTCTTTAGAAATTATTTCTACTCCATGTCCCAAAGAAGGGTTCGAACTGGTCCGCACCAAGCGTCCACATATTGTTCTTTTGGATTTATTCTTGCCGGGAACCAATGGGATCGAGATGCTCGAGAAAATCGTCGATTTGGATGCGGGGATCGACGTCATCATCATGACCGGCAATTACAGCGCTGAATCTGCCGTGGAGGCGATTCAAAAGGGCGCGACAGATTACATGACGAAACCTATTTCTATTTCGAAGCTGCGCCAGCGAATCGATCAATTAATCGCTGACATCCATTTGCGCCAGCGCAGCTATGAATTGGACCTTGAGGTAATCAGGGCATTCGAGTTCGAAGGAATGGTCGGACGGAGCCCGTTGATTCTGGATTTGTTCAGAAAGATCAGACGAATAGCGCCTCATTACCGCACTGCATTAATCACGGGCGATACCGGAACGGGCAAGGAATTGGTCGCCAAGGCCTTGCACCGGCTGAGCATGGCTTCCGCCAGTCCGTTCGTGGCATGCAACAGCTCGGCGATTGTGGAAAGCTTATTCGAAACGGAATTGTTCGGATACGTTAAGGGCGCATTTACAGGGGCAGTGCAGGATAAACCGGGAATTTTTGAATATGCGAATGGCGGGACCGTGATGCTGGATGAAATCGGAGACCTACCCCTCACGATTCAAGCAAAGATTTTACGTGTTCTGCAGAACCAGGAGCTTCAGCGAGTGGGTTCTCCCGAGGTGCGCAAGGTAAACGTTCGAATCGTGGCCGCCACCCACCGGGATCTTCGTAAAATGGTAGCGGAACGCACTTTCCGGGAAGATCTCTATTATCGCCTATCCATGGTGGAGTTGTATGTCCCTCCATTAAGCGAAAGAAAAGAGGATTTAGTTCTTTTGCAACGTCACTTTTTAAAGGAATTCTCCACACGTTATGAAAAGGCAATACGCGGAATTACGCGCCGCGCTCAAGTCGTATTGAACCGCTATTCCTGGCCCGGCAATATCCGTGAACTCGAAAATATCATTGGACATGCCTGCATGATGACAGAAGGGGACACGATTGATGTTTGCGATCTTCCTGAGCGGCTAAGAATGAGCACGGACCGCGCAGAAAAAAATAAGATATTGACACTGAGCCAAATGGAAAGGCAATACGCGATGGAAGTGGTGGAACAGGTAAGAAGTAAAGCAAAGGCAGCTGAGCTGCTAGGAATCGGGAGAAGCACGCTGTACCGCATCTTGGAAGGTAAGGACGAAGATCAAAAAACATCAAAAGAAAAATCATCGGACAATTTAACGGCACGCGCATCCTGAAGCAGATATTGGATTGCTGCTTAACGGCGCGCCTTAAATACGCCAGCAGGGATCCGAATATGAATACGCCCGCTGGAATCCTTCAAATGGAACGTTTAGTCCCCGTGCAGCCAACTCCGGGAACTGGAGACTCAAGTTTGCGGACAAGATAAAACAACGAGGATCGTAGGCGAGTGGAAACTACGTATGTTTTTGAATCGAATCCGGAAAATATTGGAGATGAGATACTGATGTTACTTTAAGACCCAGACAATCGGTTTTTGAACGAATTGAAAAGCATAACGAGAGTGAGAATCATTGCCAGGATCTTGTCGAACGGTTCGCGCACTCCCTGCATAGTGTTCGCCATCGCAGCACAAAAAAACATCCAGAATTGAATTTATTTCGAAAATAGCCTCGCAGCCGCACAAAAATCCGCCCGTGCTCACATTCTCGGTCGTGGCCAAAACCTCTAACTGCCTTCCGTTCTTATCTCTTCCGCGCAGTTTAAGGGCGACATTCAAACGAATGCGCACCTCTTTCCGGCGCTCTACCCTGCTTAGTTTTAATGTAGCGCAGAGTTTGGACCTGAGCAGCCCAAAATCAACCGGTTTTTCAAAATAGTCAGATGCGCCAAGATTCTGGCAAAATGTTTTGTATTTCGCTGCCATCTCTCCACTGATTACGAATATCGGAAACCGTTGAGTCAAGCTCAGTGTGCTCAGGGTTTGACAGACTTCAAATCCGGAGAACGTCATCATCATGAGGTCGAGCAATACGGCGTCTGGTTTATGCTGGAGGGCTAGGGCAATCGCTTGTTCGGGATCTCCGGTGTCAATAATCTGATACGTATCTTCAAGGCGGTCGCGCAGTAGATCTCGCATGGCTTCATCGTCGTCGATAATCAGGATTCGCTGCATACGCTTTAGGTGATGTCCTTCGAGGGAAATTTCGAGTTGCCTGTCCTGTCGGAGTCTGGGGCATCGAGGACCTCGCGCACTTTGCTGGCCAGGGCCGCTCGGGCGAAAGGTTTCTGAAGCAGCGCCACACCCGATTGCAACACGCCGTGATGCACGATCGTGTCATCCGTATATCCCGACATATAGAGCACCTTGCTTTCAGGGTGGCTAAGGACCATTCGCTCGGCTAGCTCCCGCCCCCCCATTCCGGGCATCACCACATCGGTCATTAGTAGGTGGATTGGCCGTTCATGCTGCAAGGCTATTTGGATTGCATCAAGACCGCATTCGGCTTCGAGCACGGTATACCCGATGCTTTCCAGCAGCTCATGCGCCAGTTCACGCAAGAGTTGTGAGTCTTCCACTAACAAGACTGTTTCTGATCCTCGTGCGTTCCCATTCGATGATTTCCGCGACTCCGCCTCGTCCGAAGCGCCCCCGACACGAGGGAGATAAATTTTAAATGTAGCGCCGTGTCCGGGCTCACTGTAAACCCAGATGTATCCCCCACTCTGCTTTACAGCTCCATAAACTGTCGCCAGGCCTAGACCTGTTCCCTTGCCTTTTTCTTTTGTGGTGAAAAATGGGTCGAAAATGTGTGCCTGAGTTTCATGATCCATTCCATGACCCGTGTCGCTTACCGTCACCATTGCATAGGAACCAGGACTGGCCGGAGGATGCAGGCGCGAATAAGCATCGTCCAGATATGCATTCCCTGTTGCAATAGTCAATTTCCCACCGTTTGGCATTGCATCTCGAGCATTTACGGCCAAATTCATGATGACCTGTTCGATCTGTCCACGATCCGCCTTAACGGTTCCTAACTCCTTGCCAGGAATCATGATCAGCTCGATGTTCTCACCAATCACACGCTGAAGCATTGTCAACGTATCGGCCACGACCGCGTTTAAGTCTAATAGAGTTGGTTCGATCATTTCCTGACGGCTGAAAGCCAAAAGCTGACGAGTCAATTGCGCGGCGCGTTGTCCTGCCTTCTTAATCTGTTCCACTTTTGGCCTCAGCGGATCAGTCGGGGCCATTCGTTCCTCGAACATTTCGCTGTAACCAATAATCACTCCTAGCAGATTATTGAAGTCATGAGCGATCCCGCCGGCAAGGCACCCTACGGCTTCCATCTTTTGCGCTTGTCGCAACTGCCGTTCCAACTGCTTCCGTTCGGTAATGTCGAGAACAAATGAAACACCTTCGACCTGCCCCTTGGGATCAATGGATGCAGTCACACCAATCAAAACGGAAATTCGTGTGCCGTCTTTGCGAAACAATTGTTTTTCCCATGGAGCCGCAGTTCCTGTAGTCCTAAGATGCTCAAGGGCGAGAAGGTCCGAACCATGATAATCAGGAGGGGTCATCGAATCCCAGCGCAGCTCTCCTGACGAGAGATCTTCTCTCGAATAGCCCACGAGCCTCAAGAACGCATCATTCGCATCAATAATGTTCCCATCGAGATCTCCGATCACAATTCCAATGATGTTGGATTCGACCAGGTGCCGAACTCTAGCTTTGCTCCTCTCAAGAACTTGCTCGGTTCGTTTACGTTCCGTGATATCGAGAAACGTCACCACGGAGCCAATTGGTTTCGCGTCCTGCAACATAGGATAGGACCAAAACTCAACGGGGATTGAAGAGCCGTCTTTTTTCCAAAGGACTTCGCTTTCGCTGTGGGAGCCCTTACAATCGCGAAAGGCCCTAAAAATCGCGCATTCTTCGACTGGATATGGGTTGCCATCGGGCCGAGAATGGTGAACCAGCCAGTGCATATTCTTCCCAAGCAGTTCCGCGGGACTGTCATATCCGAGCAAGCGCAAGCAGGCAGCATTCGAAAAAGTGCAACGACCTCGAGTGTCTATACCGTAGATCGCCTCGGCGGTTGAATCGAGCAACAGCCGAATCCGCTCCTCGGTGATGCGAAGGGCCTGGATGGCTCGCTCACGTTCATCACGTGTTGATTTGTCGCGTAGCGCGCGGTGAACAGCCACGGGCAAACGGGCGAGTCGATCTTTCAATATATAGTCGGCTATTCCCTCCTTGATCAGATCAACCGCAGTCTCTTCTCCGAGTGTGCCCGTCAATAGAATAAAAGGTATATCCATCCCGGACTGCTTCAGGAGTCGGAATGCATCCACACCCGTCCACCCCAGAAGTCCATAGTCGGACAGTATCAGGTCGTAGACTCGCGATTGGAGCTTTGAGACGAAATTTTCCCTAGTGTCTACAACGTCCGCCTCAATCAGTAATCCGGCTCTTCTCAGCGCCTGAATACAGAGTTCGACATCCAGCGGATGATCTTCAAGAAAAAGGACCCGGACAGACCGCATGGCCCAATCCACGTTCGAATCAGACACTGCAAGTTCCTGCGCGGCTTTTTTCGTTGGTTTGCTCATGTTCTTTCTTCATGAATGCGGAGACGGTGACGGCTGGTTCACCACCAACCAATAGAGTCCCAATTGCTCAACTGTGTCGCGAAACTGATCGAAGTCGACCGGCTTCTGAATATAGCTGTTAACACCCAACTGATAACTTTCGACAAGATCACGATCTTCTCTTGAAGAAGTAAGCACGGTTACCGGAATGGCTCTCGTAAGGATGTCATTTTTGATTACTCGTAATACTTCCTGTCCATTCACCTTGGGCAATTTCAAATCAAGTACTACGAGCTTCGGTGGATAGTCAAAAGAGCGCTCGCTATAGGGCCCGCGGCAGAAAAGAAATTCGAGAGCTTCCTCGCCGTCGCGAACCACATGAATGCGGTTACACAAATTTCCACGCCGCAGCGCGTGCAGAGTTAACTCGAGGTCCAATGGATTGTCCTCGACCAGAAGAATCTCGATTTCCTCTTTTTTCACACTGCCCCTCCCTTCACTGAGCCGACGGCGGGCCCTGCACCCCTAAGGTGAAATAAAAAGTCGCACCGGAATTCAATTCCGCTTCAGCCCAAATTCGTCCTCCATGTTTCTGGATGATTCGCTGGACAGTGGCGAGGCCCACGCCAGTCCCTTCGAAATCCTCTTGCCGGTGCAGGCGCTGAAAAACTCCAAACAGTTTGTCGCTATATTTCATGCTGAAACCGACGCCATTGTCGCGAACGTAAGTTGCCGTCTGGCCGTCTAGATTTGTTTGATTCACTTCGATGACAGCGTGCGGACGCGTGCGTGTGAATTTCACGGCGTTCGAGAGCAGGTTGGCAAAGACTTGTTTGATGAGGACGGGGTCACAATCGACGAAAGGTAAATTTCCTATCTTCAATTCGATTTCCCGTCCCACCAATTCCGACTGAATATCCATCAACGCTTCCGAGAGCAAAGAACTCAGCCCCGCCACTTGCAGGTTCAGTTCCCTTCGAGCCACCCGTGAGAGATTCAAGAGGTCATTGACCATCTGCTCCATGTTGCGAGTGCTGGTCTGAATCGAATCCAAATAATGCCGGGCGTCTTTTTCCAGGGAGTCGCCGAGCCGCTCCGTAAGCAGCTTGGAAAATCCGTTAATATGGCGGAGGGGAGCGCGGAGATCGTGCGCGACAGAATAGGCAAACGCCTCCAACTCTTTATTTGCCGCCGCGAGCTCAGCGGTCCGGTCCGCCACCCTCCTTTCCAGATCTAAATTTAGCCTCTTTACCTCTTCGGTTTTCTTCCGCTCCGTGATATCTCGAATGGCACTTGAGACCAGCACGCCTTCTTCGGTCGCCAGCGGGCTCAGACTAATTTCTATAGAAAACTCAGTTCCATTTTTTCGTAAACCCAGGAGTTCCAGATTTGCACCCATCGGGCGCACTCGGGGATCAGCAAAGAAATTGTCTCGGTGCCCGGTGTGCTTTCTGCGGAATCGTTCGGGAATGAGGATTTCGATGGATTGAGTCAGGAGTTCCTCCCGCCCATAGCCAAACATTTTCTCCGTTTGAGCGTTGACCAAAACGATTTTGCCTTGCCGATCGACAACGACCATGGCGTCCGGTGCCGCCTCCAGGAGCCCACGAAACTTCTCTTCCGCTCTTTTGCGCTGTGTGATGTCGCGCGTAATCTTCGCGAACCCACGCAGATTTCCTGATGTGTCTCGGAGAGCAGAGATGGCGACGATGGCCCAATATCGCGAACCGTCCTTCCTGATTCGCCATCCTTCATTTTCGAATTTGCCATTCAGGACCGCGCTCTCCAGGTCCATGGCAGGTTTCCCGCATTCGACATCTTCAGGAAGGTAAAAGCAGGAAAAATGTCGATTGAGTATTTCATCCGATGTGTACCCTTTGAGCCGTTCTGCTCCGGTATTCCAGCTGACGATAAGTCCTTTTGGATCCAGCATAAAAATCGCATAATCCTTCACGCCATCGACCAAAAGCCGGAATCGCTCGTCCTTGAATCGTAATTCCTCCTGAGCCCGCTTTCGTGCTGTGAAATCGCGGATCGCACTGAGTACGAGTATCCCGTCCGGAGTTTCGAGGGTGCTTAGACTGATTTCGACCGGAAATTCGGAGCCGTCCTTTCGTAAACCAAAGAGCTCAAGTCCCGCACCCATGGGCCTCACTTCGGGATGTGCGAAGAACGCGGAGCGGTGGGCTGGATGCTGTCCCCGGAATCTTTCGGGAATCAAGCACTCGATCGATCGATGAAGAAGTTCCTCGCGCGTGTGGCCGAAAAGCGTTTCGGTCTGTGCATTCACCAACACAATGCTGCCATGCTGATTGACGATGACAATGGCATCTGGAACTGCCTCCAGAAGCCCTCGGAAAATGGCTTCGCGGTTCTCCACCCGTTCAAGGACCTGGGCTCCGGAGCCCGCAAGAAGATGGCTGTTCCTGGTCGATTCGGAATTGTGAATGGGAACGTTCACTGTATTGTGACATCCCCCACGTTACACAAAAGCAGCTTGCCTCCTCCCTGCTGCTTCATTTTGTATAGGGCGCGGTCCGCTGCGTTGAATAATTCCTCGTACGTTTCACCATCTTCCGGGAAAACTGCAATCCCGAGGCTAAGCGTCAACGCAGGCTGCTGGCCGTCGGTAGATAATCGACGACAAATCCGCCGCGCAAGTTGATGGGCGCCCGCCGCCGGCGTGTCCGGCAAAATCAAAACGAATTCATCTCCGCCATTGCGAGATAGGATATCGATGCTACGACATTGGCTGCGTAGAACGTTGGCGACCCTGCAAAGTGCTCGACTACCCGTAAGATGACCGTGGGCGTCATTGATTGACTTCAGACCATCGAGGTCGAGGCATACCATTGCGAAAGACCTCAGGTTTCGCGTCGACCGCTTGACCTCTTGATCGAAGCCCTCCTTCAATCGGCGAAGGTTGAACAACCCCGTCAACGGATCACTCGCCATGAGGCGACGGATTTCATCTTCCGCATATTTGCGCCCAGTAATCTCAAAACCCGTGAAAAGTCCCGCCGGCTTAGCATCAAGTTCAATCAACACAATCGTTAACTCAAGCCATTTCGCAACGCCCTCTTTGGTCAGAATTTTGATCTCGAACCTCTTGGGCGCGCGGTCACCTTGCAGGTGCGTCAGTCCTTGTTCAACAAGAACGTCTCGGGAATCCGGGTGAATGATTTCCCAAGAACTGGCGGCGAGGAGTTCCTCTTGGGTGTAGCCGGTGACAATTTCGGCCGCCCGATTTGCGTATTTGCATTCCGTGCCCTGATAAATAAGCATCAGAGAGTTTGTCGCTTCAGCCAGTTTGCGAAACTTTGCTTCGCTCTCGCGTAGAGCCGCTTCAGCGGAAATTCTTAGCTCAATGGCTTCACTCTCTCTCAGCACGCGATTGATCGCCAATGGCAGTCGGTCCAAATGTTCTTTTAAAATGTAGTCATCGACACCGTTTCTGAGGCATTCCACGGCCACCTCATCGCCCAGCAAACCCGTCACAAGGATGAATGGCGTGTGTTTCTCCTGTTTTAAAACCAACGCGAAGGCGTCCATCCCTGTCCAGCCTCTGAATCTGTAGTCAGAGAGAATAAGATCGTATTCTTCGGTCGAAACTTTCTTGGAAAATTCCTCGAGAGATGACGCCACATTACATTGAAAATTGATACGTGCTTTTCTTAACTCCAGAAGGCACAGCGCCACATCTACTTCGTCGTCTTCCACTAGCAATATTCGCAGTGGACGTTCGGAGCGAGGCGCATCGGTTGAAGGGTCCTTCGTCATTTGATGCCTCCACGTTTGCTGCATTCGAGCAGCATAGGAAGTGTTGTTTGCCTCGTGGCCGAAACAATTGTCATTGTCTCGGGGCTACGAGGCATAGAGCTTCGTGGATGCGAAGCCATAGGCAACGGGCCGGGCAACCACCTGCGAAGCGAACCGATTGACCAGGCACCTATCGTGCCAACCACGGTCGGCTTCGCTAAAAAGTATTGTGAGCGCCTCCTGAGGTGTGACGCCCTTGCGATAGGCGCGATCCGTTGTCAATGCGTCAAAAGTGTCCACAATCTGAAGGACACGCGCTCCAAACGGAATTAGAGTACGCCACAGCCTATCGGGGTAGCCGCTCCCATCCATTCGTTCGTGATGGTGTCGAATGATAGGAAGCACATCTCTGAGCGATCTGAAAGGAGCGCAAAGCCGCTCCCCCTCGATGGGATGCTGCTCCATGATTTTCCTTTCCTCCAAGGTCAGCCATCCAGGCTTGAGAAGAATGGAATCTGGAAGCATGATCTTGCCGATATCATGGATCGAAGCCGCAATTTTTAGCGCTGTTAAATCTCGCGCGCAGATGCCGAGGCTTTCTCCAAGTTCCGTCGCAAGAATCGAAACGCGTTCGCAATGACCTCTCATGCGCGGATCTCTAGCTTCGATGCTTCGCGCCAGTGTGGCGAGACCCGCTACGGCTTGGTTGTCGATAAGGGACTTTATGTGCAGGAGCGAATACAGCCGGTTGAGCACTTCCCATCGAGAAGGAACCGATTTCCACAAGTCGTCGGCACAAACGTCGAGATCTCGAGAGAAATCAGAATCATCAGAGGGGTTGGTGATCAGGATGATGGGTGTCAGCGCATTTTGCGGGTCGGTCTTCAGGCGGCGGCAAATTTCGGCCCCACGAATATCAGGCAATGAAGCATTAATTAGTATCAGATCGGGGCAGATACGGGGACAAAAAGCAAATAATGCCTCTTCACTTGCGACCGCGGTAACGGAATACCCTTGATCCCGCAATATCGCTTCCCAACCCTGTCTAGTGATTGGATCCGAGTCCCCGAGAAGGATAGTCGCAGACATTTTTTCCAGACCTCCCCAGGGCATGCCGGAAACGCGAGGTTCTGACGCAGTGTTGCCGGAAAAATCCTGTGGCTCGGTCACTCTCACCGCTTGCGTACGCAACCTTGAGGCAGTTGATGCTACATGGAAAACCGTTGTTCATGGACCATGGATCGACTGTTTTCCCTCCCGCTCTTTTGGCGGAGATGCGTTAAATTGAGAACTCCGTTCAATACGATCCGCTAAGTGAAACCGAGCCCGCATGGATACTCACATGAGCGTCGATATCCGATCAATACCGCTGAATACGTAATCCACTTCGATACTAGATACGTACGCATAAAGTACCGGTTGCATTACGTACTTGATTCCCCGTTTTTAAGGATTGTATTTGCATCTCGTTCATACATATTTATGTCACTAGGCAGTTTTTAGATTCGGATGACGGTCCGGCGTATACCCAGTGTATGATCTGAAAGAGGGGACGCCATGTTACAGACTGGGACACCTCTTGCTAGTTCCTACGATTATCGCCTCGTCGCTGTTTCCATTTTCATGGCCATATCTGAGTCCTACGCGGCCCTAGACCTTAGCGGCCGCGTAACAGCAGCTCAAAATCGGACCCGCTCGCTTTGGCTTTATGGGGGAGCCACTGCCATGGGGATCGGGATTTGGTCCATGCACTTCATTGGGATGTTGGCTTTTCATATGCCGGTCCAGGTGGAGTACGATTGGCCAACCGTTCTTCTTTCCGTTTTGATCGCAATTGCAGCAGCGGCAGTTGCACTCTACGTTGTCAGCCGTGAAAAAATGAGCGCCAAGCAGGGCCTCATCGGCGGCGTCATCATGGGCATGGGGATCGTTGGAATGCATTACACGGGCATTTTTGCGATGCGCCTTCCCACTGATATGCATTTCAATCCACTCCTAGTCACGGCCTCCGTGCTCATTGGAGTTTTTGCTTCTTGGGTTGCCGTGAAGTTTACCTTCGACTATCGCGAGGAGTTTCGGGGCACTACCTTGGAAAAGCTCATGAGCGCGGGAATCATGGGCATTGGCATCAGTTCGATGCATTACGTTGGTATGTCATCGACAACCTTCTTTTACTCTGCCAAACGGTTGGATTTGTCCCACGGAGTAAGCATTTCGGCGCTTGGATTAACCGGAATCGTGCTCGGTGCTCTGACCGTTCAAGCAGCTGCGATAGTCGCATCAACTGTGGATCGAAACCTCGCGGTTCGGGCTCAGGATCTTCAGAGTAGCGAACGATTTAGGCAGATCGCGGATAATTTGCCGGTCGTTCTCGCGCTCTCCAATGGAGACCTTACCGAAGTACTTTACGTTAGTCGCAACTATCAGGAAGTTTGGGGTCAAGCAGTCGAAAGTTTATTTGCCAGGCCCAGATCTATTTTGGATGGCATCCATCCAAAGGATCGCGGATACGTTGAGGAAAGCGTACAACACTTGCTTGCAGGAGAGCCCATCGAGGATCTTGAGTGCAGAGTTATTCGCCCGGATGGCACAACTGTCTGGGTCTCCTGCCGCGGATATCCTATTCGCGATGCTAGCGGCAAAATCTATCGATTAGTGGGCAGCGCCCAGAATATAACGCGGCAGAAGAATACCGAAGAAGACCTGCGGTATCTCTCGGGCCAGTTATTGCGCTTGCAGGATGAAGAGCGCCGCCGAATCGCACGGGGATTACACGATTCTACGGGTCAAGATCTCGTGGCTCTGGCAACGACGCTAGGCCAACTTCGGAATTCACTACCTACTATCGACCGTAAATCTCGTGATCTATTTGCGGAATGTAAGGCATTGTCGGACAAGTGCATCCGTGAGATTCGGACACTTTCTTATGTGTTGCACCCTACCGTGTTGGATCAGTCGGGACTGGCAGACGCGATTCGCGATTTCGTGGATGGCTTCACAAAACGGACCGGAATTAGAGTGAACTTGGAACTGCCCCCGCAACTCGGACGGTTAGCAAGAGATATTGAGCTGACCTTATATCGGGTGGTGCAGGAGGCACTAACCAACATTCAGCGACATTCGGGGAGTCAGGTAGCGACGGTGCGAATTGCTCCCAACTCAAATCTTACACTGGAAGTCAGCGACCGTGGCAAGGGGGCTGTTGCGGGACTAGGCCAACGGAAAGTGGAGGCGCGGTTCAGAATTGGTGTGGGTATTGCCAGCATGAAAGAGCGGGTAAGACTAGAAGTTATCTCATAAACACATTCAAGCCGTTTAGTAGCTGCAATTTCTGCAAACAAGAGTAAATCAGGAGCATGAACCTAACAGCGGCGCAGTGGGAGAAACTCAAGCCACTGCTTGCTCCGAAGCGACGTTCCGAC
>DASRQU010000041.1:0-6995 GCA_035696345.1 Candidatus Acidiferrales bacterium
GAAGACCTTTGGATTGAAGCGAGTTAGCCGGAAAATCCTCGGGACGTCGTAAGTCTTCCTTCTAAGTCACAAATCAGTAAGGATTTAGATGTATTTTGGGCCGCGAAAGGGTGGATTTCTTTTTTGCGCCCGTTTTTGATAATCTTGCGTCTAATCGAGGTAGCTGAATCACGGGTTCTTTCCCGAATTCGGAAAAACCCAGAAATGTATGAAATTTTGCACAACGGGCGAGGTCCCGTGTATAGTGTCCGACCGACTCAAAACTCGGAGAACGATCATCATTCGGAGGCTGCCCGGTTTGACGACCATTCGCCCACCGGCAAAGAGGGGGTATTGGATCTTTTCGGTTAACCCCCATCATTATCATTGGGATACGCTGTTCGTGAAGGGCAAGGAAATGTGGAGAGGGGCAGGGAATCGTGCCGACGCCAACCGCGCCCTAAAGCAGGTTCGCAAAGGCGACCGAGTGCTGTGCTATCACTCTGCGCCCGAGCGCTCCCTGTACGCGATCGCGGAAGTGACGCGCGACCCTTATCCGGACCCGCATGACCGCGAATCCAAGATGATGGTTGCGGACCTGCGTGCCATGGAGCGCCTGCCTCGGCAAATTGCGCTGGACGAATTGCGAGGGAATCCATCGGTGCGCAAGGTCAAGTTCCTGAAAAGCGTGCGGCTAATTATTTCCCAAGTCACAGAAGAGGAATACAAGGAGATTTTGCGGATGGCAGGAATTGTCGCGACTCCTGGGCTGCCTCTGCCATAAGTTTTCGTTGGGAGCACGATCTGTGTGCAGCTTCCGTCGTGGACGGGAGCTGCACTTTTTTATTTGCGGGTCGCTTCCACGCCTTTTTGAAAACTCACCTGAATTAGTGCTACGTTCATTGACAGGTCTTTATGCCAGAACTTCCCGAAGTTGAAACCGTTGTGCTCGGCCTGCGCGTTTCCCTGGTGCGTCGCACGATCGAGGACGTGCGTTTCGGCAAAACGGATTTCGTGGATGATCCTCTGTTGATTTCGGAACGCGTTCCCGGATTACAAGTTTCCGGTGTTACGCGTCACGGAAAATTTATCTGCATCGAGCTCGAACCTGCGCCCGCATCCGAAAATTGTGGCGGTCGCCAATGCCTTGTCGTTCATTTGGGCATGACCGGGCAGCTAACCCTTGCGGATCCCAGCGATCCCGTGAAACTTCACACGCATGTTTTTTTTGCGCTCGATAATGGCCGCGAATTGCGGTACAGGGATGTGCGCCGATTTGGACGAATGCTGACTTTGCCTTACGGCGAACTGGCGGACTTCAAGAAGCTGCTCGGGAAAGAGCCGCTGGAAATCAGTGAAGAAGAATTTTGCCGGGACATCGGCGCGAGACGAACTCGCCTGAAAGCGTTGCTGTTGGACCAAACGGTTCTCTGCGGGGTCGGCAACATCTACGCGGATGAAAGCCTTTTCCGCGCCCGACTGCATCCTGCGCGTACGGCCGAAAAATTGAAGAAAGAACAACTGCTGGCGCTGCGCGTGGCAGTTCGCGAAGTGCTGGAAGAGGCAATTCAATCTCGCGGCTCGTCAATTTCCGATTATCTCGATTCCGAGGGGAAGAGCGGAACATTTCAGCTGCAACACCGCGTCTACCAGCGCAATGGCGAGCCGTGCCTGCGATGCAAATCCGTCATTCGCCGCATCATCGTCGCAGGGCGGAGCACGCATTTCTGCCCGACCTGCCAGCCCGCGAGCCGCACGCGCAACGCACCAAGAAAGAAGCCGTGCGCCCGTGTTAAACCGCGACTCCACAAATCGAAACGCACAGAGTCCAAGTAAAGTCATTACAAAATAAACATAGCGATTTGCAGCATTTTCTCTTAATTTCTATGCCAGTTTGTTGGCGCGTTTGTCCGCCGTTATGAGAAATATTTCAAACTGAAATCATCGCATGGGAGAAAAGTTTGCGGGCCATCATTCAGCGTGTAACCAAAGCCACCGTTACCGTCGAGGACCGCGTGACAGGCGAAATCGGCGCAGGCCTCATGATTTTGCTGGGAGTCGGACGGGGCGACACTGCGGACGTAGGCGTAAGCTTGGCCGCGAAGATCGCAAACCTGCGCATTTTTTCGGACGCCGCTGGAAAGATGAATCATTCTCTGCTGGACACCGGCGGCGCGGCACTGGTTGTTTCGCAATTCACTCTCTTTGCCGACACGAGCGGCGGGCGCAGGCCTTCTTACATTCAAGCCGCGCCGCCCGACGAAGCGAACCGACTGTACGAAGAATTTGTAAAGTCGCTTCGGGCCCTCGGCGTGAAAGTGGAGACGGGACTTTTTCAGGCGCACATGCAGGTCGCGCTAGTGAATGACGGCCCGGCAACGCTGTGGCTGGATACCGAGAAATAGTTCAACATTTTTTTGCGGACGTGCGGGCTGCGGAAAATGGTTCGGGCCCAATGTTTGAGTAGCACAGGCACTCTTGCCTGTGCGAGTTTTGCAAAGCGCACACAGCCAAGAGTGGCTGTGCTACTTGTTGCAGAAGATTGGTGCTGGCAATTATATCGGGGAGCGATACAATATGAATGTGTCCAGCGGAGTGATGATGGCGGCGGAATTTCGCGCACTTGCGGAGTTTCGGTATCAGATACGCATATTCCTGAATGCCAGTGAGGAAGCCGCGCGCAACGCGGATCTCGAGCCTCAACAGTATATGCTTATGCTCGCGCTGCGTGGACTGCCGTCCGGCAAGGAGGCGAGTATTCGCGAAATTGCCGAGCGCATGCAGTTGCGCCATCACACGGTTGTAGAACTCGTGGACCGGCTGGAAAAAAGGGAACTCATGCGGCGGCAGCGCGCCAAAGCCGACCGGCGGCAAGTGATTTTACATTTGACTCCGCGCGGGGAACGAATCCTTACGAAGCTTGCCAAACAGCGCATCTCAGAACTTCGCACGTCCGCGCCGGCATTGGTCCGTGCGCTAACGGCGGTGATCAAGTCAACGCAGGCGAGCAAAGCCGAACGGCGCTGAATTTATACCACCGCAAATATTCAAAAAAGACCTCGACGGTTCCACGTAGATCCGGAGGGTATTGCTTGTGAAATTTTTCGACCGAATGGACGAGCCTGCTGAAAGGGGTTCTGCGTCCGTTCGATTCCGCGTGGGTTACATTTCCTTGCTGGCCTCTGTGGTGGGCATCATCGCTGGGTGCTCCGCATTCGTCCTCTTCAAGCTGATTGCATTCAT
This sequence comes from Candidatus Acidiferrales bacterium, assembly GCA_035696345.1. GTDB lineage: Bacteria > Acidobacteriota > Terriglobia > Acidiferrales > UBA7541 > Palsa-360. The sequence continues at coordinate 3,223 of DASRQU010000041.1, forward strand.
CACAAACATCGCGTTCTTTAGTGTGTGGTCGTTTCAATTCCGCAGCGCTGCCGAAAATCAGCGCGGCGTCTGGGTCATCTTGATTCCGGTGATTGGAGGCCTCCTGATCGGGCTGATGGCGAAATATGGATCGCCCAAAATCCGGGGCCACGGCATTCCCGAGGCGATGGAAGCGGTTCTCGTTTCCAGAAGTCGAATTCCCGCGAAAGTTGCGATTTTAAAACCGATTTCCGCAGCCATCGGAATCGGCAGCGGCGGCCCTTTCGGCGCGGAAGGTCCGATCATTCAGACGGGCGGCGCGCTCGGTTCGCTTGTGGGTCAAATGGTCTCGACGACGGCGGCAGAGCGCAAAGTGCTGCTCGCCTGCGGAGCGGGAGCCGGCCTTGCGGCCATGTTCAACGCACCAATCACAGGGGCGCTGCTGGCCATTGAACTACTGCTTTTTGAATTTCAGGCACGCTCGTTCATTCCGTTGATGCTGGCCAGCGCGCTGGCGGTGGCGGTTCGCCTGCGCTTCTTCGGCGACGAGACCATGTTTCAGGTCGGCGCGTTTGATTATGACCTCATTCATGGGATTCCTTTCTATCTTATCCTCGGCCTGATTTGTGGTTTCGCGGCCATTGGGTTTTCTTCGACGTTAAAACGTCTGGAGGATTTTTTCGATCATATGAAAAAGCCGCCCGCCGTGTTCCATCCGGCGATTGGTGCGCTGGGATTGGGAATTACCGGCTATTTTTTTCCGCGCGTGTTCGGACCGGGTTACGCAACGATCCGCGATGTGCTTAACGTCCGTATGGCGCTGACGGCGGTGGTGCTGCTCCTGATTTTCAAGGCCTTCGTGGTTTTGCTTTCGCTGGGCTCAGGCACCTCGGGAGGAACTCTGGCGCCGATGTTCATGATGAGCGCGGCCATTGGCAGCACATTCGCGATGATCGTGAATTACGTAATTCCCGGCGCGCATCTTTCCGTGGGCGCGTACGCGGTGGCTGCCATGGGCGCTCTTTTGTGCGCGTGCGCGCGTGCGCCATTTACGTTCCTGATTTGTGCGATTGAGACGACGCACGACTTTCATGCGGTGGCGCCGATCATACTCGTTTGCATTGTTGCCGTAGCGGTTGCCGTACGTTTCATGCCTCACTCCATCATGACGGAAAAATTGGAACGAATGGGGTTCGGCGCGGGCCAGGATTACGAATCGAATTCTCTGAAGCAGTTGAGGGTGGCGGACGTCATGGTGCGCGACGTCGCCACGGTGCAGCCCGAAGAAACCGTTTGCAGCGCCGCGGACCGCTTTGCCGGCGGCGATCTAAAGAATTCGCGGCACCATGCGCTTCCGATTGTGAATGCCGCAGGGCGTCTCCTGGGCCTTGTGACGCAGGGAGATTTGTTGAGGGCGCTGCAGTCCGATCCCGAAGGGAAAATTAAGGTGATCGATGCGGGCGCGACGTCGCTCGTGGTTGCGCATCCGGACGAGCGTGTTTTCGACGCAGTTAAAAAAATGCTTGAAAATAATATCGGACGCCTACCCGTTGTGGATCGCACGGATCCACAAAAAATGGTGGGATACATCAACCGCGCGAACGTGATGGGTTCATGGCGAGGGCAGTTGCACGCGGAGTCCGTGCGAGAACACGGCTGGCTCAGAAACTTGCGTTCGGTTTCAGGTTTCAGGAGCAACGGTGGCGTCAGCGTGGGCCGCGTTCAAGCGCTCACGGACGAACAGTTGCTGCTGCTGATTCCAAATAATGATGAGGACGAGCACGAGGATGCTTTCGTTTTGAATGGCCCGGTGCGCGGAGTCTTTCTTGGGGATGAGGTTCGCGTGAGCTATCAGCGGAATAATGGGAAGAAAGTCGCGTTGCGCATTGAGGAGCTTTCGAGCAGGCAGTAGCCTTGAGTAGGACAGGCTTCAGCCTGTCTACTTTTGATTTTTTGGTCTTTGGGAATTTCCTGCCTTTTGGTCAAAAGTCGAAAGAAGACAGGCTGAAGCTTGTCCTACTAAAATCCGCCACCACCGCCTCCGCCGAAGCCGCCGCCTGAAGATCCGCCACCGCCGAAACCTGAGCCGCCGCTGCTGCGGGGAGCCGATGCCATGATAGAACTGGCGCTCGATGTCATGTTATCCAGGCTGTTCACGAACATGATGGGATAAAAGCCGCCGCTTGAATAATTGCCCTGATACCACGACGGCGGCTGCGAATAGATATTCTGGAATGCGCCGACCCACTTCTTCTCCACGCCCAGGGCCATGGCAAATGGCAGAAACTTTTCAAATGTTTCCGGCGTCTGGCTGACGCGGTTCATGTGATCGGATTCCACGTGCGTCAGAAAATCCTCGAAGCCGAGGACGCCAGCGAGAGCCTTCGCACCGTTCGCCGTACGTGCGGGCATAAACCACCCAAAGCCCGCGATGATTCCGGCGGATAAAATGGCCGCAAGGAAAAAGGCCGCGGGGGCCATCCCCATTTTTACGGCGAGCGCGTTGCCCACCATGAAAAGAATCACGCCGGCAGCGATCGCGCCGGTAATGTATCCGCCCCGCACGTAGTCGGGTCGGTGCTGGAAATAACCGCGTTCCATCAATTCGTCAAAAATATTGTTTTTGATGGTGGGTAGTGTTTTGTAAAAGACGTTCTGCAGACTGGAGAGGTTCACATCCGTGAGGGCGGCGTGGGAAAAAATTCCGCCGAGAAGCGCAATCTCGTGGGCTTTTAGTCCCGGCCACTCTGCCAAGCCCTTTTTCAGATGAAATGTGTATTCTTTGGTGTGCAGTAACGCTCCCGCGATGCCCGCTTTTTCTTCTTCTTCGATCATGAGGTAACCGCGCACCGCGAGGTCGACAATGGTAGCCGTGATGTCACGCATAGCGGCCCGTTCATCCACCAGCGTGCCGGCCTCCGCAGGAGTCAATCCGTCCGGAGGCTCGTACTGGACGGCAACAGCACCAACGCGAGGGTCGCGGCCGCGTGTGGACCACAACCAGAACATCACAAGGAAAATCAGAATGGGGAAAAACAGCGGCCAATTGCTGGCAAAAAATTGATTCACCAGATCGCCAAAGCCGGGTTCTTTCACAAATCCTTTATCAAACGCTACGGCCACCGTCAGTCCTTCGTGAAAAGCGAGCGGCCGGTCCATGGAAACCTCGACGACGCTTCCGGAAGTCGATGCTTCGCCGCCGTGCGCTTTGGAGCCGAAGGAGCCGGTGAGCACGTTCGTGCGAACACCGGTCGCGCCTGCGGGGAGCAGAATTTGCGCGCTTGCATCGTTGATGGGAACATCCCACGCATCGCCGGTCACGTTCCAGTAGAGTTCGTCATGATCCTCGAAAAATTTCAGGCCGTTGCGCACGAGGTAATGCAGGTGAATGGTGCGATCAGCGTCCGTCGCGTCATCGATATAGATTTTCCATTTCAGGTAGTGGCCCTGACGTGAAGTCTCCACCTTTAGCGGCTGTCCCGCCGCGTCCGTAGCGCCTATCAGCTTCACAAAAAGCGAATAGTTGAATCCTTGGGGAGTGACGTATTCAACGGGGATGGTGCGATAAAGGCCGTGCCACACGCCGATGAAATTCGCATCGATAGTTTCGTTTACGTCGAGCGACGAGTCCGGCTGGATGAAAATTTCGGCGGCAAATTTTTCTATTTTCAGTTCGCGCGCGGAGACCGGCGACGCCAGCGTCAACGCCAGAGCCGCGAAGACGAACGCGCACGCCAAGAGCGCGCGTGAAATCCGCCCTGTGATCGGTGGATGCGCGACGCTTTTATGCGTAG
>DASRQU010000042.1:0-89729 GCA_035696345.1 Candidatus Acidiferrales bacterium
ATCGAGTCCGAAATAAATGGAACTCGTGAGTTCCGCGCAGGCTTTCAGACATTCGTCTTTCTCGTCTTCAGCAAGATCGCTGAAGCGCAGCCATTTTCGGCGCCCTGCGGGAAGGTCTCCGTCTACTGGAAGATTCATTACCGAGGTGAGGTATCGCGGCCAAAAGCCAAATTTCTGATACAGACTAACGTGCTTCGTGCTGGACGCAAACGTAAAGAGACCAGAATGCGTAACGCCCCAGTCATCGAATAAATTAATCGTAGACGTCAACAGTTTTTGCGCAATGCCGCGGTCCCACAAATCGGGACGAATGGTGAGCGGCCCAAAAAAGCCAAAGCTGCCCCAGCGCGTCACGAAATTTGAGCCGACAAGCACCCCCTTCAGGTCTGCGCCAAAAACCGCGGACGGATCTGCCGGCCAGCGCGTTCGCGCGTAATCGGCGTCGCCCATAAATTTCAATGGGTCGGGTAACCCCAGAAAAGTCCCAAAGGCAAGCCTCATGATCCGGTCGGCCTCAGGCAAATCTTCTTCTAGAAGTGGACGGATTTTAATTTCCGGCGATTTCTCGAACGACATTTGCGATGCAGAATTCATTTCCGTTCCCCCTGAATTAAGTCCCTCCGCTGCGGCGTAGCGAGGGCCTTTCCGGTTCTTCCGGCGTTTGCTCTTTTGGTTTTTCGCCGGGCGGAGGAGCTGGGGCTTTCGGTGGTTGCAGGATCCACTTAAAACCGGCGTCGTAATCGACCAACGCCATTGTAAGTTTGGTGTCCGGTAAAGTCACGGCAGGAAACGCGGATTTCATAAAATTTACGAGGCTCGCGGTATCGGCCTTCTGGCTCTGCCCCTCTACGACTAGGGTCACGGATTTGGATTGAACTTCATTCGCCGTGCGGAATTTTACAAGCCGCGAATCATTCTGCTGCAGCAGGTCCAGAAATTCGGCTTCGCCCGTGGCGCGATTTTCGGGCGGGTAGCGAACCTCCATAAATGTTTTTGGCTTGCCCTTTTCGGGAGGGTAGAGCTGATTGTAAACAGGCCGCAGAACGCGCGTGCGCCAGAGATCATTTCCCAATAAATCCTGGCGAACGCGGTAATCAATCGTCCATACTTCCGGCCCGTAGTCGCGCACATATCCCGCCAGCACAATCCGGATCAGTGGTTCGTCTTCGCCCAGATTCACTTTGTGGCGCAGCAGTTCGGCTACCTGCCGGATCCGCTCCAGCAATGCAATGCCGATCGTTTCGATGTCGTTGTTTGCGTCCGGCTCTTTGGGAAGCTTTGAAGTGTTATTAAAAGCGGCGGCGATGATATGGCGAAACTCCTGGTCGAGCCGGACGGTACTTTCCTTCGAGTCCGGCTGCTCCCACTCGACCGCTCCGAGCATCACGCCCATGCGTTCCGCGGAAAGTATTTCAATTGCCGGAGGCCGTGAAGTGGCTTCCCCCTTGGAACTCATCGCCGCCAGAATAATCGCGTCCTTCGTCGCGCAAATCACTACGCGCCCCTCCACCAGATTGACGGCCACTTCCTCATCCCGCGATTCCTGCGCACGCGCGGCCGGAGGCTGGAACCACAGATGCACACAGACGAACATGGCTAAAAGAACAGTAGAATGCGGGTGAGCGAGATTATTTCCGCGGGGTGTTATTGCCATAATCGGACACCGGCTTCGATTACCGAATTCTTTCAATTTTTTTGGATTATTACAATCCGTCTTAAAAATGCAATTTGTGGTTCGCGGGTTCAGCCGCGACATCAAAACATCAGGAAAAATTAACGCTTTAGCCTCTGATCAGGAGTTCTCCGTCCTCTGTTATCCGTGTTTATCTGTGTGCATCTGTGGTTCCAACGGAATTTCTTGGCGCGCGATTGCCTGCAGCGCAGTGAGCGCCACTACGTTGACGATATCCTCGGCACAACATCCTCGCGACAGATCGTTTGCGGGCTTGTCCAGTCCTTGCAGGATCGGCCCGATTGCTTGCGCGCCGCCGAGACGTTCCACAAGTTTGTATCCGATGTTCCCAGAATCAAGGTCCGGGAAAATCAGCACGTTCGCATGGCCCGCCACTGGGGAACCTGGCGCTTTTGAATTCGCCACTTTCGCGACGAGTGCCGCGTCTGCCTGAAGATCTCCATCCGCCGCAATCTGCGGCGCTCTCGCTTTCAAAATACGCAACGCTTCTTTGATTCTCTCCACCCGCGGGTGGTTTGCCGAACCCTTCGTGGAAAATGAAAGTAGCGCGACGAGAGGTTCTGTATCCAAAATTGCGCGCGCGCTTTCCGCCGTGGCGCGTGCAATTTCAGCCAGCTCCTCGGAATTCGGATCGGGCACTACCGCGCAATCGGCGAAAAGCAGCGCTCCGCCCGTGGCCATGTCCAAACCTGGCCGCTCCGGCACAATCATCACAAAAAAACTGGAAACAAGTTTTGCGCCGGGAGCAAGGCCGATGGCATGCAGGGCGGCGCGCACGGTTTCGCCCGTCGTGTTTGCCGCGCCTCCCACCGAACCATCCGCATCTCCGGCAGCGACGCTCAAGGCACCAAAATAAAGCGGCCGACGCGCAATTTGCCTCGATTCATCCAGGGTCGCGCCCTTCGCCCGCCTTCGTTCGTAGTAGATCTGCGCGTAGGATTCCGCGCGGTCACTCTCTGCGGGATTCACAATCGTTACGTTCGACAAATCCACATGCAGATCGGAAGCAATCGCTGCAACGATTGCTTTCCGGCCGAGCAGCGTAATTTTCGCGAAGCCTTCTTTGTAGATTGCCGCCGCTGCCGCAATTACGCGTGGATCTTCACCCTCCGGCAGCACAATTCGCTGCGGGCGTGAGCGGGCGCGGTTCCTAAGCTTTTCCATGAGCGTCATGACATGCCCAAGTTAACACAGGTTTGCGCGGCTCGCCGATTTCTGTAGAATGAATGCTCACACAGATCGGTTAGCGGCAATCTGCCGGAACGCGCCGATTCACGGAATTGGCTGCGGTTCGGCCCACGGAGGCGGATACCATTCGACACAAAGGCAAGAAGCTAGAGGACATCCTGGTAGCGCACGAAAAATTTCATAAAGGGCACCCTGGCGGCGAACGCGCCGATCTTACAGGCGCGAATCTTTCAGGCCAGGATTTGAAGAAGCGCGATCTGACCGGCGCAAACCTGGTGAGTTGCAACCTTCAGAAAGCTGACCTGCGCGGAAGCAAACTCAGCTTCGCGGATTTAAGCAAAGCCGATCTGCGCAAGGCCGACCTGCGCAATTGCGATTTCACGGAAACAAAACTGGAAGGTGCGGATTTAAGTGAAGCCAACCTCAGCGGCACGGAGCTTTTCCGCGGCGATTTGCGTTCGGCGAAATTGCACAAAACCATTCTGCGCGGCACCGTCCTGCGCCAAGCGAATTTAAAAGGCGCCGATTTTTCCGGCTCTGACATGGCACTAGCCAGTTTCCGTGAAATCGATCTGACGGACGTAAAGATGGATGATGTGGATTTAAAGGACGCGGTGGTCCGCGACAATCGCAAATCCTGATGTAGCGTCCTCCTTCGGGCGGCCAGGCTGCGGGCAGTCGATTTCGGAGCATTCGCAAAATGGACGCTCCAAGCCGAGTTGTCCGAGTCGTTAAGGCGCATCCCCGAAGGGGTGCGCCAGGGCTTTCCATCCCTCCACGTTATCCGGTATTTCACAACCCATTGGACCGCGTAAAATTAGAGCGAGGACCGCCGTGCCGTCACGATGGAAAATCGCTCTTTGGATCGCAGGCGGTACGTTCCTAGCGGTTACGAGTTTGCTCGTTTTCGCGTCTGTGGTGATTTCGCGAAATGCCCGCAGTTGGGTAGCGGACTCCCTGACACACGAATTTAACAGTAAAGTCGAACTCTCCAACTTTAGCGTTAATGTTCCCTTTCCGCTGATGCAGGCGGAAGGCGAAAATCTGACGCTCCATTTTCAAACTCGCAAGGATCTACCCCCGCTAATCGTCGTGAAGAAATTCACGTTGCGGACATCGATCTGGGGACTGCTTCACAATTCACGGCGCATCTCCTATGTTCATGTCGAAGGACTTCAAATCAATGTGCCGCCCCGCCAAAGTGCTCCGGGCCGTACAGTCGACGCGAAGGGAGCAATGCGAAAGTTTCGCGCGCTCCGCTTCGATGAAATCCTTGCCGATGACGCGACGCTCACAATTTTCACTTCGAAACCCGGGAAAAAACCTCTCGAATTTGACCTGAAACAACTCCGGCTAAGTTCCTCCGGCACGGACGGCGCGCTAGCGTTGCAAACCACTCTCACCAATCCAACGCCGCCAGGAGAAATTGTGTCGACTGGCATTTTCGGTCCGTGGGATAGCGATGTTCCCAGCCAGACGCCGGTCTCCGGCGAGTACACGTTTGAGAACGCCGACTTGGGCGTCTTCTCTGGCATCGCCGGAATATTGTCGTCAAAAGGAAATTACCACGGCGTGCTGGACCAAATTCTGGTCGACGGCACAACGGAAACTCCAGATTTTCGTGTGTCCCTTGCCGGACATTCCGTAGATCTCTCAACGAAGTTTCATGCCGAAGTAAACGGCATGAATGGTGATACGTATCTTCAACCTGTGGAAGCTCATTTCGGCCAAACGAATTTGCTGGCGCAGGGAACAGTGGAAGGTACGGCAGGCACAAAAGGAAAAACGATTACCCTCGACATTAGTGCTACACGTGCGCGGATGGAAGATTTGCTTTTACTGGCGCTGAAGGAAGCGCCAACCATGACCGCGCCAATACGCCTGACGACGAAATTCGTACTCGTGCCCGGACCGAAGCAAATTCCGGAGCGCCTATTCCTGAACGGCTCCTTTGATTTGAACTCGCTGCATTTTACGAATAGTGCCGTGCAGCAAAAAGTCGACAACTTCAGCAAACGCAGCCTGGGAAAACCTGGCGAAGTGGTAAAGGTCGACGAAGCGATTAAGACGGATGATGTTCCCAGCAATTTGAAGGGTAATTTTCGCGTCGAGAACGGAACCGTCACCCTCTCCGGTCTCGATTTCAGCGCTCCTGGTGCCAACGTCAAACTTGGGGGCACATATGCCCTCCAGCCTGAATCTCTTGATTTTCACGGGAAGCTCACGATGGAGGCAAAATTGTCCCAGACCATTACGGGCTTTAAGTCGTTTCTGCTGAAATTCGTCGATCCGTTTTTCTCAAAAGGCACCAAAGGCTCCGTTGTCCCCTTTAAAATCACCGGCTCAGTTCAGCACCCGCATTACGGATTGGACCTCGGCCATTAGTTGCAAATCATAGATGAGAGTTAAATTTTGTTTTTCCCTCAGTGATAGGTTCGGTGGATTTGCTGTGTAACCGTCGTAGCCTGCACACCACCAAGAGGCGCTGAGGTCGGCGCGGCTTCCTGCCCAGAGTCAGACATCGCCTGATTTCCGATCGTCGAAATCAATGCGTTTGTTGAACTAACCTTACGAATTGCCCCGTTTTCAGCGTCAGAGATATAGATGTTCCCTGCGGCATCTACCTGTAAACCACGAGGGCTGTTCAGTTCAGCTCTGTCAGCAGGACCGTCATCACCGCTATTCCCGGTTCTGCCAGGCGTACCTGCAATCGTCGAAATAGGATTCGGGGTATATCCGGTCAAAAGAGTCTTGCGAATGATGTGGTTTCCGGTGTCCGCGATGTAAATGTAATTGGCGGAATCCATGGTTATCCCTGTCGGGCTGTTGAGTTGTGCGTTGATGCTGAGCTCACCGTCGCCATTGTAGCCAGCTGTGCCGTTCCCGACCTGCGTGATGGTACGGTAATTTTCTCTAATAACCGTTCGAATTCTGTGGTTAAGCTTGTCCGAGATATGAAGGTTTTGAGAATTACAAAATACCAAGTACACCGGCGTGTTCAGGACGATCTGATCGCCAGGACACCCGTCCCCGACGGAATTTTTTGCTCTGGAGCAAACTGAGGGAGCGGCCATGCCGGTCGCGTAATACTGACCGGCGTAGGTGGAGATAATTCCAGCACCATTCACCATACGAACTACGTTGTTTCCGGTGTCGGCGATGTATACAAATCCGGCACCATCCACCACCGCGGCCACTGGGCCGCTAAGTCTTGCACCTGTGGCAGGCCCACCATCGCCTGAGTAGCCTGATGTTCCGGTCCCTGCAAACGTGGAAATGATTCCCTTGGGGCTCACTTTGCGAACTATATTCGCTTTCTCATCCGGTATGTAGTGATTGCCAAAGCCGTCGACGGCATCTTCTCTAGGCTCAGTCACAAGCGAATCTATGTCTGCACCGCGCTCATCACTTCCCTCGCCCGCAGACGCCGAAACCACGCGGGTTCCGAATGACGTGTGCGTCCCATTCCAAGCACCGTCCAGTGAAATGGTCTGTAGCACATTCCCGCCTAAACCATAAAGGACCACGGCCCCTTGTCTTCGGCCAACGGCGGTTGGACTGAACTGAACTTTAATGGTGCACGTGCCCGCGACCACGCTCGGACAGGTAGTACCACGCGAAACTGATTTGAAGTCCAGGTTCGGCGCTCCCAGAGTTAACACTGAGAAACCAGCGAGAGTGCTTCCGAGGGGAACCGTTATGGTGAAGTCCTGTGTTGTTCCCGGAGCTCTGAAGATTTCCAGAGGAGGGTTACATGAGACCTTCCCGGTCAATCGCGGCGCAATTGGCAACAGACAAGCAATAGTTATAAGGATCGATAGCTGTAGAACAAGCGCGGGATGAATAAACCTGATTCTCTTAAGCACGTTAAGACTCCGAATCCCCGGCATCGCTGGGGAAGCTCTCCGAAGAAGTCTGTTCCCGGCCAGTTTGTGCGCCTTCGAAGCTAGTTCTCAATACACTGAATCCTCTACCTGGGTTTGGTTTTGACTGGAGAAGGGAGCGCGGTGCTCAGGGATGGACTCGGCGAGAGCGGCCACGCGAATAGGATCCGGCAAACAGGGCGTGTCGATGCGTCAGTGCAATACTTGCTTGCGAATTTACCTGCGGGAGTTTGAAACCAAAAGTTTTCCGGGACGCTCAGTTAAGAGTCAGCGTCAACTCAACGAGTTGCTATTGAGATTACTCTGACAACTTCGTTCGTTGTCACAACCGGCCGTTTGCATTTTCGTTCGAGCAATTGTCAGTGGTTTGGTTCCGACAAATAGTTTCAAAACTCGGACTTCTGCGATCCCGAGAGCCCCTGGGGGTGCAACCGAACCTTTATCTCCAGATTATCTTCCTTAGGTGCCGATGACACGTGAACGTGCCGCTTGAAGACGGGCGCTACATCGACGGAGCTGCTGAGCAAGATTATCTTCCTGTAGCCGAGGCGGGTTCGGAGGTGCTGCGCGCGGCGCCTTTGCGGCGGACGTCAATTCCAAGGCGCTTTATTTTTTGATTTAAAGTGGACAGCGGGATTTGAAAACTTTCGGCGGCTTCGGTCTGATTCCAATCGGTGCGCTCGAGCATGTCGATGATTACGCGGCGCTCAATCTCGTCCATGATCTGGAATAGGGAATTTTTTGAGCTGTCGCCGCCCGAGCGCGAGCCGTGTTCGCCGGGCAGGGGCGGCGCGAATTCGGAAAGTTGTAGGTGAACTCCACCCAGCAATTCTTTCGTGCGCACGCTTTCGGGCAACAGGTCCATGTCCAATTGGTCCTGCGAAGATAGAACGACGGCGCGTTCCACGACATTTTCGAGCTCGCGCACATTTCCCGGCCAATCGTAGTCCATCAGCAAGCGCAGCGCGGGTTGCGTAAAATGCCCGACAGAGCGAGCGTTTTCTTTTGCAAACACGTTCAGAAAATGATCGAGCAGCAGCGGAACATCTTCCTTGCGCTCGCGCAGCGGCGGCAACGGGACGGCAATCACATTCAGGCGATGATACAAATCCTCGCGAAAGCGGCCCTCGCGCACGAGGTTGAGCAATTGCACGTTGCACGCGGCGATGATGCGCACATCGACCTTGATGGTTTCCGTGCCGCCCAGACGCATAAATTCGCGCTCCTGAATCACGCGCAAAAGTTTCGCCTGCGTTTCCGGACCGATCGTGGAAATTTCATCGAAAAAAATCGTTCCCTGATCGGCCACTTCAAATAGGCCCTTTTTTGAGGCTACGGCGCTGGTGAACGCGCCCTTCACATGCCCGAAAAGCTGCGACTCGAGCAGGTCCACAGGAATCGAGCCCGTGTTGATCGGCACAAACGCCTTGTCCGCGCGCGTCGACGCCGAATGAATCGCCTTGGCGATGAGTTCCTTGCCCGTGCCGCTCTCGCCATGAATTAAAACTGTGGAGCGTGAAGGCGCCACTTGACTCACGAGGTCCAGCACGGCAAGCATCTTGTCGCTTTTTCCGATGATGTTCGGAAAATTGTAGCGTTGCTTCAACGCTCGCTTGAGCTGCACGTTTTCTTCGCGCAACCGCTGGCCTTCCACCGCCTGCGCCACTTGCACCAGCAACTCGTCGTTGGACCACGGCTTCGTGATGTAATCCTGCGCGCCGCTCTTAAACGCGGCCCGCGCCATGTCAATCGATCCGTACGCAGTGATCAGCACGACGGCGAGACCCGGATTGCGCCGCCGAATTTCGCGCAACACATCGAGCCCATTGCGGTCCGGCAGGCTCACATCGAGAAGCACCAGGTCAAAAGGTTTTTCATCGAGCATGGCAAGACCGGCCTCGGCGGTATCCGCGCTCGAGGCTGCGTACCCTTCCATGTTCAGCAGAAGTTCGAGGCCCTCGCGAATCTCGGATTCGTCGTCGACGACGAGGATGGAGCCGTTAGACATGAACCGCTTTTCTGGCGACCGGAAATTCCAGCCGGAACGATGTGCCTTTACCGGGAGTGGACCGCACATCCACTTTTCCCGCGTGTTCCTTAACGATGCCGTAGCTCACGGAAAGTCCCAGGCCTGTGCCGCGTCCCGAAGATTTCGTGGTGAAAAACGGATCGAAAATACGGTTGAGATCCTCGCGGGAAATGCCGCTGCCGCTATCGATAATTTCCACTTCGACGGAACCGTTATGCGCCGCGGTGCGAATCTCCACCATGCCGCCGGACGGCATGGCGTCGCGCGCGTTCAAAAATAAATTCAAGAACACCTGCTGCAGCTTGTTGTTGGAGCCAAGAACAGCGGGCAATTCCTGCTGCAGATTCCGGGTGACCTGCACTTGCCCCGTGCGGAACGGATGCGCGACCAGTGTAAGCACTTCCTCCACCACGGAATTCAAGTTTACTTCGGTGAATTCCGCGGCGCCGGTGCGCGAAAAATTCAGCAAGTTATTAACGATCTCGCTCGCCCTGAAGGTCTGCTTCACCACTTTTTCAATCAGCTGCTGGCGAGGATCTCCGGCCGGCAACTGCTTGGCAAGCATTTGAATGTAATTGGAAATTACGGCGAGCGGCGTATTCACTTCATGCGCCACCCCGGCAGCCAGCAAGCCCAGCGAAGTGAGCTTCTCGTTCTGAAAAACCTGCTCTTCCATGTGCATCCGCTGCGTCACATCGTCAAAAAGAATCAGGCGTCCAATGCGGTTCCCCGATTTCCCCACGAGCGGCGCCATCGATACGTTCACCACAAGATTTCGCCCGTCGCGGCTGCGCATCGGGAATTTATAGAGGCTCGAAACCCGTTCATCTGTGGAGCGAACCTCAATTTCAGACATCAACTCCGCGGGCAGCACTTCCTCCAACTTACGCCCGACGGCTTCCTGCCGCGGAACGCCAACGAGCCCTTCGAGCTGCGTGTTCCAGGATTCCACCGCCCCGCTGAAATCCACTGCGAGCACGCCAACGTTCATCGATTCCACAATATTTTCAGAAAAATCCTTGAGCCGCTCAATCTGCGCCGCTTTTTGTTCCAGGGAGTTGTAAAGCTGCGCGTTGTCCAGCGCGATGGCCAGATATCCGGCAATCGTGTGCAGCAGTTCCACGTCTTCGCTCGACAGAAAATCTCCGTCGACCGTTTTCCCCAGGCCCAGCACGGCAATCGCGTGATCACGAATCTGGCACGGAATAAAATAATTCAGATCCAGTTGCTCGAGCGTGTAGCGAACCGAGGGAGACGATTCGCGAGCGGCTCTAGCCGATTCGTAAAACAGAATTCCCTGCGCGAACGGCCGGACTTCTTCATCCAGAAAACTCATGTCCAGCGCGCCCGAATAGCGCACACCGATGGATCGTGCGATGCGATAGCTACCGGGATGCGCTTCGTCCTCGATAAAAATCGCGAGCCGATCGACAAGCAGAGCCTGCGAGATGCGGTCCATGACCGAGGCGAGCATGGGGTCGAGCCGCACCTCCGAGGTCAGCGTGCGGCCAAATTCGATCAGCGTGCGGCGATAGTCGAGCCGGTCGCGGTAAAAGAAACGATCGAGCCGCGCCTGAATATAATCACGAAATGGCTGAAACAAAAACGCCGCCACCACGATGGCGATCACACCGCCCATGGTTCCGGAAGGCCACGCCGTATGAAACAGCGCGCCGATCAGCGCGACAATTGCAATGTACACGGCCACCACTCCGCCGCTCGCCGCCGTATACGCAAGGCCGCGCTTGAAGATGATGTCGACGTCCATCAACCGGTAGCGAATGATGGCGTATCCAAAACTCAGCGGGATAAGCACCAGCGAAACCGTGGAAAGATTCATCCACGGCCCCGGAACTACGCCGAGGAAAAACGGAACGATGTAAAGCAGAAGAAATGGAAGGATTCCGGCAAGCGCGCCGCCCGTGACCCATTTTAATTGCTGACGCAGAATACCGGACGATGCGCGGCGATAGCTCATGACGAAAACAAGCGCCGCAAGCAAAAAATAAATTCCGAGGCACGCGAGATCAAGCCGGTCGAGCGTGTTGCGCGCTTCGACGGATGGCATGAAACCCAATTCGCGAAGCCCGACAAGGACGCGTACGGCCAAAAGGATTCCCGGAACGCCGTAAATCGCGCCGAGAATTACTCCCCGGCTTTTGTCCGCGGGGCGCCGCTCCGGAAAGACCATGGCAAAATGCAGCAGAAGCGCGGGCTGCAGCAGCCGCGCCACGATGCCTGCCCAATAAATCTCCCAGTCGAATGTCGTGAGTTTGCCCGTATATTGAAAAGAATAAAGCACGAAAGACACAAGGCAAAAAATGTAAAAGTGAACGGCGCGCGTAGCATTCCAGCGCCGGGCAAAAATAAAGAGCCCGATAAACAAATACAGCACGCCTACAACGCTCAAATAATTTTCAATCGATGAGGGACGCGCGGTCGGCTGAACCACGATCTGCACTTCAAACTGCTTGCCGCCCCTAACGATCTGATAATGGGCAATCGACCACAATCCAATTCGCCACAAACGCTTGGTTACGTCGATGGGCCCGTGAATGGGTACATCATTGACCGCCAGAACCTGGTCGCCCGCGCGGAGGCCCGCGATGGCTGCCGGAGATTTCGGCGTGACGTGCCAAGCCACGACTCCGGACGGATTATCAATCCACGAAACTCCGTCGTCCGGCGCCGTAAAAAGCGTTCTTTGTTGGAAATTGATAATGCCGAAGACAATAGCCGCAAGGGTCGCCAGCGCGAGAACTGCCGCTCCCAACCGCACTCGAAGACTGTCGTTAAACCGGGCGCTCAACGGTTATTCTCACATCCAGCGTGTGAAACGATTAGCCAGCATCCTGACTTCCAAATTATATAGGTTTTTCCCTATTTTCAACTAGCTGAAAATAAATGGAATCGCTGTGAATTCTGGGTCTGAAAGACGCTCTGATCCCCAGCCTACAGTTAATGGAATAGCTGATCCTGTTTTTAATAGCCTTCAGCGGCTTAGAACTGGAAGCTTACGCCACCTCGGAATGACCGCAAAATCGGGGCCAATACCATCCGAGGGTCCTGCCCGCTTACGCCGACATATCCTTGCGCCAAAAGGTTACTAAAATCAGCCAGTGCTTCCCATCGACCGTTCAAGCCGGGCAGTTGCTGCCGGATGGATATGTGAAGATTAGGATCCATTTGGTACTCCGCTTCCCCAAATTGGTCCGTGCGGGTGAGGGCGGTGCCGGCTACCCATTTGTAGCTGGCGGAGATTTGGGTGCCAGTTTGCGAAATTTTGCCGGAAACTCGTCCGGCGATGCTGTGATGATTGCTGGTCGTAAAATTATCGCGCATCGCATCGGGAGAAAGATCTGCGACCGCACCTGCGGCAGAAAGCGCGCCCGCCCAGGAATAAATCGCGGCCACTTCCCAGTCTTTGGATATGGTCTGCCGATAGGCGACGCGCGCACCCCACGAACTGGAATTTCCGCCGTCATAGAGGAACGCGTTGGAGAACTCGTCCTGAACAAACTCAGGGCTCATCGATCCGCCCGTTCCAAAGATAGCCTGATCCCGGGACGAATCGTGGAACCCGGCAACCTCAATCGTCGATTCCTTACTGATGCCTCGCTTTGCGGATATTTCCTGGTGCCAGCCGGCTTCCAGGACGGGCCGCCCACCACGGAAGAGTACGGGAGGGAGACTGTTGAGTTCATCCATGGCGGATTCCAGCGTGCCGGAGCGCCCCCATTGCTCGGACGGAGGATTAGCGGCAACGATCACCGAAAGCGTCAAGCCCGAAGATAAGGGTGCAGTGAGTTGCAAGTGAGGCCGCAGGGAGGATGTGGAGGAAATAATTCCAGCACGCAAATATTCTGCCCCGGCCTTCAACTGCACATGATCACCCAATTCCAGTTGCTCCGTGTGATCGATGCGCATCCCCTGAAATTCCATGCCCTCCGCACCAATTTTCGATTGCCGCCAGATGAAAATAGTTTCCGGTCCGTTTCCCTCGCCAAGTGGCAGCCACACACTGGCAAAGGATCCAGCTGCGCCCTTGTCATAACCCATCTGACCGGCAACCAGCACCCGACCCAGCTTTCCGATTTGCTGATCGTAAGAAACCGTGGTTGCAGGCGTATTGGGGAAGTTGGAAGCCGCGCCGGCCTGCGTGGCACCGTTCCCGACTCGCACCAACGCTCGAGGACGCTGCGCGTTTGGAAGGTCTTCGCCGATCGAGTTCGAAGCGGTTTGTGTTGAGCCGGTATCATCCCACTGCAAAATCGTTCGCGTGGCCGCGGAAGAGCGCAATACCCATTTCCAGTCATCCTGTTCGGAATGTACGTCCGGTTTGCGGCGCAGCGTATCGAGCGAAGCAAATAGCGTGTCCACTTGCACCCGCAAGAGCGTCGTGAGGTCAGCCATGACTGAAACGTGATGCTCCATCGCAGGAAGGAATCCCGCAACGGATACGCGCACATCGTATGTTCCCGGTTTCAGATGATCGGTAAGAAACGTGCCGTGCTGATTGGAAAGAATTTGCGCAACGATGCGGCCGCCGTCTTCGGAGATCAGCCACACGCTCGCGCCCATCTGGGGCGTTCCAGCGGAGTCCAGAACCACGCCCGAAATCGTTCCGTAACCCGGCTTGGCCGCAGTGGAAGCAGCTAATCCCAGCGCAGCTATGATGACCCAGCCCAGAGTTCGAAAGATCGACTTCACGGGAACGGGTTACCTTCCTGTGGCTCCATTATTCGTCGCCACTTTCGCTAACATGGCGGGGGGAGTCACGGTGAATTCCGCGGTGCGCGTAACCGTCTGATTGGCCACCTGATCGGTCGCCTGAATATCCAGCTTATATTTGCCGGGGGCCAGAGTTTTCGGCTGGATCGTCTGCTGCACCGTGATCTGTTCCCCATTCTGCTGAAGCTCTTCGCCAGTTTTCACTTCGTGCGAAACCACCTGGCCGTTTTGGGTAATTTTGAAATCCAACGAAACACTATTCTTGTGCGTCTTGTCATCCACTTTCAGATTGTAAAATTGCAAGTAAATGTCCATCGCCTGATCCGTATGGAATTCCGCGTCCAACTTGGGTCGCACTTTGGTCGAGCCCAGAACGAACTGGCCGACGCCGACGTCTTTCGACGAAACCGGTTCCATCTGGTCCGCGAGAATCAGCGAACTGGCTTCCAACTTGTCATCCGGAATCGGCGAAACCGCAAGGCGCGTATTAATCACGCCTACGTTGCCGCTGTTGACGTCCTTGATCACGAGGTCCATTTTGTACAGCCCGGGGCGCAGCGGAATCGCCTTCTGATAAATCGAAAATCCTTTCAAAGAAGGCTCCAGCAGCGAATCCGGGAAGTCGCGCTGAATCACATCTTCAAATGTCTGGATGACGCGGCCCGTCATGGAACTGATGCGACCAAACAGATTCAGCGACGCCGACTGCACTCCGTCGTGGTCGCGGAAAGTCATCTGCTTATTTTGAATTTGAACCGTGACCGGAACCAGAATGGTGTCGCCCGTGATGCGCATGAAATCGAACCGGTAGTCAAAGCTGATCTGGTTGCGCAGAATTCGGGAGCTGACTACTTCTTCCAGATCCTTAAACTTTACCGGGGGAGGCGCCTGCACTTTTGCGAACTGTTCGAGGCGCGTGAACTCGTTCTGACTCTCGAGTCCGCCACCACCGTTCACCTGAGCGGACCCCAAGGGCGCTGTCGACCCATTCGTTTGCGTAAAGCGCTGTGCCTGAGTAGAAAGTCCCATCGATTCGAGCAAGCTGGGGCCGCCGCCCGGAACGTGCGACATGGCGTCCTTTTCGCCTGGATCCATCGTGATATGGTATTCGCCGGTGCCCGTAGGATCTACGAACTCAATCGTTATATTCTGGCCGATACCTTCCATGTAATGATAATTCCAGTCGTCGAACCCATACACGGTGGTCTGGCCGCCACCCTCAGACATGGGGCGGTCGTAGGTGCTGCCGGCGGAATGGGATTCGATGCTATCAGCTGGTCCCCACATGATATAGATACGGCCGCGATCTGTGCGCCATCCTGGGATACCGGACGAAAACCGTTCGTTGGCATATGCAATGCGGCGGTAGTGCTCTTCCTTGAATTCATTCTCCACGGTGTCCGGAGTTGGGTCGCGCCGTTGCCAGAATCCTTCGATGAACTGCTCGCGCTCTTCGTTCGTCTGTAACTGCAGGAATGCCGAGCGCTCTTCATCTGTGATGATGTAGGGGACTTCCTCTTCCAGCCACTTTTTGTAGGGGGTCGCGAGCTCTTTTTCAAGCTTCTTGAGGTTCTTCTTGCCTTTGTTGTCGTCGCCTTTTTTCTTTCCAGAATCCGGCTGCTTATCCGAAGGGGTCGAACCCTGATCTTTATCCTGGGCATGGAGACGCGGGCTGACGGGCAGAAGCAACGCTCCGCCGATCAATAAGATAAATGAAATGCGTTCCAAGCGGTTCATAAGTGCATACCTCGCCCCTGATATCGGAAATTGGATTCTATCCCTCGCTTTTGCAACCGTCAATCAAGGATTCTCGCGTAATCGCCCCACCCAGATGTAGCTTCTCGCTTGCCGATGCAGGCAGTAACGGTCAATGGTTACTAAGAACTAGCGGAGGGCGTGGGGGTTGCCCGAAGATTTCAACAGGGTTCGATGATCCAGGCATCAAATGGACTATTTGAACTTTTTGATGAACCCGGTTCAGTTTTAGGTGCGTACGCCTGGGTCACGGCGCAGAAAGGCTGCCCGCCCAAAAGTCGAGTAGCCTCTACAAAAATCCCGGCTTGTACCGTGCTCAGCTCTTGAACTGAAGCACGCCTATTGGCAAACTCCTTTCCTGCGCACCAAATTAACTGTAAAATTATATGTTGAGTGGGATGTCGGAACGCGGCCTTAGCCAACCGGGAGAACCTAGGCTCTTCTCACCAATTATTGTGAAATTCTCTCTTGCGGGGGAGTGTCTGACAAGAGATGAAAGTTTCTCGCTCTAAACAGCGTAAATAGTAGTGAGCAGAAGATTTTCGCACTGCGCAACGCGAACCCCATCGCCATGAATATCTGGAAAAAAATCGGGATAGGAGTTGGAGTCGCTGCCCTCGTGGGCGGCGGAGTCTGGCTGGCCATCTGGCAGATCAATAAGGGCGTGGTTACGGTGCAAACCGCTCCGGCCATGCGTCAGGATTTGAATTCCGTCGTAACGGCTTCAGGCGAAGTGAAGCCGCTGACCTACACGAACGTTCTAGGCGAAGGGATCGGGAAAATTACGGAAATCGCGGTCAAGGAAGGCGATCACGTCAGGAAGGGCGACGTTCTGCTGCGGCTTGAAAGCGTGCAGCCTGCGGCGGACGTAAATGCGCAGCGCGCCAACATTGACGCCGCCCAAGCGGGAATCAAATCCGCGGAGGCCAACGATGTCTCCGCTCAGGCGGACATCAAATCGCGCTCGGCGGACCTCGAGCACGCCAAGCTGGATTGGGATCGCGGCCAGCTTTTATTTAAGGAAGGACTAATTCCCAAGCAGGACTACGACACTCGAAAAGCTGCCTACGACAGCGCCGTGGCGGCCCTTGCCTCCGCGCAGGCTCGCTCGGAACAAGCGCGCGCGCAGCTGAATCAGGCGCATTCGGGGCTCACGCAAAATCAGGCCATGCTGGGCCGGCTCAGCGATATCCTGCATAAGACCACGTACACGGCTCCCATCAACGGCGTCGTTACGTACATCGCCGTGCGCGTCGGCGAAAACGTGGTGCCCGGAATTCAGAATGCCACGGGAAGTTACCTGATGACTATTTCCGATATGTCTGTGGTGACCTCCGAAGTGATGGTGGACGAAACCGATATTGTAAGCGTGCGGCTGGGGGAAGACGCGGAAGTCACGATTGACGCGATCCCCGGAAAATTCTTTCCGGGCAAAGTGACGGAAGTCGGGACGCAGGCCGTGCTGCGCAGCTCGGGGCTGGCGTCGACGCAATCCACCACAGGCAACCAGGAAGCGAAAGATTTTAAGGTCGTCATAACCTTGCAAAATCCGCCAACCGGTTTACGCCCAGGACTTTCCTCCACCGCAAAGATCACCACCGCGCAGAAGAAAAATGTGGTGACCATACCCATTCAGGCGCTTGCGGAACGCACCAAAAAAGATGTGGATGAGGCGGCCAAGGAGAACGGCCAGAATTCCGTAACTCTGGCCGCGGACAGGCCCGCGCCGGATGCCGCTGGCTCCACTTCTTCTCTGGAAAAGAATCCCGAAATTCTCGGCGTGTTTGTGGTGCGCAATAAGCGGGCGCAGTTTGTGCCCGTCAGCACCGGGATTACCGGAGTCACCGACATTGAAGTTGCCAGCGGCTTGCAAGAGGGCGATCAGGTCATCACCGGAAGCTACAAAACTTTGCGCACTCTGAAACCCGACGCGCGCGTAAAGGTCGATAACTCCCCGCCAAAAACTGAGGAAGAGAACTAAATGACAATTTTTTTTGGATCGAGGGACTAAGGAATGGCCGAGCGAGTTCTGTCCGCGGAAACATTCCGCCAGGATCTTGTCGATCAGCGTGTCGCCATCCTGACCGAAGATCTCTGGAAAACATATGAGATGGGCGGCGAAAAACTGCATGCCCTGCGCGGCGTGGATCTGACCATCAAACGTGGCGAATACGTCGCTATCATGGGGCCGTCCGGATCGGGAAAATCGACGTTGATGAACTTGATCGGATGCCTCGACACGCCCACTTCGGGAAAATACTGGCTGGCCGGGCGACTGGTAAGCGAGTTGGACGATGACGAACTTGCGGCGATCCGCAATAAGGAAATCGGCTTTGTATTCCAGACATTTAATTTGCTGCCGCGGGCCTCAGCTCTGCACAACGTGGAATTACCCATGATTTACAATGGCACTCCTAGCGAAGAGCGGATCGCCCGTGCGAAACGCGCGCTCGAAGCCGTGGACTTGGGCGAGAGGATGTACCACAAGCCAAATGAACTGTCGGGCGGACAGCGACAACGCGTGGCCGTCGCGCGTGCACTTGTGAACTCGCCATCCATCGTGCTGGCCGATGAACCTACGGGAAACTTGGACACAAAAACCGGCGACGAAATCATGGCGCTGTTCGCGCGTCTGCACACCGAAGGAAACACAATCATTCTCGTGACCCACGAAAACGATATTGCCCGGCGCGCCAACCGCATCATCCACGT
The DNA here is from genome assembly GCA_035696345.1 of Candidatus Acidiferrales bacterium. GTDB lineage: Bacteria > Acidobacteriota > Terriglobia > Acidiferrales > UBA7541 > Palsa-360. The sequence goes on from DASRQU010000042.1 coordinate 17,993, forward strand.
TCGCGACGGCAAAGTGGAAACCGACGGGCCTGTGCTCCACTAGGCCACGCAACCTATGAAGAAAATCTTTCCGGCAATTCTCTCTTAAGGACGTCTCAGAGTGCGCTCTAGAATTTCCGTTTTTGTTTCCATCGTCCAGGCAATTTTGCTGCTGGTGCATCTGTTTTTGTATGAGACCTGGATTTTTTTTCACGGTGCGCCCGATCCGTCGCAGCGGTTGACACTGAAAATTTGTTTAATGATTTTGTCGCTGAGCTTTGTCATAGCTACCCTGCTATCTCATAAATATTTCAATCCGCTCCTGCGGGCCGTTTACGCGCTCGCCGCTATTTGGCTTGGCCTCGTGAATTTCTTTTTTCTTGCCGCGTGCGCGAGCTGGATCATGTATGGAGTTCCGCTATTGCTCGGAATTCACGTGGAAAAAACCGAATTGGCGAACTTCTTGTTGGGAGCGGCGCTTCTCGCGGGAATTTTGGCGCTCGTGAATGCAGCTTGGCCGCGCGTTGTGCGCGTTGCCGTGCAGTTGCCAAATCTCCCTGCGTCATGGCGCGGCCGAACTGCTGCGTTGGTAAGCGACCTGCATCTCGGCCACATCCGAAACACTGGATTCCTCCGCCGCATCGTGCGGAAAATTTCCGCCCTTCAGCCCGACGTTTTGTTCATTCCCGGAGATATGTTTGACGGTACGGCAGTCAATACCGCCCCGCTATCCAAAATCTGGAACGAATTTTCCCCGCCGCTAGGCTCTTATTTTATTGCCGGCAACCACGAACAATTCACCAGCTATGAACGGTTTTTTGGCGCCGTGACAGCGGCTGGAATTCGCATCGTGCAGAATGAAAAAATTATCGTCGATGGTTTGCAAGTCGTCGGGGTGCATTACGTGGATTCAAAGAACATCGAACGTTTTCGATCGATACTCAACAATGCCAATTTAGACCCCAACGTAGCGAGCGTTCTGCTTGTCCACGATCCAAATCTGTTGCCTATCGCGCTGGACGCTGGAATTTCCTTGCAATTGTCGGGGCACACGCATCGAGGACAATTTTTTCCCTTTACTCTCATCGTTAAGCGTATTTATGACATTTACGCATATGGTTTGCAGCGCTTCCATCAATTGCAAGTCTACACTTCCTGCGGCATTGGCACCTGGGGTCCGCCCATGCGCCTGGGGTCAAATCCCGAAATCGTGTTGATCCGGTTTGAATAATGCGCGAGTGTTGCATTTACAGAATCCACGATGGGCGCAGCGTGCGCACCAACTAGAAAGATTTTAGAAGGACATTATGGGCTTTGATCTGCACCGTTTCGGCACATAGTTTCTTTCGTCTCCGTCTCACAAACTAAAGTTCACAGCACTACTGCCGATGATCATTCATGAACCGCCCAAACTTAGCGGCCGTGGACCTGAACGGTTCGTCCCACCACGGAGGTAAAAGCGATGCCAGTTGAAAATATTGCGGGCCTAACTCAGAACCTTTTGGAACAGTTAGTCGGTCAGGCGCAAAATAGCAATGTCCAAAAAGCTGCGCTTGGAACAATTAATTCCGTGGCTCCCGCCGTGGTCGAAGATACGTTTACTCCATCGGCGCAAAATGGTTCTGCTTCAGCAGCAACGGCGCAGGGTGCGGGATTCTTCGAACTTACGCCCGGGACGCTCACTGGGAATCAAAGTACCCCGGCAGTGCCGGCCACGCATGGCGCAATTCCGCTGTTAGGCACCGCACAAAGTTCCGCAACGACGACGAAGCCTGGCGCGAACGGACCAGCGGCGCAATCCCAATCGAATTCTACCGCAGGGCAAGTGACCAACAGCGCCGCGGCTGCCGCGAATTTACAACTGCAAATTCAGTCCCTGAATGCCTCACTTCCCGCTCTCGGCCTAACGAATACCGAAATAAATCAAATTGATCGCATCGCCGCGCTGGTTCAGAATTTCAACCCAGCCGCATACGCCAATCTCGTCAGCCAGTTTGAATCGATAGCACAGACCGCGGGAGCGGCAACTCCGGCCAATGCGCTGCTCCTTCCGAATGCCAGCGGTCCGAGCAATTCGGGCAATTCAAATAACCCCGGCTTCCATGTGCAGGGAATCACTCTCCAATTTACGGGATCGACGCAGCCGGGAAGCAGCAGCTTCGCGGGCGGCGGCGCAGGAAAAGATGCGGACGCGAATAGCACGCAAGCGAATTCTGCAGGCGTGCAGGTCGCAAACGCCCAGTTCACCTTGGTCAATGGGAATGGGCAAATAATGCAGATTCAAACCCCATAGCGGTTTCAGTAGGACAGGCTTCAGCCTGTCTTCTTTTAACTTCATTTCATAACAAAATTCAAAAGCTGACAGGCTGAAGCCTGTCCTACTGAAGGCGGCATGGTATAAATTCAATGCTCGCTTCTCTGACAAATGTTTGCCTCGCGCACCAATTGGAGCCTGGAAACGAACCGCTTGACGCGCGCTCTGGAAGAGCACCGCAAAAGTGGCCGCCACATTTTTGATTTAACGGCATCCAACCCCACAGAGTGCGGCCTCAAATACCCGGAGCAGGAAATTCTAGCGGCGCTTTCCGATCCGCACACGCTCGCATATCGCCCGGACAGCAAAGGTTTGCTCGAAGCTCGCGAAGCCGTCGCGACGTACTATGGGGGTCGCGCGGGATTTTCCGCGGTGCCTCTATCAACATCGCGCGTCGATCCCGAACGCGTCCTATTGGCCTCGGGAACCAGCGAGGCTTACACAAATATTTTCCGGTTGCTGTGCGAACCGGGAGACGAAATTCTGGTTCCCGCACCCAGTTATCCGTTGTTTGAATTTCTAGCGGACCTCGCGGACATTCATCTCGTTCCCTATCCGCTGCTCTACGACCACGGCTGGCAAATTGATTTTGCTTCCCTACGCGCGGCGCTCACGCCGCGTTCACGGGCGGTGATGGTCGTGCATCCGAATAATCCCACGGGCTCGTTTGTGAAGCCGCACGAAGCGTCCGAATTAGCGGAAATTTGCGCTGCGCGGGAAATGGCTATCGTGGCTGATGAGGTGTTTCTGGATTATGCGGAGTGCGCAAAACTTTCGTTGACGGATTTGACCAGCGCCCGCCCTCGGGTGGGCATCTCCGGCGCGCCCGGATGCCCGCCTGAAGGCGGGCGCTACATACAGCCGGGCCTCGCAGATGTTGCGCCCGCGCCGCTTGCGCGCACATTCGCGATGCACGATGCGGCGCTCACTTTTACGCTCAGCGGGCTCTCGAAAATTTCCTTACTGCCCCAGATGAAGCTCGCCTGGACGGTGGTAACTGGCCCCGGCGCGCTCGTAAAAACCGCCGTGGACCGCTTGGAAATTATCGCAGATACGTATTTATCTCCCACCACGCCTGTGCAACTCGCGCTGCCATCATTTCTTTCGCTGCGCCACGATCTGCAGGCGCAATTGCAACTGCGAATTTCCGCAAACCTTTCCGCACTGGATGCCATGTTGCGCGAATCTCAATCGCTCACGCGCCTCGAACGCGAAGGCGGCTGGTACGCCATTGTCCGTGTCCCCGTGACCGCCACGGATGACGATCTCGCCGTAACGCTCCTCGAACACCACTCTGTGCTGGTCCATCCCGGCCATTTCTTCAACTTTTCGCGCGAAGGTTTTCTCGTATTGAGCTTGATTACCGCGGAGAATGAGTTTCAAGAAGGTTTGCGGCGACTAGGCAAATTTTTTGAGGCATAAGCACCTCGCTAAATCAGGTATAGCACACACTACGTTGGGTCAAATTTTTACGGTTCCGCATCAAGTACTACGACGGGCTGGTAGGTGCGTGGCACCAAGGCTTCCGCGATGGCGATCAGGCGGTCTTCGTGGTTGAAAACGCGAAGACGCGCCGGCTTCCACTCGTCTGAGTTCAGTTCGGTCGTGGCGCCCTGCGCAACACTCGCACGCCCCGGCTGAATCTGTGCAACCTGCACGTTAAATTTGGAGCCGTGCCGCACGCGTTGTTCGAGCAGGGGAGGAATCGTCACGCTTGGAAGTTCGGGCAGCAGCCGCTCCAGCGGAATCACGTAGCGCGCCAGGTTTCCTTCTTTAGCTGCGCTTTCCAAATCTTGGAGGTTCGCGGCCTGATCGAGAGTGAATTCCCCGACCGCCGTGCGCGTGATTTCGGCGAGGTGCGCGCCGCAGCCCAGCGCTGTACCCATATCGTGCGCGAGCGAACGAATGTAAGTTCCGGCCGAGCACTCGATCGAAACTTTTGCCGTCGAATCGAAAACCTCGTTCACATGAAAATCGTAGACTTCAATTTCAACGGCTTTCAGTTCCACAGGTTTCTTCTTACGCGCCAGTTCATGCGCCGGACGACCGTGAATTTTTTTGGCGGAATAGGGTGGAGGCATTTGCGCGAAGCGAGCCACGCTGACTGCTGCGAGCCGCTCGATTTCGGCGCGATCGATTTGGGGGGCTTGGTCCGGCCCGGTCGGCGTGCCATCTGCATCATATGTGTCAGTTGAAAAACCGAAGCGGAACGTGGAGTTGTATCGCTTGCGGCGCCCAACGTAGAACCGTGCGAGCCGCGTTGCGCGCCCGAGCAGCATCACGAGTACGCCGGTCGCGAGCGGATCGAGCGTGCCAAGATGCCCAATCTGATGAAAGCCCACGATGCGGCGCACAGCGTCGACAACGTCGTGTGATGTTTTGCCGCTTGGCTTATCGATCACCAGCGCGCCGTCCAGCGGCGGGGCTTGCGATTTTCGTGACATGGGTTTGCGTAGGACAGGCTTCAGCCTGTCTGGGTTTGACTTCTTCATCCCGACAAAGTCAAAAAAAAGACAGGCTGAAACCTGTCCCACTCATTCAGGAAATTGGCTTTTTCGTCTGGCGCAAGAGGTCTTCGATGCGCTGAGCGTATTCTTCCGAGTGATCGAGGGTGAAATGAATTTCAGGCGCACGGCGCAACTGCAGGCGCTCGGTGAGTTCATGGCGAATGTAGCCGACAGCCGCAAACAGTCCCCGAATCGTGCTCTTCTGCTCGGCTTCGCTGCCCATTACGCTGACGAACACCCTCGCGTGCTTCATGTCCGGTGTCACGCGAACTTCAGTAATGGTGACCAGTCCCTCGATACGCGGGTCTTTTAGCTCTCCCGCCACCATGATCCCCAATTCGTGCTTGATCTCCTCACCTACACGCTGGTGCCGATACCCTGGAACCGTCATCGTCTTCTCACCGGAAACTGAAATATCGAAAATGGGTTGCGTTCAAAAATTAACGTGCCTGCTATAACACTTCCCTACAAAACTTCCAGTTCATGGCCGATCAGATCGCGGCCCAGGTGCCGTTCGGAATCTTCGAGCACCGTGCGCAAGGACTGTTCGAGAAATCCGGCGTTATTCGCGAGACTCACGACTCCCACCACGGAGCGCTGCCAGGAGTCCTGCCCTTCGAGCTCCGCCACGGCCACGTTGAACTTCCCCCGCAGCCTATCTTTCAGGCTGCGGAGCACCTGCCGCTTGTCTTTGAGCGAGTGCGCCTCAGGAATATAAATTTCCAGGGTGAGCAGACCGATTGGCATCTTCATCCCTGCAATTGCGAAAAGCCGGGTCCCGTGCGTGGCGACTGACACGTTCCGCCGGACGTCCAGCCGAGTCCGACTAGGCCGTCGCTTCCGACAGTAATATTTTCTGCATATGGAAGCACTCGAGGACATCTGCAACTTTGATGTCGGCAAAGTTGGAGACGGTTGCACCGCATTCAAAACCGGTGCGTACTTCGTTGACATCATCCTTAAAGCGGCGAAGAGAAGTAATCTTTCCGGTATAGACAACCGCGCCGTCGCGCAAAACGCGTACATCGGAATCTTTCTTCAGGATGCCGTCCACCACGTAGCAGCCGGCAATCATGCCGACGCCCTTCACGCGGAACGTATCGCGCACTTCGGCGCGCCCCAAGTGCGTTTCCTTGAAGACGGGTTCGAGCAAGCCCGTCATGGCTTTTCGGATTTCGTCCGACACTTCGTAAATGATCGAGTGCGGCCGAATTTCCACGCCTTCGCGCTGCGCGAGATCGGAAGCCTTGCGATCGGGACGAACGTTGAACGCCACGACGATGGCGCCTGAAGCAGAGGCCAGCAGAACATCGTTTTCGGTTACCGCGCCGATGCTGGCGTGAATAATTTTCAGCTTCACGCGATCGTCGGAAAGTTTCGGCAGCATTTCGCTCAACACTTCCACTGAACCCTGCACGTCCGCCTTGATAATCAGCGGGAGTTCTTTCACTTCGCCGACTCGCAGCTGTTCGTGCAACTGGTCGAGCGTGATGCGAGCGCCCGCCGAACGCGCCAGGCTTGCTTCGCGCAATTTTCCCTGGCGGAATTCCACGATGTGCCGCGCGCGCGCTTCGTCCGCAACCTGGAACTGGTCGCCGGCTTCCGGAGCGCCCTGCAGTCCGAGCACTTCAACGGGAGTCGAAGGTCCCGCGCTCTTCGAAGGCCGTCCGTGATCATCGAACATCGCGCGCACTTTTCCGTACACAGCGCCGCAGATGAATACATCTCCGGCATTAAGCGTACCCGTCTGCACCAAAACTGTGGCGACTGGTCCGCGTCCACGATCCACACGCGATTCCAGAACCGTTCCCGCGCCTGGAGATTTCGGATTCGCTTTCAGCTCGCGTAAATCCGCCACGAGCAAAAGCATTTCCAGAAGCTTGTCCAAATTCTGTTTCATCTTCGCGGAGACTTCCACCATCACGGTGTCTCCGCCCCACTCTTCGGGCATCAGGCCGCGCTCGGAAAGCTGCCGCTTCACGCGCTCGGCTTGCGCCCCGGGTTTGTCAATTTTGTTGATGGCCACAACGATCGGCACGCCCGCAGCTTTCGCGTGGTCGATCGCTTCCTGGGTTTGCGGCATCACGCCGTCATCAGCCGCGACGACCAGTACAACGATATCCGTAACTTTCGCTCCGCGTGCGCGCATACGCGTAAAGGCTTCGTGACCCGGCGTGTCAATGAACACAACTTTGCGTCCATTGATGTGCACAACAGAAGCGCCGATATGTTGCGTGATTCCGCCCGCTTCTCCCGCGGCGACTTCCGTTTCGCGGATCGCATCCAGCAAACTTGTTTTTCCGTGGTCGACGTGGCCCATCACGGTAACCACGGGCGGCCGCGGAACCAAATTTTCGGGCTTCTCTTCGAGAGCCACTTCGCGCACCACGTCTTCCTCAAACGTGATGACGTTGACGATGCCGTTAAAAGCTTCCGCAAGGCTCGTTGCCATGGGCGTGTCGAGGGCCTGGTTGATGCTGGCAAAAATGCCGCGGTCCAGCAAAATTTTCAGAACGTCCTTGGCGCGCACATCCAGCTTTTCAGCCAAGTCACGAACCGTGACCCCTTCGGTGATCGTAATCTGGCGCGGTTCGCGCGGCGGCGGTGCAGGCGCGCGTTCGATTTGTGCGCTGCGGCGCTGCTCGCCGGGTCCTGTACGGGCGCGGACCGGATGCAGCTTGCGCTCGCCCTCTTCAAAGCGCTTCTCCATCGTAGGGCGCGCGCGCGCGGCGGGCTTGCGCTCATAAATTGGTTTTCCGGGCTCCGCTTTCGGCGGCGCCTTGTCCGGAGGCAACAGCGTGCCGGGGCGTGCGCCAGGTCGCGGCGGGCCGGAGCGATCGTGCTGTCCTGGCTGGCCAGGGCGGCCTGGAATTGGCTGGCCTGGACGAGTCTGTCCGGGACGCGCCGGGAATCTGTTCTGTTGACCCGGTCTCGGGGGCGCGGCTGGCCTTGGCGGCGCAGGCGGATTCACTCGCGCGCCCGGAGGTAGCGGATTCCAATTCGGTTTCGGCGGCGTGGGCTTCGAAGGTGCGGCAGCCGGAGGCCGTGCAGACACCGTGGGCCTGGGAACGCCGGGCGCGGAAGACGTCGCATGCCGCTGCCCGCTATGAATAGGTTGATTTCTAGGATTGGGCGCTTGCTGTGTTTGTCCAACATTCGGACGCGCCGGAGGAACAGGCGGCCGCGCTGGAGGCCGTGCGGCAGCTGGCGTTGACGCTGGCGCAACCCTTGGCGCTTCTGCAGGCGGCACGACAGCAACAGGCTTTGAGACGGGTGGAGGCGGGGGGGGTGGCGCAACTACAGGCTTCGCTTCGACGACCGTGGCAGGTGGCGGTGGAGGCGCGGCTTGAACCGGTTCCGGCACAACGGGAGCAGGGGGAGGCGCGGCAACTACAGGAGGCGACGGTGGCGGAGGAGGAGCAACGGCAACCGGAGCGGCAGGTTTCGTTCGCGCTGCTCTGGCCGCGGCTTCCCTGGCTGCCTTGTCCGCTACTTCTTTTTGTTCCGCTTCAACTTCCGCGTTCGCCAGCGCACGAAAATGTTCGCGCACCTTTACCGCTGCGGCTACTTCAATAGAGCTGGAGTGCGTTTTTTTCTCAGTAACGCCGGCTTCAGGCAAGTAGTCGATGATTGCCTTTGCCTTCACTTCGAGTTCACGAGCCAGCTCATTGATGCGGATTTGATTCGAATCAGTCATTGCCCTCCGGGGCCGCTACTTATTCCCGTGCTCGTCTGAATTCTCGGTCGTTGCATCTGGTGCCGGGTTGCCGTCATTGCTCTGCGATTCCATGTCTCCGACGATTTCTTCGGCTTCCGTCGGAGCGTCGATATCTTCCGCCGCAGCATCCGCGCCTTCGGCGGATTCTTCTTGCGCGTCCGCTTGCTCCGTCGCGTCCTGTGCGGATTCTTCCTCGGCCATTGTTTCCAGCGATTCAGATTCCGGGAGCGGATTTTCCAGAGACTGGAAATAAGCCGCGACGGACAACTGAATCTTTTCCACCATTTTTTCGCCGATGCCCGGAATTTCCGTAAGCTGTTCGGGCGTCATGTCCGCAAGCTTTTCAATCGTGGTGACGCCATGGGATTCAATTCGCTCGATGGTTTTCGGCCCAACCCCCTGCAATTCGGAGAGCGGCGTTCCGGGAGCGGTGAGCGCGGTCATCTGCGCTTCGATCTCCTGGCGCTTCTCTTCCTCGCTCTTGATGTCCACATTCCAGCCAATCAGCTTGCTGGCCAGGCGGACGTTCTGGCCCTTTTTGCCGATGGCCAGAGAAAGCTGCGTGTCTTCGACGATTACTTCGAGATGTCGCGACTCAGGATCGATAATCTGAACGCGCGTCACCTTCGCGGGAGACAATGCCTTCTGCGCAAACTGCACGGTGTCTTCCGAGTAAGGAATGATGTCGATTTTTTCCCCGCGCAATTCGCGGATGATGGATTGAACGCGCATGCCCTTCATGCCCACGCACGCACCTACCGGGTCCACATCTTTGTCGCGGCTCTGCACGGCGATTTTTGTGCGCTCGCCGGCTTCGCGCGCAGCGGCTCGAATCTGCACCGTGCCGTCGTAAATTTCGGGAACTTCCATCTCAAAAAGGCGCTGCACTAAAATGGGATCGGCGCGGGAAACGATCACCTGCGGTCCCTTCGCGGAGCGGTCCACCGCGCGAATCACCACGCGCAAGCGGTCGCCGATATTGTAAGTTTCCAGACGCGACTGTTCGCGCTTGGGCATGCGCGCTTCGGCGCGTCCCAGATCGACGATTACGTCCGGGCCCTCGGTGCGCTTCACCACGCAGTTCACAAGTTCACCCACGCGGCCGTTGTATTCGTTGTAAATCGTGTCGCGTTCCGCTTCGCGCACCTTCTGCATGATCACTTGCTTGGCAGTTTGCGCGGCGATGCGGCCCAAAACGTCCGTGGGTTTGGGGATCAGAACTTCGCTGCCGATTTCGGCGTTAGGATCGATGCGCTTGGCTTCGGCCAGCGTGAATTCTTTTTTTGCGTCGGTCACTTCGAGCACGACGGGGCGCACGGCATACACGTCGACCTGCCCGGAATCTGGATTGAACTTTGCGCGAAGGTCTTCTTCGGTCTTGTAAAACTTGCGCGCGGCAACAATCATCGCGTCTTCAATCGCCGCGACGATTACCTCCGGTTCAATGTGCTTTTCCCGGCTGATCTGCTCAATTGTCTGGTACAGCAGATTGGCCATCTGTCCCTCATCTCAAAATTCAACAACCAGGTTCGCTTTGCGAATTCCTTCCACCGGCAAAGCAATCACCCGGCCCTTCACGTCAATCTGTACTTTACCGTCGGCAAAACCCGCCAGCCGACCTTCAAAATTTTTCTGGCTGTCCACTGGCTCCTGCATGGAGATCCGCGCCAGTCGCCCTTTGAACCGTTCAAATTCAGCGGGCTTCGTGAGCTTCCGGTCCAGCCCCGGAGAACTGACCTCCAGAATATAGGGCGGCCCCGGCACCAGATCCTCCACATCGAGGACTACGCTCAACTGGTTGCTGACAATTTCGCAATCCTTGTGGCTGATGCCTTCCGGCTTATCGATGAACACGCGCAGGAAGCGTTCTTTTCCAACCTTCCACTCGACGTCCACCACTTCCATGCCCACCGACCGCGCCACGCGCTCGGCAGCTTCGCGGATGCGCTCCTGGTCCATTCCCGCTTCCCATCGCCCCCGGATTCCGTATTCAACAATAGGTTCTAGACAATAACAGACCCGGCAATTTGTATTCCGGTGTCCGCCCAACAAAAAAGTGGGCTCTCGCCCACTGAGTGCTTCGACCGGCTTAGGCTAATCCAGTATAGTCACCCGTACCTTCAAAAGCAAGCAACAGTGGGTTTGATGGCGGTCAGTCCTCCGCTGCTTTTGTGGATCACGCCACCGCTAACTGCGCAGGTGGCCAATCCTGCGGAGCGAAACTGAGGGTCAGTGGCCAACCTTTTCGCTTTTTCTCTCGTGAGGTACTCACATAGTTCGATAATCCACCCCAGTTCGTCAACTCTTCGAAAACCGCTTTGGTTCTTGCGGGTGCCTCATCCTTTGCGGGCTTCAAAGGATGCGGGTTTAGATTTCATTAGAGCTGGAACAACGAGGCCGAGTTGTGAGCCCGGCGAGTGCCTGGAGCACTACGCTTGTGTAGCTACGTTTGAGGAGTTATAATATTCACCGATGGTCCGGTTTGAATGGGACGAATCTAAAGCCAAATCGAATGCCCGGAAGCACGGGGTCCGGTTTGAAGAAGCCATAAAGATTTTCGCAGGCCCTTATGCTTTGGTGGAACATGACATGATTGCGTGGCGAGCGACGAACTCCGATGGCGAGCTCTCGGGCTGGTCGGCGGCATTGTCATACTCCTCGTGGCTTACACGGTAAGGAACGACCAGGAAGGCGACATCATTCGCCTTATTTCAGCTCGAAAGGCAACTCGGAAGGAACGCAACCGCTATGACGAAAATCGTAAAGAAGATTCTGTTGGATAGCCGCATAACTGCGGGACAAAAGCGACGACTGGAAAAGCTTTCCGAGCGGTCCGATGAAGAAATCGATACATCCGACATTCCGGAGCTTACCGAAAAATTCTGGCAAAATGCGGTCCGCAATCCATTTTATCGACCCGTAAAACAACAGCTGACGCTTCGACTTGACGCCGATATCATCGCGTGGCTGCGAAGCCAGGGTAAAGGGTACCAGACGCGCGCAAATGCGCTTTTGAGAACAGCAATGCTCCGGGATTTCAGCCCGAAACAGAGGAATCCCCTGGCTCAAACTCACCAGGCTCATCGGGAGGAATCGCGTCGCACGAAGATTGGTCGTGCCCGGCAAGTCAGTTAGGTTCCAGCCTGATGTCGTCGCTCGTGCCTTGGGGAGATTTCCGTTTCGCAAAAATTCTTGGCTTAAAAATGAATTGTCCTTTCGTGGCATAGGCTTCAGCCGGTGCAGGGTTCGTCCTTGCAAGCAGGAAACGCGGACAGTCGGGTGCGGCATCCTTTGCGGTCTTCAAAGGGTGCGGGTTTAGATTCCACCTGACCCGAAAAGATCTCCGCAGAGGGAGCCGAAAACCGCACCGTTGCAAAATACGCAAGGATGCGGCACCCGAGCCCGGAGCCATCCTGCATCCTGACTTGGCGGGCGCGTCTCAAAGGACGTTGGCACAATCTGAATTGGGAAACCCGGGAACGCCAATCTCCTGATTGGCGCGTGCGCAGGCGCCAATCAGGAGATTGGCGTTCCCAGGAAATACGCAACTCGTTTGCAACGCAGGGTAAATCCCGGCGAGATATCTCTTCCACTAAGCAATGCTCAGCCAGTTATAAATAAAAAAACCTCGCCCTCCGAATTCGAAGGGCGAGGCTTCCGTCCATTTAAAATACAATTGGAGCAGCTTCGCGCATGTGCACGAAGGCGGCTCCTGCCGCGGCTACTGAGCCGGCTTTTTTGCCGGTGCAGGTGCGGGAGCTGCCGGTTTCGGCGAGGCCGGAGCGGCTGCAGCTCCGCCCTTCACCGGATAGGCCTGATCGTACAGGCGGACAATTTCCTGCGTGATGTCGGACGAAGACGACGCGTAGACAACGGGGCTGCCCTGCGCGGAAGTGTCAAAAACAGCGACGAAACCATTCTCGCGAGCGTAGCGGTCCATCACTTCGAGCATCTTGCGGCCGATGCCGTCGACAATTTCGCCTTGCGCGGCGTTGAGTTCCTCGTTCAGATCGTCGTTGCCGCGTTGCAGGCGGCGCGAAAGAAGTTCGCCCTCGCGCTGCAATTTTGCTTTCTCGTCATCGCTTAGAGTTCGCGCCCCATCGCTCATGCGGCGCTGCAGATCTTCGATCTGCTTTTGGAGATTTTGCAGTTCGCTTTGCTTTGGCGCGAATTGCGACTGCAACTGCGCCTGCGCTTGTTTGCCTTCCGTCGTGGCAACAATGGCGTTGCGCACATTGATGACAGCGATTTTCGTGGGTGCCGCAGCGGCGCTTGCCGCGCCCTGCGCCCGCACCCCGCGAACCGGCGCCAGGCACAAAATGGCCAGCGCGGCCGCAGTGCTCAAATAACGTGAATTAACGATCATCCTCACTCCTTCTTTCCCTTTAGCAAATCACAAATCGCGGATTATAGCGGCTCAATTTCAAATGCGTCAATCGGAAATACTTTGGTTCCCCCTCCGACCGGCGCGGATTCGATGCAGCCGCGTTTCAAAAACTTCTTGGATGCAAACGAGTGTTTCCGGGTTTTGCCGGCCCATTCTAGCGCGGCAACGGAATAAACAACACATGACCGTTGGCCGTGTCAGCAATCACGCCGACGTTGGTCAACGGATGAATATCCAACGCATATTGCAACGCGCCGGCGAATCCCAAGCTGAGCGCGAGATTGGAATTTGCCGCAGTAACCGGCGGCAATGCCAACACCGCGCGAATTTTTTGCCCCAGGAAATCCGCCACCGATATCGTGTGGCTTCCCGTGTTCGTGCTCGCCAGCGTGCTCGTAAAATAATTGTACGCCACCGAAGTCGGGTTAATCCCGACTCGGAACGTAATTTGCACCGAACTGACCGGATCGATGACGCTCACGGAATTCCCGGTGCTCGAAGCCGCAATAAAGCATCCGGTTGTATTCGTGGTTGTCCCGTTGCTGTTCGATCCGCAATCGGTGGGCACCGGATCGTACACGATGGAAGTGGGAGCACTGACTCTGAACAACTGGCCTTGCGAACCCGCTCCACCGTCGGAGACTCCCACGCTGTCGCCACCCGAATTGGCCACCGCCACCTGATGATTTACGTAGTTGAAACCCACGGCGAGCGGCCGCGACCCGGTCGAAATCGTGCTCGTTCCCCCGGTAACCGCATTGACCACCGTGACGGTATTGGCCACGCTGTTGGCGATGGCGACTTCTCCCGTCGCGTCATCCGCCGCTGCCCCTACCGGGCCGGAGCCGGTGGCTACGGTTTGCGTCACGGTTTGGGCCAGCTCATCCACGATGGATGCGGTTCCCGCGCCGCCATTGTTCGCTACGACAGCAAGATGCAACCGAGGAAGCACAGCCACGCCAATCGGATTCGCTCCGACGACCACCGCGTTTCCAGTTCCTGACGCCATGTTAATGAGCGCCAGGGAATTGCAACCGAACAAACTTACCGCCGCGATATTCTGCCGCGAATCGATGGATATGCCCGAGGGCAGCGGCGTGGGGCAGCTGGGGCTGCTGACGTCGACGCTCTGCTCGACCGTGAAGTCTTCCGCATTGGTCACACGGCCGCTGGCATCGCTTACGTCCAGCGCAAACCGCCGCGCCGAAGTAAGCATATTAAACGGAACGGTCGCTGTCAGCAGACGGTCGCCCACGCCGGTGCAGGAAGTTGGCAGCGGAATTCCGTCCAGCCGGACATTCAAATTCGTCGTGCCGTTCGAACAAGTGAGCCCCTTGCCGATCACGGTCAATTGCTGCGGGGCAGGGCTTGGCGCGGTTCCCAACGTGGAAGTCGCGATAAATGTTTTGGGGCTCGTCTCGGTGATCGAGAACGGCTGAATTGCGCCCAGGCTCAACACGCTAACCGTATTATTTTGATTCACAACGAGCGCAATATTTGTCCCGGGATCGACCGCGATGGCAAGAGGCCCATTCAGTGATGTGGTAAACGGCTGGTTATCATTCAGTCTACGCGGGGTGGAGACACCATTTCCGGGATCAATTACGGAAAGGGTGCCGGCGAAGGAATTTACAGCATACACAGTATTGGTCAACTGGTTGTATGCGACGGCGGTTGTCCCGACATCAACGGCATTGTTCGTTTTTAGAGTCAGCGAAGAGATCGATTGATCGATCAAACTGAAAAAAGAAACCACTCCACTTGTCGTTGGATCCACTAGGACTGCTTGCTGCGTTTCAGGATTTATCGCAATGCCCTGCACCGTGACGGGCACTCCGACCGTGGCCACCGGTTGAGAATAGTTGACCTTTCCTGTCGCGGATTGGGGAGCTTGCTGCGTCGCCACGTTGGGTAAGGTGGCGGCTTGCGTTTCGGCGTAACTGAACTGATTGGAGGCTGGCCCAACCGCCGAGATTGTGAAAAATCCATTGAGCGTCGGGGCTTGCGCCGCAACCGTGGAATCGGTGCCAGCCGGAAATTGAATATTTTGAATCTGGACAGCATCGCCCACCTGCACCGAGAGTGGCGGAGCTGACGCGGACGCATCCACGGTGACCGTAACAATGTTTCCGGTGCCGTTGTTTGTCCGGGAGATGGCCGTGATGGCATTGCTGGACTGCTGATTCAAGTCCACGATCCCTAGGGAACCAAGCGTTCCGGGCGTGGCCATGGCCCAGTTCAGATGCGGCTCAATGGCTACGCGCGTATTCGATCCCGTGCTGATCGAGACGATGCCCGCATAGCTTGGAGGGTTCGTGGTTACATCTACGATGACTCCGTAATTTCTTTGCTGCATCGCGACCAGCGCGCGGCCCGTAACCGGGTTGATACCCACGGCTCCCGGCGTGTCTTGCAGCACGGGCAACACGAAGCTGACGGAGCGCGTGTTGAGATCGATCACCGCGATTGTTTTCGAAGTGGAATTCACTACCAGAGCAATATTTCGCACAGAGTCAATTGAAACACTCGAAGGACCCGACGCCGGGCACGGAGCGACTGCACCCACCGCGCCCGTGCAAATACTCAGAACCGCCGCGGTGGAAGGAATGGCGCCGGAAATATCGATCAGTGAAATGTCGTTCGATCCCTTGTTTGCGACGACCGCAATGCCAGTTGCAGGATTGATCGCTACATCGGCGGGTGAAGTGCCGACGGGAACTACGCTGGCCGTTGGCGGCGTGTAAGTTGGCTGCACCGCGAGATTGGTAACCGCGAATTTTGTAGCATCTGAGTTGCTCTTTATGGCCACAGGATACAGTCCCGGCACGGTGAAGTCGCTCGAATTCGATCCACCGCCGATGGTTACGGACAACTGCCGCGTGCTGCCGATCGTCTGGCTCCCGGGAAGTTGAATACCGCGCAGCTGGCCGTTAAAGGTTGCGTTCACTGCGGGAGCTGCGGGATTGCTTCCTGTCCCAAAAAATCCGCCATCCACTCCGAAGGTAAGCACGCCCGCGGTATTTTGCGGAATGCTCGAAGGCGTGGGACCGACAACGCCGGGCCGCGTTCCGACCATGGTGATGCGGCACTGCGACGCGTCTGAGGTGCACGTTTGAATCGCGCTCGACTGTTCGGACACGCCGATTTGCAACACGTTGGACGCCAAGCCCGAACCCGAGGCTGGCTGCGGCGGCGAAGCCAAAATGTAATCCGGGATGCGCGCGCGAATCACAGAGCTGGAAATATCCGTCACAAATGCGGAGGCCAGCTGCACCCCATTGATGAACACGTTTTCCGTGGAAATGAAATTCGTTCCGGTAATGTAGACGTCCTGGAACAAGCCGCCAAAAGGCGCCGTGTTCGGGCTCACGGAAGTCACCGTGGGCTGCGACGCGGTGACAACTGCAACCGTGGCCGTCGCGGTGACCGATGTGTCAGCCACCGATGTGGCCGTGACGATCACAGAACTCGGCGAAGGAACCGATGTGGGAGCCGTATACACACCCGAGGTCGAACCAATGCTGCCGATTCCCGTCAAGGTAGTTGAAAGAGACCACGTCACATTGTTACAGGTGGGATTCGACGTGATATTGCATCCGGGATTGTTCACCGTTGCTGTAAAAAGAAATGTTTCGCCAGTTCCGACGGTTGCGCTCGTCGGATTCAGCGTGATGCTGATTCCGGTGACGATGGTCAAAGTAGCCGTTGCCGCTTTGGTTGTGTCCGCTTGCGCTGTTCCCGTAATCGTAACGACTGGAGCAATCGTGGGAGTCCCGCTGACTGAAACGGACGGGATCGTTGCAGGCGCGGTGTAAAGGCCCGTGGCATCGATCGTTCCGCAAGCAGTAGCTAGTATCTTACTGACAGTCTCGCAGGTCAGACTCCACGTGACCGCGGTGTTGCTATTGCCCGTAACGAGGGCGCTGAACAATTGAGTGCGATTGGTGATCACGCTGGCGGAAGTTGGCGAAATAGTGATGGACACGGTGGAGGAACTACTTCCCCCGCAACCCAACGCTCCCAGTACGGCCACGAGAGTGAGTATTGTTGAAAGTTTCCACCGCTTCATTCCTGTCCTCCAGAACTTTCGTGACATGCAGCCTCGCAGCGCAAACAAATCTTCTTGGCGCATTCCGGGCCCTTCGATATCTGAATCCCCATGATTATTCGATCGCACAAATCTGGCACTAGAACGTTCGGCTCACCGTGAACCGGAACGTGCGCACCGGATCAAAGAAATTTGTCCGCTGCGGATTATTGAACAAATTTATGATTTGCGGCGCAACCTGTGCATTCCACACATCTGTGTTGCTCAACGGCGCTTTATAAATATTCCATGGGCACTGGTTCGGATCGGTCCCTGATTGAATACAAGTCGAGGTTAAAGCCGCCAGCGTCGCAGGACCGGGGAATTGCGTCGTCGGGGCGGTGATGACCTCAGACTCGCGGTTAAAGTTATACGCCCAATAGATGCGGAAAGGCGCCTGCACGATGGGGAGTTGGACAACTAACTCCAGCCCGGCGGAAGTTCTCGGCTTAAAATTCGTGCCCGGTTGAAACGGCAGAGTGCGGCTTATATTCGTACCCGGAAACTGCTGCACCAGAGTCGAATAATCCAGTGAGTTCAGCTGCAATTGATTGTGTTGCACGGCGCCTGTCGCGCCCGCGTCACCAAATATCGAAAGCGCTACGTGCGGAAACAGCGGAATGCGGTATTCAAAATTGGCTACAACTTCCGTGTCTCCGCCCGGGAATGATGTTTGATAGCTGAGCGTCGGGATATTGACGGCGCCAAGCGTCGGATTTCCGTTGCCGTCCAGTACATGCGGATTCGAATAGGAAACTGTTGTGTTCGTAAGAGTCGGCACGAAGACGACAGGCGAAACCGTTCGAACGTCAAATCCGCGCAGCGTGTCTTCGCCGCCGAGGTAGAACCTGCTGAACGGAGGGATCACCTTCCCGCCAAAGCCCGATTCGAATGCTCCGAGCACGCGCACGGCAATTACGTTCCGCTTGTGATAGTTCGGACGGAAATACTTGGCCTCCACGATTTCAGAAACTGTATTCACGTTGCCGCCGAGCGGTCCGCCTTCAAACGAAGAAGACAGAAACAGGCTCTTGCCGCTCGTTGGATTGACCGGATTATTCACGGTGTTGTAGCTCAAGGTCGGATTGACTTTGCTCTCATGAATCCCCTGCAGCGAAGACGGTCCCTCAAGCTGCTGGAATTGCAAAACGCTGAATAATGCAGTGGATGCGGTGCTCAATCCCGTTATGTTCGTGGCCGTAAAACCATAGGTCAGGCCAAGACGAGTGAAACCCAATTTCTTCAGCGGATAGCTTGCAAATAGAGTGAAGCCGTCGCTGTTCTGAATATAATTTTGCTCGGTATTAGGATTCAGCTGGATCTGGTAGCCCAGCGCAAGGGAAGTTTGCCGGGCCTGGTCGAAATTATAGCGGCTGGCAAAGATGGTAAATCCGGTGCTGATGGGCCGGTCAAACAAGTACGGCTCGGTGAAACCAAAGTTCACGTTGCGTTGCAGCGTTCCCACGTTCGCGCCGATAGTGAGCGTCTCGCCAAGTCCGAGGAAATTGTTGGTCTGATAGGTTACGCCGATGTAAGTACCAGCAAAACCGCTGACACCGCCCGTTAAACTGATGGACTGCTTTCCCTTTTCCTTCAGCTTCAGGAGAATGTCCACCGTGCCTTGTTTCACGTTTCGCTTAATTTCGGCGCTCTCCGGCTTTACGGCTTCAAAATAATCGAGCTGGTTCAGGCGCAATAGGCTGAGTTCCCAGAGGTTGTTGCGGAACATGTCGCCTTCGTTGAGCAGGAGTTCGCGGCGAATGACCTTGTCGCGCGTGCCCGTGTTCCCCGAGAAGTCGATGCGGCGGACAAAGAATTGTTTTTGCTGATCGAAGGCGAACGTAATGTCTATCGTTTTTGTGTCGTCGTGAACATCCGTATCGGGGACCGCGGTGAAATCGATGAAACCGAAATTTCCGTACAACTTGGTATAGTCCTCAATCGCTTTGCGCACTTTCGCCACACTAAAAATGTCGCCCTTCTTCATCGGGAAGGCCGATTCCAAATACGCCTGCTTGAAGAAAAGTCCTTCATCCGGATTTGCGTTGCGCACGTGCAGCGTACCCATGTGATAGCGCGCGCCCTCTTCGATCGGAATGGTGATGTTCGTCTCGCGGCCTTCGTGCACGCCCACAAGGGGAACGTTCTTGGGCAGCAAACCTTCTTTCACCGTGGCGTTCTGAATAATCGGATCTTTCACCAACACTTTGAAGTATCCGTTGTCCTGGTACAGTCCTCGAATTCCGATTTCCATGTCCTCGTCCAGCTTGGGGCGGTCAAATGTTTTGGACAGCACGGAAATAAAATAGGGAGGCACGGGACCCAGCGGAATCGCGATGGGTCGCGAATTGCGCATGGTACGAATAATTTTACGCCCGGAAAAAGCGGTGTTGCCTGTGATCAGAATTTTCCCGACTTTTACTTTGGGTCCTTCGTTGATGTTGAAGGTGAGTTTTACGGCGTTCGTGCCGGGCAGGCGCTCGTAGGTGGGCTTCACGGTGGCGAACTGGCGGCCGTGCTCGGCCAGCAATTCCTTCAATACGACTTCGGCTTTTTTAATTCTTGTGGGATCGAACTGGCTCTCAATCGAGAGCCCGACTTTGCGGTCCTTGAAGCGGTCCAGAATGTCGGACTCGGAAACCGATTTATTCCCCTTATATTCGATGCGCCGGACGATGGGGCGCTCGGTCACGTAGAAAATAATAATTTTCTGATTCGGTTTGTCCGCGCTGTCTTCCACTTCCAGGCGGATGTCCTCGAAATATTGCGTGTTCCACAGCGCGTGGAAATCGCGCCGCAAGGATTCGTCGTTTACAGGATCGCCGGGGCGGGAAAAAATTCGCGCGCGCAACGTTTCACTTCGAATTCTTCTGTTACCCTGAAATTCAATGCGTTCAATGGTGGGGGTTCCTGCCGGCGTCTGCGCATTCGCGGCGGATGCCTGCGAATTGGTCTGAGCGGGGAGGGGCTGCGCGTGCGCGGCGGGCGCCAGACACACAACAACAGCGGCAAGGAAACAAAAAAAGCTTGCGCGCGCAGACGTGCCGAAACACCAAAATTTTCTTGCGGCCAAAGAAAACCTCAAGGCCGCTTGCCCCGAAACAAAATTTTACACTCCCCCAAACGGGCTCAAGAACTTGAGCCCGCCCTGCGCGCGTAGGATTCGCTAGTGGGATACCGGGGTTGCCTCAACCACCGG
Organism: Candidatus Acidiferrales bacterium; assembly: GCA_035696345.1. Taxonomy (GTDB): domain Bacteria; phylum Acidobacteriota; class Terriglobia; order Acidiferrales; family UBA7541; genus Palsa-360. The sequence continues at coordinate 38,184 of DASRQU010000042.1, forward strand.
TCGGAATCCAAGCCCGTCATTCGTCACGTACACTTCCAAAGTTGTTGGCCGCTGCAAATCACCCTGAATCAGCGCTTCCGACAACGGATCTTCCACGTACTTTTGCAGAGCCCGCCGCAACGGCCGCGCGCCGTAGTTTCGGTCGCCGCACGTTTTGTCGAGAATCCACTGGCGCGCTTCCGGCGTCAGTACGATCTGCACTTGACGGTGGATCAAGGTATCATTGGTTTGCCCAACCAACAAGTCGATGATGCGAAGTAATTCTTCATCGCCCAGCGGATTGAACAAAATAATCTCATCCAAACGATTAAGGAACTCCGGATTGAACACGCGCTTCACTTCGCTCAACACGAGTTCGTCGAGGCTCTTGGCCTGTCCTTCTTCGGCGGGGGACTGAAAACCCATCGTCGCGCGCTTCTGAAGGTGCCGTGCGCCCAGGTTCGAGGTCATGATCAGAATCGTGTTGCGGAAATCAACCGTATTTCCCAACCCGTCCGTCAGTTGCCCGTCTTCAAAAACCTGGAGCAAGATGTTGTACACATCCGGATGCGCCTTTTCGATTTCATCCAGCAGGATCACCGAGTAGGGCGTGCGCCGAACGCGCTCTGTTAACTGTCCGCCCTCTTCGTAACCCACATAGCCTGGAGGCGCTCCAATCAGCTTCGATACGGAGTGTTTCTCCATGTATTCAGACATATCGAAGCGGATTAATGATTTCTCGCTGCCGAACATGAATTCGGCGAGGCGCCGAGCGACTTCCGTTTTTCCCACGCCGGTCGGCCCGAGGAACAGGAAGCACCCCACGGGGCGCCCCGGAGCCTTGAGTCCTGCGCGGCTGCGGCGAATGGCGCGGGCCAGAGCGGTGATGGACTTGTCCTGGCTGATGACGCGCTTGTGCAATTCCACTTCGATGCGCAGCAGTTTCTGTTGTTCGTCTTCCTTGATCGAGGTGACGTTGATTCCGGTCCACCGCGCCACCACGTCTTCGATATCTTCGCGCGTGACGATTCCAGTATTCGTGTCATCCAGCTTCAAGCGTTCACGGACGACGCGCAGATTTTCTTTTTCCTTGCGCTCTTCCTCCGAGTAGAAACGCGCTTTCTCAAATTCATGATTGGCAATGGCCGTTTCCATGCGGTGCGTGATGAACTTCACGCGCTTCTGCACTTCCGCGACTTCATCCGGCAGAGCGGCCTGGCGCAATTTAACGCGGGCTCCTGCTTCGTCGATCAGATCGATGGCCTTGTCCGGAAGAAATCGATCTGGAATGTAACGGCTCGACAGATACACGGCGTAGCGGATCGCTTCGTCCGTGTAGCTGACGGCGTGGAATTTCTCGTAGCGTTCGCGCACGCCTTCCAGAACAAGAATCGCTTCGTCCTCCGATGGTGCGCCGACTTTCACGGCCTGGAAGCGCCGTTCAAGCGAGCGGTCTTTTTCCACGGACTTGCGATACTCGCCCGGCGTTGTTGCGCCGATGCACTGAATTTCTCCTCGAGACAGCGCGGGCTTCAAAATGTTGGCGGCGTCCAATGAACCTTCCGCCGAACCGGCGCCGACGAGCGTGTGCAACTCGTCGATGAACACGATTGAATTCTGGCTCTCCATCAACTCCTTCATAATGGTCTTGAGCCGCTCTTCAAACTGCCCGCGATATTTCGTCCCGGCGACGATCAGCGAAAGGTCGAGCGAAAGAATCCGCTTCTCGGCCAGAAAGGGCGGCACGTCGCTATCGGAAATACGCTGCGCCAGGCCTTCGACGATGGCAGTTTTGCCGACGCCCGGCTCGCCGATCAGTACAGGATTGTTTTTGGTCCGGCGGCAGAGAATTTGAATGACGCGCTCGAGTTCGCGTTCGCGGCCGACGAGTGGATCGAGTTGGCCTTCGAGGGCGGCTTGCGTCAGGTCGCGGCTGAATTCCGCGAGCAGAGAAGTTTCCTTGGGTCGCGCTGCAGGCGTTTTTTCGCCGGCGCTGCGTGCCAATTCTTCGCGCAGGGTCGTGAGGCGCAGGCCCCGCTCCTGCAGGATTTCCGCGCCAAAGCATTTCTCTTCGCGCAGGATTCCGAGCAGCAAATGCTCGGTACCGACGTGGCGGTGCCCCAGGCGCTCGGCCTCTTCGGTGGCGAAGTTCAGGATGCGTTTGGATTCCTGGCTGAGCGGCACTTCGACCGACGTGGAGATGCGCTCACGAATCGTGATGCGCTGTTCAATCTCCTTGCGGATCGATTCGATGGAACCATGGGAACGGAGGAAACGGTTGGCGAGCGCCTTATCTTCGCGCATGAGTCCAAGCAGCAAGTGCTCAGTCTCAATATAGGGCGAACCATACTGACTGGCTTCGTAGCGCGCAAAAAATATCACGCGTCGAGCCTTTTCTGTGTAACGTTCAAACACGGGTCAACTCGTTTCTCCCTTAGTCCTTAGAACCAGGGTTTGGTCTACTGCCTAACTGGCTGGAGCTTCCCATGCTCTAGTAGCAGCACGAGATCTGCGCGCCCCGCCAGAACTGTATTGTGCGTCGCCAAGATTGAGGTGAGCCGATGCTCTTGATGCAACCGCTGCATAAGCTCAAAGACCGCCGTTGCATTCCGCTCATCCAGATTTCCGGTGGGTTCATCGGCCAGCAAAAGCGCCGGCTTTTGGACTAAAGCGCGGGCAATTGCCACACGCTGCTGCTCTCCCCCGGATAACTCCCCTGCCCGCTGGTTAATTCGTTCTCCTAGGCCAACTTCCCTGAGCCAGCGTGCAGCGGTTTCGAGCGCCTCTTTATGCTTCGCGCCACGCATTAGCAGAGGCATTGCCACGTTTTCGGCCGCCGTGAAGTCGGCGAAAAGGTGGTGCCGCTGCCATACAAAACCAATTGAACGATTGCGATAATTCGCAAGTTCAGTTTCTCGAAACGAATCTATCGCCTTCCCTTCGAAGTATACTGTACCGCTCGTTGGCGTGTCTAGCGCGGCCAGCAAATGCAAAAACGTACTTTTTCCCGCGCCGGAAGGGCCGATAATGGCAATCAACTTTCCGGCGTCCACGCTGACGTTTGCCCCGGAAAGAACCACAATTTCGGCCGCGCCCGCGCCATAAACCTTACGCAAATCCCGCGCTTCTATGAGCGCCGTGCTCTGCGCGGTGGCGCTTGCCAGGGTGCCTGCCGAAGTTGTCGTTTCAAATGTCATATTTACTCAACGATGCAAGTCTCACGTCCGTTATTTCCGCCGACCTTTCATTAAAATCTTCGCTTACTACTCTTTAGATGCGGGACCCGTTCATTTCGTCCAGGACACCGCTCTTTAAGCTCCTGCCGCGTTTTGGCAGGACAAACGATTTCTCATTCTCGCCCAATGAGTGTCCCTCGAAAGAAATGACCCAAATTGACACTCGCCAGAGCCGTCACTAACTAAATGAAATACCAAGCCTTATAATCCACTTACGGCTTGCGGTTGCGGCACTTCGACTCAACCTTGTGGGCTGCAATGCATCACCTCGTTACCAAGTGCAACCCGGACGCCAAATATACTCCAAAATAGCGGTATTTTTTAATTTCCGCATTTCCCTGAAAACCGGATTTTCTAAGGATAAAACTAGCAGTAATTTTCGAGACGGAGAGCACGGTCGAATCAACCCCTTGGCTCGCGTCATATCAGGTAAATATTGGGTCAGGTAAATATCAGGTATAAGATATCACCCGGGCGATGCGTAGAAAAAACGAGCCTCCGTTACGAAGCAGACGATCTCAATCCGGTCGCTGCGGATCCTATGTTTTCTGGATGGCAATTTTAGTATTCCCGTTTCTTGCCATTGCCGCTAATTCTCAGTCGGGCGGCAAAGCGGCAGAACCTGATTCCACCGTAGTTACGGACGTGACCGAGCCCGAAGCGAACCCGGGACGCCCCACCGTGAGCAATCCTGCTACGATCACGCCCGTGGGTTACCTTCAATTCGAAAGCGGAGCGCTTGGCGCCGCAAGTTCGTTGGAATTCTCCTCCCTGTATCAGTTTAGCGAAGTTGTCAAACTAGCTGTCGCAAAACGCCTGGCTTTGTCCGCGTCCACCACGCCGGTCGTTCACTATTCGTTGAATGGACAATCGGCAAACGGTACTGCCGAGGTTTTTGTGGGAGCGCAGACAGTTTTGTATCCAGGCACGGGATCCAGACCCACTCTCTCGGCCAGTTACGCCCGCCGCCTGTACGCTGGGAATACTCCAGACTTCGATGTTGGAAGCCCGGTAAACTCCAGCATCTTTTACGCCAGCGCCGATGTGCAGGGCTTTCATTACGACGCGAACGCTATTTTTAACGAAGTCCTGAATGGCTCCGTGCGCAGGTTGCAATCCGGGCAGACGCTTTCGATTTCGCATCCGCTCGGGAAAGGCTTTGGCCTGTCCGGAGAAATTTGGCGCTTCTCGCAGCCATTCGTTCACGGAAATGCGATCGGCAACCTGTGGGCTGCGAGCTATAGTGCGCGAAAAAATTTAGTATTTGACGCGGGATTTGAGAAAGGTTTGACCAGCACGTCCACGCACTGGCAAGTTTTTGCGGGGTTTACTTATTTGTTACCACACAGGCTGTGGCGCCAGTAGGACAGGCTTCAGACTGTCTTCTTTTGCCTTTGTCAGCACGGCAAAATTCAAAGGCAGACAGGCTGAAGCCTGTCCTACGCAAAGCGTCAGGATTTTTTAGCTACGACTTCTTCCAGGCTCGTGCCGTTATCTTTCAAGATCACGGCCGCCGCATTTCTCCCCGGCATTCCGGTAACGGCGCCGCCGGGCGCAGTACACGCGCCCGTCTCGTAAAGTCCTGCGATTGGCATGCGATAATCGCCCCAGCCGGGCACGGGACGCATCGCGCCGACTTGCGACGGAATCATGGCGCCGCCGTGCGTGCTGCCCCGCCACATCGAAGGATTCATGCGCTCGATGTCCAGAGGACTCTCGATAAATTTGCCGAGAAATTTGTCCGGCGTAAGATTCGGCGCGAATTGTCGCAGCCGGTTCAGCAAGGCCTCCGCGACTTGATCCTTAATGTTATCCCAGTGTTTTGGCCCTTCTTTCAATCCGTACGGCAAGTTGCTTTCGATCTTCACGGTATGGCAACCGGCAGGCGCACGGCTTGGATCCGCGACGCTGGGGGAAACAATTTGCAGTCCAGGTAGATCACTCAGATTAATTTCGCCGCGGGCTTCGAGAGCATTCATCTCCAGGTAGTAACCGAGGCGTTCCGGAGCGATGGCCGCTTCACATGTGGAAATTGTTCCGCCAGTGGGCAAAGCATATTTAGGGGCCTCCGTGGTGGCGTAATGCAAGCTGAGCATAGCGTGTTCGGGTTGGTAGAGATCGACGCCTTCGAGAAAATCTTCTCCCCACAATTCACGCGGAGCCATTTTTACTAAATTTTTGATGTGAATAGTGGAGACTACGGATTTTTCTGCGCGGTACGTGCTGCCGTCCGTGCAGGTCACGCCGACGCATTTGCTGCCTTCGATCATCAGTTGTGTAACGGGTTTACTGGTTAGTACTACGCCGTTGTGAGCCTCGATGAATCGCCCAAGCGCCACGCTGAGCGTGCCTGAACCGCCCTTTGGAATCGGGCGCCCGGTGAGCACCTGCTGTACGAGCGTGAAGGCCTGCGCTCCCGTATTGGGTTCGCCACCAGAAACGGAACCGAAATGGCCGGTAACGAGATTAGCGCGCCGCATGTAATCGCTCTCATACATTTCGCAAAGTAAATCGTAGGCTGATAGCGCCATACGGCGCTGCCACACGGTAGCTTTGGGAATTTTGGGCGTCGCGCTGTCGGCGGATGCGCCGCGACTCGCGGCGATCGCCGCATTATACGTTTTGAATTCGGCAACCATGCGTCGAAAAGTTTCCGCATCTTTTTTGGAAAATCGCGCGATGGATTCGCAGGTCCGGTCCAGATCGCGCCAAACCGTGATCGACGCGCCATCGGAAAACGGAATGTGCATGACCGGATCGGGATCGATGTACTCACCGTAACCGTAATCGCGGAGTTGCAATTCGTTATTGCGCACCAGGGGATTATTCGCGATTCCGGAATGCACGCTCGAGCACAGGTCTTCCTTAAATCCCGGCATGCATACTTCCGCCGTTTTTGTTCCACCGCCAATCGTGGGGCGCCCTTCGAGCACCAGCACCTTGTATCCGGCCTTCGCTAGATAAGCCGCGCACACCAGGCTGTTGTGCCCCGCGCCCGCAAACACAAAATCAAATCGGTCGCCCGGCGCAACCTGTTGTGCCATGGAGCGAAACGGCGCAAATGCCAGCGGCGCCAGCGCCGCGCCCTTCACGAAACCGCGCCTGGTAATCTCGGTCATAAAATCATCCTCCCACACCCAGAGTCCGGTGCATTGCGTTGCATCGGATGGTGCAGCGATAGCTTAGACGGCAGCAACACCGGTGAACGGTGCAGGCATTATACGTCGACCAAGAATTTCTAATCAAAGTACTCCGCACGGTTTTCGGCATGCGCGGAATTCGGTTCGATTCATGTGCGAGAAACGTGTCTACAATGAATATACATAAGGATCGCGGCGTGTGCTATTAATATATACAGCGTAGATACACGGAGGTAGCCTTGTGAAAACAACTGTAGGAAAATGGGGAAACAGCGCGGCCGTGCGGATTCCCGCCGCCGTCCTGCGCTCCGCTCAACTGAATCTGGATGAAATAGTGGACGTGCGGGAAGAGGCCGGGAAAATTGTAATCGAGCCGATCCGCCAAAAGGCCTACAAATTGGAAGACTTGTTAGCGTCCATTACCCCGGAAAATCAGCATGAGCCCATCGATTTCGGCTCGCCGATGGGCAAGGAAGTCTGGTGATGGCGAGGTATGTGCCGGATGCGGGAGACATCGTGTGGCTGAATTTCACTCCGCAAGCAGGGCACGAACAAGCGGGCCATCGCCCAGCAGTGGTCATTAGTCCGCTCGCGTACAATGACAAAACAAATCAGATGATCTGCTGCCCGATGACGACGCAGATCAAGAATTATCCTTTCGAGGTACGCATTAGCGGTAGCCCCGAAAGCGTTGTCTTAGCGGACCAAGTGAAAAGCTTGGACTGGCGCGTACGACAAGCGAAGCGCAAAGGCGCAGTTTCCACAGACGAACTTACCGAAGTGCGGGCAAAAATCGAGGCACTAATCAGTTAAGACCTTCAGGCATGCTTAGATTTTCGCGACAGCTGCTTTTACTCATACCGCAGAATATCGACTGGCAAAATGCGGGAGGCGGCGCGCGCGGGAATCAGTGTGGCGATTGCGCTGATGCCCAGCGAAGCGGCGGCGATCCACAGGCCGTCGAGGGCGCTTGGTTGGAAGGGGACGTACGGGACGGAATAGACTTGTGGGTCGAGCGGGATCAGGTGGTACGTGCCGGCGGCCCAGGAGATGCCGTAGCCTGCGATGAGGCCGACGGCGGTGCCGATCACGCCAACGGTTAAGCCTTGCAACATGAAGATGTTACGCACTTGCGGGCGGTACGCTCCGAGAGACATGAGGACGGCAATGTCTTTGGCACGGTCCGTGACACTCATCGACAGAACCACTAAAATATTCAACCCCGCTACGAACGTGATCAGGCCGATAAACAAGGCGGTAACTAGTTTTTCGAGACGCAGCGCGCGGAAGAGCGCGCGATTCTCGTCTTCCCATGTCGTGGTGGTAAATCCTGTTCCTGCAGCGTTGCCGATGGAGCGGGCGGCATCCGCAGCGCGGTCCACATCATTTACGCGAAATTCCAGGACGCTGACGACGTCGCCCACCCCAGCGAGATTTTGCGCGGCGGGCAGCTTGGCGAAAATCCAATTGGCATCGTAATCGAAAAAGCCGGAATTAAAAACGCCGACGATGCGGAAGCGGCGCGAGCGCGGCACCATTCCGTAGGGCGTGAGGCGACCCTCGGGACTGGTGAGCGTAACGTAATCGCCGGGATTGAGGTTTAGCTCGTCGGCCATGAGGTGGCCGATTACGATCGACTCGAAACCGTCAGCATCGGGCGTGAAATCAGCGGTTCCGGCGACGATGCGGCGCAAGGCATCGTCGAAGCGCATTTCGCGTTCTGGATCGATTCCCTTTACCACCACACCGCGGGCGTGGCCGCCACCCGACAGCAGCACCGTGATGTACAGCGCCGGAGCGACGCTGCGCACTCCGGCGACGTGGCTCAGTTTTTCGGCAAGCGCGCCGTAATCCGCGATGCCTTCGGAGCCGGGGCGCGTGAGGTTAACGTGAGCGGAAACGCCGAGCAGCCGGTCTTGAATGGTGCGGCGAAAGCCGGTGTTCATCGATAAGGCGATCACGAGCGTGGCGACGCCCGCGCAAATGCCAATCACCGAGAAGAGGGTGACGAGCCGCAGCACGGCTGGCTTATAGGGCGACCGCAAGTAGCGCCGCGCAACCAGCCATGCAAATTTCATTTCTTTGCGCCCGGATCCTGTCCCGCGGCGGCTTCGGAAGCATCTGCCTCGGCAGCCTGCATCGCAGCTTCGGGCCGCAGCAGCGGGAACAGGATGACTTCACGGATAGAGTGGGAATCGGTGAGCAGCATAGTGAGGCGGTCGATGCCAATGCCTTCGCCGGCTGCGGGGGGCATGCCATGGGCAAGCGCACGAATGTAATCCATGTCCACTTCGCGGGGGGCTTCTACACCGCCGGCTTCGACCTGTGCACGGAAGCGGCGTTCCTGCTCGATGGGATCATTAAGCTCAGAGAACGCGTTGCCGATTTCCATGCCCGCGATATAAATTTCAAAGCGTTCGACCAACGTCGGATCGTCTTTGCGGCATTTCGAGAGAGGAGAAATGTCGGTCGGAAAATCGTACAAAATGGTCGGCTGAATAAGTTTGTGCTCGGCCACGGTTTCAAACAGCAGGCCCGTAACTTCCCCGTCCTTCATGGTGTCCAAGCCTATCAGTGGCTCAATACCCGTAGTCTGGGCCCAAGTATTGTAGCGTTGGCCGGCCTTGAGCGGTCCGCCCGGAGCGGCGAGTTCTTCGACAGTCGGCGCGGGTGCGGCGCCCTCGGGCCAGAAGCAGCCGACAGCTTCGCGCATGGATAGCCGGCGAAAATTGCCGAAGTCGATATCATGCTCGCCGTATTTCACAAAAGTCGAGCCGGTCACTTCCGTGGCCAGCGTGGCGAAAAGTTCTTCGCTCAATTTCATGAGGTCGTGATAGTCGCTGTACGCCTCGTAAAATTCGAGCATCGTGAATTCCGGGTTATGCGAGGTGGAAATACCCTCATTTCGGAAATTTCGGTTGATTTCATAAACCCGGTCGAGTCCACCGACGACGAGGCGCTTGAGGTAAAGCTCCGGCGCGATGCGCAGGTAGAGATCGATATCGAGCGCGTTGTGGTGCGTGATGAAAGGCCTTGCCGCCGCGCCTCCGGCAATCTGCTGCATCATGGGCGTTTCGACTTCGATGTAATTGCGCGCATTGAAGAAGCGCCGCAGTTCGCGAACGATCTGCGCGCGGCGAATGAAAACGCTGCGGGCTTTTTCGTTGGAAATCAGGTCAAGATAGCGCTGCCGGTAGCGAATCTCGACGTCTGCAAGACCGTGCCATTTTTCAGGCAGCGGCAGGAGCGCTTTGCTGAGCAGCGTAACTTCGGTGACCCACACGGTCAGTTCGTTTGTCTTCGTGCGGAACAAGTGGCCGGTGACGCCGATGAGGTCGCCCAGATCGAGCAACTGGAAGAGCTCATAGGATTTGGCGCCCACATTGTCCAGCTTCACATAAATTTGCAGGCGCTGGCCGGACCCGTACATATGGGCGAAGCCTGCTTTCCCGTGGAGGCGGATGGTCAGGAGGCGGCCCGCGACGCGCACCGCTGGTTTCGCCGCTTCGAGAGTGGCGGCCTCTGCTTCGCCGTATTTTTCGAACAGCTCCGGCGGCGTCGCTGTCCAATCGAATTTGTGCGGATAGGCTTCGTGTCCGCGAGCCTCGATTTCGCCTAGTTTTTTCTGGCGTTGCAAGAACTGGTCAGATGGCTCAAAGTGCAACAGGGGAAGTCTCCGGGTAAGTCGAAGGGGGAGTATAACGGTAGAACATTGCACTGGCAAGGAACGGCAGTTCTGTCCCTTTATGGTATACTGGGCGGCCTAGCGGGGGTGTGGGCTTGGGAGAAACTCGCGCAAAACGCGCAATTCAGCGAACGCGGACAGTCCTTGAGGACTGGGTCGCCTGGATTCCCAATGAGATGGATCAGCTGTTCGATGCCACCCGCAACGAGCTTGAATCTTCCAACTCCATTTTAAATATCACTTTGGACGAAGCGCTGTCTTTGTGCAAAGGCGGGCGATTTGACTCCGCCAAGGACCGAGGTGAAATTTTTGCCGGTCTCTTCGATCGACTGGCCCAGCTTGTGCGTGACGTGCTGCATGCGATTAAAGACCACGGCACCCATTTTGGAACCCTTCCCAATGTGACTCCGTTGGCTCCGTCCAACTTCAGAGGATCGTCGGGCCAAAGAGTAGCCAGAATGAATAACGTCTTGGCCCGGGTAGTGTTCCGGGAGCGTACACGGTTCTTCCACAAGCTGGACAGCCTGGATGAAATTGTCCAAGAACTGCAAACGGAGGCGCACGAGATCGTTTCGCAGATCTCCGGGAACGTCTCGACTTTTTCTGATCGAGCGTGGCAAAATTTGGAAGTCCTTGGATATGACCTAAATACATGCACGGGAGAGACCACGGTTATTCTGAAGTCGTTCTTTTGCGCCCTGCCTGCGGAGGAACTCGAAACATTCCGGCAAAAGCTGGTTAAACTCGTTCCCTCTCTTTACGGACTTGATTCAGACAAGAACACTTTCACGAACTGATCCGAATGTCCGTGCATCTGATGGTATCGGACCCATAGATGCCTGACCTGGATAGGTAACTTGATTCCGCACGTTCAGAAAAAGACGCGTGCAACTTAAGGAGAAAGGGTCGCATCCGAACGAATAGATGCGTCCCGACCGGGTACGGTGACCCGAACGAGACGAACGGATTCCGGCGAAATGACAGAGGCTGAGGCGATAAGCCTCGCCCAGAAGGGCGACGCTAGTGCGTTTGAGCACATTTATCGGCTCCACAGCCGGCGTGTCTACGCGCTGTGCCTGCGCATGGTCGGAAATCCTGCGGAAGCGGAGGATCTGACCCAAGACGCTTTTTTGCAGCTGTTTCGCAAGATTGCTACGTTCCGTGGGGAGTCGGCCTTCTCCACATGGCTTCATCGGCTGTCGGTAAATGTAGTGTTGATGAAGCTGCGGAAAAAAACGCTTCCGGAAACATCGCTTGAAGAGTCGACCGATCCCGAGGATGAGGCAAACGGTCCACGCCGTGAAATTGGCGGACCCGACTTGTTGCTCACCGGATCGATTGACCGGGTCCATTTAGAGCGAGCTATTGAGCAGCTGCCGCCTGGCTACCGGCAAGTATTCGTCCTGCACGATGTGCAGGGATTTGAACATAACGAGATTGCAGGACTGATGGATTGTTCGATCGGGAATTCAAAATCGCAATTGCACAAGGCTCGAATGCGCCTGCGGGAGTTACTGCAGGAAACCCTGCGCGATATCGCGCGGCAGGAACGGCAAGCGGCCAAGGCCGGGGACTCACATTAACTAGCACGGGCTTCAGCCTGTGGATTTTTGTAACGGTAACTGGGGAAATCCGGCACCAAACAGAAAATTTAGGAACGTCAGAGAGTTTATAAGTAGAAAGCGAAAAAGGACGATGAACATGCAGTGCGAACAATTTGAACAAGTATTAGAGCAGCAGGATTACCAAGCGCTGCCCAAGCCGGCGCTCGCGCATCTGGAAACGTGCGCGGCGTGCGGCGCGCTCTTCGCAGATTTTGGCGCGATTCAGTCGATGGCTTCCCAGATCGCCGCTGAGCCCATCGCTCCGGTACCCGAAAATGTCTGGATTTCGTTGCGCAATCAACTGGAAGCGGAAGGTCTGATTCGCGATCCCGAAGCGCCAGTTCGCAGCACGCCGCAAACCGGTTCGGCATGGTGGACGGTGTTTCAACGGCCGGCATTGGCCGGAGCATTTTTGGGGTTGCTGCTCGCCTCGGCCGGAGCCTTGGGTTTCCTTTCGAATTCTCAATCCTCAATTTCCCAGTCAGCTATGGCTCCCGTTCAAGACACCTCCTCAGTTCCCTCGGCCAGCGGCATATTCAAGGAAGAAGTGCTGAACGTCAACGACGACACGATCGCGGGCCTGCAGCGGCAGGACACAGCCGTAACCAACTCCATCCGACGCAACCTGCAAATTGTTGACAACTTTATCGCCGTGTGTGAAAAGGACGTACGCGAACAACCGGATAATCAGATGGCGCGCGAATATCTGTACGGCGCCTATCAACAGAAGGCCGAGCTCCTCGCAACGGCCATGAACCGCAATATGACGGGAGGACTGCAGTGAACGCATCACGTGGCAGCAATGGAGTACGTGTAGGCGCCCTTGGCGCAATTCTGGCAGGATTCGCTCTGGCCGCGGCCCCCGCGCATGCCGATCGCACCGAGAAACATTTTCCGGTGCAGGACAAGCCCAAAGTCACGCTGCGAAATTCGAGCGGACGCATTCAGGTGAAGTCCTGGGCCAAGAACGATGTGATGGTCGCATGGACTACGACGAACGGAAAAACCGTCGTCGAAACCGAGCAGGCCGGAAATCGCGTGGAAATTGACGCGCACATGGCCGATGGCAGCGTGGTGTCCGATCAGGTGAAGACCGATTTTGAGATTACCGTGCCGGTCGAAAGCGAGCTGAACGTGCGCACGGACTCCGGCAACGTGACCGTCGAGAGCGTGCATGGCGACATGACATTTGACACGGTGGGCGCGAACCTGCAACTGACAGACGTTAATGGCTATGTCGTCGTGAAAACGATTGACGGGTCGCTTGTCTGCAACCGCTGCTCCGGCAAGTTGGAAGCAAATTCCATCAGCGGCAACGTGCAGATGATTCAGCCATCGCTCGACAGCGTGCGCGTGCAAACATCTTCCGGCAACATCCTGTTCGACGGCAGCTTTATGAGCCGCGGTATATACATCATGAAAAATTTCAGCGGCACGATCGAAGTGCATTTCTCGGCGAACGATTCATTCGACGTGAATGCCAACTCGCTGAAAGGCGATGTGATTAACCAAGCGTCATTCAAACCCGACACGCATGGCACACCGCACCCAGCCTCCAAGTGGGGACACGGCTTCATCGGCACAATGAATGACGGCCATGCCAAGGTCGAGCTGTCTTCGTTTAGTGGTACAATCAAGATTCTGTCGCGTGACTAACGCTCGCGGAATCTCTTGCAGGAATTATCCCCATCAAACACGCCCGTTTCAGGGCCTGTCTCGGAATGCCGTATGGTTTGCCTGACCGGATTCATGGGGTCAGGCAAGAGCACCATCGGCCGTCTGCTCGCCGCACAACTTGCCTGGCGTTTTATCGATCTGGACGCGGAAATCGAACGTGAGTCCGGTATTTCCATCTCCCAAATTTTTTTGCAAAAGGGCGAAGCGGCATTTCGCGAACTGGAACACGAATGCCTGACACGCGTCTTGCGTGCAACATCCGCGCGCGATTCGCAACTCGTGCTGGCGCTGGGCGGCGGCACATTCGCACAGCCGCGCAATGCGGCACTGATCCGCGAATTGAACGCCCGGCAGAGAAGCTCCAGCGCCGTCGTGGTCTGGCTCGATTGCGCCACCGAAGATCTATTGCAGCGCTGTGTACTCATGGGTGACCGGCCGCTCTTTCGCGATGAAGCAAGTTTTCGTAAACTCTACGAGGAGCGCCTGCCGTACTACCGGCAGGCCGACTATCGAGTGGAAAGCGGCGGAGAACCGATGCGCGTCGTCGAACAAATCCTGGCTCTGGGAATTTTTAACCGCTCCGCGCAACCGCGCGTGGACGGCACACTTCCGGGAGCGCCCGCAGCATGAGCCGAGAGAATTTCCCTTTGAAATTTTTTTTCGCGACTGCAGTTGCTTTCTGCCTGTTTTCCGCCGTAGCAAATGGCGCAGGGTGGAGTGGTGTGGGTTTGAGTGCCGTGGCTGTGAGTGGTGTAGGCTCTAGCCTGCGCGGTTTAGACTACACAGCCTTTGCAAACCTGAAACCAAACGCCACAGCCGCCGACCCGGCAAATGCCCCCTCCGTCTTCACCGCGGACAAAGGAAGATTTCGCATCACCATTAACGGCCAGCCGGTGGGCACCGAAGAGTTTGAAATTGCCGCTACGGGAAACACTTGGCTGGAACACAGCTCCATGACCGCTCACGCTCCAGGCAATGCGGACATTAAGTCCACTGGCCAGCTCAAATTGTCTGCCGATGGCTCACCGGTGCGCTACGACTGGGCGGCCGAAGCGCTGAAAAAAGCAACCGGCTCGGTTGATTTTGAAAATGGCACTGCGAAATGCTCTGCCGACCTGGGCAAACCTACGCCGCTGCGCAAGGATTTTAAATTTACTTCGTCCGTGATCGCTGTGCTCGACAACAACCTTTACTACCAGTTCGCCATTCTCGCGCGGCTCTATGACTGGAAAACGGGCGGCAAGCAGACTTTTCCGGTTCTCATTCCGCAAGACATGGTTCCCGGCAGCATTTCGGTGGAGTCGCTTGGGCAGGAGCAGGCCGGGAACGGCCACTACGAAGCACTGCGCGTGAGTTCGCCGGATTTGGAAATCATGCTGTACCTCGACGGGAACCATCGGATGATGCGGCTTGTAGTGCCCTCCTCGAACGTGATGATCGAGCGGGAATAGATTGCTGTTCTGCGCCCAATTCCCAAAATTCAAATTGGCTGACGGATGAAGGTTTACGTAGCACAGGCTTCAGCCAGTGGGTTTTCGTTCATGTATAAGTAGCCGCACGCGTCGGCGGCAAGCTTACAGGGCCCAACACCCACAGGCTGAAGCCTGCGCGACTTAAACTTCCGGCGGAATCAAAGGGGTGCGTTCACGGCACGCCATGCCGATAAAATGGTATTTTGAACTCACACAAAGTGACAGGGCCACTCGCGAGTTTGCGGGTCAAAGAATCGCGGAGGGAGTTGATGCGCATGAAACGATTTCTGATTTTGTCCGCACTGTCAATGATGGCGGTCGCAGGATTTGCGAAATACCGGATCGCCAATGCAGCGGCTGAAGAAAATCTCAAGGAAGAAATATTAAAGATTTCGGAAGAGCGCGAAGAGGCGTTGGGCAAGGGCGATGTGGCCACACTGGACCGGATCGACGCGGACGATCTGGTGTACACCAACTGGCGCGGTGCAACCCTGACCAAAGCGGAGCACCAAGCTGAGATCAAGGCGCGCGGGATTTCCTTTCAGACTAATTTCAAGCATGCCGATGTGCAGGTAACGATTCACGGCAACACCGGCATTGTCACCGGCGTCAGCACCACGGCCGTGCAGTACAAGGGAAATGCGATGAATGGTTCGCGCAAATTTGTGAACGTGTATGCGAAAGAAAATGGGAAATGGCGCTGCGTCGTGCATTTTGAGACGCCGGTTGCGCAGCAGGAATAATTTTTTGCAATTGTGGATCGTGCCCGCTCTTCTGAAACATCTTGGATGGCGCGGCTCCTGCAAATTTCTGGGCGTGATTACCATGTTATGCGGAATCGCTGCCTACCTCGTGATTCGCGATCGCCTTCGCGCCAAAAATCTTCTGGAAAACCAATTTGCACTGCGTTGTTTCGCGATCGAATGAACCTTGGTTTAGCGGAGATGCACTGAATATCGACTGCCAGGGTGGCTATGCGGAAAGCTCGTCGAGCACGGTTGATGCTTTATTTAAATTATCCACGCCGAAAACCATGATGGCTTTCGTCTGGCCTGGCTCAAATCCACAGTAGGAATAGTCGATGTTGATGCCGTTTTTACCCAGGCTCGCGGCGACGCGGCCCAGTTCACCGGGACGGTGCTCTGCGCGGATCACCGCCACATCCGTTTCCTCAAAAATCATGTGAAGGCCGCCGAGTACGGACATGGCAGCCGCGGGATTATCGACCAGAATGCGCACCAGGCTTTCGCGCTCCTCCACGTAGGATTGAAACGCGAGAATATTCACGCCGCGCTCGGCCAGCGCGAGAAAACATTTCCCCAAAGCGCCGGGCTTGTCCTCGATCGTTACCGTAAATTCCTTCGCTTTGGCCATGTGCCGGGATCCCTTTCTAGTGTCAGAATTCTATCGCACGCCGCGAACCTTGTCAGGGGGAGATGCAAATCCGCGCGGTGGTCGTCTCCATTGGCAGCGTAAGCAGCGGCGCAGCGCAAGTCCAATCGAAAGCCATTATATTCCGTATCTGTGCATTGAAGTGGCGCGGGGCTTTAGCCTGCGAAATTTGGTTCTTGCAAGGACTAAACCCCGCAGGCTGAAGCCCGCGCCACAGAAGGCGAATACCGGTGACCTGCAACACACACAGTCAAAGAACCTCGTGATACACTTTTCCCATCCACGAAAGGGACAACTTATGAGCAAACAACGCAGCAATAGAGGCAGCAGAGGCACGGGCGGCAGAGTGGGCCGCAACGACTGGCATCAGCGCGCCGCGGAATTTCACAACCTCGCCGCGCACGCGCACCTGGCCGCAGGGACGCATCACAATCAGGAAGATCACCTGACCGGCCATGAGCATTCTAAAAAGGCCATGGAATTTGCGTCCAAGGCGTTTCAATTTTCGCAGCAGGCGCATGAGAAGTCGGAAAACTTTGCTAGCGGGGCAAAGAGAGCCGCGAAAGCCAAGCCTGCCGTCAAAGGCAAAAAGTAGTCGACTGCAGTCCTCTAAAACTTATCCCCTATTGCGTGCGCGAGAGTATCTTTCGCGTCATGGGTCCCGACAAAGACGTAGTGAGACGGCTGCCCGGCTCTGAAAATAGAGCACGGAGGAGCCTTCTTGCGTGTGCGTATAATCGTCATAGCGTGTGCTTTGCTGGGAGTGCTGGCGTTCGCATGGACGAAATGGCGCGATCCGGCTACGCACAGCGACTCGAAACAGACTTCCGGCACGATCATCGACAAGCAACCCGTCCGCTTCGTCAATCGCACCTTCGATCCGGCAAATCCTCCGCCAGAAATGCCGCCGATGACTGCGGGTGAAGCCGCGGTATGCGATTCCAACTTCGTGGCGAGCGCGAACGTCAGCGGAAATACTCATGAGACGGACGCGACTCACGCCGACGTCACCGTGACGCAGGTGAAAATCACTTTGCAGCTCAACATCATCATCTGGACTCCGGCTGAAGTAAGCCCGCGTGTGATGGAACATGAAAACGGCCATCGCCAGATTTCAGAACATTATTATGAAAATGCGGATAAAGTGGCCGAGCAGATTGGCGCGAGTTATCTGGGCAGGCAAGTAGAAGTATCCGGCGCGGATCTGAAAGGCGAAACGGGCAAGCAGTTGCAGCAGATGGCTGCGGAAATTACCGCGGAATACGGCAAAGAACTGAATCCTGATCCCGCGCAAGAGCTTTACGACACGATTACCGATCACAGCCGCAATGACGTATCCGTGCGAGACGCGGTGACCCACGCCATTAACAATGCAGCCGTGGAAGCGAACTAGTTTTAAGTAGGATAGGCTTCAGCCTGTCAGCTTTTGAATTTGCGGCCACTCCGCAAAATATCAAAAGAAGACAGGCTGAAGCCCGTCCTACTCGATTCACTTGGCGACCAGGCCGATTTCTCCTACCACAGTAGTTTCACTCCGAACTGGACTTGCCGCGAACTTGTGGACGTCGACGTAATGACTCCCGCCGATGCCGAGGGAAGCACGGACGTGGCCGAAGTAAAAACGACTGGATTCGGATTATTAAAATTGGTGCGATTAAAAATATTAAAGAGCTCGGCCCTGAACTGAAGATTGAGCCGCTCCGTAAATAAGAACTTTTTGGCTACGGAAATGTCGGTGGTGGCAAGTCCGGGTCCCTGCAGGAAATTGCGGGGCGAATTGCCGTACGTGTTCGCGAGGGGCTGAATGAACGCGTTCGGATTGAAGAAATGCCCTGGCCCACCCTCGATGATCGAGCCAGTGAACGCCGGGTTCAGCGAAGGCCGGACTGGATTACGCGAATCACCATCGTTAGACGGATTGTAGGAAAGCTGCGGAGTGAAAGGCAAACCAGAAACGAGCGTCTCGATTCCGCTGATTTGCCAATTTCCGATTGCGGTGCTCAACCAGCGATTATCGGTGGCGGCGTTTTTGCGGTCGAAGGGCAGGTCGTAAGTTGCGTTAATGACCGCCGCGTGACGCACGTCAAAGGATGCGCGGCCGTAATCCGATTGCAGCGGATTGAGCGGGTTGGAGGCGAACGCCGGAGAGTTCGTGGCGACGCTGGTGTTCATGCTGTCGCCGTCATCGAGCGCTTTGGAATAGGTGTAAACGCCGCGAACTGTTAGACCGTGGCTGAACTGGTGATTTACATCCACCTCAAGCGCGTTATAGGAACTGACGCCTTCGGAGAACCAGTGCGTTGTGTTCGATAACGCAGGGTTCGCGAGCGCAGGTGTGCCGGTGAGAGGCGCGGTCACGCTGGAATAGTAAAAATACGCGCCCGAAGGATAACCTGCCGGGCAAGAAGCCGCAGGGCAGATCACCACGGTGCTCGGCACATTCGCATCGACCGAAAGTATTTCGTGATATCCGTGCGAGCCGCTGTAGCCGACGCTCACCGTGGTGTTCGGCAGAATCTGTTGCTCGATTTTCAGATCGTAGGAAATTACCGTGGGGGTTTGAAGATCAGGTTGCACGCCGCTGGGAATTACCACAGGTGCGGGCAGCGCACCGATGCCTTCGATCTCCGCGACGGTGGGCTTCTTGGAAGCTTGCACGATGTTGAACGGCCCATTCTGATCGAGCCGGTAGCTGAGATTGTCGATCAACGCATAATAGAGGCCGCCGCCGGCGCGGATGACCGTTTTCTTGGAGCCGAAGGGCGACCACGCAATTCCTACACGTGGAGCCGGCAAAAACTTTGAATTGTTCACGGAGAATGCGGAGTTTCCTACCGTCGGATTCGTGTTGATCACTCCGTTAGTAAATAAATAATTGGAAGCGCGGCCGTTCGCTTCATTCCAGCCATTCGTAAATTCGCCGCGGAATCCGAGGCGAACTTCCAGGGTGGGCGTGAGCTTAATCGCGTCTTCCGCAAAAAATGCGCCTTCCAGCGATCTCCAGGACAACGGTGTGGAGGCGGGAGCGAAGGTGTACGTGCTGATCGCGCCCTGCAAGAAAGTTTGCAGATTATTGAACGAAGCCTGACCGTATTGATCCTGAATCAGATTGTCGTTGGCCTGCACGCGCTCAAACCAGGCTCCGAAACTAATCAGGTGCTTGCCGTGCGTGATGCTCACCTGGTCGGCATACGTGAAAAGGTTGCGCACTGCCGTCAAATTACTTCCGGCATTCGTGCCGCCGTTCGTCAGGGCTGACGCGCCGTTGAGAGTGGTTCCGCCGCCGATGACCACGGCTCCGGGCACGTTAACGCCGATGGTGTTCACCCATGCGCCTGCGACCGATGAAGCAGTTCCGGTCACACCGCTATTGAAATAGAACGCCCCGCGAGAAAAACCAAATGTGGCTTTGTTGAGAACGTTGGACGAAAAAAGATGCGTCTCGCTGAGGCTCGCCACTTGTTCCCGCAAGAAAATGTCAACCGTGCTATACGGATTCGTTGTGGGTGAAAAAGATTGGCTGTCGTCGCCCGTGTAAACAGCGGCGAAGCTGTCCTTGTCCGAAAAAATTTGGTCAAATCGCGCGGTGCCAAAATCTTCGCGGATATGCTGTTGCGGGCTGCTCAAGGATTCGGCAATGCCGCTATTCAGTCCATTAATCGTCAGTTCCGGGCCATTTGCCACAGGCCACAAGTTCAACAGGTTCGCGACGCCCTGGCCCAACGTGACATGCGTTGGCGCAGTCAAGGCGTTGCAGGATGTTGTAACTGTGGTCAACGCGGCGCAAGGTAAAGTTCCCAAGCGCGCATTGGCATCCGGCACGAGCGTCAGGTCGCTCAAACCGAGAGCCTGGCGAAATCCTTCGTAATTTCCAAACAGGAACGATTTATTTTTCTTGATGGGTCCGCCGAGCGACGCGCCGAACACGTTGCGTTCAAAATGCGGAATCTGCGGAAGATCGAAAAAATTCCGCGCGTCGAGGGCGCTGTTGCGCACAAATTCGTAGGCGTCACCGTGAAGTTGATCTGTGCCTGAAGCTGTAACAATGTTGATCTGTGCTCCCGGACGCTTACCGTACTCCGCACCGTATGCGTCGGTCACTACTGAAAACTCACGCACCGCATCCACTCCCAGCAACTGGCCGCTCGTTCCGCCGGGAGTGTTGTTCACTTCGGAGGCGCTGGTGTATTCCACGCCGTTGAGAATGTACAGATTTTCCTGCGGCCTGCGGCCGGACGCAGAAAACATGTTGCCCACAACGGAGTTCGACGTTCCGATTCCGCCGGAGCGCTGCGAAGTGTAATTGACCACTCCCGGATTCAATGTGAGGAGTTGATCGTAGCTGCGGCCGTTGAGAGGCAAATCTTTTACCTGCGCCTCGCCGACCAAACCCGAAAAATCGGCGGTGGTCACAGCGAGCTCTAACGCGGTTTCATTCACGCTGATGGATTGTTTAACAGAGCCGATAGCGAGGACCAGATTCACTTCGGCACGTTGTCCGATGGCGATCGTGATTCCTGTTTTTATTTCCGCACGAAATCCATCCTGTTCGGCGGACACTTCATATTTTCCGACTTCGAGGGATGGAGCGGCGTAGCGGCCCGCGCTGTCTGAAACTACGGTGCGGACCGAGCCGATTTCCACGTTTTTCACTTTTACGGTGGCTCCGGCGATTACCGCACCGGTCGCATCCACCACGGTTCCGCTGATCGAAGCTTGGCCCTGTGCTGAGGCAGTGCGAGGCCCTAGCGATAAGAGCACTACAAATATTCCCGCGATAATTTTCCAAACCCCGATTGTTGCTTTTTGTCGGTTCATGAACTTCTTCTCCTCAAATTTGTCCGGCTTCGCCTTCATTTGCTGAAAAAATGAGCCTAAAAAGCAAAATCCCACCGCCAGAGTGTGTTCTGGCGGTGGGATTCTAAAATTGCCCGGCTTATGATCGAATAATTAGATCGATAGCCTCCCGGCGCCAGTGGACATACACGGACAGCAGGAGCAACATACGGGAACCTGCGTGGTCAACTGGACGTCGTGATTCATCAGAATTTTTTATAGCCGACGACGAGGTGAGTTGTCAATACTAAATAATTTGGGTGGCGTTGCGGATTTCGCGCAGGCGCGGCCGCAGAATCAGTGGTCATGGGTCGCTCACTAAATGAAGGGCGAGAGGCTCGGCAGAGTATAGCTCAAATGGCTGTTGCAGCCCGCCTCTGATCCCTCATATTCAATCGGACAAGCGAAGCGGAGGTCGGGTGGCGTCTAAACGTCAGCTTGATTTTGCGATTTTGGTTGCGGGTAACATTGCGAAAGAAGACAGGCTGAAGCCTGTCCTACTGAATACCCAGTTCGTGGAGGGCGGAGGCGCTTTGCTGGCGCACGTTTGCGTCGGAATCGTTGCGCAGTCGGTCGCGCAGGACGTCCAGGGTTTGTGCATCGAGGCCGTTCGAAGCACCCGATTCGGTTTCGGATCGCAACGCGGTGCGCAGGAGACGAATGGCCGCCACGCGAACTCCGGCATTCGAATCGATTTCCAGCGCGTCGAGCAGAACTTCGCGGACCGCGGGGTCTTGCTCGAATCCTCGCAGCGCTTCGAACGCCTTGACGCGCACGGCGGGATTTCGATCGAGGCGCGCAACAGCGCAGAGCGTGCGGCGCACATCGGGATCGCCGGCGTTCATGCGCAGCACGTCGAGCGAATCAAGGCGCACGTCAGGATTGAATCGCTGGCCATTCTGCAGCAAAAAGGTGAGCGCGCGCTGGACGTCCGCATCATCCGGCGCGCCGACAATATCCATCGGCGTGGGCGACATCAACTGAACCTGCACCGTGGGGTTGCGTGATCCCGAAGGCGTGACCCACGCAACGTGCGCGTTATCCACCCTGCGCAATTGTTCGTCAGTCACTTTGGACGGAACGATGGCTGGAACGTTGCCTGAAGCGTTGGACGCAGCGGATGACCCCGAATTTAAGGATGCGGTTGTTATCGAGGAATGTGTCGCAACTACGGGAACCGGAGCCAGAGGCAATCGTTGTCCCGCAAAGCCGGCAAGAAATCCTGCGACGACCAGCACCGTCATGCTCATGGCCGGATGATAAATCAGAGTGTGACGCAGCGCGCCCCACCACGAGACTGGTGAAAAATTTCGCGTCCACGAATTGCTCGTGCGGTTCGAGCGCGCTTCCCTGTCATCGAGAGATTCGGCGAGTTCACTGCGACACTGCGCGAGCAACAGGCCGGAGCGGTCGAGAGAATCAGCAGGCTGTTCGAGCGAACCGATGGCTTGCTGCAAACGCATGTCGCGCGAAACGGCGTCCGCGCATGTGGCGCAGTGCGCGAGGTGCGCTTCGAGTTGCGCGCGCGCGGCGGCATCTAGTTCGTCGCAAGCGTAGAGCGTGGCAAGCGTATTGATGTCTTCGCAGCGAACAGCTTCGCCGACTTGCGGGTGTAATGGCGGCACGGGCTGCGGAAGATCTCGCGAAATGGCTCGGGGCGTTTCGCGCTGATTATGTTCTTGCCTGTCCGTCACAGCAATCCTTCCAATTGAGCGCGCAATTTTCGCGTCGCTCGAAACAGTGAATTTTTTACGGTCTCTTCCGTGGTCCCGAGTGCGTCGCCGATATCTTTCAATTTCAGGCCCTGGTAATGCTTCATCTCAAATACCATTCGCTCGCGCGGCGTGAGGGACGTGAGCGCCGACGAAATCCGGCGGCTGATTTCGAGTCCTTGCATGCGGCGCTCCGGATCGGAAGTCGCGGTTTGGTCCGCTTGACGGTCGAAAAAATCGCCGGGAATCGGATCTCCGTTGCGGTTAGACGCAGCATCCGGTGCCTGGTCTTCCGGGCGGCTGCTGCGCCGGCGCAAATGATCGAGGCACACGTTCGTGACGATGCGGTAGGCCCAAGTGTAAAAGCTGCATTCAAAACGGAAGCGCGGCAAGTTTCTGTAAATTTTAAAGAAGGCTTCCTGATAAACGTCGCGGGCATCTTCGGGGCGATGCAAAATGTTGAGCGCGATTCGCAGGACGTCTCGGTCGTAACGGTGCACGAGGTCTTCAAAGGCTTCGCGGTCGCCTCCCTGTGCGCGTTCGATCAGGGCGCGTTCGTCGGTCGGATCCAGAGTACGCTGCGTGGCACCCATGCCAGACGAGCGTACCACGGGTTCGGCGGAGCCGTTCCCGGACCAGTGCATCGTCATCTCGTCAGCAGCCATCGTGAGAAGCTCACAATTAAGTTTTGCACTTTACACCTGAATTAGACGCGCTGGGCGATGAAAAGTGAGCGGTGAGCCACGCGAGTTTGTGCGGTCAGCAAAATGCCCTAACTGGTTCATTGCTAATAGATTAGGGCGATACTGGGAGTTCTGCAGGTTGTGACAAAATACTTTGTTCTGTCATTCCGAGCTCAGCGAGGAATCTCTGTTCGATTTGAGTATAAGCAAGTTAAAAAAAGAGAGATTCCTCCCTTCGCTCGGAATGACAGAATGTTGCCTTTTTCCGCCTCACGGCTCTTGCCCGCACTCGCTTTTCTCGAGTGAAAGCGAGGACGGATCAAGAATGGCGGGTACACTTTGACGCAAAGATCGTTACAATCTGCGGGGTTTGTTTTTTGTTCGCGATTTTTTACTTATGAAAACTGCCGACGAAATGAACGGGGCACGGGACACGAATGGGCGCGGATTAAAAACCGCAGCGAAAATTTCTGTTGTGCCGATGATTGCCGCGACTTACTTCATGGTGGCGGGCGGGCCATATGGACTCGAAGACATCGTTCAAAAAACCGGTTACACCGCGACGCTGCTGATTCTGATCATCACGCCGGTGCTGTGGAGCCTGCCCACGGCGATGATGGTCAGCGAGTTGGCCACCGCAATTCCGGAAGAAGGCGGATTTTATATTTGGGTGCGGCGCGGGATGGGCCGCTTCTGGGGATTTCAGGAAACGTGGCTGACTCTGGCGGGCAGTGTGTTTGAAATGGCGCTGTATCCGAATTTGTGCATTTCGTATATCGGGCAGTTCGCGCCGGGAGTGGTGGCTGGGCATCGCGGGATGATTCTGGGCTTCGCGATGATTGCGATCTGCACGGCGTGGAATATTTTGGGCGTGCGCTCGGTGGGCGAAGGGTCGGTGTGGATGAACGTGGCACTGCTCGTGCCGTTTGTCGCGCTCACTATTTTTGCGCTGGGCAGCGGACGGTTTGACGGCGCCAGCGAGGCGCCCATCCCCCTGCGGCATGCGGATTTGCTGGGTGGCGTGCTGATCGCGATGTGGAATTACATGGGTTGGGACAATCTCTCCACAATCGCTGGCGAAGTGGAAGCGCCGAAGCGGACATACTCGCGCGCGATGTTTGGCGCGGTGCTGCTGGTGATTGCGAGTTATTTAATTCCAGTGGCAGCCGTCGCGCATATGGCCGTCGATCCGAACCGGTGGACGACGGGCGGATGGGTGGACATCGGGCGAATTGCGGGTGGCGAAACACTGGCGATTGCCATTGCGCTGGCAGGCGTGATCGGCGCGATTGGATCTTTCGGCGCGCTGATGCTTTCGTTTACGCGCTTGCCGCTGGTGATGGCGGAAGATGGTTACTTGCCAAGAATTTTTGCGCGACGAAGCCCGCGATCAGGCGCGCCGTGGGTGGCAATTCTGGCGTGCGCGATTTTGTGGGCAGCGTGCTTTCCGCTTGGTTTTGAGAAAAGTTTGCTGCTTGATGTGTTGCTGACTGGTCTGAGCATTCTGCTCGAATTTTGGGCGCTGGTGGCGCTGCGTGTACGCGAACCGGATCTTTCGAGGCCCTTTCGCGTGCCGGGAGGGCTCGCCGGAGTTGTGGCCATCGGCATACCACCGCTGGCACTGATGGTCGCGGCGTTAGTGCGCAATCGCTCGGAAATTGTAGGGTCTACGAATGAGATGGTGATCGGGTTTGGCGTGATGGCGGCTGGAGTGGCGTTGTATTTTCTGAGCCGCGCGATTTCTAGAACGTAGGACAGGCTTCAGCCTGTCTGGTATGGACTTTGGCAGAGCGAAGCAATGGCAGCCGAAGAGCGAAATATTCGAAATGCAAAATGGCGAGCTTTGGCTGAACTTAGATCTAAACCAGACAGGCTAAAGCCTGTCCTACTGGTTCGCGGCGTTACGTTTCCAGCGCATGAGCGGCCACGCGAGGATGCAGACGGCGAAGGCTACTACCGCATAGCCATTTGCGTGGAAGTCCGAATTTGGCTGCTGCAAGAGACCAATCGCGGCGGAGATCAACGCGAGCATCGCAGCCAGCAGAAAATATCCTAGTACATTGAAGCGCACGATGCGCGTGACGCCGTACCAGAGAACGAGAACCACGACGAGGTGAACGGCGGCTTCCCGGAAAAACGAGCCGGTGGACGCCACATTCGTCGTCAGCAGTATGGCAACCAGAACGAGCAGCGCGGCGCGCATCCAACACGGGCGCACGTAGGCGGCGATCAGCCCTGCCGCCAAGCCGATGAAACCGGCTGTAACGAAAGCGGCCGCTATGCCCGAGGCTAATCCACCAAACGCGGGACTCAGCTGATCGAGATTGTCGGGCACGCTTGGCCCGAGCGAATGGTGCAGGATCGGCCAGCGCGCCAAGAGCAGCGGCAAGCGGTTTAATCCAATGACGGCCACGGAGCCGAACGCCGCGATGCAAAAGGCATCCCGATAATAAGCGGTATTCCATTTTGTCCAGCCCGGCGTAAAACCCTCGCCAAAACTTCGCTCCAGAAAAAACCACGATAGGCCGAGCAAGAGCACTGCGCCAGCCATGTAAATGGCGCTGGCAAACACGAGCGTAATCATGAGCGTCACGTAGTAAGCGATGAGCGGCATCGAGGTTGAATAGTTTAGGAAAAGCTGCGGCATCCGGTTGATGTAGATCACGACTCCCGCGAGCAGCATCACAGTCGACAATTTGCCCAGATGGCGCCACGGGACCCGGGCCACGGCCGGGGTTTTCAGGTTGCGCAGAAAAACGACGATGACAACGATGGACGCGAGTCCTATGGCCGCGGCCATACCAAACGACTGAGCGAGTTGCGCCGGGGTGGAGCGACTCTCTGTGTCGCGCCAGTTTTCAGGAATCTTGATGAAGATCCGATAGCCGGAAACTTCATCGCCCTGCACCGCCAGCGTGATGCGCACGTGCGCACCCTGCCCATCGGCGCTCGAATTCAGTGCGGCTTTCTGCTCCCACTCAAATGTGTGATCCGTCCTCGCGGTTTTTTTGTCGGTGTGACTTTCTACCAGATTCCAGTCTGCGAGGTTCAGTTGCTTCTCGTCGTGCAGAAAAGTTTCCGCGCGCGCCTGTGCATCTTCCTTGGTGAGGTTCGCGCCCGCGGCCTTCTCGTCCCGCGTGTGGTGCACGGAGTGAAGCGAACCATCCGGCTTCAGCACGATGAAATATTCTTCTTTTTGCGAATCGCGGAAATAACGCACCGTCCAGAACGCCGAAGGGACCTGCTCTCGGTAAACGCGGTTCGTGGCAGCGAGACCTATGGCGCGGCGCAAGTATTCATTCGTGTAGTCGTCAAACGTATAAGCCAAGGTGGTGGCGCGATGAAACGTGTTTGGATCGACGCGCAATCCGCGCAGCACTTCGTCCCCGCGCGTTGTCGCTTCGCGCGAATCGATTTGGAAGCGGATAAAATCACCTATGGCTTCGCGCTTCACTCCTGCAAGAAGCGCAATGCCGAGCAATCCTCCCACGACGAGCACTGTAAGATGGCGAGCAGGTATCCCGACGTAGGTCGACGGAACCGCCGGCGCGGCAGTGGGCGCAACGGTTTCCCGTGGCACTTCCTCGATTACTTGCGCGTGCGGAATTTCTACGGGAGGGCCACCGAGCGGTTGCGCGACGTTCAGCAACGCTGGATCAGATACAAATCCGCCGCGCGTTGCATACGAAATCGCGGCAATCGCGAGCGGAATCAGCGCGGCGCCGCCTACGACGGCGCCGGAGACGCGCAGATACGCGCCATGAGAACTCAAGAGCGACGTGCTGATCAGAAAAGCGTCTACGGTGTAATGCCATATGAGCGTCGCCCAGATGCCCCATCGCAGCATCACGAGGCCTGCGACGATGCCGATGAACCCGACTTCGAGGCCGCGGATGTAGGCAGGCTCTTGCGGATAATTGCTGTGCAGAAATCCCCAGAAAAATGCGGGGAGCACGACGGCCAGAAATCGGGAATTCGTGGTGCGCAATAAAAATGGAATCGCAAACAGGCGGAACAGGAATTCTTCGCTCGTGGCTGCGTAAACTCCAATGGTCAGCGGGTACACCCAAGGCACGTAGGTGCTAACGACGTTTTCATAATTGAGATCTTGCGGCGCCCACGCGCCCAATTTTCTGCTGATGATGTAAAAAATCGTGATGTAACCAATGTGCGCGCCGGCAAGGCAGATGCCGATGACGTTAGCCTTAAAAAACTCCTTGGTGCGAATTCCGGGCAGCGAAAATCCCACAGTCAGACGGATTTTATTTGGTTGCAGTAATCGATACAGGGGCTCACCGGGCACGACGGCCAGGACCATGAGCAACGCACTGCCAATCGCGGTGAGCGCCGCGACTCCTGCCTGGCTCAAAAAGAAGTTGGAGTAAGGCGTGTTGGTGTCGTACGCGGCGCGATCCAGCGGCCACTGATTCATGGTCATGACGAAAAATAAAATTGTTACGAATGCGCCGAGCCCAAGTCCGGCGCGCCAGTCGAGCAAGTCGCGGCGACCGAGCGAAATAATCACGTACAGGCAGCCGCCAACCAGAAATGCGTAGGGAATGAGCGCGATGAATTCCAGCGTGTTGTTGGAAGCGCGCAGGTGGTCGTAGTCGCGCGTCCAAGCTTCGGGAATTTTCAGGAACTCACTATAACCGCTGACGTGGTCGCCTGCGAGCGCGACGTCCAAACGATACGGCGCGTCCTTGGCGCGAAATCCGCGGCGCTCCCAGGAAAAACTCCAGTCGCGGCGGGCGGGACGCTCGGTGAGATTTGCTTCCTCCTCGCGAAAGTCATACTGGGACACGTCTGCGTGCAGCGTGTTGCGCAGAAAAGATTCCGCAACGGCCTGCGCCGCCGCGCGCTCGAGCCGTGCGCCGGGAGCCGCCTCTTCCAATTCATGGTTGTATCCGACAATGTTGCCTGAGGGATCAACGCGCACATCGAACTCTTCTTTTTGCAACGGACGGAAGAAACGCGTCTGCCAATACCAGATGTGAACCTGATTCTGCATGATCTGGTTGGCCTGCTGCAGGCCGACTTCGCGTTCGAGGTATGTTTTCGCTGTGTCGTCCACTTCAAAAACGATGCTGGAATCGTAGCCTTCGAGTCGCGCGCCTTGTGCGGCCGCGAATTGTTTGGCGGCGATAAGGGCGTCGGCGCGCGGTACTTTGAATTCGACGGAGGCTTCGGGAAATGCACGGAAGAAATATGTGTAGGCCACGCTCGCGCCAAGAATGCCCGCGAGAATCCAGAGCAGCAGAACTTTTATGTCTTTTCCGTCCAGCCGTTCTAGCGGCAAAAACTCCTCCAATGGCACGCGGCACAAACAATCCATCTTTTCTCATGCCGGGGGGGATTGCAAGGGCGGCAGCATGTGCGTGTTGCGCAGGATTCAGGGCACCCGTAAGGACAGGCTTCAGCCTGTCTGAGTTTGAATTTCTGTTCGAATCGACGAAAAATCAAAAGCAGACAGGCTGAAGCCTGTCCTACTTGATGATATAAACGAACGATGGCTGTGACGCCTACAACTGAGCTGATGTATCTGAAGGGCGTGGGGCCGCACCGCGCGGAAATTCTAGCCAAGCGCGGGCTGCGCACGTTTGAGGATTTGCTGGGCTATTTGCCGTTCCGGTACGAAGACCGTATTCACTTTGCAAAAATTAAAGAGATAAAGCCCGGGCAAACGTATACGGTGCGCGCGCAAGTGTCGAGCGGGAGCCTCGTGCGTTACTCGCGGTCGCGCGGCGGGATGTATCACTTGCTGGTGAAGGACGATACG
This sequence comes from Candidatus Acidiferrales bacterium, assembly GCA_035696345.1. Classification (GTDB taxonomy): domain Bacteria; phylum Acidobacteriota; class Terriglobia; order Acidiferrales; family UBA7541; genus Palsa-360. The sequence goes on from DASRQU010000042.1 coordinate 67,379, forward strand.
GGAGCACTGCCCTGTAAATTTTTTCACGGGCATTATCTGGAGAAAACATTTAAGCCTGGACAGGGACTTGTATTGCACGGGAAAGCGGATGTTGATCCGCTGCGGCCCGGGCGCATCGAGATGATAAATCCCGCGTATGAATTGCTGGGCGCGGGTGACGAGGACTCGACGGAAGTGGGCCGCATGGTTCCTATTTACGAGGCCCTCGGCGGCATTGGCGCGCGAACCATGCGCCATATTATATATGGCGCACTCGAAAAAATGTCCGGAGACGTGCACGATCCGCTGCCGGCGGAAATCCTGGAGCGCTACAAATTTCCTTCGCGCCGCGAAGCTTTGCAGTTCGTGCATTTTCCGCCGGCGTCTGTATCGGTCGAGGCGCTCAATTCGTTTCGTTCCCCGGCGCACATGCGGCTGATTTTTGAAGAATTCTTTTTTTACCAGTTGAGCGTCGCCATGCGGAAGAAAACCGCGCAGCAGCAGGCGGGCATTTGCTTTCGCGTGCGCGAACCGGAGGTGCGTGAAGCGCTTAAGCGCGTGCTCCCTTTCAAGCCGACCGACGCGCAAAAACGCGTGCTGGGGGAAATCGCCCAGGACCTGGAGCGCGGTGTACCCATGAATCGCCTGCTGCAAGGCGACGTGGGCAGCGGAAAAACAATTGTGGCGCTGGAAGCCGCGACGATTGTGATTGAAAACGGGTACCAGGCCGCGTTGATGGCGCCAACGGAAATTCTGGCGGTGCAGCATTATCTTTCCGCGCAAAAAATATTTGCGCGCGCAGGGTATCGCGTTGAGTTGTTGATTAGCGGCCTGAAAGGGTCAGACAAAAAGGCTGCACTGGAGCGTGTGCGCTCGGGCGAAGCGCAGCTTGTGGTAGGAACGCATGCGCTGCTTGAGCCGCAAGTGGAATTCATGCGACTGGGACTCGTGGTGGTGGACGAGCAGCACCGGTTCGGCGTGTTGCAGCGCAAAGAGCTGATGGACAAAGGATCGTCGCCAGATGTATTGGTGATGACCGCCACGCCCATTCCGAGGACGCTATCGCTCACGCTGTACGGCGATCTGGATATTTCGGTGATCGATCAGATGCCGCCAGGGCGCGTGCCGATCGTCACGCGCGTCTCTTCCGAAGCCAATTTGCCCGGGGTCTGGGATTTTTTGCGCCGCGAAATGGAAGTCGGAAGACAGGGTTACGTGGTATATCCCGTGATCGAGCAATCGAAGTCCACGGAGTCGGCGCAATCGCTGAAGGCGGCCATCGTGGAATTTGAGACGTTGCGCAGCCGTATCTTTCCGAACCGACACGTGGGACTGCTCCACGGGCGCATGAAGAGCGAAGAAAAAGAAGACGTAATGAACCGTTTCCGCAAGCATGAGATTGATCTGCTGGTGGCGACAACGGTGATCGAAGTGGGCGTCGACGTTCCAAACGCGACGGTAATGGTTATCGAACACGCGAATCGTTTTGGCCTTTCGCAATTGCACCAGCTGCGCGGACGTATCGGGCGCGGCGGTGAAAAGGGTACGTGCATTCTGATTGCTCCGAGAAATCCCGGTGACGACGCGCGCGTGCGGTTGGAAACCATGGTGCGCACGACAAACGGTTTTGAGATTGCTGAAACAGATTTAAAATTGCGCGGTCCGGGCGAATTTTTTGGAACGCGCCAGCACGGCGAGCTCGGCTTCCATATTGCCAATCCGATTCGTGATTTTGAACTGCTGGAAGTGGCGCGCCGCGAAGTGCTCGCGCTGGTCGAGCCGCCGGAAGCCGACGCCGCGCGACGCCGCCTGCTCGCAGCTCTCCCAGTTGAGTGGCAGCAGCGGTATCAACTGGCTTCGGTGGGATGATGCCTTGGAAACACGGATGCACACGTCTCCACACGGACAAACGCAATATCGGTTTATAAGAGCAAGGAGGCAGACACGGAACAAATGAGAACTCCTTTTCAAGCTAAACTCGGGATCAAGAATGTTCGGGCCGTCGTTGATTCGCAAGCAGATTCAGATTTTTCGATATCAATATTTTTATCCGTGTTCCTACGTGTGCATCCGTGGTTCCAAAGGTTTTCCTTGTGCGTGTAATCGCAGGCAAATATCGGAGCAGGACGCTGCGCAGCTTGAAAGGGCAGGCGCTCAGGCCGACAAGCGATCGCTTGCGCGAAACATTGTTCAATGTTTTGGGGCCGACAGTTAGCGGCTCGACGTTTGTGGATTTGTATGCGGGCACCGGCGCGGTGGGCATCGAAGCGATCAGCCGCGGCGCCAGTCATGCCATTTTTGCGGAGCAGCATGCGCCTGCGTCCGCGATCATTCGCAAGAATCTGGAATCGCTGGGAATTGGGGGCGAGGCCGAAGTGCTCACGATGAATGTGCTGCGTGCGATTGAGAGGCTGGAAACGAGAAAAGTTCACGCGCAATTTATTTTTCTGGATCCTCCGTATGCTGCCGACGTGGAATATGAGACTGCGCTCGACGCGCTCGGTGAATCGCCGCTGCTGGCGCCGGATGGGCGCGTAATTGTGGAACACTTGGCAAAGCGGGCACTTCCGGAGCGCGTGGGGGACATGGAACTGGCGCGAGTGCTGGAGCAGGGGGATGCGGCGCTTAGTTTTTACAAGCTTGCGCTGGTGGCATAGGTTTTACGTGACATGGGTCTTGCGTGGCATGGGCCTGAGCCTGTGGGTTTCGTCCTTGCTTGGCCAAATTCCACAGGGTGAAGCCTATGCTACTCAAATCTACTTCTTTTTGTTGAAAAGGTTCCTAAACGTGTCGACGGCCTGCTGCGGTGTCGGTACTTGCGTGGGCACCGCCGGCGTTGCGGGCGCTGAACCCGCCGTCATGGACGGTACACCTTTTCCGGGCCGCACTTTTGGCTCTGAAATTGTGCCGCCCAGCGCAAAGGGCACCGTGATTTTTCCGACGCGGGCGCCAACCAAGCCACCGACAATTCCGCCTACTTTTCCTGTCCCTAGCGCGCCGAGAGGATTGACCGTGGCCGTTCCATCGTAATTTAGCGTGCTGTCCATTCCCAAGCTTCCGTGGAGATCCACGACCCCCACTGAAGAATCGAGATGGATGAGTTTGCTGGTGACGCTCTGGTTCGCGATATTAATGTCGCCTTCCAGAACTGTGAACGGTGTGTCGCCGCCAACGCCCGACATCTTCATTACGGACTCAGCCGCTCCGGCCAGATTCACGCCGGGCAGATGGCCATTCCGCACCGCAAATTTTCCTGAGCCTGAAAGCGTTTTTTTCCAGGCGTCGCTCAAGCTGCCGAGCAGTTGTAAATCCAGCTCGCCCGTGCCGCCCATTTTTCCGCGGGCTGCAGGTGAAACTTCAAGAACCTTGGCTACATCCAAATTGCGCATTTGTACGTTGGCGGTAAAACGCGCCGGGTCCGTCACGCGATCGACGCGCGAAGAAAGCTGCAGCGTGCCGCCGTACATGCCAATCGAAATCGGCCAGAGTTCCGCGCGATCCGTGTACACGCGCGTTTCCACATTCGCGGGACCGACGGTGTACGGCTTCGTCGTAATTTTCTCAATGTTGATGTGACCTTTGGCCACGAGTTCGCTGGCGGGCGCGGGACCGGCCGGCTTATCGCCAGGTTTTGGAGCAGGTTTTTCTCCAGCCTTTGCGCCAGTTTTTCCGGGTGCGGAAGAGGATGGCGTAATTGTTTTTTCTGGCGCGGGAGAGCCACTGGCACTGCCGGCGACGTCGATCAATTTATCGATGTCCAGCTGCGAAGAGCTCATCTCAAAATTGACTTGGGGGTGCTCGAAATCGGGAACATCTACTGTTCCTTTAATGTCCGCGGCCGTTGCAAGATCGGCTACGAACTGCGCGTCAAGCTTGCCACCGGACAATGTGAATTGACCCGTTCGGAATGAGATGGGCGCCTTCCAACCGCTCAGCGCGAGAGTGACGCTGGAAAGGTTGGATTCCGCTTGCCAGTCATGCATACGCATAGGACTGACGGCAAAATTATGCAGCGTCACGCTAATGCCTTTAGTATCCACAAGAGGAGCCACAGCCCCGCGCACAACGCTGCCCATAATGATTTCCGCACCGGTCAGGTTGATGCTGTCGATTTGATCCAGCGTAACGGTGGACGTATCTCCAGGTTTTGCAGGTTCGGCGGGCTCAGTTGGTGTAAACGTGTAATTATTTTTTCCGCCGGCATCTGTGAGCACAGTTAATTTCGGGCGCACCAAATCCACGGAGTTGACGTGAATCGTTCCGTGCAGAAGCGGAGCGAGGGCCACATTCACGCGAAGCTCATCCGCGCCGATCAAATCGCCAGTTGGAAAATCGGATGGGTTGCTGACGTGCAGATCCGAGACCGTCACTCCGGCCCCCGGAAAGAATCGCGCGTGAATGGGGCCGAGGCTCACCTTGCGACCCGTCTGTTTCTCAAGCGCCGAGACAATCGTATCGCGGTAGCGGTCCACATTCAGGAAATAGGGCAAGGTAAGTACGAGAAGGATCAGGAGAACGGCAACTCCTGCCAGAATCTTTCCCCAGAGCGGAAAGGAACTGGATTTTGTGGGTGCGTCAGTATTGGTAGCCATGGCGAACTCTCATTCTCCGAAGTGCGGATTACATAATTCGCATCCAAACCGTCTTAGCCGTCCCTATCGTGGCAAATCAGGTTGCGAACGGCAAGCCATTCGTTTCGGGAGGGCCGACTAGGAAGATAACCGCGATTTTTTTCTGACCGCACCCTAATATTGCGCGGGAAATTTTAAAAATGTTCACGTAGTGCGCTGAAGTTGGACAGAATAAGGAGACGCCCGGCACCGCTGCGGACTTCTTCGTGTTCCAGCGCCCAAGTGGCATGATGAGGAATAAACACGGCGTTGAGGCCCGCTTCGAGCGCAGGGTTAATATCGCTGCGCGGGCTATTTCCGACCATCCAGCCGCGTGATTTGACGACGTGATGGCGGTTCACCAGTTCGCGATACACATCCGCGTTTTTTTCGTGAACGATTTCAATCGCGTCGAAATGAATCTGCAGGCCAGAGCGCTCCACCTTCGCAGCCTGCTCGGCGGCCTCGCCTTTCGTAAATAAGATCAAGCGGTGGCGTCCCGCGAGATAATCGAGCGTTTCGAGGACACCGTCGAGCACATTGGGCGGCGTGCGCTCGAGTTCCTCAACGCGCTGATGAATGTTATCCACCGTGGAGTCCAGCGCCTGATGCCCGGCAAGTTTTAAGTATGTTTCTTCGAGGGACCTGCCGAAGCTGCGCGCTCCGTATCCGTGTTGGCGAATGTTTCGTCGCTCGGTTTCATTCAGGATATGACGGGCATATTCGCGCGGGTAGCCGAAAGGTTCGAGCAGCGTTAAAAACTCGGCGATTGTCTGCTCGAAATAAACATTATTCTCCCAGAGGGTGTCGTCGGCATCGATCAGAATTGTTTCTCGGGCCATCGTTCAGGCGAGCCTCACAGGTCTAAGTACAGGAGCGCGCCCCTTGCAATGGTGGAGCTCATTGAGAGAACGCGTGAATCTTTCGTGCTAATTTTATAGTTTGTGCGACTTAATCGCTTCATTGGCCGCGAGCTGCTCCAGGATTTCAATGGCAACCTTCTGTGTCTCGCCGTACTGAGTCAGGTAGCCTTGAAATTCACGGTTTAATTCGAGTGCTTCGTTGGCGCCAAGAGCCGTCCGCAGAATCATGTCTCGCAAGCGAACTGGGTGAGGCAGAAGCCCATCTTCCCTGATTTCGTCAAGCGCCGATTTCACATCGTAAGGTTCCATTGTTCCTCCTCTTTACAATCTGCACGACAATTCTACTGCGAAAGCAGCGCGAAACAAAAAAAGCATGCGAAAAAAGTTGCACTGCCCGAGGGAAGGGCTGAAGTGGAGCAAAAACACCGCAGTTTGCAAAATATGGGCAAGAGAAAATAAGTTTTGCGGATGCTGAAAATTGGTGGGCGCGCGGCTTCACAGATGCGTGGAGCACAGCCACTCTTGCCTGTGTGCACCTTGCAAAAACCGCACAGGCAGAGCGCGGGTGCTATCCAAAAATTCGGCTTCTACTGGGAATTCGCGGGTAAAAATTCGTAGCGATCGATTCGCGCCGCGACGCCGCGCTGGCCGCTGTCCGGCTCGGTGCGCACTACCTGCGCGAAGCAACGGATATTGACGTCGCCAGCCAGGGTAATTTCGCGGGGTAAGGTGAGAATAAACTCGAGTGGCGAGCCGGGTGCAAAATCCCCTTGGCTCAAAAAATACAAACCGCGGAAACTGACATCCCGCGTTCGGCCTTGCTGCTCACTCCCGCCCGGCTCTGAGGAGCGAACCGTTAAAGGCAGCGTCATGGTAAAGCGTCTCGATGCACGACGTTCAGTTGACTGTATCATTAATCTCCCGGAATGAGGGTGTTCCAGGTTCCACAAACAAACACAACGTAGCATCGCTTTAAAAAATTCGCAACGGGAAACGCACGCAAAACACGCGAGGGACACGTTCTTTTTTGCTGCGACCTCGTTTGTCCGGCGCCGCGCTCTGTGATTACATAGAACGCTGTATGCAAACTCCACTTCACCGATCACTTATGTTGGACGGCCCGGCAGGCCGCATCGAAATAATTCTTTGGTCGGTACCATTAGGCCCAGAAGTCCCGAAACCTCCGCTGGCCGCGGTTGTTTGCCATCCCCATCCGCTGTTTGGCGGCACAATGCACAACAAAGTGGTCTATCAGGCGGCGAAATCGATCCATCAATTGGGGCTGCCTGTGGCACGATTTAACTTTCGCGGGGTGGGCTTGAGCGAAGGGCACCACGATAACGGCGATGGCGAAGCCGACGACGTGCACGCTGTGCTGAATTTTCTGGCGAACGAATTTACAGGACTGCCGCTTCTTGTTGCCGGATTTAGTTTTGGCGCGTGGGTGGGACTGCGTGCGGGTTGCGGCGACGCTCGCGTAACAGAACTCATAGGACTCGGCCTGCCGGTGGCGAGTTTTAAAAATCGCAGCTTCGCGTACCTGGATGGATGCGAAAAACCGAAGCTGTTGGCCTCAGGCGAATTTGATCAGTTCGGACCGCCGCACGAATTGCGAGCGATGGTGAATTCATTTCCGCCGCATGTTTCGGAACAGACCGAGGTTGCAATCGTTGGCGGAGATCATTTTTTTACGGGGCATTTGGCGCAACTCGACAGCGCAATTTCGAAATGGCTGGCAGGGCGGCATCCGGAATTGAGGTTGAAGTAGGACAGGCTTCAGCCTGTCTGCTTTTTACTTCTTCTGCGGTGAGAACAGATCAAAAGAAGACAGGCTGAAGCCTGTCCTACTGAAAAACTAAAAAAACAAAAAACGCTTGCGCTTGCGATACTGCATGGGCTTCGCATTAGGATCCAGGGCTTCGGGTTCGTACGGCAGGCCGCGGCCTTCAAATGCGGCGAGCGGATTATCGTGAAATAGCGCCTGGGCTACATCTTCGCCGCGGCGTTCCGCGACCGCATCAAACGCGGCGCGCAGTTGCAGCGGGCGACCCTTCACGTTGTGCGCATCGCTGGCGACGAAATGGACGCGCTCTTCGTCCAGCCACTTCTCCGCGCATTTTTGCGAAGAGCTACCGAAGCGTCCGAGAAGGGACTGCGCGGTAATCTGCACGTAGCTGCCTTGATGTAGCCAGCGATACATTCGCTCCGGCTTAGTGCGCAGGATCGCGTTGCGCTCCGGGTGCGTAATGATTACGGACAATCCCATCAGGTGCAGGCGATGCATCGTGTCGTCCATGGAGGGCGGAATGGCAAAATCCGCGAACTCCACGAGCAGATAGTTTTTCTGGTTGATGGTGTATTTCTGGGGATTTTTTTCGAGATCCTGCAAATTTTCAAAGTTTAAGTGAAAATCGCAGCCCGTAGCTATTTTGACGCGATCACCAACAGCCGCCTGCAATTCATCGCGCAGCTTCAGGTTTCTTTCGAGATCGAAAGTAAAATGAGCATTAGCATGAGGAGTGCCCGCGATGTGCGTCACGCCATCCGCAATGGCCATTTCCGCCATCTGGACAGACGTTTCCATCGTGTCCGCGCCGTCGTCGAGCCCCGGCAGAATGTGACAATGAATATCAACCATAGAGATTAAGTCCGCAGCGAAGATACCTGAACGATGGATGGCGGACAACCATGGCTTTGCCCAGGAGTTATGGATGAATAATAACCGGTTGAAACACCCTTAGCGAAGATCCTGGTCGATCGCAGCTGCTATAATCCTCGCCGCATAACGTAGGACAGGCTTCAGCCTGTCGGTTTTAATTTCAGAACGACAGAAACTGGAACATTTGGCTCAACTCGATCGTCAGACGAGCCGTCGTACGCGACACATGACAACTTTCTACATCGAACAATTCGGATGCAGGGCGACGCAAGCCGACGCCGCGGCCATCGAGCGGCAACTGCTGGAGCGCGGCTTCGTGGCTTCGTGCGGCGCGAGTGGCGCGGATGTAGTGGTTGTGAATACGTGCACCGTGACAGCTGCCGCGGATTTGCAGGCGCGCCAATCGATTCGCACAATTCATCGTGAAAATCCGGCGGCGCGCGTGATCGTTACAGGCTGCTACGCGCAACGCGCGCCGGAGGAACTAGCTGTACTCGACGGCGTGACCTGGGTAGTCGGAAATTCGCACAAGCCGGAAATTCCGCACCTCATCGAAGCGTTGCAGCAAGAGCCGCGAGCTGGTTTGCCTTCGGTCCAGCTCGATGGATTTGTACCGCTTTCCACCCTGGTGGAAGAAACTTTTTTGCACGATCGCCTGCCAGCACAAATTCTGATTGGCGATATTCAGGAACAGCAGACGCTGCTCGTTGCGCCCGTCGACGGCGGCGAAGCAGGCCACACGCGTCCTGTACTGAAAATTCAGGACGGGTGCAATAAACGCTGCTCGTATTGCGTGATTCCCGAGGTGCGCGGGCGCAGTCGAAGCCTCGACCCGCAGACTGTCGTCAATGAAATCAGCAAATTGTGCGTGGGCGGAGCGCGCGAAGTGGTCCTCAGCGGAATCGATCTGGGTAACTACGGGCGCGATCTTACGCCGCGCGTCGAACTTGGCGAACTGCTGAAAGTCATTTTGGATCGGACGGTTGTCGAGCGGCTGCGCGCAAGTTCCGTTGAGCCGATGGATGTGACGGAAGATTTGATCCGGATTTTCGCGGACGAAGAGAGAATGGCGCGGCACTTTCACATGCCGATGCAATCAGGCTCGGACCGCGTGCTGAAAGCGATGCATCGCTGGTATCGCGCGGAACATTACGCGCGCCGCGCGCAGCTTGTGCGCAAACTGCTTCCGGACGCCGCCATTGGAGCGGATGTGATCGCGGGATTCCCGGGCGAGACGGAAGCAGATCATCGGGCAACGCTTTCGCTCGTCCAACAGTTGCCTCTTACTTACCTGCATGTGTTCTCTTTTTCCGCGCGGCCCGGCACCGCGGCGGCGGGGATGCAGAATCAGGTGCCAGAGCAAACGATTGCGCGGCGGGCGCGGGAACTGCGCGCGCTGGGCGAGAAAAAGAAAGCTGCATTCCATTTGGCGCAGACAGGCTCCACGATTCGCGCTCTTACATTACACCGCAGCGGCGAAAATGCTTTTGGGCCATGGACGCGCGCGCTTTCCAGCAATTATCTGGATGTGCGCGTTTCGGGAGAGTGGGACGCCAACCGGTTTCTCGATGTGCGGATCACCGGGGCTGGGAACGGACATTTGAATGGGACGGCACTGCTGGGTTGACCTGAAGAAAATTCAAAGGCTTTAATACAGTGAACACAGAGGCACGGAGAGAGCCTGGGGCGGCAATATTTTCGCGAACGCGTTGTTTTTTTAGGATTCGAAGATGACTTGCGCCAGGGCTGTGTTGCCGTCATGGGTGATGGTGAGGGCAATATTTTTTACGCCGAGGCTGTCGGCAATGGCGCGGGTCGCGCCGGATAATTTTAAAGTGGGCTTGCCGCTCGGTTCGCGCACTACTTCAATGTCGATCCAGCGGACGCCGCGCGCCCATCCCGTTCCAAGGGCTTTCATCGTTGCTTCTTTGGCGGCAAATCTGCCGGCGAAACGCTCGGCGCGGTTGCGGTGTCTTTCGCAGTAGTTGATTTCCGAAGGAGTGAAAAGTCTTTTCAAAAGCGCGCGACCGCGGCGGGCGATGGCCGCCTCGATGCGATCGACGCCGGTGATATCGACACCTAGGCCCACAATCATGCGCAATCCTCCACGAGTGTTTCCCGCGACCAATACTCTCCTTCTATTATACTTCGGCGTCAGCGTGGAGACATTTGCGAAGGCAATACGCTAGAGTGGTGAGTGAGACACAGGATAAACATGGCGCGAGCGATTAAAACTCGAAGTTCAGGACGTTCTCCCAAAACCCGCGAAAAACGCGAGAGTTCGCGTGCAGCGGCGAAGCCAGCGTGGAAAATCAGGCGTGCACGCGGCCTGCAGATTTTGGAATCCCCGGCCCTGGACAAGCTCGGCTGGCTCACGCACGGATTCAGCACACGGCCCGGAGGCGCGAGCGTCATTCAGAAAAGGCCTGCATTGAATTTGGGGTTCACGAAGTGGGATGAAGGGAAGCGCGTCGTCGCGAATCGTGAAAAATTCGTCGCTGCGTTGGATGCGGCCGAAATGCCGCTCACCACGATGCGCCAATTTCACTCGGACGTGATTCACGTGATCGCTACGCAGTGTACCGACGCTCCCAACGGGGATGCGCTGATCACCAATGTGTCCGGGTTGCTGCTCGGCGTGCAGACCGCCGATTGCGTGCCCATTTTGCTGGCGGATACCAAGCGCCACGCCGTGGCCGCGATTCATGCAGGCTGGCGCGGAACGCTGGCACGCATTGTGGTGAAAACGCTTGGGCGCATGCGCATGGAATACGGAACGCAGACGCGGGATGTCGTGGCCGCGCTCGGGCCGGCCATCGGACAGAGCTGCTACGAAGTAGGCGCGGACGTGGCGCAGGCGTTTGCCAATCAATTTCCGCCAGCCGCAGAATGGTTCGAGGGACCGTTTGCGCAACTGGCGGATGGGGTGGACCCGCTGTGGCTGCCGTGGCTGACCATGATGCCGCCAGGCCACGTGCCGCCCCCGCCTCGCGTGCAACTTGATTTGCGCGCCGCTAACCGATGGCAATTGTTGGATGCGGGCGTGCCCGAAAGACAGATCGATGAGAATGATCTGTGCACCGCGTGCAGCGCAGACCTACTGTTCAGCTATCGCCGCGAAGGCGAGAACACCGGCCGCATGATGGCCGTGATCGGCATTAAGTAGAACAGGCTCTCAGCCTGTTTTCTTTTGTATTGGGGGTTTTAATTTTAATTTTTGCGCGTAGAGAAAACCAAAGGCAAACAGGCTAAGAGCCTGTTCTACTGTAGGGCAACAAACGGGCTGGGAGTTTCCATCAGGGCCAGTTGCCCGCAGGCCGCGAAAACATCCTGCCCGCGCGAATATCTCACAAATGTGGGAACGCCTTTATCCACCAGAATGCGCTGGAATTCGTCGATGCTTTCCTGCGTCGGCGCACGGTACGGCAAATTTCCAGGATTCCACGGAATCAGATTCACTTTGGCGCGCATGTTGGCGACGAGCCGAACCACGCGGCGCGCATCGTCTGGCGTATCGTTCAACCCGCCCAGGAGCACATACTCAAATGTAAAATATTCGCGAGGACGCAGCGGATATTTGCGGCAAGCCTCGAACAATATCTCCAGCGGATATTTGCGGTTGATGGGCATCAGCGCGTTGCGCTGCTCATCGTTCGATGCATTAAGCGAAATAGCGAGGCTGGGCCGGATTTTTTCCTGCCCGAGACGTTCAATCCCGGGGACAATGCCGCTGGTCGAAAGCGTGATGTGCCGCGGACCGAGTCCCACACCCTTCGGATCCAGCAGAATGCGCACAGCGGCCATCGTCGCATCGTAATTGAGGAGTGGTTCGCCCTGCCCCATCAGAACCACGTTCGTCTGCGGCGCAAGTTGCCCGCGATTATCTTCCAGCGCAACGAGCACTTGACCCACGATTTCGCCAGGGGTGAGATTACGAATCAACCCCAGTTGCGCGGTCAAGCAAAAGTGGCAATCTACCGCGCAGCCGGCTTGCGTGGAAATGCAAACCGTCTGGCGACCATCGCGCGGCATGAATACGGATTCGATCTGCGTGACCTTTGGGCCGCCTTCGCCCGCCGCGTCGCCAATTGCAAAGAGGTAGCGGATTGAACCGTCCACGGAAGCAAATTTTTTACCGACGCGCGGCGGCGAGATTCGAGCTTCCCGTGCGAGCCGTTCGCGAAGTGCGGCCGGAATGTTCGTGATGTCTGCAAAATCAAAGTGGCATTCGGCATACATCGCATGGTAAAGCTGCGCAGCGCGAAACGGGCGCTCTCCTAGCGACGCAACATACTCGCGCAATTCGTCCGCCGATTTTCCGAGCAACTCAACTGGCACGAGCAATCTCCCCAAGTCCCCTATCTTAACATGCACCAAAGTAGGACAGGCTTCAGCCTGTCTGCCTTTGAGTTTCGCGGGAGCTACAAAAATTAAAAGAAGAGAGGCTGAAGCCCCTGGTACCGATGCGCTAACCGCACACGTGGCGCAGTCGGGTCGCATTCGCGGGCGAACGTGTGTCACAATGTAAAAATGAATCAGCCGGTAAGAGACATTCAAAAAGCGGAACTGCCTAACGGCGTGCAAATCGTCACGGAGAAGATGCCGCATGTGCGCTCTGTGTCCGTGGGAATTTGGTTGGGCACGGGATCGCGCGCCGAAACTTCGGGACGCAACGGCATCGCCCATTTTATCGAGCACATGCTGTTCAAGGGCACGAGCAAACGAACGGCGGAACAAATTGCGCAGTCGATGGATTCCGTAGGCGGCATGCTCGATGCCTTCACAGGTAAGGAAATGACGTGCTTTAATGCGAAGGTGCTCGATGAGCATCTTCCCGTGGCCATGGATGTGCTCTCGGACCTGGTCCTGCACCCGCGTTTCGATCCGGAAGATATCGCCAAGGAAAAACAGGTGGTCCTCGAAGAGATCAAGATGGAAGAGGACAACCCGGAATATCTGATCCATGAATTATTTACGCAGAATTTCTGGCGCGGGCATCCGCTCGGAATGCCCATCCTGGGCAATCCGGAAAGCGTGTCGCAATTTTCAAAGACCGCGGTGACGGAATGTTTTGAGGAATGGTACGCGCCAAACCGCGTGGTCATCACCGCCGCGGGAAACCTGGAGCACGCGAACCTCGTCGATCTAGTGGCGCGTGCATTCGGCGATGCGGTGCGCTCCTCTGCGCCCGTGAAGCCGGCGCCCCCCACCACGCACGCCTGCGTCGAGCAGCGCGACAAAAAAGAACTCGAGCAGGTTCACATTCTGCTGGGCGTGCCCTCATATCCCTTGGCGCATGAACGGCGCTATGCTGCATCCCTGCTGAACGTAATATTGGGTGGCGGAATGTCGTCGCGCCTCTTTCAGAATATTCGCGAGCGCCAGGGCCTTGCCTACGCGATTGAAAGCGATCTTTCGCCCTATACCGATTCTGGAGTGCTTTCCGTGTACGCCGGAACTTCGCGCGAGTCGGCCACCAAACTGATTCGCTCTGTGTGCGATGAATTTCGCAGCGTGCGGGCAGATGGCGTGAGCGCGGAAGAATTGCGCCGCGCGAAAGATCACCTGAAGGGTTCGATGATGCTTTCGCTCGAATCCACGAGTTCGCGCATGTCCAACCTCGCGCGCCAGGCCATGTACCTGCACCGCTTCATTTCGCTGGATGAGATGCTTTCTTCGATCGAAGCCGTAACCCGCGAAGAAGTTCACGCTATCGCCCGCGATTTTTTCGATCCAGATCGCATCACGCTCACAGTGCTCGGCAGCCTGAACGGTTTCCGCGCCACCCGCGAATTGCTGGCGTAAGTTTTCGCCCCGTTTTTGTAGCGTCCGCCCTCAGGCGGATATTGCCGAGCCGACCGGATGCCCGCCTGAGGGTAGACGCTACAGGAAACCCAAAGAGTTTTTAATCGGCGCTGTTTATGTTTTTGGCGCATGCGTGATTGACGTCCGCCTCGCTCTTTGTCATTATTCTTTGGACTTGCGCAGTCGCGCGCCGGTCCGCCGGGGGAAATTATCAGTCTGCGCATCACCATTCTTGGATCAGGCAGTTCGGGCAACTGCACCTTGCTCGAAACGGACACGACCCGCCTCTTGATTGACGCAGGACTCGGCAAGAAAGAAACGCTGCGGCGACTGGCCGCCGTTGGCCGCGATGTTGACCGACTCGACGGCATTGTCATCTCCCACGAACACAGCGATCACATTGGCTCGCTTGCCCAGGTGCTAGGCCAGTGGCGCACCACGGTTTATCTGAACGAAGCCACACACACCGAAGTAATGCGCATCCTTCCGCAGACGTCGCACAAGCGCCTCGATCGCGTTGAGCATATCCGCGCCGGGCAAAAATTTATTGTGGGCGACATTGAAGTTTCTCCGTTTGCAATTCCCCACGATGCCGTCGACCCGCTCGGTTATACGTTCCGCGCGAATGGCACCAAGGTCGCCATCGTCACCGACCTCGGGTATCTGCCCGAACTCGTGAAAGTGCATCTGCGCGAAGCCGATTGCCTGGTGCTGGAATCGAATCACGACTTGGAAATGCTGAAAGTGGGACCGTACCCGTGGCACATCAAGCAGCGCGTGATGAGCCGCACCGGACACTTGTCCAATCACACCGTCAGCGAATACCTTTCCGACGCGGAAGGCTTCGACGCGCGCGCGCGCTTCGTGGTTCTCGCGCATCTTTCGGAAAACAACAACAATCCTGACGTTGCGCGTATTTGCGCCCAGGAAGCGCTGGACCGCCGCACCGGAGCAGCAATGTTTTCCGGTGAACTGATCATCGCCAGGCAGGAAGCTCCAATCCCTACGTTGAATTTGTAACTCTCGCCGGAATTCCTCAGGAGTCGCCATGAGCCAACTACTTACGGTTGTCGCCAACCTTCGGGCTAGGCCCGGACAGGAAACCGAACTTCGCCACCAGTTGCAGCGGCTCGTGACTCCGACACGCGCCGAAGCCGGCTGCATCGCGTATGAGTTGAACGAATCGAAGAGCGAACCAGGACATTTTTTGTTTTATGAAGTTTGGAAAACCGACGCGGACCTCGACGAACATTTTCAGACTCCGCATATGAAGGCGGTCGGGAAAGTGTTGCCGGAATTGCTGGCGGAGGCCATGGAATTGAGCAAGTGGAGCAAATTGTAAGCTAACAGCAATTCCTCACTACACTCGGAATGACGATCCGTCGTCAAGTAGCACAGCCACTCCTAGCTGTGTGCATTTTGCGAAACCCACACAGGCAAGAGTGCCTGTGCTACTAAAATATTCGTCCAATCCATTTTTCCGCGGGTCAATGCGGAACAGACTGCGTATAAACCCGATACCAATCGTCGGTGATTTCGTGCTGCGCCTGATCCAGAGTTAAACTTCCCGAACACACTTCGGCGTGCAAATAATTTTCCACTTTGTCCTTGGCATGCGCCCCGCCGTCCGGGATGGATGTTGCAAAAGGCTCGGGCCACAGATTTCTTGGGTCCGTCGGATTGCCGCCAAGCTCCAGCGGAATAAAATGATCCTCTTCATAATCGCGTTTGCTGATATCGGAATAGCCGTATTCCCGGAGCTGTTCCCCTTTCAGACGAGTCGTGTAGCTCGCTTCCGGGCGAATCGATCGAGTGCTCCACCCCGGATTGCAAATCGTGTCCCGAATATTTTCCTGCGTGATGTCCGGATTGACCGCGCCGGGTGTGCGCTCCGCGTCAGGATAAATATCCGGCGGCCCCACGTGAGCCTGCCGAATTTCTCCGTTGGGCGAAGATTTGCTGTCTGACGATTGAGGTCGCGAATGCAAATACCAAATAGCCGCGAGAACGATCAAAAGAAAAATGAAAAGCGCTACGGGATTTTGGCGTCGCGGCATCCGCGATAGTTTAACTCAATCGAGAACGGGTTTAAGTAGCATAGGCTTCAGCCTGTGGCATTTAGTCCAAGCAATATTTTTCAAGCAAAGGCATCGCGTTGGGTAGGTAACCTACAAAGGCGCGCCCATGCCCCAACCAACCCCCACAGGCTGAAGCCTATGCTACTGAAAGGCAATTCAGGTATCATCGTTGAGGAATTTTTAAATCCAAATTTATAGATCCGCCGCGCCGCATTTCTCGGGCGCGTGCACGGGAGAGTTTCGATTGATTTCACGATACACGCGCGAGGAAATGGGCCGCATCTGGAGCGAGGAAGGCCGATTCCGTCGTTGGCTCGAAGTGGAACTGGCGGCAACGGAAACCCTGGCCGAGACGGGAGTCGTTCCAGCCGCGGCCGCTGCGAAAATTCGCGAAAAGGCCCGCGTAGACGCGGGAGTCGTAAAGCGCATCGCGGAACTCGAAGCCAAAGTAAAGCACGACGTAATTGCCTTTACCATGGCCGTCGGCGAGACCATTGGAGATCCCGAAGCCGCTCGCTGGCTGCACTACGGCCTCACGTCCAATGACATTGTGGACACGGCGCAGGCGCTGCAAATCCGCGAGGCTTCGCGGCTGATCGAGCACGGCCTCGTGCGCATGGCAGAAATCCTGGAGCGCCGCGCCTACGAATTCAAGAACACGCCGCAGATCGGCCGCACGCACGGCATTCACGCCGAGCCCATCACTTTCGGCCTGAAAGTGGCCAACTGGTTTGCCGAAAACCGCCGCAACCTCGAGCGCTTCGGACATGCAGCTGCGCAGATGGCTGTAGGAAAAATTTCTGGCGCCGTGGGCAATGCGTCGCACCTGGGACCGGACGTCGAAGCATCTATCTGTACAAGGCTCGGGCTTTCCGTAGCGCCGATAGCCTCGCAAGTGATTCAGCGCGATCGCCACGCGCAATATCTTTCAGCGCTCGCGATCCTCACCGCGACGCTCGAAAAAATTGCACTGGAAATTCGTCACCTGCAGCGCACGGAAGTGCGCGAAGCCGAAGAACCCTTCGGCGGCGAGCAGCGCGGTAGTTCCGCGATGCCGCATAAGCGCAACCCCGTGTCGAGCGAACAGGTGTGCGGCCTCGCGCGCATTGTCCGCGCTAATGCCGGCGCGGCATTTGAAAATATTGCGCTCTGGCACGAGCGCGACATTTCGCACAGCTCGGTGGAGCGTGTGATTCTTCCCGACTCCACGATCCTCGCCGATTATCTGCTCACGCGCATGGCGGACATCGTGTCTGGCATGCGCGTTTTTCCTGAGCGCATGCGCCGCAATCTGGATGCCACCGGCGGCCTCGTCTTCTCCGGCCAGCTGATGCTCGATTTAATTGAAGCAGGCGCGCCGCGCGAAGATGCCTACAAATGGGTGCAGGAGCACGCGATGGCCGCGTGGGAGACGGAAACGAACTTCCGCCAGCGCGTAGTAGCGGACGCCCGCATTAAAATTTTCTTGGATCGAAACGCTTTGGAAAATACTTTCGATTTGAAGCGGCACCTGCGCTACGTAGACGCAATCTTCGCTCGAGTGTTCGTAGGAAAAAAGTAGGACAGGCTTCAGCCTGTCTTCCTTTGAATTTGAATTTTTCTAACCGCACCCAAAACCAGACAGGCTGAAGCCTGTCTTACTAAAACCTCAAACCCGCTGCACGTACCGCGCCTCCGACGTATCCACGCGAACCCTGTCGCCGGTATTCACGAACGGCGGCACCTGAATCGTCAATCCCGTCTCCAGCTTCGCAGCCTTCATCACGGCGCTGGCTGTAGCCTTCTGCACGGTCGGCTCCGTATCCACAACAGTCAAATCCATGGTGTCCGGGATCACCACGCCAATCGCCTTGCCTTCGTAAAATTCCAGGCTCACGGTGGTGTTCGGAATGAGGTAGTAAACCGCTTCGCCCAGCACATCGCCATCCAGCGCGAACTGCTCATACGATTCCGAATTCATGAAGTGGTAGCCTTCGCCATCCTGGTACAGATATTCGTGCTCGATTTCGTCGAAAATGGCGCGCTCGATGTCCACTTCCGCGCGGAACCTGTAATCGATAATCGATCCGGTGCGCAGGTTGCGCATCTTCGTGGCCATGGCGGCGCGCTTGTTGCCGGGCGTGCGGTGCTCGACGCTGTGAACCGTAAATAGCTCGCCCTCATGGCGGATGGTCATTCCCGGACGCAATTGTGTTGCTCGCATTTTCCTTTAGCTCCTGATGCCTACGGGGTCTTGCGGCAGGCGACTGAATTCCATAAAAGCAATGTGTTGAACTAGGATTATAGACGCCGGGTAGAGCGCGGGTCAACGTTACGGAGTCGCCTCGAAGACCGACAGTTTACGATTAGCCCGTTGCACGGAACTTAGATATCCAAAAGCAAATCGACTTACTTTCGTACCTTAATTGCCGGAGTTCGCAGATGCGTACCCTTTCCAAGCTGTTGGGATAATATCAATTTGATCGAGACACGGATGCAAGCGAGTCAGGCAGGAGAGGTTAAATTGCATCAAGCGCTGTACGGTACCGGGATCGGTGTCCGGAGTGAAATGAACATATCCTTCGCTGAGGGAACAACATCCATTCTGACGATTTATTACGTAACTTGGGTGAAGTTTTAATTGCGGGTCTGCATAATTGGCGCTGACAGAATCAAGCTGAGGAACGCTCCCAATATGTGCAATCAATGCAAGGTCACCCCAACCGCCCGCATATAATCCGGGAATGTTGTGCCAGTAAGTTGCGATGTTGACCGTGAACCCTTTACTCGACACAACCCCGTCACGCATCCCGACATTGGCTATGACCTTTGCAGGCCGCCCGCCCAATATCATGTATAAACGCAACAGGCCTAACCACATTTGGAAAATGGGACTTCGGTCGGAAGAGAGCTTGAATCGCCAACGTAGGTAGTCGTCCATCCGAGCGAAAGGGACGTTCTGCGATGCATAGCTGTAGACAGGCTCAATCAATGTGATTGCGATCGAACACTGAGACCCGTTGCATTGGTCGTCAAATCTACTTTGTCCAGACCACCCGCTAAGTTGACTCAAAACCTCGGACCAAGGCGTCGTTTTTAACCGCAACGATTGCACCTGCGAAAGCAAAAGCTCAGCGCGACTGCGAAAAATGTGCTGCTCCACTTGACTGACAACCAGTGGAAAAAATATGAGTGCACTCATGATGATCGCAGTGATCGTTAGAGGTCGTCGGGGAAGCCGGATCATGATTAAGATTAGACACCAAACCTTCTCGAAGTGTTTCAATTATCCCCAAAAAATCTATTACGAGAATTTGCAAATTGGGCAGAGCGGCAGGTCGCTAAACCTATATATAGCCTGAAGCACTCAGGGAGTTTGAAGGCTTCAGAAAAGGAGTAGCAAATGAATGCTTACAGTCATACGAATCAACGAAAGTTGAAATACGCTTTTCTAAAAACCACAATTGTTGGAATCCTGCTGGTTAGCACGTGGGCTCTCTCTGGTTGCGGTGCTTATCGGGCTCCTGCGGGTTCCACAATGCCAGGGCAGCCGCCAAGACCGTATCCAATGGATACATCGCAAAGGCTAGCCCCCGGCACAGCGAAGATCAAATGAGTAACTGAAACAATATCTTGAACGTGGTTACGCTCGCAGGGAGCACCGTGATTTCGCCATGCACGGTGAATGCGCAGCAGCGCAGCATCGACACAAATAAATCGACCATCGTACTTCACGTGGGTAAGAGCGGAGTTTTCTCGGGTTTCGCCCACGACCACGATATAACAGCGCCCGTCACGAGCGGCAACGTGAACAACTCCAAACCTCTATCGGTGGAAATCCGCATCAATACGAGAGTGCTGCGCGTCCGTGACGAGGACGCTTCAGAGAAGGACCGCAATCAAGTCGAGGCGACAATGCTTGGTCCCGAAGTTCTCGACAGCGAACGCAATCGGGTAATCACTTTCAAATCGCGCACAGTCGAAGTGCTGGGAGATGGTCACTGGAAAGTTCGGGGTGAATTGACTCTTCATGGCCAGACGCAGTCCGTCACGGCGGAGGTTACAGAAAAACCAGGACATTACACAGGACGCACAGTCGTAAAGCAGACTGACTTTGGCATCAATCCCGTGAAGGTGGCCGGAGGCACGGTGAAAGTAAAGGACGAGGTCAGAGTTGATTTCGACCTTCAGCTTTCACCGTGACCAAAATTTTTCGGTCAAACCACCGGGTCTCCGTGTATTTCCACTTCGCTCAGATCGACTCCGATCGCATCTGGCAATGGCAAACGCCCCGTCCACTCCGCCCAGCCCCAGAAAATCGCCGTGCACGAACTGAGCAGCCCCGCGACGGTGCCAATCGTGCGCGGGCTGTAATGCGTGGAGGCGACGCCGGCGCCCATCATCGAGAGCATCATCATGGTCCAGGTGAAAGTTTCGATGGTGGAAAAGACGCGGCCGCGGAATTGGTCAGCCACCGTTCTTAAAATGTAGGAGTAATTCAGAACCGAATTCAGGGCGATGGCCGCGCGCGAAATAAAAATAAAGACGAGCGCCCATTGAAACTGCTGCATCTGGCTGAACAAAACATAGGTACCGCCGTGGATCAGGTAATCGACAAAAATCACCACCTTGTATTGCTGGAACGATAGTTTCTTGCCGATCGAGTGGGCAATCGCTCCGCCGAACAGCAGGCCCAGTCCCGCGCAGCCCCAGATCGTTCCAATGCCCGCGGCCCCCCGATTAAAAACTACTTCGCCGAACAGCGTAAACAAAATCTGCGCCGCGCCGCCTCCCGTGGCCCATCCCACTGCGAGCATGGCAATCGCAAACACAAGCGGTACAGACCGCATATAGCGCAGGCCCTCGCGATATTCGTGCCACGGGCGGATCACCTCCGCTTCCGTCAGATCGCGGTGCGCCGCGCGAAATTGCTTTCCTTCCGGGGGCAGCAATTTCAGGATGGCCCACGCCGACAGCAAAAACGAAATCGCATTAAAAATAAAAGCCCACTCGTAGCCGATTCCGATAACCGTGGCTCCCAGAAATGTTCCAATCGTCAGGTTGGTCCACTGCGTGGTCTGAGTAAGCGAGTTCGCGGTGTGAATTTCCTTTTCATTCGCGATGGTCGGCAAAATGGCGGAGCGCCCCGCGGTGAAAAACGGCGACGCGACCATGAGCAGCCCGCTGAACAAGTACAGCAGCCAAATCTGCTGCTCGCGAAACGCCAGAATAAATCCCAGGGCCACCACGGCACGCGTGAGGTCGCTGGCGATCATGATTTTTTTTCGGTCAAAGCGGTCCAGCAACACACCCGCCAGCGGCCCGATCGTGATGGCAGGAACGGCGCGAGACAGCATGATGCCCATGATGACCAGCCCCGAATGCGTCAGGGACATGGCCAGCGCGAACACCGCGATATTATTGAAATTGTCGCCGATTTCGCTGACTACCTGCCCCATCCACATGTTGCGGTAGTTGCGATTCCGGCGAAGAAGTTCTAGAAATTCACGCATCAGCCTGTCTGTTTCCGCGGCAACCCGATTTGCTCAGCGAGATTTCAATTCAGAAATAATTCCTGCGATCCTGCACATAGCAAAGTTTGACATATTTTACCGCGGCATTCATCTTGTAGCTCGGCGGGGTGTGACGCACCCTTACCGCCGAAATATTGTAGAGAGTTGCGCCTCTTTAATGGCCGCGAGTCCGCTTGCGATCTCGGTTTTCAGCCATGTAGTGCTCGCCTTCAGGCGAGCATGTGTTTGTGATTGCGCCGTACCCGCCTGAAGGCGGGCGCTACGTAGACTCTGCGAATTTTGAGTTCTCACTCAGACTCGTTCGCCGAGTTCCGTGCGCAGACGTTTTGCGGTGGAGTACAATGGCTTCGGCTTGAAGATTCGATGGAGGAAAGAAAAATGGCGGAACCGACATACGACGAACTGAAAGCGCGCCTCGCGGAAATGGAAAAGAGTGCCGGCCAGCGCACCGGCGAACTAGCCTTCAAAGTGGGCGAAAAGGGTGGCGTCAGCGTCTACGGACTGGGGCGGTTCCCGGTCACATTGTATTACGAGCAGTGGAATCGCCTGCTGGAAGCAGCACCCAAACTGCGCGAATTCCTGGAAGAAAACAAAAGCCGCCTGAAGCTCAAAGAACGATAAGAGTGGCATAGGCTTCAGCCTGTGTGATTTTACTCCTGCAAGGCTAAGACCCTGAGGGTTTTTGATCGCTGCAAGGCCTAAGACCACACAGGCTGAGCAGGATACCAAAAAAACATTTCTCTTGTCATTCTGAGCGAAGCGAAGAGTCTCTCTTCGATCGTATGTGCACGCAAAAAAGAATGAGAGATTCTTCGTTTCGCTCAGAATGACAGAATGTCGGGTG
>DASRQU010000043.1:0-9285 GCA_035696345.1 Candidatus Acidiferrales bacterium
CGAAGAAGTGGTGCAGAAATGCCGCGACCTCGTCGAACCGGTCCTCGGCAACGCCAGCTGCACCACCCTCATCGATAAAATTCTTGGCCTGGAAAAAGTGAAGGACATCCGGGAACTGCGCAGCGTGTTGCAGAAGGGTTAATCAAAACGGAGCAGTAATCTGTACTATAGGCCTAAGATTTTGCGCGTTCACCGGTGCATAAATTGAGACCCGGCAGTACGATCGTTTTAAGTGCTTTGAGCCGCGAGGAAAGATTCTCTGCCCACTCCGGCGTGCTTGGTACACCTACCGGAATGACGTCGTCAGACTCCTGTCCATTCCGAGCCAATTCGACCCACTTGGACATTCTTCGAGGTAAGCCTCGATTGCTTCTGAAGGTGTCCCTATTCCGGCGCCAAATAATGACTCTTGAATATTGAGGCACCAGGAACAAGACTTTAAAAAAGTTTCAGCGTTATCCTTCATTTCACGAAGCAAGGCTAAATCTTCCTCATCCTCTCCAGCCATTTGCTCCGCAGGGATGACGCCAGAGACGCCGATGCGGGATATTGATTTGGATGCTGGGATTTTGCCCAACGCGATCAAATCCTCTCCTCGGTTCCTAAGGCCATTCTCTACGAAATCCATTCTTAGATTACCTGTTTCCATCTAACTTCCGTTGAATGATAAGAAACGTTGCAGCGTAGCGCTAATTTCGTGAGAACTGAAAAACTTTTTAGCCGGGAATGAACATGCGTATGGCAGCTAGACCCATGACGATGGCGGCGATCCAGGCGAGAATCACGATGGGGCGGCTAGCGGTGTAACGGCCCATCACCGCTTTTTTTGAAACGAGCAGGATGATTACGATCATCAGAGGGACTGCTACGACGCCGTTTAGAATCGCGCTCCAGAATAGGGCTTTCATCGGGCTGATGGGCGAGTATTGGATCACGAGCCCAGCAAGCACGCTGACGGTGATCACGCCGTAAAATCCTCGCGCGTCGGTGGCTCTGCGTGCGAGTCCCCACTTCCAGCCCATCGCTTCGCACATCGCGTAGCCCGCCGAGCCGGCGAGGACCGGCACGCCGATCAGCCCGACTCCCAAAATTCCAATGGCGAAAAGCGCAAAAGCAAAGTTTCCAGCCAAAGGGCGAAGAGCACTCGCGGCTTGGACGGCGGTATCGACGGTCTTAATTCCCGCGACGTGCAGCGTCAGAGCGGTTGCCAGGATAATAAAAAATGCGGAGAGGTTGGAATAAAACATGCCGGTCCAAGTGTCCCAGCGGATGCGGCGCAATTCTTTTTTCGCTTTGCGTGAATCATCGACGAGCGGCTGGTCCACCGGCGCTTCCCGCATGTCTTCTACTTCTTCGGATGCCTGCCAGAAAAATAGGTACGGACTGATCGTGGTTCCGAAGACGCCGACGATGACGGCAGCGGCCGCGGAATCGGGAGAAAATTTTGGCCACACGGTGCGCAGCGCAACCTGCCCCCATGGTACGTGAACCGTAAACAGCACCGCCGCATAAGCGAGCAAGGACAGCGTCAGCCACTTCAGATATTTCACATAGCGGTGATACGGAACTAAAATCTGCAGCAGAAGTGTGGCTACCACGAAGAGCAGCGTCATGACATGGCGATTGATATGAGTGACGAGTTGCCCCACTTCGCCAATTGCGGCAACGTCCGCGGCAATGTTCAGCGTATTCGCCACCAGCAACAGAAGCACAACGGTACGAAGTATCGCGGGAGAGAACGTGCACTTGATGTTTGCGGCGAGCCCTTTGCCCGTGACGCGGCCAATGTCCGCGCACATGGATTGCACAGCGGACATCAGCGGAAACGCCAGCGGCATCGTCCACAGCATGTTCAGGCCGAATTGCGCGCCAGCCTGCGAATACGTGGCGATGCCGCTCGGGTCGTCGTCCGCTACGCCCGTGATGAGGCCCGGTCCGACGCGCGCGAGCGGGTGCTCCTTGAGGCGATCCCAAAGTGCTTGGAGGTGGGCGGCGCGCGGAGAACCAGCGGCGCCGGGATTCACGATAGGGATATCCTGCTCAGCCATTTAGGTTCCGCATGGAGTGTCCACAGTGTGCAGGTATAACGAATTTTCTGCCGGAACACCATAGAGCAATTCATTTCGGGAATCGCCACGACACGATGAATTTACGGAAGATGGCCCGTCTGGTCCAGCTCGCGGTAAAAACCCAGGTCCTTGGAGCGCACGAGCTTGGTGATGAAGACAATCTGGCCGTAGTGCATGGCGAAGTGCTCCACGACTTGGTAAATCGCCTTTAGGCCGGTGACGTTATAGCCCTGAATGTCGAAGGCAGCGAGCAAATCGGCCTCTGTGATTTGCGCTAGGACTTCTGACGCCTCCTGCATCGTCGCACTAAGTGTTCCGAGCAGCTCAGCTGCTGGAATCATGCGTCGCTCGGCAAATTCGGCGGGCCTGTCGCGGTTATCCTCCAAATGATGGAAGGATGAAATCAGCCACTGGCGCACATTTCCGTTTAAATGGAGAAGCAAATTCCCAATGCTATTGCTTGAGTCGTTTGGACGCCACCACACTTGCTCGTCGGTCAAGGATTCAACGCAGCTGCGAAGGCGGGGCCAGTATTGTTCCAGCAATTTTTCGCGGGAAAATGCGAGGAAGTCGGCCTGCACTTCGTCTTGTGGAGGTTGATTTGGCCTGTTCATTGTCCAACCAGATCGGCATAGTATCCTGAATTTCGGCTGCATAGTCGAGTAGCACAGCCACTCTTGGCTGTGTGCATTTTACGAAACCCACACACGCAGCAGTGCCTGTGCTGCTTAGATTCTTACCGGATCCACATGCAATCGCCGTAACTGTAAAAGCGGTAGCGGGCTTCGACGGCATGGTGGTAGGCGCGCAGGATGGATTCGCGGCCGGCGAAGGCGCTGACTAGGATGAGCAGCGTCGATTGCGGCAAATGAAAATTGGTGATCAGCTGGTCGACCGCGCGGAACGTGTGGCCGGGCTTCATGAAAATGTTCGCTTCAGCAGGGCCGGGCTCGACGAGGGAGATTTCTTCGTTCGAGTTTTCCGCGTCGCGCAAAGCGGATTTTTGCGCGGCGTCTTCGAGCGCGCGCACTACCGTTGTGCCTACCGCCAGGATGGGACGGCCGTCGCGGCGTGCTTTGCAAATGGCGGCCGCCGCGTCTTCCGATATTTCGTAGCGCTCCGAATGAATTTTATGCTGCTCGATTTTCTCTTCGTGTATCGGCTGGAAGGTGCCGAGGCCCACGTCCAGCGTGATGGAAACCATTTCGATGCGGCGCTTTTGTAAACGCTCAAGGATCGCGGGGGAAAAATGCAGGCCGGCTGTAGGAGCGGCGACGGCTCCCGGATGATCCGCGAAAATTGTCTGGTAACGCTCGCGGTCTGAGGATTCGTCTTCGCGCGAAATGTAGGGTGGCAGCGGAACGTGGCCGAGCCGGTCAATCGCTTGGGTTACGCTTCCGGTGGCTGTCAGGCGGATGCGGCGCAGCCCGTACTCCCCCCGACTTAAAACTTCGGCCACCAATTCCCCGTCGCCGAAATTCACGCGCTCGCCAACGCGCATTTTTCGCCCGGGCCGCACGAGGGCTTCCCACTCGTCGGGAGCGACTTGCCTCGTCAGAAGGACTTCGATGGTCGAAGACAAAAATTCGCGCACGGTTCGAGGACTGTGCCCTGGGGCTTCCGCTCGTAAACCTTCGCGGCGCCCAAAGAGGCGCGCGGGAATGACGCGGGCGTTGTTTACTACGATCAGTTCGTCTCCCACCAACATTTCGGGCAGCTCCCGAAAGGCGGAATCGTCCCAAGAACGCTTGTCGCGGTCGAGGATCAGCATACGGGAGGCATCGCGCTCCGGGAGCGGCGCTTGGGCTATCAGGTCCGGAGGAAGGTCGAATTCAAATTCGGAAAGAAGCATGGATGAGTGCCAGACTATAAGGCATTTAGAAGGGGGAGCGCAAACGGATGTTTGGTCAAACCAGTAACTGCTTGATTATAAACACTATAATGGGAATAGTTTACCTGTCTAGTTTTTTCAAAAAAATACTTGACAACATAACGCTAACATTTTATGCTGTCCTTGCTGTTAGATTACACCGATATCGATGGAGGAATAACGACCATGGCAACTATGGCTCATCTTGAACCCTTTCGTGGGCTTTCCAACCTGCAGAACCAGTTCAACAAGATTTTTAATGATTCCTTCCGGAATCAAGCGGAAGAGTCGGCTCTCACAACTTGGGCTCCGGCCGTAGACATTTACGAGACCCCGAATGAACTCGTGGTGAAGGCGGACTTGCCCGATGTGAACGAGAAGGACATTGACGTGCGCGTTGAGAACAACTTGCTCACAATCCGCGGGGAGCGTAAGTTTGAAAAGTCAGTGTCAGAGGAAAACTACCTCCGCGTGGAGCGTACGTACGGCTCGTTCAGCCGAAGCTTTTCGCTGCCCAACATGGTGAATGCGGAAGCGATCGGCGCCGGTTACAACAATGGCGTTCTGACCGTAACCCTGCCGAAGCGCGAAGAATCGAAACCGCGCCAGGTAAAAATAACCGTCAACGCCGCAAGCAACGGGAAGTAAGTCTCCGGCCGCATTGCAGCAACAAGTAATGCCAAGAGGGGCCGGTTGAAAGACCGGCCCCGACGTTTTTAACTGCGAGGTAAAAACAATGGTTCGCTTCGACAAATTCACGTTAAAAGCTCAGGAAGCTGTGCAATCCGCGCAGGATATTGCCGCGCGCCACGATCATCAGCAGATTGAACCGCTGCACTTGCTCGGCGCGCTCGTCGCGCAGCAGGACGGCGTCGTGCCTCCACTGCTCGCGCGGATGGGCGTGCGGCCGGAGACATTGGCCAATGACATAGAGTTGCGCCTTGCGCGCCTGCCGAAAGTGACAGGTGCGGTGCAGCAGCAGATGAGCCAGGCCGCGAACAAAGTGCTGGAAGGCGCATTTGTCGAAGCTGAACAATTTAAGGACGAATACGTTTCCACCGAACATATCTTGATGGCCATCGCCACGATCCGCAAAGATGAGGCCGCGGAGCTCCTGGCGAAATACGGCGCGTCGCGCGAAGCGATACTTCAAGCGCTGACGTCCGTGCGCGGGAGCCATCGCGTCACTTCGCAAAATCCAGAATCCACATTTCGCGCGCTCGAGCAATACGGGCGCGATCTGATCGAACTCGCACGGCGCGGCAAGCTCGATCCGGTGATCGGGCGCGACGATGAAATTCGCCGCGTGATGCAGATTCTGGCGCGCCGCACAAAAAACAATCCGGTGCTGATCGGCGAACCAGGCGTGGGGAAAACCGCGGTGGTCGAAGGCCTCGCGCAGCGCATCGTCGCGGGCGATGTGCCCGAAGTGCTGCGTCCAAAGCGCGTGATCGCTCTCGATCTGGCCGCGCTGGTGGCAGGCGCGAAATATCGCGGCGAATTTGAGGACCGCTTGAAAGCGGTGCTCAAGGAAATTACGGAATCCGATGGAAAAATTATCCTGTTCATCGACGAACTCCACACGCTTGTTGGCGCTGGCGCGGCCGAAGGCGCGATGGACGCTTCCAACATGCTGAAGCCGGCGCTCGCACGCGGCGAACTCCGCGCGATCGGCGCAACCACGCTAAACGAATACAGAAAATACATCGAAAAAGATCCGGCCTTGGAGCGCCGCTTCCAGCCTGTGCTGATTGCCGAGCCTTCGCCGGAAGATACGATTGCGATTTTGCGCGGTTTGAAGGAACGCTACGAATTACACCACGGCGTGCGCATCAAGGACGCCGCGATTCTGGCTGCCGCCGCGCTCTCGCACCGCTACATCACCGACCGGTTTTTGCCGGACAAGGCCATCGACCTGATCGACGAATCCGCGGCGAGCCTGCGCATGCAGCTCGACTCCCTGCCCGTGGAAATCGACGAAATTGAACGCCGCATCATGCAGCTGGAAATCGAGCGCCAGGCGCTGCTGCGTGAATCGGACGCGCATTCCAAGGAGCGCCTGAAAATTTTGGAAGGCGAACTGGCCGGACTGCGCGAGGAATCCAGTGCGCGCAAGGCACAGTGGCAGGTGGAAAAAACAGCGATCGGCAAAATTCGTACCGCTAAAGAGCAGATCGAAAAATTAAAAGCGGAAGAGCAGCGGCTTGAACGCAGCGGAGATCTGGCGAAGGTCGCCGAAATCCGCTACGGAAAACTGGCGACGGCTGAAAAAGAAATTGCCGCCGCGCAGAAAAATCTGGAAGACGTCCAGAAAAACGGCGGCATGCTGAAGGAAGAAGTGGGTGAAGAGGATATCGCCAAGCTGGTTGCCAAGTGGACCGGCATTCCGGTCGGGCGTCTGCTCGAAGGCGAAGCGCAAAAACTCGTCACCATGGAATCGCGTCTGCATAATCGCGTGATCGGGCAGGACTCCGCGCTCGAACGCGTGGCGAATTCCATCCGCAGAAATCGTGCGGGACTTTCCGATCCCAATCGCCCGATCGGCTCGTTTATTTTCCTTGGGCCCACAGGCGTAGGGAAAACCGAGCTCGCGCGCGCACTCGCCGAATTTTTGTTCGATGACGAAAAATCGATGGTGCGGCTCGACATGTCGGAGTACATGGAAAAACATTCCGTGTCGCGCATGATCGGCGCGCCTCCGGGCTATGTGGGCTACGAAGAGGGCGGGCAGCTCACCGAGCAGGTGCGCCGACATCCGTATTCAGTAATTCTTTTCGACGAAATCGAAAAGGCGCATCCGGACGTGTTCAATATTCTGCTGCAAATTCTGGAAGACGGCCGGCTGACAGACGGCAAGGGACGCACCGTCGACTTCCGCAACGCCGTGCTGGTGATGACTTCCAACGTTGGATCGAGCGCGCTGTTCGAGTTGGCCGGAAAAGATCCGGAGCGCGCACGTAAGGAAGCGATGGAAGCTTTGCGGCAAGCGTTTCGCCCGGAGTTCATCAACCGCATCGATGACATTGTGCTGTTCAATCCTCTGGGCAAGGAGCAGCTGAACAAGATCATCGACCTGGAACTGGCTAAAGCGATGCGCCTGCTGGCCGAACGAAAAGTGCGCATCGAATTGACACCTGCGGCGCGGGACAGGGTTGTGCAGGACGGTTACGATCCAGCTTACGGAGCGCGGCCGCTGCGCAGAACGGTTCAGCGACTCGTGCAGGATCCGCTGGCGATGAAGATTCTCGACGG
The DNA here is from genome assembly GCA_035696345.1 of Candidatus Acidiferrales bacterium. Taxonomy (GTDB): domain Bacteria; phylum Acidobacteriota; class Terriglobia; order Acidiferrales; family UBA7541; genus Palsa-360. The sequence goes on from DASRQU010000043.1 coordinate 7,192, forward strand.
TAGCGTTTTGCCGGGAGATCTTGTGCTGGTCGATATCGATCCGGACACGGACGCGATGAAGTTCGAGCGCGTGCATCAGACGGACGCGGAAGTGCAGGCTGCCAAGGCGGAGACTGAGAAGTCAGCCGTCTCCGCCTCGAAATCCGGGCGCCGGCGCTAACATGCCTGAAAAAAAGGCGCGTGATTCCGTCATTCCGAGCGAAGCGAGGAATTTCTCTCTCCCGTACGTTCGAATCGAAGAGAGATTCCTCGCTTTGCTCGGGATGACAACATTGTGGAATTTTCCGCAGCAGAACTAGTTCAGGCTGCGGTGAGAATTTGTAGCGGAAACTTCTATATACGATTTACGTATAGATAGTCAGGTGGACATTATGAGAGCCGTAAAGACCCTGTTTTTATTAACGGCACTAACGATACTGCTCGTGCTGGGCGGTGATGCAATTGCGGGCCAGCAAGGAATGACGATCGCGCTGATCATTGCCGTGGCGATGAACGGTGGCGCTTATTTTTTCTCCGACAAAATCGCGCTTTCCTCAAGCGGCGCGCAGCCCGTCACGCGCGAGGAACTTCCGCGCTTGTACCAAGTGATGGAGCGGCTGGTTGCAAAAGCGCATTTGCCTATGCCCAAGCTGTACATGATTCCGCAGGCTGCGCCGAACGCGTTTGCCACGGGGCGCAATCCGTCGCACGCTTCCGTAGCCGTTACCGCAGGCCTGATGGACTTGATGAACGATGACGAACTCGAGGGCGTAATCGCGCATGAGCTTTCGCACGTCAGGAATTATGACATTCTGATCACCTCGGTTGCTGCGACGCTGGCCGGAGCCATCACTTGGATCGCGTCGATGGGACGTTGGGCCATGATTTTTGGCGGTTTCGGCGGTTCGCGCGACGACAACCGAAACGGCGGCGGGCTGGCTGCGCTGCTGATGTTGATCGTCGCGCCGATTGCCGCTTTGCTGATCCAACTTGGAATCTCTCGTCAGCGTGAGTTTTCGGCGGATGCGTCCGGGGTTCAAATGGTGGGGCACGCGAATGGACTGATAAGCGCTCTTGAAAAATTGGGAGCGTACAACGCTCGCATACCAATGAATGTTTCGCCGACTACTGCCTCCCTGTTTATCGTGGCACCGTTATCCGCCGGACAAGTGCTTTCGGGGATGTTCAGCACCCACCCGCCGCTTTCTAAACGTATCGCGGTGCTGAGAAACATGACGATCACCCGACAGGGCTAGCTACCAGAAAGTGCAAGAAATTGGTAATAATGTGGAGTAGGTATAAAAATTTCCGGCCCTGTGATCGTTCCGCCGCGCCATTTGTCACTCATAATCTTTCGTTAAACGATTGATTGCAAACGGCTTGGAAATATTAACTGCAGGGAAAATGTTTTGGCTTTTGGCGTGCTTCTTCAATGGCTTCCAGGCCCTGGGGGAACGCCATGAGTATAACTTGCAAAGCTACGATCCGTTTAATCTGCGAATATCTCGAAGGCCGCCTGGCCCCCGAAGTCGGCAGCGAAGTTCAGCGTCATCTGAGCTACTGCCGCAACTGCCGCACCGTATTCGATGCGGCTGCCTTGACTTTGGAAGTCTATTTTGACCGCGAAGTAGAACCCGTTTCCGCTGACCGTTCCCGCGTTGCTTGATAGGTCACGCAACAAATCGATCACGCCCGCTCCGACCTCAATCCCAGCCTTAGCTTCTGTATAAATTCCAATATGCGTGTGTGTTGTTTTAAATTCAGCTGAATCAGAGGCTTGTAGGTGAATCACCCTATTTTCTGAGTAAAACTTACACGGTAAATCGTGCTGCGATTTGGCCGCGTTATGCGCGTCAATTTAAGCTTAACCGGAGTGCTTTCAGAGCGATGCGAGGACCACTGCTGGTCGGCGCGGCATTTGGCTCACTACATGCACTTCCCTAGACGCGAGGGAAATCGCAAAGGAGCTTAGGCAAAATGTTAGAACAAGAGAATGGGCAGATGACAGAAGGTTCGCCGCGCTGGATGGGAATAGCTGTGGTAGGCCTGGCGATTCTCTCGGCAGTGGGCGTAGGCATGGCATGGAACGCCGGAAGCCACGCGCATGATGCGGAG
>DASRQU010000044.1:0-15897 GCA_035696345.1 Candidatus Acidiferrales bacterium
CTTGGAATCCCTCCCGGGAACGAAAATTGTTTGAACAGCCGCCGCATGCCTTCTTCGGATTGTTGAATGTTGGGATAGAACTCGGTGTACGAGCCTTCGAGGTATGAGTTCGCGACCATGCCCGGGCCGCCGTGCCCGGGCCCAGCGATATAAATCGCATCGAGATCGAATTTTTTAATCAGGCGGTTCATGTGCACATAAATAAAATTGAGCCCAGGGGTAGTTCCCCAGTGCCCGAGCAGGCGAGGCTTGATGTGCTCGATTTTCAAGGGTTCGCGCAGCAGGGGATTTGCGAGCAGATAAATTTGCCCGACTGACAGGTAGTTTGCCGCACGCCAGTAGGCGTTCATTCTAAGTTTTTCTTCGTCCGAGATAGGATTGTTCGACGGAACAGCTTTAGGGGAAGCAGGTGTGTGTGTTACAGCCATGACGATCTCCTTTAAACGGGCAATGCGCGGACTCAAGTAATTTGAAGCATTTTCATTTATTGCTTCGACAAGGAAGCGGTTGTCATAAGCGGGCTGGGAAAAGCGGGGATCTCCATGCAGTCACCGTGGACTGCACACTGACAAATAAATTCTACACTCAAATCCGCAGATTCGCTTTTAACTTTGTTTGCCGGGCGGGAGGGATGCCGGCTCGTTTAAAAGTCGTCCGCCGAAAGCCGGACGGCCTCTACAAAACCGGTTTCGCAGAAACGTTTCTGTCCCGGAATTTTCGGGACAGAGATGACAGTACTACTCCGATTTCCACTAATCGGCGCTGTCAGGACTTAAACCGCGGCACCAATTGCAGCGCGTTCTCGCGTTGAATCATACGCAGGTCGGTGGAAGAAATTTCAAACTTGTTCATGGCCGTGGCGATTTTCTCGATGGTCCAGAACGGAATATCCGAGCCGAACAGGATTCGGTTTTTTGGAATCACATTGAACAGCGCGGTCATCGCCGTCGGGCTGACCGCGACACTGGCGATATCGTAATAAAGTTTTTTCAGCTCGTGCTCAAACCCGTTCGGAATTGTGGCGTTGCGTTCTTCGGGTGTGAGCGCTCCCCCGGAGAGTCGCGAGAGCAGCATCAGAATGGTGCCGCCGCCGTGAGAAAAAATGAAACGAATATTGGGGCAACGCAGCAGTGTACCGCTGTAGATGAGGTCTGTGATCGTACGCGTCGTGTCCGTCGGGAATTCGATGGATGTGATATTCACGCGCGGGATGGGATCCCCGCAACACGTCACAGTCGGGTGCACAAATACCACGGCATTGCGCCGGTTGAGTTCATCCATCACGGGAGCATATTTCACATTGCCCAGCAATTTTCCGTTTTCGTAACTGGATAGCAAGCCGATCCCGTCCAACTTCAGCACGTCGAAAACATATTCGATCTCGCGCAGGCTTCCGTCGACATCCGGAAGCGGGACCGCTCCCCACATTCCAAAACGCCCCGGGTAATCTTTGACGAGTTGCGCGCCGTACTCATTCACGCCGCGCGCGTTCCGGCGCCCTTCCTCATTGTTTCCGAACCACACGCCGGGGCTCGAGATGGATGCAATCGCAGTCGAGACGCCATTCTGGTCCATCTGATCGAGTGAATACTGCGGCGTCCAACTGGTGTAAAGCGAACTGGGAACGGCTGGAGCGTCATCTACAATGCGCTTCAGATTATTCGCGGTATGCTTCGGCGGATAGATATGGTGATGCGTATCGATAATGCCGGCCTTGCTTTCGGATGCCTGGGAGAATGCGCGACGCGGTACGGCCAAACCCACGCCCGCCACGGACAACGCCTGGAGGATTGCGCGACGGGAATACGACGTACCTTCCGCACGGGACTCGCGAACCTCTTTTTTACCCGGACAATTTTCTCGTTGCAATGAATTTTCCTTTCGGCTGGGAGCATCATTCGGGAACCGTGGCGCCCACAGTCGAAAAAGTATAACAAATCTTTAACCAGATGCTTAATTTGGGGGTTTATGTGGCGTAGGCTTCAGCCTGCGGGGTTCGGTACAAGCAACCTGTAACACAATTTTGTTACGGTCTAAATCTCCGAGACAATACTTCGTGGAAGGCTGAAGTTTCGCAGGTTGCACAGCCAGCCGAAAAAGTAGCACAGGCACTCCTGCCTGTGCGGTTTTCTCAAAACTTCCGCCGCCGGATCGCCTTAAATCCACAAAACCGCACAGGTAGGAGTGTCTGTGCTATTAAATTCTCGGCCGCATCGACGTTTTCCGCAGCCTGTAAAGCCTCTGCTACGAAAATCAGCAGGCGCCCACGGAGCGCACGAGCTCCATGGACGCCCGCTCGGATTCCTCAGCCTGCGGCTTCTGCCGCAGACTTTTCCGGAGTTCTGTGTTCCACAGTTTCGCTGCCGGACGCCGGCTTGGCCGTAATCTCAAGCCCGCTCTTGTTCATGTCAAAGCGCTGCTTGCGGTCCAGCCCCTTCACGAACTCGCGCGTTGCCTTGGCCACGCCGCCGGGAAGGCTGGATGCATCCACATTTACTGTCGATGACACTGCTTCTTCGTTGCGATCCTGAAAGCGAAATTTCACCTCAAATGATTTCATGAACCACTCTCCTCATTTTGAATTTAAAATCGTCCGGTCCCCGCCATGCCAATCTCACGCAGCAGTTCAAACTTAAGATCGATTGCGACTTACCTTCGGCGATGCTTGCGGCTGGAAACTTTTTTCTTCGCGCTTTTTGGTTTCGGCGCCCTCATCTCGGCCTTCAGCGAATCATTTTCTTTTATTAGCGCATCGCGCGCGGCGGTCACGGTTTCCAGATTGTTGCCCAGTTCGCCGTTCTGCTTCTGCAGGTCCGCCACTTGAGCCTTTAATTGTTCATTTTCTTGCAGTGTTTTCGTGTCTTTGCACGCAGACAGGGACAAACACAACCCTATCGCCACAACGAGGCTCGACAAAGTGCTTTTGCGCGTCATGCGCCATCCTTCCATCGCGAGAATTTGTACTGCCAACCGGACTCAGGTAGCGGGTGAGGTGGGGAAACTCCGCCGACAACTCAAATAGCGTACTGGAGAATTCAGGCGGGCGCAAGCTGCAACGCCATTTTCAAGATTTATATTTTTTAATAGGCGCTTCACACGATCGCCATTTTGCGTTGCGAGTTGGGGAAATTTAACCGCGGTTACACCACAAACGATACGTAAATTAACTGCCCGTAGCGCTCGATCCACAGCACCGCTGGATCGCCGGGCATCATTTTTGCCAAGCCGTCACGCAAATCGGATAGGCCGGTGACAGTGGCCCCGTTCAATCCGTGGATTACGTCCCCAGTTTGCAGAGGAACTTCCCCCGGGCCCGATCCCAGCGTTTTGGCCGCGACAATCACGCCACTGGGAATTCGTAATTCCGGCAGCGAATGCGCCAGATCCACATTTAGTTCTACTCCGATGATCCCCAGATGCGGCACAAGATTCTTTACCGGGTCAACCGTGTCCGCCAGACTATCCGTTTTGTGAGGCCGCTCGCCCAAAGACACATCGAGTTGCATGCGCGTCGACCCGCGCAGCACTTCCACTTTGACGTGATCGCCGGTTCCGTGCATGAAAAGCCTCTGGCCAAATATCGGCAGATTCGGTGTGCGCACGTCGTCCACGCGCACAAGAATGTCCTGCACTTTTATGCCGGCCTGATCCGCGGGGCCTCCGGGCGTTACGTCAGAAACGATCACACCGAAATCGCGCGGCAATTTCAATCCAGCGGACAGCTCCGGCGTGATGGTCTGCAGAATCGCGCCGATCTCCGGCTGATGGATGTGGCCGAATTTCACGAGTTGCGGATAGGCATAGGCCAAAACCCCGGCGGGAATCGCAAATCCCAGTCCTTGATTTCCACCTGAACTGGACAAAATGAAGGTATTGATTCCCACCAGTTCCCCGTCCGCATTAACCAGCGGACCGCCGCTGTTGCCCGGATTAATCGGCGTGTCCGTCTGCACGTATACGAGCGGGCTGTCCGGGTCGGGTTGCCGCGCGACCGCGCTCACGACCCCCATCGTCACGCTGTTCCGCAATCCTTCCGGACTGCCAAACGCAAACACCATTTCTCCCTGCCTCGGCTGCACGGAACCACGGATGGATAGCGCGGGCAATTTTTGCGCTTCGATTTTGATCACGGCCAAATCGAGTTGATTGGTAACGCCCACAACGCGGGCCTCAAAGATCCGTTCCCGTCCATTTTGCGCATTTTCCGAGGATCCATCGGTTGCCGCGGGAGGCGGCACGATTACATTGATTTTCTGCGCACCTTTCACCACGTGAGCATTGGTCATGATATAGCCGTCGGGATCCACAATCACTCCCGAGCCAATCGACCGCTCCTTGCCCACAATAACGCTGGTCTGCCCCTGGGCCACATCTTCGCTGGACCCATATCCAGAAACCTGGATTTGAACTATGCTTGGGGAAATCCGCTGCACGAGCGCTTCAACAGATTCGTTCAATTGGTGCAACGGATCCGCCTGCCGCGGTGGCTGCTTGGATTGTCCTTGCGCACTCGATGCATAAAACATGCATCCAATAATTGGAACAATCGACATCCATTTCGTGATCGAGAATTGTGTTTGTGAGGTTGAGGTTTTCATGGCTCTAGTGATTAGACGCTTTTCGGGGCGTTGGGGATACGCGGATTTTCAGTTACCCCGTCAGGTGAAATTTTTGGGGCGCTGGCGCGTAGAATAAGGAGGAGAGGGACGCGACATGAAGAGACGACTGATACGGACTCCCATCGCTCTCGTTGCCGTTCTGTGCATTGCGCTCGCCGGGGTTGCTACCAGTGTACACGCGCAACAGGCCGCCGCCCAGAAACAAAAATCGGGTAAGAACTCCGGCCCGCAGGATACGCCTGGTATGGACGATGGCATGTCCGGCATGGACATGGGCCACGATATGCCCGGAATGAAAATGGGCAAGGACGGCGAGGGTAAGGCCAGCGACGATCAGCAAACCGAGCATGGGGCCATGAACGCCATGAGCCACATGCACCATCACCAGATGATGGGCCCGCATATGTACATGACTAAGCTGCGCACCGCTACTCCCCAGGATTGGGACAAGGCCGACGAAATTGTGAAGGAACTGCGCGAGGCCATCGAGAAATACAAGGACTATCACGTAGCGCTGCAGGACGGTTTCCGCATCTTCATGCCGAACTTGCCGCAAGCGGAATATCACTTTACGAATTATTACAACGGCTATCTCGAATCCTTCAGCTTCGATCCCACGCGACCTACTTCCCTGCTCTACAAAAAGACGGGTACTGGCTACGACCTGATTGGCGCGATGTACACGATGCCCAAGCGCGTGTCTGAGGAGCAGTTAAATGAGCGCGTGCCGCTTGGCGTGGCCCAATGGCACCTGCACACCAACATGTGCCTGCCTCCCAAGGAGCAGCGCGGCCACGCCGATCTCACTAAATTCGGATTGCAGGGATCAATCGTGACGAAAGACGCTTGCAGCCAGGCTGGCGGCGTTTTCTATCCTGTGATTTTCGGTTGGATGGTGCATGTTTACCCGTACGAGCAAGCTCGCGACAAGATTTGGGGCCAATGACTTAGGTCCTCAGCTTCCCCGTCGAACTCAGCAAGAAAACCAGCAGCCGTTCATCGGACGATTACCTGCTTGTCACCAAATATTTACATTGTATGATTATAATAGTCGGACGGGGGAACTACGTGACTTCGGATCCACTGCAGGACATTGATCAACTGCCTTCGAATCCTGAAGAAATCTCTAAAGACATTTCTGAAAAACTGGAGCCGTCGCGCAAATATCCCGGCGCATTAATCGTCGTCGAAGGCATCGATGGTTCCGGCAAAAGCACACAGCTTTACCTGCTTAAACGGTGGCTCGAGATCAACGGCTACCGGCTGCATTTCACGGAGTGGAATTCCTCTCCCCTCGTCAAGTCCGCGACCCGCCGCGGGAAACAACGCAGGCTGCTGACCCCAACCACATTTTCTCTTTTGCACGCCGCGGACTTTGCGGACCGCTGCGAACGCCAGATCATGCCGCTGCTGCATAGCGGCTACCTCGTGCTTGCGGACCGCTACATTTATACGGCCTTTGCGCGCGACGTTGCGCGGCACTGCTCCCCGCGATGGCTGCGCAACCTCTATCACTTTGCGCCCGTCCCGGACATCACGTTTTACTTCCGCGCCCCGCTGGACGTTGCCGTGAAGCGAATCATGAGCGGCCGCCCGAAGCTGAAATACTATGAAGCGGGAATGGACTTAAATCTTTCTCTCGACCGCGCCGAAAGCTTCCGCATTTTTCAGGGACGCATCCTGGCCCAATACGATGAGATGGTGGAGGGTGACAATTTCGTGGTCATGGACGGAACTTTGCCCGTCAATTCGCTGCAAAAGCAGATGCGCCAGATGGTGAAAGCGCGAATCGATCTCTCCCGCTTTGCGCCCAAGAAATCTACGCGAAGGCCTTTATGAAATCCGGAAAAACGAGCAAAAAGAAAGATGGCGCGAAGATCGTTCTGGCTCCATCCGGCGCGTCTCCGCGAAATTACGGCTTGCCGCTGCCGGGCATTAACGATGAAGAATTCGGCGGATCGCTGATCGTTCTGGAAGGCATGGACGGCTCCGGCCGCTCCACGCAAATTGCGCTACTTACGGAGTGGCTGGAGTCAGAGGGCTTCGCGGTGGAAACCATGGGCCTGCGCAGGTCCGGCCTCGTCGCAAAAGATATCGACGCGCTTCTCGCCGAAAATACCATCACGCGCATGACGCTCACGCTCATGTACGCCACCGATTTCTACGACCAGCTGGAGCACCGCATCATCCCGGCTCTTCGTTCCGATTTTGTTGTTCTGGCAGACCGTTACTTTTATACCTTGATTGCACGGGCGGGAGCTCGCGGCATTCAGCGCGACTACCTCAACGGGTTATACGAAATGGCACTTCGCCCCGATCTGACTTTCTGGCTGAACGTGCGCCCGGAAATTGCCTTCGAACGCGAGTTCCGCAAGTCTCACACCATCAGCTACTGGGAGTCTGGCCGGGATCTTTCGCTGTCCGACGATTTGTTTCAGTCCTTCATTTTGTATCAGGCAAAAATCAAAAAAGAGTTTGAATCCCTTTCGCAACGCCACGGATTCCTTTCCCTGGATGGCGAGGCGAGCGTCATCTCCGTCAACAACGAATTGCGGAAACGAATTGCCGCACACCTGGGAATTTCTCGCACGCACTACCGGCCGTCCTCCGCACTGGCGCCCCTGTGGCGCTGATCCTTCGCAAACCCATACATCTCGCGGCGATTGACGCCGGGTCCAACGCGTTTCGCCTGATGGTCGCGCGCATCCACTCAGCGGACGATTGGGAAATTGTAGAGTCCGTCCGCGCGCCCGTGCGCCTCGGCCACTCCGTTTTCACTTCCGGTCAGTTTGACCGGAAAACATTGCGCGACGCCACTAACGCGTTTCGCGAGTTCCGGAACATTATGGATGCCCATAAAGTCACCGCGTATCGCGCCGTGACCACGAGCGCCACGCGCGAGGCCCGCAACCGCCACGTGCTGCTGGAGCGCATTCATCACCAGGCAAAAATTGAGCTGGAAGTAATCTCCGGCGAAGAAGAGGCGCGACTCGTGCGCGTGGCGGTGCTTCGCGCTCTTCGCGCGCTTGACCCGCCGCGCTATATCCTTGATCTGGGCGGAGGAAGCCTGGAAATTAATGTTCTGCGCCGCGGCGTGCTGCAGGAAATTATCGGGATGCCGCTCGGAACTGTGCGCCTCATGGAAACGTTTCACGCCCAAGGCGCAATTGATGAAAAGGCCGCGGAAGAAATCCGCCGCCACGTGCAGTCCGTTCTCCGAAAAACGCTGCCAGGACGCCCAACTCTTCCCGGCGCGTGCACGGTGGCCTGCGGAGGCAATGCGGAAACGCTCGCCACCATATCCTCTGGCCCGAGAATCGGCGGATTCTCAACGCTGAACTGCCAATTGCTGGACGAACGATTTAAACGTATTCTAAAACTAAATGTGGACGAGCGCATGGCCGCGTTTTCCGTGCGCCGCGATCGCGCCGAAGTGATGGGTGTCGCCGGTATTGTGCTGTCGGCCATCGCATCCTGGCTGCGCGTTAAACACATGATCACGCCGCGCGTGGGCGTTCGCGAAGGACTTCTATACGAACTTACGGCCATCGCGCTGGCTATTCCATCGCCCACGGAAGAGGAACGCACGCATTCCGCAGCCATGGTCTCCGGCGCTATGTCCTACGCGCACCGCGTTCGCTGCGACTTGAAACACTCGGAGCAGGTTCGCAGCCTCGCGCTTCAGCTCTTCGATCAGTTGTGGCCTTATCACCAACTGGGCGCGGACACGCGCGGAATTCTCGCTTCGGCCGCCCTGCTGCACGATTGCGGCGTGCTGATCAATCGCAAAGGACATCATCGCCACGGCGAATATCTGATTCACAATGCAAAAATTCCAGGGCTGCTCGGTTGGCAGAAAAACATGACGGCCGCGCTCGTGCGCTACCACAACAAAAAATCGGAGCCGAGCACGAAGCATTCTGTTTTCTCGTCTCTCAGCCAGGAGCAGCGAAGAAAAACGCGCTTGCTCGCGGGCATTCTGCGCCTCGCCGAATGCCTCGAAAGCGATCACCGCCAGGCGATTTCCAAACTCACGATTGGGGGCGGGCCGCGCGATGTTCGCGTGCACATCGAGATGCGCGACTCTTCCCGCCTGAACCTGGTGGCGCTGCAGAGAAAAGCTCGCCTCCTCGAACGCGAATTGAAATTACGCCTGTCCTTTCAACGTATTATGGTAGTTGAGAAAAAGAGGGTTGCTTGACGATGCATTTATATTTGATTCGGCACGGAATTGCCATTGACCGCGAAGATCCCAACTGCCCGCCCGACTCGGAGCGCCCGCTCACTCCCAAGGGAATCAAGCGCAGCCACGCCGCGGCATTGGGATTGCGCGCTTTAGACGTAAAACCGAACGTCATGTTGACGAGCCCGTGGCTCAGGGCCGCGCAAACCGCTGAGATTTTTTGCGATGTGTTTAATTATCCCGCGAAGAAAATGATTACGACAAACACGTTGAAGGGCACGTCCGCGCCGCCTGACCTGCTACGTGAATTGCAGTCCATAAAGGCAGACGTCGTCTTCTGCTTCGGCCATGAACCTCACCTGCATCAGGTGATCGGCTACATCCTGCACACCCACACAAAAATAACCGAACTAAAAAAAGCTGGAATCGCCCTTCTCGATTTGGAGCGCATCTCGCCGCCCCACGGAAGATTGCTAGCCTTCTACCCTCCCAGCACACTGCGTCTCCTTGGAAAATAACGTGGCATAGGCTTCAGCCTGTGGAATTGAGAACTCGCAAGGCCGAAACCCCACAGGCGAAAACCTGTGCCACAAAAATCACCGAATCTCCTTATACCGAAAACACGTTTGCAGATGATCGTTCACCATACCCGTCGCCTGCATAAATGCGTAGCAAATCGTAGAACCCACAAATCGGAAGCCAAGCCTTTTAAGCGCATTGCTCATCGCATCCGACTCCGCAGTCCGAGCAGGCACGTCCTTCGGCACATCCCTCTTCGCGCGCAAAGTCTTGCCGCCCGTAAATTTCCAAATGTAAGAGTCAAAACCCCCATGCTGTTTTTGCACTTCGAGGAAGGCCTGCGCATTAGTAACAGTAGAAGAAATTTTCAAGCGGTTGCGAATAATTCCTGGGTCGCCCATCAGCGCACGGACTTTTTCGTCACCGTAACGCGCAATCCGCACAGCGTCAAACCCATCGAATACTTCCCTGTACCGCTCGCGCTTCTTGAGAACCGTCTCCCAACTGAGCCCGGCCTGCGCGCCTTCCAGAATCAAAAATTCAAACAGCACGCGATCGTCGTGCACGGGCACACCCCACTCCACGTCGTGATAGTGCGCCAATATACCGCTCTGCGCCCAATGACACGTCAGCCGGGGCGGATCAACCGCCCCGGTTCGTTTTCGATCTGGCATGGTGAGTTAAACGATGTGGCGTTGCACAGCTTTTTCGATCTGGTCTCGGGGAACCGCTCCGACAACTTGTTCCGCCACTTGCCCGCCCTTGAAAATCAAGAGAGTCGGGATACCGCGGATGTTGAACTGACCGGCTGAGTTCGTGTTTTCGTCCACGTTGAGCTTCACAACTTTAATTTTTCCGGCATACGCGGTGGCCACTTCGGCTACGGTCGGCGCCAGCATCAAGCAAGGCCTGCACCATTCCGCCCAGAAATCGACCATTACCGGCTGTGTTTTGCTCGCTTCAATCACTTCCGATTGAAACGTGCTATCGGTTACGCTGTTGACGTTATCTGCCATGTGAACCCTTTCCTATGGGAAGTACCGGCGTCATTTTAGCCGATTTTGCCCGCAACACATTAGATGAACTTTGCCCTTTTTGGATTCCTTCTTTCCACGCCGCGTCGTAGAGCTTTACGTACTCCTTCGCAGACGCCTGCCATGAGAAATCCTGGGCCATGCCATTCAACTGAATTCGACGCCACACCGCCGGCTCATTCCGAAACACCGAAGTCGCCTGTCGAATGCTTTGCAAAAGTGCACTTCCATCATACGCCTGAAACTTGAATCCTGTCCCTCGACCCGTCGAGGGATCAAACTGGTCAATAGTGTCATCCAGGCCGCCCGTCGCGCGCACGATGGGAACCGTGCCGTACTTCAAGCTATAAATCTGATTCAGGCCGCACGGCTCGTACAGCGAGGGCATGAGAAACATGTCCGCGCCCGCCTCAATTTTGTGCGCGACGATATTGTCGTAGGCAATTTTTACGCTGAATTTGGAAGGAAACGTCCGCGCCAGCTCGCGAAAAAGTTTTTCGTACTTCGCGTCGCCGGCTCCCAGCGCCGTTATCACCAGGTCTTCCGCCAGCAGATTCGGCGCGATTCTCTCAATCAGATCGAATCCTTTTTGCGAAGCAAATCGTGAGACGATTCCGATGACCGGTTTGCCCAGCACGTCCTTCGGCAAGCCAAATGTCTCCAGCAGATCTTTTTTGCAGGCCAGCTTTCCCGACAAATCTTTTGCCGAGTAGCGCGAGGCGATCACCTTGTCTCGCTCCGGGCTCCACGCCGAGTAATCCGCGCCATTCAGAATTCCCGTCAACCGGTCCGCTCGATTTCGCACTACCCCGTCCAGGCCCTGCCCGTACTGCACCGTTTTTATTTCTTCCGCATATTTCGGGCTCACGGTGGTCAGAAAATCCGAATAAATAAGGCCGCCTTTCAGGAAATTCACTTTGCCAAAAAATTCCATACCATCGATCGAAAAAAGATCTTCCGGCAACCCGATTTTCTTCATCTCCGCGGGAGGGAATGCCCCGTGATACCCCATGTTATGAACGGTGAAAACTACCGGCAACTCAGCCACCGCGGGATCAGCGGCATATCGCGTCCGCAACAAAACAGGGACCAGCGCCGATTGCCAGTCATGGCAATGAATAACATCCGGCATCCACACGTGCTTGCAGAATTCAATTGCCGCTCCGCAGAATTCCGCAAAGCGCTCGGCGTTATCCGGGTAGTCGGCCCCGGCGACGCCATACAATTGCTCGCGATCGAAATACTCCGGGTCGTCCACAAAATAAAAATACACGCCGTGGATCGCGCCGCCTTCCGTGATCGCCGGAAAGCGCAAAACATCGCCCTTCGGGACCGTCAGGCTCGATGCGCTGATGCCCACGGCCTTCGTCTTCCGGTACCGCGGAAGCAGCACACTCACTTCGTGGCCCAGCGCGACGAGAGATTTCGGCAGCGCCTCGATGACATCCGCGAGCCCGCCGGTTTTTGAAAATGGAAGCCCCTCTGACGCCACAAAAAGTATTTTCATAGCCGATCCAGGTCCTCCAACCTACTGAAAGCTTTTCCGCGCGTCAAGGACACTCGCTGTCGGGTAGCGAGCTGTCCCGTCGTCAGTGTGTCCGTTCGGTCCTGAAGATCACAGGACCGAACGGCGCTACAAAACCGCGGGCACTTGTCGCGGCTGGCCGCCTTCCGGGCGGGCTTCGCTCCAGCTATGCCAAAACGAAACCGAGCTACCGCCCACATTTAAAATATTTCAGTTTACGCCCGTCGCCCGCTGCCGCGTTTCGATGTAGACTGGAATGGAGTCTCCCAGCCGGTAAAGGTGCTTCCGTGCAGGCAATAAATCCCGCCCAAAAAATCCAGTGCTAACGAGGTGAAACATGTCTGCGGCAAAACCCATTCCTGAGAAATATCACAACGTCACGCCATACTTGTACGTAAAAGGCGCCGTCGCGGCAATCGAGTTTTATACAAACGCGTTTGGAGCCAAGCAGATCTTTTTAACGCCCGGACCGAGCGGCAGAATCATGCACGCCGAGTTGCAATTTGGGGACTCGATCGTGATGCTCGCGGATGAAGATCCCGCGAGAGGAATTATGAGCCCCCATACGGTCGGTGGTTACTCTGTGGGCCTGCATCTGTATACCGAAAATGTGGACGACGTGATGCGGAAAGCCTTGGAGAATGGAGCGAAACAGCTTCATGCTGCGAAAGACCAAATATACGGAGACCGCTCAGGTTCTTTGCTCGATCCCTTCGGCCATATGTGGACCGTCGCGACGCACATCGAGGACGTTACGCCCGAAGAACTGCAGAAACGAATGGTGGCGATGAACCGCTCCGCCAGCGCGTAAACAACTGCTGTAGCCCGCCTCTCCAGAGGAATGGTGGACGCTATGCTGGAATCTAAATCCGCCGCCTCTAAACAGGCTGGCTACAGCAGTTCGATCATCCAGTCGCGGAGGCCACATCTGTACCCTGCGCCGGCTTCCCGCTTGCTACACTCTTCTTCCATGTCACCCGAAAGGCTTGGACAACATTTTCTTGCCGATAGAGACTGGCAGGAACAGATTGCAGACGCCGTATGCATGGGCAGTGGCGTGTGGGTCGAAATCGGCGCAGGCCACGGCGAAATGACCACCCGACTCGCGCAAAATGCGAGCAAGCTCTTCGCCGTAGAACTTGACCCGCCGCTGGCCCGCCGCTTGCGCCAATCCACCGCGCATTTAAACAACGTCGAAATTGTTCACAGCGACGTAATGGCCGTGGATTTTGAAAAATTGA
This sequence comes from Candidatus Acidiferrales bacterium, assembly GCA_035696345.1. Lineage (GTDB taxonomy): Bacteria > Acidobacteriota > Terriglobia > Acidiferrales > UBA7541 > Palsa-360. The sequence continues at coordinate 13,122 of DASRQU010000044.1, forward strand.
CAGGAGGCGAACGCTTCTCCGTTTACGGAAATTTGCCGTATTACATCACGTCGCCCATTCTTCATCGCCTGTTCGAACATGCCGAACGCATCGCAGCCATTCACATCGTGATTCAGCTGGAGGTAGCCGAAAGAATTGTGGCGCAGCCCGGACGCCGCGACTACGGATATCTTTCCGTCGCATCGCAGTGGTATGGAACCCCGTCGATTGAATTCCGCATCCCGCCAGAAGCGTTCAGCCCGCCGCCAAAAGTGGATTCCGCCCTGGTCAGTTTTCACATGCCGGGCGCACGTGTAGGCAACCCCGTCCCGGGAGAGCACGCGTTTCTGGAATTTGTAAAAGAGTGCTTCGCGCAGAAAAGAAAAACCTTGCGGAATAATTTGCGCCAAGGATTGGGCCCGAGAACAGAAGAAATAATTACCGCAGCAGGTTTACCCTCTGATGCACGCGCGGAGCAACTTACGATCCCCCAGTTCGTAAACCTATTCCAACTGGCAAAATAGGCCACGGCGGCTCCCTCCGCATTTCTTCTCGATCCTGGGTGCCGCGACTGTTAAATGTTTTCGTTCAGTTCCTCACTCAGCGCTCTCTCGCAACAGCTCCAACAAGCGGTCGGGATAGTCCGTAATAATTCCATCCACGCCCGCCGCGATCGTCGTTCGCATCTGCTCCACGTCATTAATCGTCCACGCCACCACCTGCAATCCGGCGCGATGCGCTTTTTCGGTAACCGCTGATGTGATTAGATCCCCGCGAAGAACCAGCTGCCGCGCGCCCGCGCGCACCGTCCGCTCCACCAGATCGCTGGAAGGAATTTCGCATAACAGCCCGGTCATCATTGTCGAATCGAGCCGTTGTACGGCGTCTAGCGTAGTGGGATCGAACGAGATAATCACCACCCGCGCGCTTGCGTTGCGATCGCGCAAAGTGGCCACCACCACGTGCTCAATGCCCCATGCTTGTCCGGATTTAATTTCGAGATAAAAAATAACGTCATTCTTTTCCGCAAAATCCAGAATTTCCTCTAGCACGGGAACTTTTTCCGCCGCGTAGGATTTTCCCTCGCGATCCCCGAACCAGGAACCTGCATCCAGCGCGCGGACTTGTTTGAGCGGAAGATCGTGCACGTCCCCCTTCCCTGTCGAGGTCCGATCGTATGTCAAGTCGTGAATGGCGATCACGCGTGCGTCGCGCGTGAGCTGCAGATCGGTTTCGATAAAGCGCGCGCCCAATTCCACGGCTCGCCGGAACGACGCCATCGTATTTTCAGGTGCGTGGCCCGAGGCTCCGCGATGCGCAATAACCCAAATCGATTTGCTTTGCATTTTCCTCTCTGCCGCGCCCCGATTATGAAAATCTAAGGATGCGTTTAATCGTATCAGAACGGTTGGCCTGGCCCGAACAACGTTCGATGCACAGTGTGCTCAGGACTCTTTTTGCCGAATACATGCATCTAACAAAGTGAAAAGAAAAACGGCAAGACGGCCCGCAGAGGCCGCAGAAAGGGGAGCTTCCATGGGTAACCGTGAAAGTCTTCTAAGGTATTTCCTCGCAATCGTATTGGTTGGAAGCCTGGGCCTGGTGTGGAGCGCTCCGAATGTGCTAGCCTCCGCCACCACCAGCCATAAAGTGTTGTCGCTTAGCGACCAGGTCCATCATGAGCTCGCCATGCTTCCATGGTATGGCGTATTCGATAATCTAGAGTACGACGTGAATGGCACGGAAGTCGTATTGAGAGGCCAGGTGATCAGTGAACATGCGACCACCAAGGACGACGCGGAAAGATTCGTGGATTCCATTCCCGGCGTAACCAATGTGATTAACCGCATCGAGGTTCTTCCTCCGTCCCAGTTTGATGACCAGATCCGCCGCGCAGAATATCGCACCGTCTTTTCAAAGGCGGACTTGGGCCGTTACACCATGGGAGCGATTCCCCAGGTTCACATTATTGTGAGAAACGGCCACGTGTCTCTCGATGGCGTGGTCATGAATCAGATGGATAAAAACATCGCAGGCATCGTCGCAAACTCGGTTCCCGGCGTCTTCTCCGTGGAAAATAATTTGCGAATCGGTTAAGCAAGATTTTCTCTGTGCAGAAATAAAAATGGGCCGGGAAGGATCGTTCCGGGCTCGTTTTTATTTTTGTCTGAATTCTCACTAGTCTTCCCTGTCACCTGTAATTTTGAAATCCGATTCGATTTCCGCAACGGGGTACGGATTTCACGTTGAGAGCGTGTAGACAATTTCGTGTTTCCGAAAGTATCGCCAAACAAAAGTGAGTTTGTCGCCTCCCGGGCGACCCAATCGCAATCCGCGGTAATTTGCTCGAGCTTCCGCGTGGAAGCCGCTTGAATTGTCAGCGAAATCCCCTCATCTGAATTCGAGTTTTGTGCGAGTGGCGGCTTGATTGCCCGACAATGCCACGAAAGCCGCTAAAGCGAGCCGTCTAAATCGCATCCGTTTCCTTCCGTTCAAGGAAACGTCCACGATTCCTCTGTCAATAGTTCAACGCAAAAATAGTTGCGCGCTGCAAGGAAATGTCGCCCACCCCCGGAAGGAGGGATAGCAATGTACCGCTATTCATCAAATGGGAACTTCGCGAGAAGACTTATAAGTATTGGTATCGAAATGTGCGGAGGCAGGGCTATTTCTTGGAGCGATCTTTTAACAAACCTTTTAATTCAGACATGAATTCCTTCACATCCTTAAAATCCAGATACACGGAAGCGAATCGCACGTAAGCAACCTTATCCAGCTTCTTGATGCGGTTCATCAG
>DASRQU010000045.1:0-12727 GCA_035696345.1 Candidatus Acidiferrales bacterium
CATCGCCCTGTAGTAATACGCGTACCCATCATTCTCGGAACTGATGCTCAGAGCTGTATTCGCCAAATCGAGTAGCTTGTCCCACTCCTGGTTCCGCGCTGAAAACTCAGCCAGGCAGAGATAGGCAGGAAAATATTTCGCATCAGCCATCGTTACATGCGAACAGGCATCGCGTGCATCCTGGTCTTTGTGGCGCTCATCGAGAACCACGCCTAACATGACCCATGCGACGGAGTAATCCTTAAACTTATCAATGGCGCGACGCAGGTGCTGCTCGGATTCCTCAAGCTTTTTCTTTTGAGAAGCAGCGCATGCCTTTTGAAACTCGCCCCGAGCCCCGGATGGGACTTTCAGCGCCGTAACATGCGACGTTCCCGCTTGCGTTGCCGAAAGATTCCAAGGCAGGCATTTCTCGTCATTGAAGACAACGGGCTTGCCAATCGGGGGTAAATCGCCGATCACCGGAGCATTCGTATAGCAAGGTCCCGAGTCGCTGCAGTTTGCGCCAACATTTACTCCCACTTCTGCCTTGGTCTTTAATTGCGCCTGAAGAGGGGGAACAAATATGGCCAGTACACACGCGAGCAACGCCAAGAGTACGCCACCGGGAACTGGCAAACGTTTCCCCTGGCAACGTATCGGCGCACCGCATTGTTTTAGCTTCATGACTCCACCTTAAAACTTAGCTCGAGATCGCCGCCGGCGATTAGTTTCCCTATTGAATAGGGTAATGCTCTGATGCGAGTTAGTGGAAATACTGCGAACAGTTTATTTACAGCTTTTCAAGCCCCTCGAATTTCGGTTACCGGTCCCGAGGTCGAAGTGTGTGTGGCGATTTTCGCGCGGAAGGGCGCACGTGTCAATCGCGGTGCGTGGCTCTATGCTAAGCCGTTAAAAGTGTACGGGGGTGACTCGTCCGCGATGTTTTGATGGCTTGGCTAAGCGCCTGACCGGCAGACGCCGCGCTTTTTGGAGCCCTGAGCCCAAATTAATTTCCGTTTGGGACAATACCGGGCGATCAAATTTTGCATCGCGTTACCCGTGGAAGCCACAAATCGCGCCCAATATTGCGCGCGGTATGTGATATGAATTCAGCGGCGGCGATCCGACCGACGATTTGAGCGAGCGTCACTATGCAGGACATTCGTGCAGCAAACGTGACGATGAGAATTCTGCGCAGTGTCGCGGAACTCGAAACCGTGCGTGAGTTCTGGTCTTCTACTCCCGGTACTCGCGATTCGGACATCGACGTCTTTTTTCCGGAAGGTCAACGGGGAAACTCTAACGCGCTCCTCCCGCGTGTTCTGGTTCTCTACCGGGACGAGAAACCTGTAGCTATGCTGATTGGAAAAATTGTCCGACGCGAGTCCGTATTCCGTGTCGGATATTTTCAACTTGGTAAAATTGTGGCCGACGTTCTGACCATACCTTACGGCGGCATGCGGGGAGAAGGATCGAAGGATAATTGCGAAGTATTTGTGCGCGCGATTCAGGCTTGTCTGAAGAAGGGAGAGGCTGACGTCGCGCTATTTCAGTATGTAAACGCAAACTCAGCCATGTTCCGCTGTGTTAAGCGCAAACCCAACTTTTTTTCTCGCGATCATTTTACGCCGCTCAGGCCACACCGAATGCGAAAGCTTTCGCCGCACGTCGATAAGCTTTACGCCGGGGCGACTCAGGGAGGCAAGCAGCTTCGCCGGGTTTCAAATAAGTTGATGGCCGAATTTTCCGGAGAGATCAAGGTGGATCGGTTCGAGGATTTGGCAGATATGGATCGCACGTTGGCCGTGATTGAAGACATAGCGAAGAAGACTTGGCAGCGAAAAATCAGCAACATCGGATTCAACCTCGAGGATGCTTCCCTGATGCATCTACTAAAAGTAGAGGCACGAGGAGGCCACCTTCGTGTGTACACGCTCTATCTGCGGGGAACGCCATGCGCGTTTTGGATCGGCGCTGTCTACCGGCGCACCTTTATCAGCGATTTCCTGGGGTACGATCCCGATTTCGCCAACTATTCGCCGGGCACGTACCTGCTTTCACAGATGATGGAGGATTTTTGCTCCCAAGGCGTCGAGGAAATCGACTTTGGTTTCAGTGATGAGGAGTATAAAAGACGTTTTGGCAATGTGGTGTGGGAGGACGCCAGCGTACACGTGTTTGCTCCCAATTGGAGGGGGCTCAGGTTAAGCTTCTTGAGAATGATTACGGCTGTTCCCCATGAGGCTGCGCGGGCTTTCCTGAAAAGTACCGATCTTTATCAGAAAGCGAAAAAACTATGGCGAAAAATAGGGAGGAGAAAAAAAGATTAGACACCTTCCACGTCTCGCAGGATTCCCTCAGCCTTGAGTGAACCGCCCATCGTGCGAAGCGGCCTGGGAAGGAAAATGATCGCTTGACCCTTCGAATCGCGAGAAGCGTCTCCGAAGTTGAAGAACTCCGCGACACATGAACCAATTCACGTTCACAACTTTTCTAAAAATTCCAAGACCTCTCCCGCAACCGCGAAATGCTTTTTTAGGGCTACTAGAAAACGCGCTTCAATGGCGTATCAAAGGCACAGAATCATCGACACCCGACGGAATGAGAGAATATGCTTAGAGAGGCGGCAAGAGTGAACTCCATCGGGCCTCGGGGCGCGGTAGCCAAGTGGTAAGGTAAAGGTCTGCAAAACCTTAATCGGTGGTTCGATTCCACCTCGCGCCTCCATTTTTCACACCTGGTTAATCTATGAAGGCCCTTTGCACGGCGCGCAGCTCGTATTTTACGGACAGGCTCACCAGGTTGCACTTCGCGAGTCGAAAATCGAAATGCCTCGCGCCGAAAGTTCACCCAGCAATTCCCTTACAGCTGCCGAAATTTCGCCATCGCCCGGCACGCTGATTGCCCATTCGAGATTCTCCCGATGCTCCCGCGTGCAGATGGACCATTGTTGCAGGTGCACCGGCGTTGTCCGGCCGATTTGGATCAGGCGCCAGTGTTGCGCCAACGCCAAGGCCGTTTCACGATCCGGGAACGGGCCGCGCACAATCAAATGGTTATCGCCCATCACCAGAATGCCAACCATGTAACTTCAATCCTCAATTCTTGGATCGGGAATCGCGCGGCCCACCGCAAAGTGATAGATCACCTGCCGCGGCAATTTGCTGGAATCTGTGGGCAGCGCTGCCCCCATCTGAGCGGTCATTAAATAATCTTTTGGTGAACGTCGCCCGATGGGAAGTGCCTGGACATTTGCAGCAGCGATCGCCGACGCAACTTCTTTGGCCTCGTGTTTTTGTTCCATCGCATGGCGGCTCGCCGGAGAATCCAGCATAACCAGCGTCGATCGTTGCGCTTGATCGAGATTACTAACCGGGCCATCAATTTCCGCCAAAAATCCCAGATAGCGGTGGACATCATCGTCATAAAAAGCGCCGATTCCCGTGGCATTCCAACCCAGCGCTTCTGCTCCGACATAAATTCTCTGTCCAATGGCCCCGGCCTCAAAATATACGTACCGGTAACCACGATTGCCAAATGTTATGGCCGCCTTATCCAAGTCAGCCACCATAGAAACGGTGAAACACGAATTGCCCGCGAGCGTCTGCTCCAAACTCAGAAAGGCCGCCACGCGCTGAACATTTCCCTGATGGAGTTGCTGCAAGGCGCGACGCCGTCCGTCCCAAATATAGACGCCTGATTCGCAATCGTGGACGCGATGAACGAAAAGATATAACGTGACGAAATCCGCGCCCGCCGCGGGTAACGAAAACGTGTTTCCTTCAAAATTTCCGCGCCAGTCCGCGCGCCAATCCCGGGTCGCGAATTCCAGAAGCTGCTGCAGGTCGGCCCGCGGCATCGGAGAAGTTCTAGGATCGAAGTCGAGCGCAGAACGTCGCCTCCGTGCGATCATTCCAAAATTGCTGTCGCTAGTTCCTTCCCGCGCATTTTCGAATTGTTTGGGAAGGCGGTCCGTCGCATTCGGATTCGATAAGCACGCGTGCGGCAGCGCCCCCGCCGGGTCTGGCGAAACTGTCGAAGCGTGCATGTCCAGCAAGAGTTTGTATGGCGCTTCTTCCGCAGACAGCTCGTTCGGTTCTCCTACAAACTTCTCCGCGGTTGCGGAGTCGCTCGGCGCGGAGCCCGTGGGAATTTTCCCCGTTGGAAACACGAGAAAAGCCATCGGCGCCTCGTCGCTCCCGGTGAGGCCAAGCAGGTTCGTCATTCGCGAATCGCTGAAATGGCCGATCGCGCCGCCGGACAAACCCAGCGCGCGAGCAGAAAGTAGAATGCTCATCATCGCGTGTCCTAAATCGTGGCAGCAATAGCGATACGCGCGCTCGCGATACTTCCACGCCTCGCGCCAAAAAATCGAAGTTAGTCCCACGATAAGCGATGCGTCGGCCGCATGCGGAAATTGAAGCGCTTCGGCAAATTGCTGGGTCCGCGCGCCCTCCCCGCGCAACTCCAGTGCGTGCATATCGGCGCGGTAATGATACAGTCCGTCGCGAAGGTCCTCCATTCCACGCAGCACCAAATAAGTTTCCGTTGGGTGCAAATTTCCCGAGGATGGATTGACGCGCAAACTATAACGGCTGCCCGAGCCTGGTATTTTTTTCCACGCGCTCACGGCCATGGAATGCCACAGCAATCGGCTGAGACATGTCGCGTCAAGCGCGACAGCGGGGCGCTCAGCCGGATCACTTTTCTCGGCCGTCGTGGCTGCCTCGTCGAGCGCCCCCATCGCCACAAACGTTCCCATGTCCGGAAAGTCAGGATCGCCCGGCAGCGCGACTAGTTGTGCGCCGTCATAGGTGCGAAATGGGTTGGGTTGGTTGCGCCAGTCAAGGAAATGGGCGCTGGCGCGAACGGACTGATAGGTATGTTTAGTCGCTTGGTGGTAGGCAAACAAGCGCTGAGTTTCATGATTGAGCCCTGCAAGTTGGGAATCTTTTAGCGCACGAGAAAGAAAGCGCGTCATTTTGCGATCCGCGAGAAACCGATATAGCTCGTCACTTTATGTCTCGTTTCGGCTCGGTGGGCGAAAGTAATACTGGTAGACATCACGTCTACCCCGATCTCCGATGATAGCATTGCGCTTGCCCGCGCAAATAGAGAGTCGCCAGGACATCCACGCCGTACGCCACAATGCTCTCTCCGTCCCGAAAAACATGGGACGGGAGAGGGTGCCCATGGCCACCACCGGAGTTACAAACAACTCAAACGCGCAGTCCTGTAGCCCGCAGCTCCAGAGGCGCGCTACAACAACTGTGTTTGCGAGTCGCAATTTCACTCGCGACGTTCAAGCGCTACAAGTTGAGGGCTTCTAGTTCCTGAAGTCCAAATCGCTCGACCCAGCCAACTTCGATCAAAGATTGAGTTGTGTGACTCCGCCTGCTCGAAGTAGTCTTAGGGCCGCGGACAAGGCTAAAAACGGCGCAATACGTTTTGTGAGCCTGCCGACTCTCTGGGTGAGGAAACATCGATGATTAAAAATTCAATAAAGTTTCCAATATTGATTATGGCTCTGGCGACGGTTGCGAGCTTCGCGCTGATCCAAGCCGCTCCAGCACCGCAGCAACCAATTGTCTCCCGGAAAATTCTACTCAAAGAAGATGCAGCGGTGCCTGGCTACGAGCAAGCCATGGTCGCGGTGGAAATTCCGGTTGGCGGACGCGAAGGCCGGCATACTCATCCTGGGTCGGCCATGATTTATGTGTTGGAAGGCACCCTCAGTCTTGATTACGAAGGAAAGGCAACTGGCACTTACAATCCCGGAGACTCCATCTACGTTGAGCCCGGCAAAATTCACGAAGGCATCAACAATGGGAAGACGCCCATAAAAGTCGTCGCCACATTCCTTCTGAAAAAGGGCGAACCCATGACGAGCCCGGCGAAATAAATTCGCGCGGCTGAAAGCAGCCGCAGCGAGGGTCCGTGACAGAATCCTCACGCAGCCGCGTAGACTTTTAATAAGCACATTTGGCACGAAGAATGATCGGAAATTCCTGGGAACGCCAATCTCCTGATTGGCGCATTACCCGGCTTCCGTCGCAAAAACGCCAATCGGGAGATTGGCGTTCCCAGGAATTCTGAGAACGCGAGTCAGCAGCGATTGCTAGCTTTTTACTGACTGTCTGTAAAATGTGAGGACGTTCGCGACGCATTCGTCGGCGTTCGCGACGGCCACATGATACGCATCGCTGCTCAAAACCAGCAATCTTGAGTTTGCAATTTTCGATTTGTAATGCAGCACTGTGTCCACAGTTTGCAATGCGCTTTGATCTGAGGTAATGATCAGCGTGGGCGAGGTGATGCGGCCCAAAGTGTCATCCACGTTGAGCATGCCAAGCAAAATTTCCATTTGCTTTTTTGTTTCCGGGCGCATGTCGTCGCGCATCTTATCGAAGTAGGCCATTTCTTCAGCCGTGGCAGCGGTGCCGAGCCTCATCTGTTGGGAGTTCTGTTCCACCTTGGGCCCCAGCGCGACAAATGGGCCGCTCGCCACAACCACCGACCGCGTGCGCTGCGGGTACGTCGCCGCAAATTGCATTGCGACTCCGCCGCCTGTCTTCGCGCCCACGATGTGTGCGGACTGGATTCCCAACGCATCCAGAAAATCCGCCACAAAATTCGCAAATCCCGCGAGTGTAAATTCAAAGTTGGCAGGCGCCGTCGAACCGCCAAATCCGGGAAGGTCCGGCCGGAACAACCGGTAATGCTGAGCCATTTGCGGCACCCAACCGTACCAGATTTCGTTGGTCTCTAAATTACCGTGCAGAAACACGACAGGATCGGAATCCAGCCACGGCGCACCCAGCCACTCTTCCTTGTAATAGACCGAAACTCCGGAAGCTAATGCCAGCGTTTGCCCGACGCGGCGATTCGCGTGCTCCGGTTTCGCGCTTCCCTGCGGTGTCGCGGCCAGTACGCTCGAAATGAGCGGCAATCCTGCCGCACCGAGTCCCCACTTGACCAGTCCTCTTCTCGTCGGCTTCGACAATGAGTTCATACTCTTACTCCCTGCGCTTTGACGACAACCACAGCCCCGTGTTTCAATCCGAATTTTCGACTTTGCAGAGCAGTGCTTAAGCGGCCCCATCTTAGCAAGCTCTTGCCTGCTCGGCCACCATCGGATACCGATTTTTTAAATTGAACGAGTGAACGATGCTCTGTGAAAGATTATTCGTCATCCGGCAGCACTGGCAGAATCAAAGAGTCCACCGTGCCCGCGGCGTCGCGGAGTTTGATGTAGAGAAGCGTGCCATTTGGGCGCGGCACAGACAGCGGCGCATCCGGAAAACCCACCGGCACGGAGATCGCGTGATTGAATTGCGGATCGGAAGCGACAGAATCGATCAGAAACAGGCTCGATCCGATCAGCTTGCACTGTTTGTCGGGACTTTCCGGGCAGCGTAGTTCTTTCAACGTTGGAATGCGCACCAAGGTTGCCAGTGGCTGCCAGTCTCCGTTCTCGCGATCATTATCGATCGGCCGAAAACGCAGCGGGCCGAACGCGGATGGCCCAAAACTTTTCAGAGGATCGAGGATCGCCAGCACGGTTTCTGAGTTTTGCAGGATCAGGTTGCCATCGCCAAGGCTCAGCACCACGTGGAAGGAATCATCAGCGCTGGACACTTCGATCTTTTCCGTACGCGGAAAACTTTCCGGCACCTCCGTCTTTAAAAAGAACGAAAGCCTGGCGTCCTGCGGCAGTTCATCCTGATTTTTCAGGTGCACGGAGGATCGAGTCGCCGGCTGCACGTTCTTGCTGATTAATGTCACGGCCGGGCGGGGCTTGTCGACTGTTGTCTGCAAGTCCAGAATGCGGCCATCCTTCAGATCAATGTGCGCCACCAGCTTTTCGTCAGGCTGAAACGGCGTGGCGTGCGGAGCGGGAGTTGCCACCGCCAGTTGCAGCTCGTCTTTTTTGTCGGCGCGCGATAATTTTGTGGGCACGAAGCGGACGCCCTTCAACTCGAAGCTATTCACTTCGTCTAACCGCGTTCCTGTCAGGACCCCCTGCTTATCGCCCGCATTGATCTTGAAATGGTCCAGCTCGGCCGCTTCCGCGTAGGAATTCAAAACAAGTTCGTCGGAAGCGTTTGCTCCGAATTGTTTTACCGCCATCTTCAGCGGCCCGACTCTTTGATCTTTCAACGTCACCTGAATTTCCAGCTCATCCGATTTCACAGTTTTCCAGCTTGTTTCAACATCCCTGTGCTGATCGTCCTGCACGCTGATTTTTTCCACGCATACGGCACAGTCCGATTGCAAATGGACGGTGTCGACGCGCCCCACGACGAGCGCACCCTGATCGGCGGGCATCACAGCCCACTTCGTCTGGTGGGCATTTCGCAAATGGAATGCGGGACCTTCGAAGGGATCAAATCCCCAATTCCCGTGAAGCGTTGCGCTCACGTCCGTATTGAATTCGGCACCCGAAAGCGCGCGTGCGTCGACAACAAATCCGCCGCGTGTCGGGTCCTGCGCCGCAGGCAACTCAATCACGGCGCCATCTTTTTTCTTAATTCGCAAAGCAAAATCATGCGCGATGTCCGTGGAAAACACCAAGGGCGCGCCATCAACGGGAAGAACGAGCGGTAATTTTTCCAGACACGATATTTGTTCCGCATTCACTGCACGAAGTGGGGGAAGTTGGGCCGCCTCCACCGCCGGCAGGCCTATTACAAGCACCGATTTTGGCGTGCGGAAGGATGGCGGATTATTCAGCCGGAGGTTTAGCTCGCCGCCTTTCGGCACCGCCAGGGCGGGAATGTACTGGTAAGCCGCCGTATGCAGATTGCTCAAGATTCGCGCCAAATCTACTACCGCACCAACGTAAGCGCTGTAAAATCCGCCGCCGGCCATGGATGTGGCGCTGAGCGCCCCCATCAAATCTGTCGCCGGGCCGGAAGTGAGCGCGGCTACCATGGACTCCGTGTGTCCGTCATCCAAGACGAGTTGGTCGGTATTCTGCGTGAGGCAGGTCGATTGCTCTTCCGCGGGCCGGTCGAAACATTTTTCGTCCAGCTTCATGCCCAGAGTACGGCTAAGCAGCACCGAGCGATCGTGCAACGCTTTCGGATCGAGCTCCGCAGCGTTTTTTATTTCGGCGAGATAACGATCCGACCGCGTTCGATCCAGGCTAGCCTGATTCAAATCCTGCGTGGCCCTGACAAACACTCCGGGCTTGCTGCGCACGGCGGAACGCAAGCTGCTGAAATCTCCGCCTGTCTCCGGAGCCAAAAACATCAGCGCTTGCTGGGCATCTTTCGGAACCGTGACCACAATTCCTTCGGCGATCATCTGCTTGTTCCACGTCTCAGCTCTCGTAAACCAATCTTCGGGCGGCGGATTCGTAGACCCCCGCAGGAAAGCCACAACCAGCAGGTAATGCACCGCCTGATTATCAGGAAAATTGACGTGAATCCACAGCCGGTCTCCCGGCATCAGGTTGGGCACGTCCGCGATGCCCAGTTTTTTCCCTGCGCGAGTCACATTCACTTCAATCTGCGGTCCCGTCAAATCAAAAACATTGTCTGTCCTCGCAAAACTTGTCCCACTAATCCCTGCTATGACAATGAGCAGCGCCAAACAATATGAAAGCAGTTTAAAGTTAAGCCGATAGACCGAGGTTCCGACCAGCATATGCTCTCCCTTTTTCAACAAAACAAATCAGTACCACCAAAGCCGCCAAGAGCAGGATTCGGAGAAAAGATAAAAGTTCGTTTTGATTGTTACAGCCGGGTGGGCAACTGCGATTCTACCCAGAAACAATTGCCGATTCACATTCATTTTATTTTGCGTGTTTCGTGAAGCTAACTCAGGGAAGTCCGCCGGCAATTATCCTGCACGGAGCCGATTGAGTGTTGTTAACGATCGTCGATACAACGCCATCGAGTGTGGAACATTAGTCTATGATCCGCAGTTATGACGCGGGCGAAACGGAAGCATTGACGATTCAATGGATTCCGAAAAGCAGTCGAGTGCAGTTCATTGACACCAGTTCATTTTATCGATCCGCAACAAACAGTTCAGCCAAGTCCTTGGAAAGTTGCACTCTGGCGCGGCGCAAACTCTCGATCCCCGTTACTTCGGCAGTGAGTTTGCCGTCCTGCAGATCACGGGTAACGGCTGCGCAGCGTTGAATTGCGCGACGAACGCGTTCCGTGGCAAGTAACGGAAGGACTGTGGCAGTATCGCGGCACCGCACTCGACTCCTTGTGCGAACACGGTCCGCGGAAGCGCGGAACTCCTGTAAAATACGAGAAATAATTTTGTCTGACTTAATATCTTGTTCAACTTTCTGTAATTCTGCGGACGCCGCAGTGGTTTTGTTTAAATTCTATTCACATTTCTGTGCTCTAATCTGTCCTCATGAAACCACTTAATTTGGCGTTATCTCTCGTTTTCTCGCTTGCGTTTTCCATTTCGGCAAACGCGCAGCAAGCGGAACCTTTGCGCACGGTTCGCACCATCGAATTGCCTGCGGCGGTAAAGGGCTCCTTCGATCATTTGGCCGCGGATGTCGCGCACAATCGACTTTTCGTCGCTGCCGAAGACTACCAGGCCGTTCTAGTTGTGGACCTCGCAAGCGGCACGGTGGCTCACGAGATCAAGGGCATCGCAAGGCCTCACGCAATTCTCTACCGCGAAGACGTGAACCGGATTTACGTCACGGACGGGGCGGACGGCAGCGTGAGGGTTTTCGACGGGGCGACGTACCAGGCGCTCAACACTGTATCTCTGGCAAAAGACGCGGATTCGATCGGGTACGATGTGTCGCGCCAGTGGCTGTATGTGGATAATGGCGGCAGGAGCGAGGGAAAGAAATTTTCAATGCTCAGCGTCATTGACACCGCTTCGGCCAACAAGCTTGCGGATATCAAGATCGATGGCGATACGCTGGAAGCGATGGCTGTGGACGTTTTCCGGCCAAGAATGTACATAAACAACAAAGCGAAAAATGAAATCGAGGTGGTAGATCGCTGGAAGGGCGCGGTGGTCGCCTCGTGGCCGGTCACGATGTGCAAAGAAAATGTCGCGATGGGGCTCGACGAGCAACGCCAGCGGTTATTTGTGGGATGCCGCGACGGGAAAATTTCGGTCTTCGATACCAACACGGGCAAGGAACTTCAAGCGCTCGACGCGAGCAAGGATATGGACGACGTTGTCTATAACGCGGATACGAAGCGAATCTATTCCGTCGGCGGCGGAGCGGTGAGCGTGATCGAGCAAACCGATGCGGATCATTACCACGCCGTGGGAAGCGTGCCGACCGCACGCGGCGCGAAGACCGCGATTCTGGTTCCCGCGCTGAGCCGTTATTTTGTTGCGGAGCCGCAGGGCAATTCTAAAAACGCGGCCATTCTGGAAATGGAGCCAATGGGCGTGCCAGCAGCGCGCGCGGCCGAGCCGGAGGTTTCTCTGAGCGTCGAGGCTCCCGCCGCGGAGCAACTAATTCTGAAAACCATGTCCGCGCATCCATACCTGCGCAAGATGGGAATCCACGCAATCCCGCCGGGCGCCACGGCTAGCGTCATTATCGCCAACGCGTATGCCAGCCGCATCGGCGTGAAGTCGTCGGACGGCGATCTGGAAGCCGTGAAAGGCGACAACATTTATTGCGTAAAGCGCGACGACGGTTCGTTCTACAACATCAAAATGCCCATGCTCGACGCTGCGGGACGCAAAACCGGCATTCTGGTGATGGAGATTCCTTATACATCGGCCGTGAGCGAAGCCGACGCGCAGCATCAGGCTGAGGATTTGCGTGCAGAACTCGCGCGAGAGATCCCGAGTTACGCTGCGCTCTTCCAATTTGCTCTGGACGTCTCTGCTCCCTATGCACAGAAGCTGGTTGAAGAAGCACTCGCCGCAAATCCCGGCCTGCAGAAAATGGGCATCCACGCAAAGCCATCCGAGTCCCAAGACAGCGTAGTAATCGCCAATGGAATTTCCAGCAAGATCGGAAAGAAATCTTCCGCAAAAGATTTAAGCGTCGTGACCTCAGGAAAATCGACGGTCGCAAAGGTGGATGGAGCTTCTCCTTTTTACGACCTTGCATTGCCGCTGCACGATGCCTCGGGAAAAATAATTGGTTTGATCGTAATGGAAATTCGGGGCACCGCGGCAAACGATGAGGCTGACGCGATGCATCGGGCTGAGGGAATCGCGCACGCCATCGAAGCGCTCATACCGAACCAGGCCGCGCTGTTCGCAGCGCAGTAGTGAGTACGTGACATTTCCGATGTGCCCGGACCTAAGCGCGGTTATCACTGGCCCGTGTTCAGATACCGGAAAAAGTCAGATGGCGAGAAGACGACTTATCATGACTTGGCACTAATCCATTGGTGAATTGCTTCACTTCGGGGCGTCACTACCGTTACGTTTCTGACGATAACGGTCGGCCAAGAACCAGAGATAACCTGCCAACGCGATACCTATGATTATCTGACTGGCTGACTTGATATTTGGTTCCCGAATCCAAGAGACGATCATCGCTATGGTAGCTGTCGTGTAAGCAGCCACTCCAAGCCAAAGCCACTTGAGCACACGACCGGTTTTGACTCGGGAATATTCTGGGCGACGATTTGATCTCCATAAGATTAAAACATTGGAAGCGAACAGCGCAGCTATTCCAACCAGTCCAAACGGGTACAGCGGCACGATGCGGAACATATCGAGCGTTACCACGATCGAAACGACGACCGCGTCAAAAATTACGAAGTAATAGAGTGAG
>DASRQU010000046.1:0-9043 GCA_035696345.1 Candidatus Acidiferrales bacterium
TTCCGACATTCGCTTGCTACGTTTTTGGTAAACAGGGGCACGGACGTGAAGACGATTCAGGGACTGCTGCGCCATGCGAAGGTGACGACTACTCTTGACCTGTATTCGCAATCAATTGACGCCTCAAAATTAAGCGCGCAAGAACATGTTGCGATGGCGATCACGAACAGGGCAGTTGCAGCCGATTAACCCTAGACTGGTTACTTGGTTTGCTACTGCTCAGCATAACTTTCGCTCAGCCCGTCGCACATTTCCCTAAAACTCCTGCGGGCATAAAAATCGGAACCAACAAATCACGCGTCTCAATTCGGGCAGCGCAGGATACGACTTGGCGAAGAAATTTGCTAGCGATTGGTATCCACCGGTTCAGTACGCTACGGGATTGGGCCGAAGTTGGTTTCGGGTCTGCCTTAGCAAACTGTTCCTTAAAGTTATCGCTTCTCATCCGACCGCTGCTCGTTTGGCGAAGTTTGAATCTCAACGTTGTGTTCGCCCTCGTGGCAGGCGTCTTCCCAGAGTTCGTAGTCGGGCTCCTTCCGGTGAGCGCGAACCATGCGGGCGGATATTTTCCAGGGCTTTGTGTACACAGACGGGTCTTCGAGTGTCGCTTCGTAGAGGAATGTGTTCGCGTCTGTGAACGTGTAGCGTTCGACGATGTGCACGGCGTCGCTGGCGAAATCACCTTCGTTGTCCAGACGAGCTTTTGAGTTGTTGCTTGTCACGTCGACCACCAGCGTGTTTCCTTCCCAATGGCCGCGCGAGTCTCCCATCCATAATTTTATGCTCTCTGCGATGTGCGGGCGCCCGTCCAACGGAATAATTCGATAGGGGTGATTTTGCTCGTATACGATCACAACGTACCCCGGAAATTGCTGGATCTGAAATGGCGACCAAAAGGTCGCGCGAATCACTCCGTCGGGGAGGCAGCGAGCTTGAGGATCAACATACTCAGGTTTGATTGGAGTGTCGATATGGTCCAGCAAATCATTCTGTTTAGCCGCGGCCCAAGGCAAGTAAGGAACCTTCCCGTCCGGCGGGTCTACAATCCGGCTGGGTTTGACAATTGGCGGAAGCCCTTTTTTTTCTCGAAGCAATTCTTCCAGGCGGCCGCCCCCTCTTCTTGGGTTGACCAAGGAATACGTGCCTCCTATCTCTGCCTCCCAAAATCCTTGCACATCAGGCTGGCCATCGGAGGCGTGCGCAGGAGTCCATGCGGCGGCGGCTCGGGGTGTCCCCTGAGCTGAGGCGGGGGCTGGTATTAAAGCCATGATAAGCACCATGGACGGTAGAACTGGCAGAACTGCACGAAATCGTATTCTCATCGAAAAATCCCTTTCCCTGAATTGAGGATTGGCTAAGGATAATATTTTTCGTACTCAAAGCCGTAGCATTCGAATTCCAAGAGCTGAATCTTTTTCTCTTTGCGGCGGTAGAGAACCATGCCCATCTTCCATGGCCGCGTAAACACCTTTGCATCTTCGATCGTGGCTTCGTACTGGATGTGATCGCGATCGATTAGCGTGTAGCGTTCGACCACATGTAATTCGTCGCTGTGGAAATTTCCCGCCCGGTCAAACCAGGTTTGATCATTGAAATCCACGAGGTCGACGACCAAGGTGTCGCCCTCCCAGTGGCCTCGGGAATCGCCAAGCCACCAGTCGATACGGCCGTCAGGATGCTTACTGCCATTTGTATAGATCACGCGATTCGCGTGAGCGTATTCGTAGAGTACGGTGGTTTGTTTGGGCGCCTGGAAAATCTGAAACGGCAGCGGAGTGTATGTGATCCGCGGGACCCCGGGCAAATGGCATTTGGCCAACGGATCGGCGACTGCGCGGTTTTCAAAATTTTCTTTTCTTTTCGCCACTGCCCACGGTTGGTAAGGAATTTCATTACCTTCCACCACGCCCTGTCCCGCGGGAACGCCCGGCTGCGCTTGGTGATCCTGGATATTCCAATCCGCTGTGTTCAAGACTTGCCAAATGCCCGATAAATCGGGCTTTCCATCTGATGCCCGAGGCAATGTAGCAGCGGCAGGTTGCGTGCCGGATGCGAGCGGCGCTAAGGATAAAAAAACAACAGGAATCACGCAAAGGAAGCGCGGAGGGCCACTGCGGCGTTCTGCATCAGTGAATAGAGATAAAAACTCCATCATCATTCAGTTCTCCTAAATTTTAAATAGGGATTGCGGAGTTCCGCTGCGTTAATGTTTGCGCGTGTCCGGCGTGTAATTTGCCTGAAGGTAGCGCACCACCTTGTTCGCTATCTCATCGGGGAAGTCTGCGCCGAATGTTTTTCGCATTTTTGTTACTTCGGCTGCCCAAGTATCCGCAGGTAGTGGAGGCTGCATGGTGATGTAAATGGAGCTGTGGCAGGTATTGCAGTAAACCTCGACTTCCTGGCGACCGTCACCAGGCGCAAGCGTTGGACGATACGTTAGCAACGGCCCTTCGTCGTAGGACGAATCGGTAGACAAAGGTTGAGCGAGTGGTTGGGTAATCTTACCGGATGATCCAGCCTCATATTGGCCAGTCTTGTGTTGAGCATAAACAGCCGTTCCAGTTCCAATCGCGCCGATAACCAATGCGACTTCAAGATATTTATATGTTTTCATAATCTCCTCAGCGCTAAGCTGCGTCTCCTATAACAATTTCTTGTCGCTCTATTTTGTTCCAGAGATATCCACCCGGGTTCCATACGCCCTCATCGGGTTGGATGTTTCCGATTCCATCCGTCGCTCGGACGGCGATTTGATATTTGCCGGGGTGCTTGGGCGCCCAGGCAAATTGCCAGATGCGAAACGAGTACGGCCCAAGGTCATCGCCAAGGTGTGCTTCTCGCCAGTTCTTGCCGTTATCGTCGGAGACTTCCACTTTCTTGATGCCGCCGTTTCCGCTGAATGCAATTCCCTGAAGCTGCAACGGGAAGCCTGCTGGAATTTTGTCCAAGCCGTCCGGCGAGATCAGGAAGGAGCGAACAGGGATTTTGGAGATAGGTACCGTGGGTACCTTCCCCGTTTTGAATTCGTCAGGGGTCGTGCTTCCGCGTGGCGTATCTGGAACGCGGTATCCGGATTTCATCCAGAAGTTGTCATCCGTTTTGTCGAGAATACGGATCGACGTGAGTGATTTCAGCCAGTACGTCGCGAAGTAACCCGGCACAACGGCTCGCAAGGGGAAGCCGTTCAGCAGGGGCAGCGGTTTGTTGTTCATCGCGTAAGCCAGGATGACTTCATCGGTCACGGGATTGTTCAAGTCGAGTGATTTCAAGAACCGGTTCGAACCGTTCCCCTCGGGCCCTTTCCCCCGGTCTAACCCTTCGAACTGGATTTGCACGGACCCGGTCTTCAACTTGGCAGCGTTCAGGACATCGCGAAGTTTCACGCCTGTCCACAGAGCATTGCCCATTGCGCCATTGCCCCATTGCCCGCCGGGCACGCGAGGCTGGAAGCGGCTGCGACTGTTTCCTGAGCATTGGTTGACGGCTGCGACCGATACCGGTTGGAACCGTGTGAAGAGTTCGGGGAGACTGAATTCGATAGATTTTTCGACGTTTCCGTCAACCCGAAGCCGCCACTGCTTGAGATCGATCGCATTGGGAAGAGTTTCGAGATGCCAACGAACGTAGAAGGCCTCGTTCGGCGTGAAGGCATTCAAGAAATATTGGCGTGGCGTTTCGAGTTGCACGGGCCGGTCCGTCAACAGAATCAGAGGAGACTTCTGCGGCTGTGTCACCAGCGGCCCGACCGAATTCCAGAATGGGTTGGGCTCTGGTCCAGTGAACTCAGGCGCGGAGAGCTGTGCTGTTATTTGCTGTTCCGAATTCTGCTGTGCCAGTGCTGGCCAAGCTGCGATGGCCGGAGCGGTTGCGACGGCGAGAAGTCCGGCGCGAACAAACTTCCGCCGCGAAGTTTCATTCGAGAATAATTTCGTATTGCTGAGCATTTTGAATTCCTCGATTCGAGATGGGACTATTTGTTTCTGATTCTGCTAACGCATCACTGCAAATAGATTAAAATGAATCAGTTTTTCTGAGAGCTCGGATTCTCGCCGTCCTGCGGGCCGTCATCCGTTTGCCCGCCGGGATAGAGCTTTCGTCCATCGGGAAGAGTGACGCTTCTGCCGTTCGCGACATGTGATCCATTTTTGGCGCGATAGCCTTTCACGGTAACTTCCATTCCCACAGGAAAATCGGTCTTTCTCAATCCGCGTCTTAAGAGCGATGAGGGTGCCCCCGTTTCTATCGCCCAATTCGCAACCGTTCCATCGTCATTTTTTACGTCGATGTAAATAAATCCGTGGGGATTTACCCATTCCACTTTCGTCAAAGTGCCCTTTAATATGACGGGATGTTCGATGTCGTACCCGGCCGAAAAGGAATGATGAGCAATGATGGGGGTAGCCCACATAAACATGTTCAAAATAAGCATGAGTCCCGCCAATTGTGATTTCATATATTTTCTTCTCCCATTTCTTCATCTGAAATAAATCGTTCCGTCTATTTCGGTGCGGACATCCTTCCCGCACCGAGGCATTGAGCAACCCCATTGCAAACTCTTTTTTCAGTTCCCTTTCATTTCTCCATTTGGAGATTGAGGTGGTGGAGGCACGATCTTTGTCAACTTTCCCCCAGCCTGTTCATAGGTTTGGGCGCCGATGGTTCCGGCGACATTGAATCCATTTTTCGTCAACAGGTCCGCGGCAATTCCACCGCGAGCAGCATGGTTGGAAACGGTGATGATCGTGCGGTCCTTGGGAATCCAGGCCAGACTGCTTCCCAGATCTTTTGCCTGAATGCTCAGGTACACCGGGAAGCCGCCATTCGAAGTCACTTCATCCGGCCTGCGCACGTCGATAATCAGAATTCGGTCCGATTTTGCAGCTAGGGCGTCAAATTCCGCCCGCGTAAGAACTTTCGTTTGCGATTTGGGAGCCCTTCCGGGGGCGGCGCCCTGTTGCGCGAAAACAGCGCTTGTGGCAAACAACATCATCAGAATCAGCTTTTTCAATTTTTCGGTATCCTTTCGAATTTTTAGTTCTATTGCCTGTTAAAAAATTACCTTCAGACCAATTTGGTTATCTCTCGGTGATCCTGCGGACGTAATTTGGCCGAAGCTCGGGTTGCTGATATCTGTGATTGGAGCGCCGAGCGCCGGTGTATTGGTGAAATTAAATGACTCCACGCGAAGCTGGGCACTGATGCGCTCTGTAATCTGAAAAGTTTTGTGGGCCGCCAAATCTATGTTGAACATGCCCGGGCCGCGCAAGATGTTTCGACCCGCACCGCCGAACGTATAGGCAGCATTCGGTGTAAAGGCTGCGGTGTTGAACCATTCCTGCACTGTGGGATTTGCGAGGTGCCAGTTACCCACAAGGTTGGGCCGATCTGTCTGCCCCGTGTTGGACGGGTCGGAGGAAACAGTTGGGTTGAGTGGAAATCCGGAACTCACACTAACAATCGACCCCAGACTCCATCCGCCGAACACAGCGTCCAGCTCGCGGTTCCAGTGCGACCCGAATGATTTGCTTTTTCCGAATGGCAGATCGTAGACGACGCTTCCCACAAAATGGTGAGTCAAGTCCTGTGCTGCCACCGCACGCTCCGCGGCCCAGTTTGCGGAATTCTGTAGCCCGGCGGCATCTCCCAGCGCCATGGTTTTCGAATACGCATAGGAGGCAATGAATGTCAGGCCTCTTGCGTAACGTTTTTCCACTTTGACCTGCAATGCGTTGTAGTTGCTCCAGCCATCCTTTTGAATTCGAACGACGTTCGAAAGAGAGATGGAGTAGGGTGTACCTGGCACAACAGTGGACGTGTAGAGCCTGTTTGCATTGAGGCTTCCAGGTTCCGGTGGCGCAGGGTTGCCGTCAATCGACCACCAATTGTGATTGAACTTATTTCCGTAATAGCCGACTTCAAGCAGAATGCCGCCGGGCAATTGCCGTTGTATGTCGAGGTTATATTGTTGTGCGGTAGGTAGGACATTGCTCGTGTCATAGGAAATCAAAGTTACGTTCTTTGCGTTAGCCACCGACAGGGCACCGGGAGCAAAGCCTTGGTCCAGAAACAATGAAGGCGTGGTCTTGCTTGCCGATGGGCTGATTCTCACGCTGTCGGGAGGATTAATTTCCATGGATGACATTCCACCCAGGGTGATGAAATTTGAATAGAAGATTCCATAGCCGCCCCGAATAACAGTTTTTTCGTCTGGAAGGCTATAGGCAAATCCGAAACGTGGTGCAAACGCGTGGTAGTTGGCGTTTTGCAGCGCGCGAGAGGTCAAGCCGCTTCCTTGTGAGCCGGCCAGAACGAGCTCTGGATTTCCGGGATTGGCATCCAAATTGAAGTTAGCGATACCATTGTTAACATCCACTGCTGGTGGACTCAGTTCATAGCGCAATCCCAGATTGAGCGTCAGATGCCGGCTCGCTTTCCAATCGTCCTGAACGAAGAAATGCGTGTAGGGGGTACGGAAATTCAGAGTTGCCAGAGTGGATAGACTTGTGGACGATGCGTAGCCAAGCAGGAAATCGGCGAAAGCATAGTTGGTTGCCTTCGTGGGATCGATGTAAGTTCCGTTCTTGCTTGTATACTCGCCATTGAAATTGAAAATCCCGCCGCTTCGTTGAGAGCTCACGAAATTCGTCTGCAGCCAATTCGCTTGAACACCGAATTTGAAAGTGTGGACTCCCTTGGTCCAAGTCAGATCGCCGGACAATTGGCGGTCCTGGGAACCATCCTTGTTGGGAACGTTTGTCACGCCAAGACTGGGAAGTCCTGTAATCACGACATTTGCGAAGCCCGGATTTGTCTCGTTCACACCTGGAATGCTGAGCCCGGTGAGCGGTTGATTCGGGAAGGAATTGACCCAAGAAAGGTAGTTCCAACCGACGTGAATAGAACTGACTAGCGAGGAGGACCAGACGCGGTTGTGTACCAGCACGAAGCTCTTAGCCTCGGTGTGATCAGCGCCCGTTTCCAGTGTGGTTCCGTTAAAGGTTGCACCACCGGAGAAGTATCCCTGAGAGCTTGGAGGGAGTACCGACGTAACACCGTCGTCGAGTGTCTGCGCGCTGTAGCGGAAATAAATATTCTGCTTGTCGCTAATAATTTGATCGACCCTGAAATCCCATCGATAAGGGTTCGAATTGTAGGGGCTCACATAGGTGAAATTATTTGTAGGGGCCCCGGTCTGCGGCAGATCGTTGCTGAGAAGTCCGAGAATCTTCGTGGCAACCGGATCTATGCGCGTCGAAGGGATTACGTATTGGCCACTCGCATTTTGTGGAAAAAGAGCGCCCGTGGTCGGATCGTAAATCGGAGTCGTAAACAGGCCGCTTCGCTGGGCGGCCGTTGGCAGCGTGCTGGTTGTTGTGGCCGTCTGGCGAATTCTGCTGATTTCAAAATCCCCGAAGAAAAAAGTTTTGTCACGAATTACGGGCCCGCCGATCGCTGTGCCAAATTGATTTCGTTTGTAGGAAGGTTTAGGCGACCCATACGGCGTGAACAGATTTTCGGCATCCAAAGCTTGATGGCGCAGGAATTCATACGCCACGCCGTGAATCTGGTTGCTGCCAGATTTGAGTGCAACGACCACAACACCTGATGAAGAGCGGCCAAATTCAGCGGAGTATCCGTTGGTCACCACCTTGAATTCCTGAATCGCATCGATTGAAGGTTTGACGACTTCCTTCTGACCGGAATGTCCGGTGGTAATCTGCTGATTGTTGTTGTCCATCCCATCGAGAAGGAACGCAGCCTGAGTGCCGGCCTGGCCCCCAATGCTGATGCCGCCATTGGTGTTGCTGGAAATTACGGGAACGGTTCCCGATGACAGGGCGGCGAGTTGCAGGTAATCGCGCCCGTTGAGAGGCAATTCCGCGATCTGCTTGTTGTTTATGAGCGAGCCGACGGTCGCATCTTCGGTTTGAATGAGGGGCGCCTCTGCCTCCACGGTCACGGAGTCGGTGAGTTGCCCAACTTCCAGCGTGACGTCTACCTGCCGCACGTCACCCAGGTAAAGTGCTACCCCGCGCTGGCTGAAGCGTTTGAAACCGCGCGCTTCAACGCTGATGGAATATTCGCCGAGCCTGAGCGGGGGAGTACGGTACTGGCCGCGCTCATCGGTGTGAATTGCGGTGACAGAATTCGTGCTTATGTGAGTCAAAGTGATGATCGCACCGGACACAGCTCCCTGATTTGCATCGAAGACTGTACCGACGACAACCGCGCTATCGGATTGCTGTCCGAAAATGTTCGAGGTTGCGATTGAAAACAGAAAAGCAAACAACACTGCCGAAATGCCAATTCTTCTTATCATGGAATCCTCTCCTGGATTTCGCTTTGGCCTAAAGCCTCCAGGAGACTGGTGGGGTGGCCGATTTTCTGATCTTTGCCTCCCTTGCTAGGGCGGGCAATTTCCGTTTACTAGTTTCTATTCTTTTTGGTTCGTGCGCCCGGTTCGAATTCGCACGGTCTTGGTCACTTCGACCAGACGTCCGTCGTGAACAACCAGGAGGATCGAGCCATAACGAATGGACCGGATGCCTTCCGCAATTTCCCGCAGTACCTGGCCTTCGTTTGACACAAGCGCCTTCTCCAGGTCTTCGGTCGTTTTTCCGTTCAGGCCGGAAAGGAACTCGTCGAATTCTTTTTCCTGTTTATTTCGTCGCTCCAAAGTCATTCCCTCCGCAGCTTGCAATCTTTTGGGATAGCGTCAGATTCGCACCCAAAACAAAAAACCCACCTGCCAATCTCTTCTGGCGGTGGGTTCGAGGGAACTCGATTAGAGTTGGACTACTAGACTCGCAGCCTCCCTACGCCAGAAGACACATGTGCGCAACATGTACACGAACAACAATTTTGCGCGGCCTTCTGGACGAAAAGAATCATGTTCTTGTTTCTAAGGGAAAATTTAACAAGTGTCAAGCTCTTTATTGGATTCGCAAAATCTCACTGCGCGATTGTGGGAGATATTTCAAACTAGGGTAGATGCCTCGCTCCAAGTTCCAAAGTTCCGGTGCCAACGCCTGCGAACAGCTGA
>DASRQU010000047.1:0-21656 GCA_035696345.1 Candidatus Acidiferrales bacterium
TCTTCGATTTTTTCGTGTTTGGGTGCGGGACGCAGCAAATCAGGGGAGGGCAGGCGATAGTTCATTGCGCCCTTGGCGATTTTTGGCGACGACGAAGACTGCTTAGGTTGCGGCTTCTTTTCTTCGGTATGGAAAATGATGGAGCGCCGCTTGGGGGATTCGTCCTCTTCTTTTTCTTCGCGATCCTGCACGGCGCTGCCATCCACTTCTGCTACCGATTGTTGCGGGATGGGAGCGCGGCCCTGCGATTTAATTTCTTGCAGGCGCGCTTTCATGCGCTTTTCTTCGCGTTCTTCACGCCAGGAGGCGAAACGTTCTTTGATCGGCGTAACTACATTTAATTTAGCGAGCGGACCGCGGATCGTTTCATGCGTTTCGATGAATGAAAATTTTGTGGTGAGAAACAACGCGACGAAAAAAATCGCCAGCGCAACCAGGTTCGCGCCAACCATGTTGAACGCGCCGAGCAATCCCGCCGACACGAGGTGCCCCAGCAAGCCGCCGGGTGGAATGGAGCCGCGCACTTCCGGGATATGCCAGAGCGTGAGCATCGCAGGCAACATCATCACGAGCATGGTGTAGCCGATAATTTTTACAGCCGGCGATTCCAGCACTTCGCTGCGGAACCAGCGTGAGCCCATGATGAACATGCCCACAGGCAGCAAAAACGCGGCGTAACCGAAGCCTTGAAAGAGCAGGTCCGCGCCATAGGCGCCGACCGGTCCAATCCAGTTGCGGGCGGAATGAACGTCATAGGATTCAGCGGAGGCGTTGAACGACGGATCGTGCGGGCTATAGGAAATCAGGGCCAGCGCCGTCAGGATCGCAAGCGTCATGCCAATAAAACCAATCAATTCGTTAAGGCGATTATTCTCAGTTGGGGTTAGAACGCGCACAAAGTCTCCTCGGATAGGGGAAGGAGCCCGTCACAGAGTAGGGGCGCGGGCGCTGGCGCGCGGGTCCTCTCGGATGTCTACGAGCAACGAAACGACTATACCAAAGCCGTGGCAGGTGGCAAGAAAGATATCAACCGGGAGTGGTGCGATGGTTACGACAGGCACTGTGAAGGTGGTGCTGGGTTGAATTTCGTAGCGGCCTCGTTTCGTGAGCGGACGACTTGCTTTGGATGGCCGCGACGCGGGTATAATGCGCATCAAAATCGAAACGCTGGCAAACGGCTTTGGAACACGGTTACAAACTTTTCTTGCAATTAAAAAAACGGGAAATTGAGGCCGAGGGATGCGACTGAAATTCGTACAGCTGGCAACTATTTTTGGACTGTGCGCGTGTAACGTTCTTGCCGTGCCGGGAGCAAAAGCGCAGGGCGCAGCGCTGGCCGGCCGTGTCACTTCAGAGGCCGAAGGCGCGATGGAAGGCGTGCTGGTACGCGCGAAGGGAGAAGGGAAGACGATTGCTGTCACGGTAGTCACCGACCACGCGGGCCACTACTCGTTTCCGGCCGACAGGCTCGCGCCGGGCAAATTCAATATTGATATTCGAGCGGTCGGATACGACCTCGCCAATTCCGTGTCCGTGGAATTAGCTGCCGGCAAAATGACGCAGGCGGATTTGAAATTGGTGAAAACGAAAGATCTGATTCCGCAGCTGACGAGCGCGGAATGGCTCATGAGCGTTCCGGGAACCGAGGCGCAAAAGAATCAACTGTTTCGATGCGCGGCGTGCCACTCGCTGCAGCCGATTGTGCAGAGCACGTACGATGAAGACGGATGGATCACCACGTTCGCACGGATGAGAAGTTATTCCGAGCAGGCCGTCATCGAGCATCCCGTGTCGTTGCCCTATACGGTGAGCGTACAGCCCGATCACGCGTTCGCGAGATATCTGACCACGATTAATTTAAGCGCTACGTCGAAGTGGAACTACGAACCGAAAACTTTGCCGCGCCCAACGGGCCGCGCCACTCGCGTGATTATTACAGAATACGATCAGCCCGAGCCTGGGCGATTGCCGCACGACGCTGTGCTCGATAGCAAAGGGATGATCTGGTACAACGATTTCCGCGAGCCGCTGATCGGGCGGCTCGATCCAAAAACCGGCGAGATGAAGGAATGGACCATGCCGCCGCTGCAGCCGGATTTTCCGCAGGGCACGCTGTCCATTCAATTCAATCGCGACGGCTATTTGTGGATTCCGCGATTCCGCCAGGGCGGATACACGCGATTCGATCCGCGCACCGAAAAATTTCAGACGTGGCTCGTGCCGCCAGAGTACAACAACTCGCACGCCATTCAGCCGCAAGTGGCCGCAGCGCCTGACGGAACTGCGTGGTTTCCGGGCGGGGAAAGCCTGATGATTTTTAAAGTAGACCCGGACACGGGGAAGGTTTCTTATTACCCGATGTTCCCGGACTATAAGCCTGATGAAAAAAGTTCGGGGATCATTCAGTTTAGTTACAGCGCGACGCCCACCGGGCATTCGACGTACGGTTTGGCTGCCGATTCGCATTCCAATATCTGGATAGCGGATATTGTGGGAGGGAACATCGGGAAGGTCGACGGAAAAACGGGGAAGGTTGTTTTGTATAAGACGCCCACTTTAAATTCCGGGCCGCGGCGCATTTCTGTGGACGCGCAGGACCGCGTGTGGTTCGGCGAATATTACGCGGACAAGCTGGGCATGTTCGATCCCAAAACGGAAAAGTTTAAGGAGTGGACGGTGCCAACGAAGTGGCTCGGGCCGTATCCTGCAAAGGTCGATAAGAACGGGGATGCGTGGACTTCGGGGATGGGCGCGGACTTGGTGGATCGCCTCGACCACAAGACTGAAAAATTCGTGGAATATATGCTTCCTACGGTGAACGAGAATATTCGGCACATCGATATCGACAATTCCATGACGCCGGTTGCGGTGTGGGTCGCGGAAGTGCATCAGGGAAAAATTGCCAAGGTTGAGCCGCTGGATTAGGGGATTTTAGCAGGACGGGCTTCAGCCTGTCTGGTTTTGATTTATTGCTGAGATGTAAAAAATTCAAAAGAAGACAGGCCGAAGCCCGTCCTACCAAATCAAGCGCACAACAAATCTGACCGGAGGTTCGCTTCATGAAAACAAATTACAAAATTATTTTAGGTATGCTCACGGGTGCGATCATTGGCGCGGCGGGAATGACGGCGATGCACGCGGCGCAAACGAAAGTGGCGCCGGCCTACGTGTTTGCGGAAGTGGAAGTGAGCGACCCGGCTACGTTCAAGGAATATGCTGACAAGACGCCGGGGACGATGGAGCCATTTAACGGGCACTACATAGTGCGCGGCGGGAAAAGCCTCTCGCTGGAAGGCGATGCGCCGAAGCGTTTTGTGGTGGCCCAGTTTGACAGTTTTGAAAAAGCTAAGGCGTGGGAAGATTCTCCGGCGTATTCGGCGATTAGGCCTATTCGGCAGAAATCAGCCAAGAGCCGCATATTTATTGTGGAAGGCGTCGCGCCGCAGATGTAGGGAGTTGCAGTCTTTCGTGGCATAGGCTTCAGCCTGTGGAACTTTGGCCTTGCAAGGACTAAACCCCACAGGCTGAAGCCTATGCCACTTAAAAGCGTCTCAGTATCCCAGGTGATGCAAATAGCCTACGGCTACCGCGGCTGCGAGGCAATAAATTCCGAAGAGGTACCAGCGGTCGCTCTCGAGCCACTTGCTTAGCCATTTCAATGCGAGAAGGCCGGCGATGAAGGCGCAGACCATGCCGATTAGGCTGGGCACCATGGCGGACGCGAGGTTCAAACCGCCGCCGATGTGATTGGCTTTCATGAGGCGCAGCACTTCGCGGCCGTCAGCAGCGGGCGTGAGCGCAACGGCGAGCGCGAAGCTGAAGGCTTCTGCGCGCGTTTTCTGCACGTCAGCGAGCAGGCCGGCGGAAATCGTGGCGCCGGAGCGCGAGAAACCGCGGAAGGGCAGGCAGAGTCCCTGGACGATGCCGATCACCGAGGCTTGCTTCATTCCCAGGCCGCCGGTTTCCTTGTCACCCGTGAACGGGTGACTTCGTTCATAAAAGCCGGCGATCAAAATCAGTACTCCGACTGCAGCGAGAGCGGGCGCGATCAGATCGAGGCGGCCGAAAAGCTGCTCGACTTCCCCGTGCTCCACGCCAGGAAATGCAAATTTTTCAATTGCCTTAATTAGCGCTTCACCGATGATGCCGGTCAGCAGGGTAGCGACGAAAAGTTGCATGACGATTGTCTTAAACGCAGCCGCGCTCTGAAAATATGTTTTCGCCCACTGCTTCCAAAAATAGACGATCACCGCGAACATCGTGCCCGTGTGCAGCATCACGAGCAGCAGCGTCATTTCCGGCGCCGTGGGATCCAAGCCCATGAGCTTTTCGGATACCACCACGTGCGCCGAACTCGATACCGGCAAGAGTTCGGCGAGGCCTTGCACGATGGCGAGGATTACGACATGCAAAAGTGTCATGTGGAGACCTTGAGTTAGGATTTTCGATCTAGTTGTTTTTGCATTTCAAACGCGTGTTGTCCGCGGCCGTAATAATTTTCAATTGTTCCATTCTCACGATAGCCATGCTTCTTCCACAAAGCAATTGCGGCTTTGTTCGTTGTTGCCGTTTCCAGATACATGCTGCGAACCCGGTGGGATACCGCCTCGTGTTCGGCGGTTTGAAGGAGAAGGGAACCGACAGACCGGCGGCGGAATCTCTCTAAAACATCGAGGGTGATGATGTGGGCGTATTCGTCGCGGCGCTCCGTGAGAATAAATCCTGCAATGAACCCCGAAATTTGTGATTGATGCAGCTGAGCTGGAATTTCCGCGACGATACACCGCGACCCTGGAGCTTGCAGGTAGGCTCTCATCTCACGCCGTCCGTAGGCGATGGTTTTGGAAAAACAGGTTTGGTCCATCGCCACCAGTGCGTCGAAATCAGTGGCTCGGTAGGGTCGCGAGACTAAACCGGGGATGGACACGACGCCCGTTCACAACTCGAGAATCACGGGAAGAATCAAAGGACGCTTGGAGGTTTGCTTTTTCAGGTAACGCCGCAAATCCACTCGAATTTTTTCCTTGATGACGCCCCAGTCCGTTTTTTCCTCATCGTTCGATCCCTCGACGGTGCGCAATAGAACTTCGCGCGCTCCGGCGACCAATTCCGGAACGTTATCGGAGGGCATGAAGCCGCGCGTCACGATTTCGGGCTGCGACTCAATTTGTCCGGTGTGTTTGTTGATGGCGATGATGGGCACGACGACGCCATCTTCGGACAAATGCTTGCGGTCGCGGATCACGACTTCTTCAATCTCCTCGAGCGAGCCGGAATCGACGCACACGCGGCCTGCTGTGACGGGCTCGCGGCGATGGGCGCGATCTTCCGTGAATTCAATCGGCTGGCCGTCTTCGATAAGCATAATTTCTTCGGACACTGCGCCCACCGCATGCGCAAGCGCAGAATGGCGGAAGAGTTGGCGGTATTCGCCGTGTATCGGAATGAAGTAGCGCGGGCGCACGAGGTTGAGGAGCAATTTCTGCTCTTCCTGGCTGGCATGGCCGGAAACGTGAATCGTGCCGCCGTCATTGTCATAATAGACGAGGGCGCGTTTGCGGAACATGTGGTCCAGCATGCGGAAAATGGCTTTTTCGTTGCCTGGAATGATGCGGGAGGAAAGGATTACGGTGTCGCGCTCATCGAGCGTAAGAAGGCGGTGGTTGTCGACTGCAACGCGCGAGAGGGAAGACATCGGCTCCGCCTGGCTGCCGCTGACAAGCACAATCATTTTTTCCGGCGGGAACGAATTGATGTCCTGCGGGCGCACGACGAGGCCGTCCGGGATGCGCAGACGATTCATGCCGTGCGCGATTTCGACGTTGTCGACCATGCTGCGGCCGATGAAAGAAATTTTGCGATTCGCGGCAGCGGCGATGTCGATGACCTGCTGGATGCGCGGGATCGAAGACGCGAAGCAAGAGACGATCACTTTTCGCGTCGCGGCGCGCGTGAGTTCCTCGATGCGCGGGCGCACGGTGCGCTCCGACGGTGTGTAGCCGGGACGCTCGACGTTTGTGCTATCGCTGAACAGCGCGAGGACTCCCTCCGCGCCGTAGCGCGCGAAGGCATGCATGTCGAAGGGTTGCCCGTCCGTCGGAGTCTGATCGATTTTGAAATCGCCCGTGTGGATGACAACTCCCACTGGGGTACGAATCGCGAGCGCGACGCAATCGATGGTGCTGTGCGTGACGCTGATGAATTCGACTTCAAACGGGCCAACTTCGAGCCTGCGGCCCGGAATCACTTCGCACAATTTTGTTTTGTCCAGCAAGCCGTGCTCTTCGAGGCGCTTGTGCACGAGGGCCAGCGTGAAGCGCGTGCCGTAGATGGGCACCTGTAAATCCCGCAGGATGTAGGGCAGCGCGCCGATGTGATCTTCGTGGCCGTGCGTGAGCAAAATGGCGCGAAGAAATTGCTTGTTCTGCTTAAGGTACGTGATGTCGGGAATGACGATGTCCACGCCGAGAAGTTCGACTTCGGGGAACATCATGCCCGCGTCGATCAAAATCATGTCGTCGCCCGTGCGGAGGACCATCATGTTCATGCCGAACTCGCCCAGTCCGCCCAGGGGAATTGCTAAGAGTGAAGGTTTATCCAATGTTTTACGCGTCCTTTAAGTGTGACGAAGCATCTTATCACACGGGAGCGTATGAAAACGGCGCGACCCGCAACGAACTGCATTCTGCAGATTTATTTAATTTTACAGCGTGCGTTGTCCGTTGAGCGCTCGCTTACAGGAGACAAGAAAAATGCCCACACAAGCCGCAATCAAGCGGGAAGTAATTTCTTTTGAGGGTACACGCGTGCGGTTTCAAAGCGCGCTTAGTTTTGATGCAGTTCTCGGAAAGCTGCGGTCTCGCATGGGAACAATAACCATGGCCGAGGTGGTGGATCCAGCAGGCAGCCGCGAAGAGTTTGAAAAGAAAGTGAAGGCGCACGAAGGCGACAGCGGCTTCATGGTTTTTTTGGAAATGAATCACGGGGCCTGGATGCAAAAGTTTGAAGTGAATCGCAGGATGGTGCGCTGGCTTTTTGGCAATCCGCTCGTTGCCATCACGATGTTGCGCCATGACTATACTGCCGGGCTTTTCGTTCCGCCGGATTTGCTGCTCGCGGAAAACGATGGCGGCGCCGGATGCAACGTGACGTACGTGCTTCCGTCGTCACTGATCGCCGTGGAGCAAAATGCGCCATTGCTCGAAGCTGCTTTAGCGCTGGATGCCAAAGTCGAGGCGCTGGTGATGTCGGCGATCGTCTGACGGTTTTAGTAGGACAGGCTTCAGCCTGTCTTCCTTTCCGCAATCACAGTTCAGGTTGCTCGACGCTACGGAAAAGCAGACAGGCTGAAGCCTGTCCTACTGGGAAACAAGCGCACCGCTGCCTGCGATGCTTACTTTCTGCCACCGGAAAATATGCTGGCGACTCCTACGAGGAGTACCGCGCCAACCGTAGCCGCCGCGACGCTGTAAATGAACCCGCCACCTAGGATTCCGAGTTTCAGGAAAATCCATCCGCCGAGGATGGCGCCAACCATGCCGATAATAATGTCAGCCAGGCAGCCGAAGCCGCGTCCGCGCGAAACGGTGCCGGCGAGCCAGCCTGCGATCAGGCCGACAATGATCCAGGTGATGACGGATTGCGGAATGTAGAGCGAGTAGATGTGCATTGCTAGCTCCTGAGTTTAGCTGAAGGCGATGGTTTATGTGGCATAGGCTTCAGCCTGTGCGGGTTTAATCTTTGCAAGGACTAAAACCGCACTGGCTGAAGCCTATGCCACTTAAGGGCCTGGCTCTTGCTGCGTCATGCAATGCAGAGTGCCGAGGCCTAGCACCAAATCCAAGCACGAAATTCCTATAATTTTGCGGCCAGGAAATAAAGTTGCAATTTTGGTGAGCGCCGCTGCGTCATGCGGATCGTTGAACGTAGGCACGAGCACGAGCTGGTTCGCGATGTAAAAATTGGCGTAGCTGGCGGGGAGGCGCTGCTCGTCGAAATAGACTGGGTCGGGCATGGGCAGTGTTTCGATGCGCAGCGGGCGTCCGTCTTGATCGGTCATTTCGCGCAGCAGCGCCAGATTTTCCTGCAGTGGCTGATAGTTCGCGTCCGATGGATCGTTTTCGACGACGGTGACGACCGTTGTTGGATCGACGAAGCGCGCGAGGTCGTCCACATGGCCGTGCGTGTCGTCTCCCGTAATTCCATTTTTCAGCCACAGAAGATTTGTGATGCCGAAATAGTCTTTGAAAAGGGCGGCAATTTCTTTCGCCGAGACGCCCGGATTGCGTGCCTGAATCGGGCTCAGTAAACATTCTTCCGTCGTGAGCATCGTGCCGCGGCCGTTCACATCGATGCTGCCGCCTTCGAGCACCACGCGGCGGCCGCGGTACGTGGGCGTCGACACATTCCATTTTAATTTGCGCGCAAGTTTTTCGTTGGCCGCATCGTCATTTTTCCAGTCGTCGTATTTTGCCCACGCGTTGAAATGCCAGTTCGTTGCAGCGGTTTCGCCTTTCGCATTGCGCACGAAGATGGGGCCGAAATCGCGAATCCATCCACGGTTCGTGGGCACCTGAAAAAAATCGACGGCGGAAAGATACGCGCCGGCGGATTTCAGCGTGCGCACCGCCGCGCGCTCCATCGCGGCATCCCTTACGACGATGCGCACTCGCTCCACTTGCGAGAGGTGGCGGACGATGTCCGCGTAGACCCAAGGGATGGGAGCAAATTTTCCGGGCCAGTCGGTTTTTTCGTGCGGCCAGGCGAGCCATGTGGCGGTGTGCGGCTCCCACTCGGCGGGCATGCGGTAGCCGAGGGAGAAGGGCGTTGCCTCCGGCTGGGAAGTGCGTTTGTGATTTTTTTTTAATTTGCGCAGGGTAATTTTCACTCGTTCCATCGCTTCAGAATGGGGGAGTAGGCGTCGATGCGGCGGTCGCGGAGGAAGGGCCAGTTGCGGCGCGTTTCTTCCGACAATTTTGGATCGCATTCGACAATTAAAATTTCTTCCTTGTCTGCGGAGCCTTCTGAGAGCACGCGGCCAAAGGGGTCTGACACGAACGAGTGTCCCCAAAATTCGAGGCCGCTCTCGGGTGAACCTTCGAAGCCGACGCGATTCACGGCGGCGACGAACACGCCGTTGGCGATGGCGTGGGAGCGCTGAATCGTGCGCCAGGCATCGAGTTGCGCCGCGCCGAATTCCTGCTTCTCCGAGGGATGCCAGCCGATTGCTGTGGGGTAGAAAAGTATGTCCGCGCCGCCGAGAGCGGAGAGACGCGCCGCTTCCGGATACCACTGATCCCAGCAGACGAGCACGCCGATGCGGCCATAGCGTGTGTCAAAATTCAGAAAGCCCAGGTCGCCCGGAGTGAAATAAAATTTTTCGTAGTAGAGCGGATCGTCCGGGATGTGCATCTTGCGATATTTTCCGAGGAGCGACCCGTCCGCATCCAGAATCACGGCCGTGTTGTGATAAATGCCCGCCGCGCGGCGCTCGAAGAGGGAACCGACGATTACAATTTTCAAATCGCGCGCGAGTTTCGCCAGCGCTTCGGAGGATGGGCCGGGAATCGGTTCGGCCAGGTCGAAGAGTTCGGCATTTTCTTCGCGGCAGAAGTATTGCGAGCGGAACAGCTCCTGAGTGCAGACAATTTGCGCGCCGCGCACGGCCGCTTCGCGCACGCGCGCTTCGATCTTGGCGAGATTCTCCGCCGGATCGAGGGAGCAGCTCATCTGAATGAGTCCAACTTTAAATTTTTGCGTCACGCAGGAATCATAGCATTAACTGTTTTGATTGGAAGAGGCGAGGTATTTCGATTTGGTTGGAACTGCTAAAATTCACGAAAGTTTCGCCAAGATTTTGCGCGTCGATGGCACTAGCATCTAAATCCGCACCATTTGAAGAGCGCAAAGGTGGCGGCACGCAGCCACATGCCGAACCGTATTTCGCTGACTTAGGGTCTAACTGAATCGATGTAAATCGACCCGAGAATCCACATTACGATCGACCCGCCCAAAAAAATCTTGATCAGTACGAATGCGTCGTCCCTATCGAAGTCCGGTCTCGAGGGTCGCGCTTTCGCGATTGCCATTACGGAGCCAACCACACCAACGCCTAAAAAAATAGGCAAGATTCCGATGGCGATATGGATAAATTTACTCATCGGTTCCGACTAGCGCTTACACATTTGATCTTTATGTGTAAAGGAACGATGTGTTTAGTCGTCTTCGCCGATCATGATGGCGGCGGCTAGGACTGTGGTCCACAGGCCGCGCTTGTCGCCTACGGCGGACTGGGTGATGTTCATGGTGCGGACGATTTTGTTGGAGATTCGGTAAACTTCTTTTTTCTCGTCCCAGGATAGATCGGGGTCGAATTCCACGTTCAAAGTGGTCGCGAGCATTTCGGCGGCGAGCTCTTCGGTGTATTCGCCGGCGACTTCTTCGGTTTCGCCGAAGGAGTGGTGCTCGGACAAGTAGCCGTACATCGATTTATCGGCGGGGAGTGCCAGGCCGATACCCGCGGCGATCAGGCGGTGCGCCTCGCGCGTGGAATTTTCGCTGATTACGGTGAATGCGACTTGCCCGGGCTTCAAGTGTTTCAGGCCCTCGGCGCGCGATATCAGCTTGCAATTCGGGGGGAAGATGGATGATACGCGCACGATGTTGCACGCGGCGATACCCGCGCTGCGCAGTGCCAATTCAAAGCTGGAAAGCCGTTCTCGATGTTTGCCAACACCTTTTGTCAGGTAAATCTTTTTCGCGACGAACGCCATGAGGGTGCGGGAGTGCGCTGCCTCCTACGACAAAGTGACTTCTGAGAAATTTTTGCTCATTTTTAGTGCGTGCGGAAAAGTAACAAGAACAGGCACGTGTGTCAATTACTTTCCCTGCCGAAGCGCAAGATTGCAGGCAACTTGTGAAGAACAGAGACATTCGGAAAAATGGTTCGGGCGATGTTTGAGTAGCACAGGCACTCTTGCCTGTGTGGGTTTTGCAAAATGCACACAGGCAAGAGTGCCTGTGCTACTTGAGGATTGATCGTCATTCCGATGGCAGTCCCAGAGAAAGAGAGATTCCTCGGCAAAATGGATGCCGCCGGAATGACGGTTTTTTCTTTTGCCGCAACCTGTGAAACCCCGCGCCACGTGAGCCCATTAATCAATTTTGCAGAGTCTGAGGAAGCGATCCAGCATGGGCGAAAGGGCGGCGAGTGCGCGAAGATCTTTCTGCGTAAAATCAGGGCCTGCGCCGGCCAGCGTGCCGGCCTTGCGGCAAATCTGCACAACTCCGTGAATGGCTTTGCCGTCCAGGATGGGCGCGCTTATAATTTTCTGAATCATTTCGCTCGGGGCGCGTCCCAGGGGAACAGCTTCAAACACATTCGCATGGCGGGACGTGCCAAAATTGTTGGCAAGTTCGCCCTTGCGGTCCCGCGCAGTGCGCGCAGCTAGGGCCGTTGTGCTGGTGAGGGGAATCGTTCCCACGGGAGTCAGTTTTTCGGGAATCACAAATTTTAAACTCTTATACTTGGGAACGAGTTTGAAGACGGCAACCTCGTCCGTTTTCACGTCAAAAGGTTTGGCCAGAATATTCGCCAGTTTGAGCAAGGCTTCGGAATCGGGCGCTGTGGCGCTCTTTTCAAGTTCTTCGACGAGCGCGTCCAAATCCGCAACTTGTTGATCCACCATGAACGGTTTCTCCAGTAGAGGGGGCCAACGCGATTATACCGAAAACGTGACTAAAACAATTCGGGGCGTTGTGAGCCGTGTGGCCAATCCAATATCATCGCCATTGAAAATGGAGCAGGAATTACCTATACTGAGTTTTCAAGTTCATCGGAGCCGGAATGTCAGCGATCGAAGTGGATTTTCGACATCGCCTAATTTTCCCACGGGCCAATCCCTTCAAGAAGTTACAGAAACTGCCATAGAAATTATGGACGGCTGACGGGCAGGGATGCGCAGGGTGTGTCGCGATGAGCAGGGTGCGCCGCAACGCGTGAGGCGCAAAGCAAGCCACGGAAATAAATTCAGGAGTTCAGCAATGACAGATACGACGGCGGATACAAAAGCGGCTCCCAATCGCCTTATCCTTCTCTGGAACAGCGTCATCGGCAAAAAAGCCGTGATGGCCGTGACCGGGGCGGTGCTGGTCCTTTTTGTAATCTCCCACATGGTTGGCAATTTAAAAATATTCTCGGGACCGGATGAGATTAACGCGTATTCGCGCTTCCTACGCACGGTGGGATATCCGGAGTTGGGCTACGGGCAACTCTTGTGGCTTGTGCGCGGCGTGCTGCTGCTGAGCGTGTTCTTGCATATTGTTGCGGCCACGCAACTCACGATCATGAACCGCCATGCGCGCCCGGTAGGCTACGGCACGAAGAAGAATGTGGAAACTTCGTGGGGCGCGTTGACCATGCGCTGGGGCGGCGTGCTGCTGGCGATTTTCATCGTGTTCCACCTGTTTCATTTGACAGGTGGCGTGGTTGGTTTTCAGCCGGGACAGTTTGAACATTTGGCCGTTTACCAAAACGTCGTCGCTGCTTTTCAAGTTGTGCCCATTTCGCTGTTTTACATCGTGGCGATGTTCGCGCTGTGCCTGCATCTCGATCATGGGATATGGAGCGGTTTGCAGACTCTTGGCTGGGTGAATCTGACGAATACCAAGATGCTGCGTGCCATTTCCCGAGTGATTGCTCTGATTATTTTTGTTGGATTTATCTCGGTACCGATATCGGTGCTTGCGGGCTGGGTGCGCTAAAAGTAGAGGCACGACACGTCGTGCCCCTGCACGTGCGACACCGCCACACTGGAGAGAAATGCTCGATTCACATATACCGTCCGGACCAATTGAACAGAAGTGGGGAAAATCCCGCTTTGAGATGAAGCTTGTAAATCCGGCGAACCGCCGCAAGCACACGGTGATTATCGTGGGCTCGGGACTTGCCGGCGCGTCGGCGGCCGCGTCGCTTGGCCAGCAGGGCTACAACGTACACTGCTTCTGCTTTCAGGACAGCCCGCGCCGCGCGCACTCGATCGCCGCGCAGGGCGGCATCAACGCGGCGAAAAACTATCGCAACGATGGCGACAGCATTCACCGCCTGTTTTACGACACGGTGAAGGGCGGCGATTTTCGCGCGCGCGAAGCCAACGTGTTTCGCCTCGCGCAAATCAGCGTAAACATTATCGACCAGTGTGTCGCACAAGGCGTTCCGTTCGCGCGAGAGTACGGCGGGTTGCTGGACACACGTTCGTTCGGCGGCGTGCAGGTATCGCGTACGTTTTACGCGCGTGGACAGACGGGGCAGCAGCTTCTCCTCGGAGCGTATCAGGGCCTGGAAGAGCAGATCGCCACCGGCGCAGTAAAAATGCACACGCGCAGCGAGATGCTCGACGTCGTGGTCGTTAACGGCCGCGCTCGCGGCATCGTGACGCGCAATCTTCTGACTGGCGAGATCGAAACGTTCGCGGCGGATTGCGTCGTGCTTGCGACGGGCGGCTACGGCAACGTCTTTTATCTTTCTACGAACGCGAAGGGCTGCAACACCACGGCCATCTGGCGCGCGCACCGGCGCGGCGCATTTTTCGGCAATCCTTGCTTCACGCAGATTCATCCGACGTGCATTCCCGTGAGCAACGAAAATCAATCCAAACTCACGCTGATGTCCGAATCGCTGCGCAATGACGGACGCGTTTGGGTCCCGAAGAAAAGCGGCGATACACGTCCGCCGTCGCAGATTCCGGAGGATGAGCGTGACTATTATCTCGAGCGGCGCTATCCGAGTTTTGGAAACCTCGTGCCACGTGACGTTGCTTCGCGCGCGGCGAAAGAAGTCTGCGACGACGGCCGCGGCGTTGGGCCCGGCGGCCAGGGCGTGTATCTGGATTTTGCTGACGCCATTCGCCGCTTGACCGAAGCAGTCGTCCGCGAAAAATACGGCAACCTCTTCGACATGTACGAAGAGATTACCGGCGAAAACGCATACAAAAGTCCGATGCGCATTTATCCCGCGGTTCATTACACAATGGGTGGACTGTGGGTTGATTACCAGCTGATGTCCACCATTCCTGGCTTGTTTGTCGCCGGGGAAGCGAATTTCTCCGACCACGGCGCAAATCGCCTGGGCGCGAGCGCGCTGATGCAGGGCCTCGCGGACGGATACTTCATTCTTCCGTACACGATACCCAACTACATCGCGTCGAATTCGCTGGAAAAAGTCGACACTTCGCACCCGGAATTTGATGTGGTTAAGAACCAAGTCAATGAGCGCATCAATCGCCTGCTGAGCATCAACGGCAATCGCACAGTTGATTCCTTCCACAAAGAACTCGGCAAGTTGATCTGGGGCAATTGCGGAATGGCCCGCTCGGCGGATGGTTTGCGCGAAAATCTGGTAAAGATTCCGCAGCTGCGCGAGGAATTCTGGAGCAATTTGAAAATCATCGGCTCCGGAGCAGAACTCAACCAATCGCTGGAAAAGGCCGGGCGCGTTGCGGATTTTCTGGAACTTGGCGAGCTGATGTGCCTCGACGCTCTGGAACGCGAAGAATCCTGCGGCGGGCATTTCCGGGTGGAAAGCCAGACGCCGGATGGCGAAGCGCTGCGCGATGACGACCGGTTCTCGTTCGTATCAGCATGGGAATGGAAGGGCGAAGGCGATCAGTGGGAGCTGCATCAAGAGCCGCTGACCTTCGAGCACGTTCACCTTGCCCAGAGGAGTTACAAGTAGTTATGAACCTCACAATAAAAGTTTGGCGGCAGCAGGACGCGAAGTCGGCAGGGAAGTTCGTGACCTATCCGGTACAGAATGTTACGCCCGATATGTCTTTCCTAGAGATGCTGGATTTGCTCAATGAAGATTTGCAGGCCAAGGGCGAAGCGCCCGTGGCGTTCGATCACGATTGCCGCGAGGGTATTTGCGGTATGTGTGGATTTTTGATTAACGGCGTGGCGCACGGCGGGCATCGCGGCACGACGGTGTGCCAGTTGTCGATGAGATTTTTCAAGGATGGCGATTCACTTACACTGGAACCGTGGCGCGCGAAGGCTTTTCCCGTGCTGCGCGATTTGGCTGTGGACCGCTCGGCGTTCGACCGCATTATTCAGGCTGGCGGTTTCATTACCGTGCCTACGGGCGTTGCGCCTGACGCGCGGGCCGTGCTCGTCGCGAAGGAAGCGGCGGATCGCGCGATGGATGCGGCAGCTTGCATCGGCTGCGGCGCGTGCGTCGCGGCTTGCCCCAACGCTTCGGCCATGCTGTTCACCGCGGCGAAAATTGTGCATCTTAATTCCTTGCCCCAAGGGCAGCCGCAGCGTGATGAGCGCACCGCGGACATGGTTGCGCAAATGTCCGAGGAACAGTTCGGCAGCTGCACGAATCACGGCGAGTGCGAAGCCGTGTGCCCCAAGAAAATTCCGCTGGAGTTTATCGGCCGCATGAACCGTGATCTGATTCACGCGACATTGCACCGCCGCGGCGATTAACGCGATTGGTTCTGGTTGTTTTTTGTGTCGCGTGCTTCAGCCTGCGGGGTTTAGGCCTTGCAAGTACCAAAACCGTAGACGTGGCATAGGCTTCAGCCTGTGGAATTTGGTGCTTGCTAGAACGAAACCCCACAGCCTGAAGCCTATGCCACAAAACCCGCAGACCTTCATGAACAACGAAGACCTCTCCGAGCGCGCACGCCAGATTCATTTTTCCAGCTTGGTATTAGACACGCACGTCGATACTCCCCAGCGACTATTGTTCGACAAATTTGATTTAGCGAAGCGCGATCTGGACGGCTGTGTCGATATTCCCCGGTTGCGCGAGGGCGGCATCGGCGCGATTTTCTTTGCGATGTGGGTGCCGATTCAGATTACCGGCAGCGCCGCCACGAAGCGTGCGCGCGATTTGCTTGATGCCACGCTGACGCAGATCAAAATGCATTCCTCCGATCTGACGCTCGCCACCACGGTTGAAGAAGTGCGCGCGGCGCGAACCGAAGGGAAAATCGCCGTGCTGTTGGGGATTGAGGGCGGGCACGCGATCGACAGCAGCTTGGAAATCCTGCGCGAATATTATGCGCGCGGCGTACGCTACATGACGCTAACACACAACGCGGCAACGGAATGGGCCGACTCCTCCAAAGCCGCTCCACGGCACAATGGACTAACGGACTTCGGCAGGGAAGTAATCCGGGAGATGAACCGCCTGGGAATGGTTGTGGATGTTTCTCACGTCTCAGACGCCACGTTTTATGATGTACTGCGAACCTCGACAGCTCCGGTCATCGCGTCGCATTCGTGTTGCCGCGCGCTATGCGACCATGCTCGCAACCTTGATGATGCGATGATCCGTGCACTCGCCTCGCAAGGCGGCGTGATTCATATTGCATTTCATGACGGATTCCTGAGCCAGGAGTACGCGAACGCGAGCAGAGCTTATAGCTCCGAAATCGACATTAGAGAAAACGCAATCAATAATAATTTTGGCGAAAACGAAGCGCGAAAATTCATAGAATGGCAGCGTGTGAATGACGAGCTGATCCGTGTGGGAAAATTACCGACGGTAAGGTGGGAAAAAATTCTGGAGCATGTCGATCATGCCGTGCAGCTTGTTGGGACGGATCATGTCGGACTCGGCTCAGACTTCGACGGGGCCTTCATGCCCGCAGGACTGGAAGACGCGTCTAAGTTCCCGCGAATCACCGAAGGCCTTGTGCGGCGCGGATACTCGGAGTCTGACATTAAGAAAATTCTCGGAGAGAACACGCTGAGGGTTATGGTTGCAGTAGCACAGGCTTCAGCTTGTAGAATTTAGTCTTTGCAAGGCCTAACCCCCCGAGGCTGAAGCCCGTGCTATTAAGAGCAGCAGACTTATTGCTGATTTTCTGAAAAAACCGCGGCATAATATGCAGCGCCCCAACCAAATGGAGAAATTGAAAATGCGCTACACCTCAAAACTTGCACTCCTCGCTTGTGCCTGCACAATCTTTTCGCTCGGCGCTGAGGCGCAGACGCCCGCACCTGCGAAGAAACCGACTACGCCCGGAAAAGCGCCGGCCGCGAAAGCTCCTGTGTCCAAAGGGCCTTTCGATCCCGCATTGCTGCACCCCGCAACGCTGATTGCGAGAGCTCCGGCTGAATACGACGTAAAATTTGAGACCACGCAGGGCGACTTCACTGTGCACGTGACGCGTGCGTGGGCGCCGAACGGCGCGGATCGCTTTTACAATTTGGTACGCCATCATTATTACGATGGTGCGAGCTTCTTCCGGGTTTTGTCCGGCTTTATGGCGCAGTTTGGGCTGAGCGCGTATCCCCAAGTTTCGAACGCGTGGGAGAAGGCCGCCATTAAAGATGATCCACTCGTGCAGCACAACATGCGCGGATACATCACGTTCGCCACTGCCGGGCCGAACACCAGGACCACGCAGGTTTTTATAAACTATGGAAACAACCTGGCACTCGACAAGATGGGCTTCACGCCATTTGGGCAAGTGACTGATGGTATGGAAGTCGTCGACAAATTCTACAGCGGCTACGGCGAGGGCGCTCCCGACGGGCACGGTCCGGATCAGGGCCGGGTCGGCAATGAAGGGCGGGCTTACTTGATGAAGGGTTTCCCGTTGCTGGATAGCATAAAGACTGCGGCGATTGTGCCGCCTGCGGCTCCTGCTGGTGCGGCGCCTGCGGCGGCTCCGGCGAAGTAGGTTGTCGGTTCAAGCGTTGAAAAAATAGTTCAGAAATGGAAATAAAGCGGGCTTCAGATTGCGAATTTATTTGAGCGATCGCTCATTTAAACCCGCAGGCTGAAGCCCGCGCTACTTAAAGACTAGGCGACGCCCAGAATTGTTACCAGCTCCCGGACTGACGCGGCGGACTTATCGAGTGCGGCTTTTTCTTCAGCGGTCAGTTTAATTTCGATGATTTGCTCGATGCCGCGCGCGCCCAGCTTTACGGGTACGCCGACGTAGAGGCCCTTGATGCCGTACTCTCCTTCGAGGTACGCGGCGCAGGGCAGAA
This sequence comes from Candidatus Acidiferrales bacterium, assembly GCA_035696345.1. Lineage (GTDB taxonomy): Bacteria > Acidobacteriota > Terriglobia > Acidiferrales > UBA7541 > Palsa-360. The sequence goes on from DASRQU010000047.1 coordinate 18,010, forward strand.
TTTTTTTCTTGTCCTTGAGAATCGCTTCCACCATTTCGACAACGGCGGCGGAAGGCGCGTAGTACGCGGAGCCGGTCTTCAGCAAATTGACGATTTCCGCTCCGCCCTTTCGCGTGCGTTCTACGATGGCGGCAATGCGGTCCGGTGGAAGCAGGTCGGGCAGGGGAATGCCGGCCACGGTTGAGTAGCGGGGCAGCGGCACCATGTCGTCGCCGTGTCCACCGAGCACGAAAGAATTTACGTTTTCCACCGAAACTCCCAGCTCCATCGCCACGAACGAGCTCATACGCGCGGAATCCAGTACGCCCGCCATGCCCAGCACGCGGTTCTTCGAGAACCCGCTCACCTTAAACGCAGCCTGCACCATCGCATCCAGCGGATTTGTAACCAGAATCAGGATCGCGTTCGGCGAATATTTTGCAATTTGCTCGACGACAGCTTTCACGACGTCATAATTGGCCTTCAAAAGATCGTCGCGGCTCATGCCCGGCTTGCGTGGAAAACCTGCTGTCACCACAACGATGTCGCTGTTGGCGGTTTCCTTGTAATCTCCAGACCCGGTGGAAATGCCGGTGACGTGCGCATCCGAACCTGTTATCGGAGTGGACTCCACCATATCCAGCGCTTTGCCCGCGGGCGAGCCCTCCAGAATATCGGTCAGGACCACATCGGCCAGTTCTAAATCCACAATGCGCTGAGCCGTTGTCGATCCCACAAATCCGCCGCCTACAACCGTAACTTTCTTCCGCATGGGTACCTTCTCCTGTATTTTTCAGAATGAAAATAATTCGCGGCAGGATTGCCTGCCAACTCTGGGCGTACGGCATGCCGTTCACGGTGAACGTTTACTGTAAATCGTGCCCCTACAATGCGCCGCGATCGTAAGACTTTCTTCGAAACCTACTTCGCCACCGCCAGGAACTTCATGTTCTCGATGATGGCGCTGGCAAATTCCGCGGTGCCCAGCTTCGTTGCGCCTTCCATCATTCGCTCGAGGTCGTACGTTACTTTCTTCTGCCCGATCGTGTGTTCGATGCCGGATTCGATCAGCTTGCCCACTTCTTTCCAGCCCATGAAATCAAACATCATCACACCGGAGAGCATCACGGAGCTGGGATTGATCACGTTCTTGTCCGCATACTTCGGCGCGGTACCGTGCGTGGCCTCGAAGCAGCCATAGCCGTCTCCGATGTTCGCGCCGGGCGCCATACCCAGGCCGCCGACTTGCGCAGCGCAGGCGTCTGAAATGTAATCGCCGTTCAGGTTGGGAGCGGCGATTACTTGGTATTCATCGGCGCGTGTGATGACCTGCTGGAAAATTGAGTCGGCAATTCGGTCGTTGATGAGCAGCTTTTGTTTCCACTTGCCTTGACCGTGGGTTGCGTAAATCTTGTCGAGCACCGATTTCACTTCGTCGATCACCGTTTTGCGGAACGCTTCGGTGGCCTGCTCCATGCCTGGTTCGATCATCGCCGCGTTCTGCTCGACAGTTAGGTTGGGATCCTTATCTTTGTTGCCCAGAATCCAGGTCTCGCGTTCGGTGACGGTCTGCGCGCGAAATTCGTCGACGGCCAGCTCGTATCCCCAGTCGCGGAACGAGCCTTCGGTAAATTTCTGGATGTTGCCCTTGTGCATCATGGTCACGACGCGCTTGTTGTTTTCGAGCGCAAATTCAATCGCACGGCGAATCAAGCGCTTCGTGCCAAATGGAGACATCGGCTTGATTGCAATGGAAGAATCCGTGCGTATTTGTTTTTTTCCACTGCCCAGCATGTCTTTGTTCAGAAATTCGATAAGTTTCTTTACTTCCGGCGTGCCGGACTTCCACTCGATGCCGATGTAAACATCTTCCGTGTTTTCTCGATAGATCACTACGTCCATGCGCTCGGGGTGCTTCACGGGGGAAGCCACACCCTGGAAATATCGCACGGGGCGCACGCAGGCATAGAGGTCAAGCATCTGGCGCAGCGCGACGTTAAGCGAGCGAATGCCGCCGCCCACAGGAGTCGTCAGCGGCCCTTTAATGGAAATGCGGAAATCGCGCACAGCTTCAACCGTTTCATCCGGCAGCCACTGTTTGAATTCGTTATATGCTTTTTCCCCGGCAAAAACTTCGAACCAAGAAATCTTTCGCTTGCCGCCATACACAATCTCCACGGCAGCATCGAATACGCGCTGCGATGCTTTCCAGATGTCGCGGCCCGTTCCGTCGCCTTCAATGTAAGGAATAATCGGATTGTCAGGAATTGCGAATTTTCCGTCGACGTATTGAATTGCCTTCCCGTCAGACGGAATGGCCCTGCCGTTATACGATGGCTTCATGTCAATTTTCCTCTGTGGAATGTCACTGCAACAGTGCGAATGGGAGAGAATAACACACCGCGCGCCCATAGGACATATCCAGCGCGGGAAATATTCGCTTTAATTTCAAAACGAAACGCGAGCGATTCGATTCATAGAACGTCGTCCTTAAAATCGAAACCCACCGCTGGAAGCGGTGGGTTTCGATGTTTTGTCCTTCTGAATTGTGGAACTACTTTTCAATCGACCTGCGAACGAACTTCAATCGCTAGTCGTAATATTCCTGGCCGAGATGAGTGATCAGATCTTCGCCCATCATCCAACGCAGAGTATTTTTTAACTTCATCGATTGAATGAACAAGTCGTGCTCGGGATATAGCTCTGGCGCGCACATGGGCGATTTGAAATAGAAGCTGAGCCACTCCTGGATGCCGCGCATCCCAGCGCGCTTCGCGAGATCGAGGAAGAGTACGAGGTCCAGCACGATCGGCGCCGCGAGAATCGAATCGCGGCACAGGAAGTCGACCTTGATCTGCATTTGGTAGCCGAGCCAGCCGAAAATATCGATGTTGTCCCAGCCTTCTTTGTTGTCGCCGCGTGGTGGATAGTAGTTGATGCGAACCTTGTGGTGAATCTGGCCGTACAAGGTCGGGTACAACTTAGGCTGCAGAATAAACTCGAGCACCCCGAGCTTTGATTCTTCCTTGGTCTTGAATGATTCGGGATCGTCCAACACTTCGCCGTCGCGATTTCCCAAAATGTTCGTTGAGAACCAACCGTTCATTCCGAGCAGGCGAGCCTTGAAGCCGGGCGCGAGAATCGTCTTCATCAAGGTCTGACCTGTCTTGAAATCTTTTCCACAAATGGGTACGCCGTGCTGTTTCGCCAAAGTGACCATAGCTGGGACGTCGACCGTCAAGTTGGGAGCGCCGTTGGCGAAAGGTACGCCGCTCGTGATCGCGGCCCATGCGTAGAGCATGGAGGGCGCGATGGCTGGATGATTTTCCTTCATCGCAGCCTCGAATTTTTCCGGTGTTTCATACACCGCATGCGGCTTCAGGAAAATTTCCGTAGAGCCGCACCAGATCACCACGGTGCGTGACACTCTATTTTTCTTCTGAAAATTCTGAATATCGGCCTTGATCTGCATGGCCAGGTCATATTTATTGCGGCCCTTTTTTACGTGCGTGCCACTTAATTTCTTCACGTAGTTCTGGTCGAACGCGGCCTTCATCGGCTTGATTTTGCTCAGGAACTTCTTGGATTCGGCTAGATGTTCGTTACTGAGCACTGCGGCATTTTTCGCGGCTTCATATGCGCTGTCCGGAAAAATATCCCAGCCGCCG
>DASRQU010000048.1:0-7367 GCA_035696345.1 Candidatus Acidiferrales bacterium
GAGGCAGGGCTATTTCTTGGAGCGATCTTTTAACAAACCTTTTAATTCAGACATGAATTCCTTCACATCCTTAAAATCCAGATACACGGAAGCGAATCGCACGTAAGCAACCTTATCCAGCTTCTTGATGCGGTTCATCAGAAGTTCGCCGACCTCGCTCGTCTTCCGCTCGCGCTCGGGCGCTTCGTGCACGAATCGTTCAACCTCATCCACCAGCGCTTCCAGCTTCGCGGTCGCCACCGGCCGCTTTTCGCATGATTTCAGCAATCCCTGCAAAATTTTCTGGCGGTCGAATCGTTCGCGGCGGCCATCTTTCTTGATGACCATGTAGGGAATTTCGTCGATGCGTTCGTAGGTGGTATAGCGCCGCCCGCACTTCAGGCATTCGCGCCGGCGTCGGATCAGGTCGCCGGCGCGGCCCTCGCGTGAATCAATGACCTTGTCTTCCATCACCGAACAAAAAGGACATTTCACTATGGCTTCTCTTCCAGCGGCTTGGCTTTCGCCGCGCGCGAAGAAGGGCTGACGCCATTGTTTTCCGTGACCGCGATATGCTTGCCCGATTCTTCCGCTTCCGCTTCGGCTCGCGCCAGTTGGCGCAATTCACCCACGGACATTCCTTCGTGAATCAGCAGTGGAATGCCGGCCAGGGTTCCCCCGGCAAACGTGATGAGCCAGAGCACCACGGCCATGGCTGCGGCAGGCTCCTGCTCAACTCCAAAGATCTTGGTCAGGCCGATAAAACTGGCGATTTGCGCGCCGCCGCCCACTCCGGGTAGCTGCAACACCGAACCGACGAGCGTGACGGCCAGCAAAAGCATCGCACCCGAAAAATTCATGTCCGAATGCATGAAGGAAGCGCCGAACGCTTTGGCTACGCCCAGGTAAATCAGCGTAGCGAGCACCCAGTGAGCCGCAGTGTAGAAAATGGCAGCCAACAGGTCCGACGTCGTTCGAATTGCCTGTAAACCCTCGCTAATGCCGGTAATACCCGAAGCAAAGCGGCTGCGAAACCCGCCCGCGTCGCGCCAGCGCGCCAGGATGCGATCGAGGATGGCTGCACCGTGCAGCCGGTACACAACGAGCATCACGATCAGAGCGGTCATCGCGGCCAGCAGCAGCCACCCGCCGTGCCGCGCGCTTTCCACCCAACCCATGTCCGCGCCGGCATCTGACAATCGATTTGGAAATACAAGCAGGGAGAGGCACGCCAACGCGGCCGCCGCCGCGAAATCGCAAAAGCGCTCCAGAAAGAAAATGCCAAACAGGCTTGAAACCGGGAGGCGTTCTTTGCGGGCCAGGAGCAACGGCCGAACAGGCTCGCCGGCGCGACCCAGAACGAAAATCGCTGCGAATCCCATCAGAGTTCCGGCATAGGTGTTCAGAAAATTCGTGGGGCCAACGTATTTGCAGAAGCGCTGCCAGCGAACCGCGCGGAGTGCGTAGCATCCGTAAATTCCAACGAGGCAAAGAAAAAGAAGAAAGATATTGGCCTGGCCGACACTGGCGACAAATTTATTCCAGGTGAAGTCCGCCAAATGAATTTTGTGGCGAGACTGGTAGGCTATCGCCACGACAGCCGCCAAAATTAATATTGCAATTAGTATCCGCCGAAGTCTTCCACTCATCCGCACGCGAGGTTAACCGCTATCGCAACTAGGTGTCAATACGAGGAGCACCGCTCACAATCTCAATAGTTAGTATGTCCTTTGCTACCATTAAAATAGAAGATTGTGAACATTCGGCTTTTTGTGGCGCGGCTTTGAGTAGCGCGGGCTTCAGCCTGCGGGGTTACGGCCTTGCAAGGGCCACCCCGGCCGGCTGACTCCCCGCGGCACAAAAACCTACCGCTCAACCATGCGTTCGAGGGTCGAAAAGAACTCCGGATACGATACCGCCGCACATTCCGCATCGCGGATCACGGTTTCGCCTTCCGCGCCCAGCGCAGCCACAGCGAAGGCCATGGCCATGCGATGATCGCCGTGCGGCTCAATCTCCGCCCCATGCAGGCGCCCCGCTGAGCGGCCCGCAACGCGCAAGCCGTCAGGCAACTCCTCCACCTGCGCGCCCATGCGCCGCAAATTTTCCGCCAGCACCGCGATGCGGTCGCTTTCCTTGACGCGAAGCTCCGCCGCGTTGCGAATCTCGATTCCCACCTCGGTATACGGACCGAGGACGGCGATTGCGGGCAGTTCGTCAATCAGCTGAGCAATTGCGTCGCCCTCGATCGAACCGCCTTTCAACGGCTGATGCTGGATCGAAACGTCGCCGACCAGTTCGCCATGGTCGCTGCGAATGGAAACGAGGTTAATCGGCGCGCCCATCGAACCGAGAACATCCAGCACGGCCGAGCGTGTGGGATTTAGACCGACATTCTGAATTACCAGGTTCGATTCCGGGAGAATCAACGCCGCAGTCAAAAAAAATACAGCTGACGATAGGTCGCCGGGGACCGCCAGAGTGCGACCCTTCAAGCGTGGCTGCCCGTGAATTCGAACCGTGCGGCCTTCGTGGTCGATGCGCGCGCCGAACTCGGCGAGAGCCAATTCCGTATGATCACGCGTTCGAACAGGTTCCGTTACTGACGAAATACCGTCAGCGAACATTCCCGCAAGAAGCACGGCGGATTTCACCTGCGCGCTGGCCACGGGCAGCACATAATCGATGGGCGTTAGTTTCGTGCCGTCAATCTTTAGCGGAGGAAAGCCGCCTTCGCGAGAGTGAATGCGTGCGCCCATCTGCGTGAGCGGACCCATGATGCGGCGCATCGGGCGGCGCCGGAGCGAGCCGTCGCCGTCGACGGTCGATTTGAAGTCCTGCCCTGCAAGTATTCCTGCGATCATGCGCATGGTCGAGCCGGAATTGCCTGCATCCAGCGTGCGGCGCGTCTTGCGCAGGCCGTCCAGTCCCACACCTGCAACACGCACTTTGTCGCCCTCGATGTCTATTTTTACGCCCAGGCGCGAGAAGCAATCGAGCGTGCTGCGGCAATCGGCTGCGGCGGAAAAATGGGTGAGTTCGCTCGGGCCCTCTGCAAGGGATGCGAGCATTGCATATCGATGAGAAATGGATTTGTCGCCGGGAACTTCGAGAGAGCCGCTGATTGTGCGGGCAGGAAGAACGATTTGTTTGGACACGCCAGAATTCTAGCATGCGCCGAAAACAAGATGTAGCGCCCGCGTTCAGGCGGGCAGATTTTGGCGAGAGCGTGAGAATCGCAAACTTGAACCGCTACAGCTAAACAGGCTGCGGAAAAATCGTTTGGCGAATGTCTGAGTAGCACAGGCACTCTTGCCTGTGTGCGTTTCGCAAATTGCACCAGCCAGTAGTGGTGCTGCGCTACTGGGTCCCGCAAGGTGCAATCCACCGGAAAAAACCGGATTGCCAAATCCGCTAACGAAAGGGGTATGATCTAGCCAAGTCACTCCTGAGGAGGAACGTAGATGAAATATTTTATTGGGTTGACCTTGGCCGCGCTGCTCGCCACCGCGCCGGCGTTTGCGCAGGCGCCGAAAGGCTGGAAAATTCACACGGATCACAGCGCGGAAGCCTCCGACCCGGATGCGCCCGGCGCCGATAAATTTACGGTAAGCGGGTCGGGCTTCCATGCCGTAAATCCGATGGCCGCGATTTACTGGAATCCGGCGAATACGATGTCCGGGAATTACACACTCAAAGGAACTTTTAAGCTGATCAAATCGACCGGCTACTCGGAATATTACGGCCTGATTTTTGGCGGCGCCGCGCTGGAAGGTGCGGGACAAAGCTACACGTATTTCATGATCACGGATGACGGGACGTACCTGATCAAACGGCGCGACGGCACCGGTACGCAAGGCATTTCACAAAAGACTCCGAGCGACGTTGTGAAAAAACCCGATTCCAGCGGATCGGCCACCAATAATCTGGAAGTGCGCGTGAAGGCCGACAAAATCGATTTCGTGATTAACGGCACGGTTGTCACTTCGCTGCCCAAAACCGGAGCCGCTGCGAAGACCGACGGCATCTACGGCATTCGAATCAATCATCAGCTCGATGTGCAGATCGACGGGTTCGGCGCTTCGAAAATGTAGTTGTTCGAGGCGATGCTTGCTTTCGTAGCGGCTGCCTGCATTTTGACCGGGCACTCGTTCTCGCGTGCTCAGCACGCAATCAGATCGAACGCTTCGCCACCGCGGACGCATCATTGACAGGCCCCAGGCGCTGTGGTCTAAATGGCCCATGTCGTCAGAACGGGAAAGAGAAGCGCGGCAGAGGTTCCAGGATGCGTTTGCCGCGCAGATGGCGGGAGAACTCGATCGCGCCATCGAGCTTTATCTCGGGTCCATCGAGCTGTTCCCTACGGCGGAGGCTTACACGTTCCTTGGCTGGACCTATCATTTCCAGGGAAAAATCGAAGAAGCGATTGCGGAATGCAAGCGCGCCATTCAAATCGATCCTGATTTCGGAAATCCTTATAACGACATTGGCGTGTACCTGATCGACCTCAATCGCCACGATGAAGCGATTCCCTGGCTCGAGCAGGCCATGAAAGCGAAACGCTACGATCCACGACACTTTCCTTACTACAACCTCGGACGGGTTTATCTTCACAAAGGGCTGATCAATCGTGCCCGCGAACTTTTTCAGGAGTCGCTGAACATCGAGCCTCGGTATGCTCTTGCGCGTGCCGGGCTGGAGAGCGCGCGGCGCATGTTGAATTGAGCGCCTACGACTTGCTCATCAGAGTAGCTCCGGCTTTTTATCCTGAGTGTTCCGACGGGTAGCCGTCTGCGGTTTCGTACATGCAAAGACGAATCCTGTTAAATTAGGCCATGCAAGGACTAAACCCCGCAGGCTGAAGCCCGCGCCACTTAGACCGTGACGCTCATCACATCTCTCCTGGAATTAACCGGTTTACAATTACAAAAGTGTTACAACAGGATTTCTTCCGGCGTGGGAATAATAAGTGTATGAGCGATTATCCGAAAATTATTCAAGGCGGCATGGGCGCAGGTGTTTCAAATTGGCGCCTGGCGCAGGCGGTCTCCAAACTTGGCCATCTGGGCGTCGTTTCTGGAACCGCTCTTGATCAGATCCTGGCGAGGCGTTTGCAAGATGGAGATCCCGGCGGACACATGCGCCGCGCAATGGCTCACTTCCCTGCTCGAAAAATGGCCGAGCGCATCGAGCTGGAATATTTTCTTCCCGGTGGAAAAAGTGAACGCACTCCATATAAGCCGATGCCAATGCACGACAAAGACGGTCCGCGTGATCGCGAAGAACTCTGTGTGGTGGCCAACTTTGTGGAAGTTTTTTTGGCGCGCGAAGGCCATGACAATCCTGTCGGCATTAACTATCTTGAAAAAATTCAGATTCCGCATCTCCCCTCCATCTATGGCGCGATGCTCGCGGGCGTCGGATATGTGCTGATGGGCGCGGGAATTCCTGTAAAAATTCCGGGCGTGCTGGATCGCTTTGTTCATCATGAAGCGGCAACTTATCCGCTGCACGCAACGGGCTCGCAAGAAGGCCAAGAAGCGGAAATGTCATTCGATCCCAAAAGCTTCGTGCCGGGCGAACTTCCTCCGCTCACTCGTCCGCGATTTCTGGCGATCATCGCGTCGAACGTATTGGCCGCTGCGATGTTAAAGAAAGCGAACGGCAGCGTAGAAGGCTTTGTAATCGAAGGGCCGACGGCTGGCGGCCACAACGCGCCGCCGCGCGGGAAATTGCAACTCGACGAAAACGGCGACGTGATTTACGGAGAGCGCGACGTGGTCGATCTCGAAAAAATTCGCCAACTGGGAAAACCATTCTGGCTCGCGGGCGGCTATGGCTCGGCGGAAAAATTGCGCGAAGCTTTGAGCGTTGGCGCAACGGGCATTCAAGTGGGCACGGCATTCGCATTCTGCGAAGAATCCGGCTTGAGGGAAGACTACAAGCGTGCTGTGCTGGAAAAAGTTTCGCATTCAGAAATTCGCGTGACCACTGATCCCACTGCCTCTCCTACAAGTTTTCCTTTCAAGGTGGCACAACTCGACGGCACCTTATCCGAAGAGGAAATTTATCTGGAGCGGCCGCGCATCTGCGACCTGGGGTATTTGCGCGAAACCTATCGCACGCCGGAGGGCCAGATCGATTACCGCTGCGCGGGCGAACCGGTTTCGGTATACGTCAGTAAGGGTGGAAAAGCGGAGGACACTGCGGGAAAGCGGTGTCTGTGCAATGCGCTGCTCGCGACGATTGGGCATCCGCAAGTGCGCAACGGCAATTTAACGGAACCCGGGGTGGTGACATCCGGGAATGATTTGGCAACGCTCGGGCGCTTTCTGCCTACCGATAAACCTTCGTATGAGGCCGCGGACGTCATCGCAAAGCTTTTAACTGTGTGAAGACCTTTTTCTTTTTTTTTACAAACCGTCATCGTGCGGGCTACGTGGCACAGGCTTCAGCCTGTGGGGGTTCGTCCTTGCAAGGACTAAATTCCACAGGCTGAAGCCTGTGCTACAAAACCCTCTGACTTGCTGTACACTACGCGCAATACTTGTGCCTCAGAGAAGGGCAAAATAAAAAATGATACTACTGCTTGTGGCGACGATTTTTCTTCAGGCCGCGCCACGCGCTCCCCTTGTTGACAATGAGTTTGTGCGCGTGTTTAAAAATAGCGCGCCATGCGCTGCGGCCGCGGCCTCTTGCGGCGAGCGAGTAGTGGTGGCCCTCGGGCCGCTGGAGTTAAATGGTCAGAAAATGGAGCGCGGCGACATCAAAGGGTTCAAAGCGGGTGAACACTACGCGGCTCCGAAGGCTGGAAACTTTTTGGAAATTTCCATCAAGCCGACGCATCCGAAGGTGATGCCTCCCGCGGCGGGGACACCTGCCGCACCGCACAATAAAGTTTTGTACGACGCGCAGGACATCACCGTGTTTGAAGAAAAGATGCAGCCGGGCGAATACGATCCGCAGCACAGCCACAATGTGCGCCTCGCAATTTTTCTGAACGACACGATGGTGGAACAATGGACGGACGGAAAAGATGAAACGCGCGAACTGATTCCGGACGTCGTAACCTGGAGGCCGGCGGTGGTTCACGCCTCAAAAGATGTGGGCAAAGTACCGATTCACAACCTGCTGATCGAATTTAAACCATAGGGCGGTCGCGAATGAAACGCAGCAAAGACCGAATTCTTACGACACATGTGGGCAGTCTCATCCGTCCATTGCAACTGCTTGAGCATGTGAGGGCGCGCGACAAGGGCGGCCCGGCAGAGATAAAGGCATATGAGCAGTGCCTGAAAGAATCTGTCGCCGAAGTTGTGAAACGGCAGGTACAGGCAGGCATCGATGTGGTGAATGACGGCGAATTCGGCAAGTCCACCAGCTGGGCG
>DASRQU010000049.1:0-34315 GCA_035696345.1 Candidatus Acidiferrales bacterium
CCAATAGAAGCTTCGGCGTCCGTCCACATCGACGCGCACACCGAAGCCTGCAAGATCGTCATCACCATGTTGGTAGCGTTTCGTTGCGGGCTTCAGCTTCTCGATAGCTTTGTTTGTGATGTGCACAGGTTCTCCCATCAGTCTACTGGTAGAGTTTTGGCTGTCTTTGGTAGACTTTTTTGGCTACGGCGTCAATCCAGTAGATAAGAGCCTATTGCTAATCGTCTTATTTGTCAACGGCTTGTACTTTAGCGTCCCTGAGGTATGCATACGTCCTATATTCCGCTCGTGCCTTCTAAGCAGAGGGTCGGGGGTTCGATTCCCTCCGGGCGCGCCATTTCTTTTCAATAAGGTCGGCAATCGTCGAGCAGGTTCTTTTGCAGCTTCTCATTTCCGCGCGTGAAGCGTCATTCGAATCCCGTGTCGAGGACGAAGTGTGACGAGCGGCTCCGCAACCACAGGATGTCCGGGCACTAATTGAAATTGGAAACGTTGCGCGAGCGTCGCAATCACAATCCCGGCTTCCAGCAGTGCGAATCCCTGGCCGATGCATCGACGAGGCCCGTCTCCAAACGGATAGTAAGCGCCTGCCGGCAGACGATTGGCGAGACCGTCAATCCATCGTTCTGGAAGAAACGCATCTGGATCGTCAAAGTAGCGCGGATCGCGGTGCGCCACCCACTGCGAAAAAAGGATTGTCGTTCCCGGAAGAAATACGTACTCGCCAATCTGGCAGGGCTCAATCACTTCGCGCGCCGTGATGTACGCTGGGGGATACAGTCGCAGAATTTCGCTCATCACGGCTTGCAGGTAGGGCAAGCGCCCAAAGTCCGCAGCATCGGGCGGACTTCCGCCGAGCACTTCATTAAGTTCTTCGTGCAGCCGCGCTTGCGCCCGCGGATTCTCGCCTAGCGCATACCATGTCCACGCCAGCATCTGCGCGGTTGTTTCGTGACCCGCAATGAACAGGGTCATCGCCTCGTCGTGAAGCTGTTTTTGCGTCATGTGGCTTCCGTCTTCGTCCATCGCCCCCATGAGCAGGGAGAGCAAATCTGCGCGGCGATCGGAGCGCTTTTCCGATTTTCGTTCCTCAATCATTCGATAAACGAGCGAATCCATGAACGCGAGGTCGCGACTGGCGCGCCGGTTTTTCGGCGTGGGCCAATTCTCCGGAATTCGGATGGGTGATCGCTGCCTGGCCAGGGAATAGCGCATCAGGAAAGTCATGGCCAGCCCCACCTGTTGTGCCTCGCCGGGAAGCGCCGTGCTGAATAGTGTGCTGACGGCGTTGTTGAGCGTAAGGGCCGTCATTTCTTCTGCGAGGTCGCGGACTTCGCCGTCGCTCCAGCCACTGATGTGCGCTTGAGTGATTTCGCGCATCCTGGCGCCGTATTCATTAATGCGGCTGCGATGAAATGCCGGCTGCGCGAGCCGCCGTTGCCGCCTCCAGAAATCGCCTTCGCTCGTTAGCAGACCCTGCCCAAGCATGCGCGCGGTGATCCTCCGCGTGAGCTCGCTTTTGTGGAACTTGTTTTGCTGGATGACAAGTACTTGCTCGATGAAATCAGGATGGTTCAGAAGAATGCGTTCCTGCATTAAGACGTGAAAGCGAACGATATCGCCGTATTCCCGCGCGATGGTTCGCAACGCGTTCAGCGGATCGCGCCTGATCTTCAGCGCCATGCCTATGATGGGCGGTCCCTTCGGTCCAGGTGGTTGTCGGCTACCTTTGACTGGCATGCGCGTGCATCCCTTATTTCAATTAGACCCGTACGCCGAGCGGCGTCGGATCCCAGCTTGCGTTAGGCCCGCCACTGATGGCGCGCGTCTATACTACGACAGTTGGACTTCAGGCCGGGCACGCGCAGAGCGGAAAGCAAATTATTGCGGGAACTTGGCGATGCAAAAGAATCCTGTGATCGGCCCAAGGCACTGGGATTTTACATAATGACTCGAACTGGGCGAATATAAGGCGAATATTTGGTTAGAATGCCCAAGTGGGCTGTGAGCGGGCATCTTCGATAAGAATGCGGCTGGCAGGGAAAACCTGCAGCTCATGCGGTGTGGGATTGCCGCCTCCTCACGTTGTCGGTGAACGGCTCTGCAAAAAGTGCGCGAACGACCGTCCTGGATGTCACCGTGTGTATCTGCGTTTTGAACGCGGCCAGGGTTGGAATTGCCAGTTCCTAGAAGAAGATTTGAAAACCGCATTACCTCGACGGCTAATACTGAAAGACAGCGACAAATTATTTCAGATCGCGGAGCGGGGTGGCGCGACGATGAGCCCAAGCGCGAAATTCAAAATTCAGCGGGCCATAAATGACGGGCGCGGCGGAATTTGGCTGGAACTTACTGACGAGCAGTATGAGAAGCTGAAGCGCAGGTGACGATCGTACTTATCCTAATTTTGGAGCTTTCATTTTGTCCATGCACCGCTTCGCTGGCCCGGCGTATATCTGTCAACCGTTTAATTGGCGATGACACCCCGCAAGGGGCTTCCCTTCTATTCGAACGGCTGCAGTTTTGCAAGAATCGTGGGCAGAAATTCAGCGACTGTCGGATGAATGTGCATCGCGCGCTGGATAACCGTATAGGGCGCCTTCGCGTACATAACGTCCAGCAAAACGTGAATCACTTCATCGCCGCCCACTCCGAGAATCGCCGCGCCCAGGATTTGTTTAGTTTCGGCGTCGACGCTGATTTTCATGAAACCCTGTGTCTCACTTTTTTCGTAGGCCCGGCTCACTCGACTCACGGGATATTTCACGGCCAGGGCGCGGCGTCCAGACTTTCGTAATTCAGCGTCGGTGATCCCGCAACGTCCCAGCGGCGGATCGATATATAGTGCGTACGCTTGGATCCGATCAGAAACCCGGCGATGGTCGGCATTAAAAAGATTGTCCGCAACGATTTCAAAGTCATTATAGGCAGTGTGTGTAAATGCGCCGCGGCCGTTGCAGTCCCCCAGCGCCCAGATGCCCGGCACATTCGTTTGCAGTTGGTCATCAACAACGATGTAGCCGCGGTGGTCGGTGGCAACGCCAGCCCGCGCCAAGTCTAAATCATTGGTGTTAGGGGTGCGTCCCACAGCTAGAAGAACGTGCGTACCCAGCACATCCAGGGTGACTTCTTCACAGGTGACGCCGAGGGCGACACCACCAGCGCGTTTTGCGAGCGAGATACATTTCGCATTCAACCGAATGTGTATGCCCTCTGCCTCCAGAATTTCGCGCACAGCCTGGGAAACGTCTTCGTCCTCCCGTCCAATCAGCCGCGGTCCCATTTCCACGATCGTGACTTCGCACCCAAAACGTCGATAGATTTGGGCAAACTCCAATCCAACATAACTTCCGCCAATGACAATGAAGTGTTCGGGCAGGAAATCGATGTCCATCATCGATGAGTTGGTGAGAAACGGAACGTCGTGTATCCCGGGCATTTCCGGGACCGAAGCGCGCCCACCCACGTTGATAAAGATTTTGTCGGCTTGCAGAATTTCATCGTTTACGATCACGGCGTTCGCCGACTGAAACCGGGCGTGACCCTGAATGACTGTACAATTTTTCGTTCCCCGGAGCGATTCCTCAACTCCCTTGGTAGATCTTGCGGAAGCTGCATCCTTGCGGGCCTTGATTCGATTGATATCCACATGCATATCCCCGGTGGAAAAGCCATATTCCGCGCCTCGTCGGGCAACATGGATCGCATACGCGCTGGCCACAAGCGTCTTTGTGGGGATACATCCGGTGTTCACACAGGTGCCGCCAAATTTATGGCGTTCAATAATCGCGACAGTTTTGCCGTCCGCCGCAAAACGCGCTGCCAGTGGCGGGCCCGCCTGGCCCGTCCCGATAATAATTGCGTCAAATCGTTTTGTAGAGCTCTTGAGGGTTGTGCTGTTCATCGTTGCTCCGATCGAGCCGGCCAATTTAGAAGAGCCTGAAAGCGACGGCAAATTTATTGGACCAGCGTTTTGACTCCACCGCAACAGCCGGCAGGGACACAGGTGCACGAGGTAGCCCTTATGATATGCCGGAAACACAATTAAAAAACCTCGGCGATACCATGGTCCAATTGATCCTCAAACGCACGACGCTCAGGCGCGCGTGCCATTTTACTGACAATAGGAGCACCGCGTGAATCTGCCTGAGCGTCGACTGCACGCGAGAGCGGCGTGGTTTCAGGGGCGGTCGCCTACGCACCGAAAACGCTGGACAAACCGGCCGACGGCAACGTGCTGACTTGTTGTTCGCAGCCGGTTGGCGACGTCGTAGTCGATTTGTGAGCAAACCTTGTGCGATGTCCGGCCCGGGCGTAAAATCGGCTCCATCTTATGAAGCATTCAAGGCGAAAATTTATTAGGTCTGGCGTTCTCGTGGCCGCCGTGGCTGGCGCTTCGCGAGTTTCAATTTTGCAGACACGGGCAGATGCGGCCGAATCGCCTCGGATGGAAACGCTTACGGAATGGTTGCGGGCGGATCGGGAGACGCGGAAACGCGGCGTTGAGGCTTGCCTGCGCCGAATCGAGGAACTCGATTCGACAATTCATGCGTGGGTGCAGGTGCGACCGGAGGAACCGACCGGCGACGGGGCGCTGTCCGGAATTCCTTTTGGCGCGAAAGACATTGTCGAAACGAAAGGTCTTGCGACGGAATATGGATCGCCGATCTACAAAGGTCGCGTGGGAACGATGGATGCCGCGATTATTCGCGAACTGCGCGAACGCGGCGCTGTGCTGCTTGGCAAAACCGTAACCACGGCTTTTGCCTACCGAACTCCGGGACCGACTAAAAATCCGCGGAATCTGGCGCACACGCCGGGAGGAAGTTCGAGCGGCTCGGCTGCGGCGATCGCAGCGGGAATGGTTCCTTTCACGATCGGCGAGCAAACAAGAGGGTCGATCGTGCGGCCCGCATCGTACTGCGGCGTAACCGGATTCAAGCCAACGTTCAACCTGCTTCCCACTGAGGGAATGCTTCCTGTATCGAAGAGTCTGGACACACTGGGATTTTTCACGCACACGCCGGCGGACATGCTCGCGCTTTGGAAAGCACTCGATCATCCCGTGGGGCGCGAAGAAACCTTTCCGTTTGGCGCGCCTGAACCCATGCCGGTTTGCGAGCCGGAGATGGCCCGTGCTTTTGTGCAAACGCTGAAAATATTGCGCCAGGCGGGGATAAAAATCGTGCCCGTGGATATTTCGGCGATGCTAAAAAAATTGGACGAAGCGAACGACGTGGAAATGTTTTACGAAGGCGCTCGATACCATGAGCCACGATTAAAAGAATTCGGCGACCGGCTCGATGAGCCGCTCGCGAATTTAGTGCGCGATGGATTGAAGATTCCCGCTCAGCGCTACAACGACGCAAAACAATACATCGCGGAGAGCAAAATCCGCTTCGCGGAAATTTTCAAATCCACGCCGGTGATCTTGACGCCTGCGGCCACCGCACCCGCGCCACTCGGCTTGTCCAACACCGGAGATCCGCGGATGAATGCGCCGTGGACGGCTCTCGGTACTCCCGCGATTTCCGTACCAATGCGAGTGGGCAAAGCGCTTCCTCTCGGGCTGCAACTTACGGCGGATCTAGGCCAGGACGCACGTGTTTTGCAAGCGGCACGTTTACTGGGGGAACACCTGGACGCCGGACCGGAAATTTCAGCGGCTTGAGTAGCACAGGCTTCAGCCTGTGCTACTCAAGCTCACGACACGCACAAAAATCAATAGGCGGTAAACGGACCGGTGCCTGCCGGAGTGCTCTTCCCGGTGATTCCCAGATACACATTGCGGCCGAAGAAAAAGGGCAAGCCGAAATCAAAATTTCCGGGCTGCGGTCCAGTCAAGTCGCTTACGGCGGCATTATTGGAAGTTTTAACGAGAGCGTCGCCGTTTCCCGCTATGAAGCTCGCGGGTGCGGTAGCGCCGTTCGTCCCGGGCTGCGCCGTGTTCACCACATTGATCGTTTGCGCGGCTGTAGGACAATACAAGAACGTGAGATCGGTGCAAACCGGAAGGGCCGTTACGCTCGTATTCAAGAAATAAATCCCATTGGAGCCACTGTCCAGAAAACTTTGGTACAGCACGGCCTTGTAAGTGGTAGTGAAGTCGCCAAAAGGATCGGTGCCGAAAACCGTGGCGCCTCCCAGCCCGTTATTAGATTGCGTGCCGATGCCAAATATCAGCGAGCCATTCACGGTAGCTTCGGAGCCGGAGACGGTGGGTAATTCGACGATCACTCCGTTGTTGTCGGTCGCGAAGGACGCCACCGGATTTTGGACCTGTTGAGCAAGGCTTTGCGTGATAGCGATGCAGCCGGACGCTGGGCAGGAGAAATAGGTATTCTGAACAAAACCGGACTCGGAGCAACTCAATCCGCAATCCTGAACCGCCTGACCGATTCCAAGCAAACCATTGGCGCCCAAACTCCCTAAGTCATCTTCGGGAGCGCCTTGCGCCGTACAGGCGGTGGGAATCGTAGAAAAATTAGACGCACCAATCACTTGGACTGGAAGAGAGCTTGCCACTTCACCGGCCATTTTTACGTCCGCTTTTTGCACAGGTCCCCATGTCACGCCGTCGGCAAAGGCGGCGCACTCGGAGATGGCATGGCCACCGGCGTCGATTTGTTGGGGCAGCGAGACGGTAAGCGCGGAAGAAAGAATTCGCAATCCTGACGAGCCTGTATCTACGAGGATGCCGCCAATTGTTTGGCAACTGGTGGTGCTGCCTGGCACGCAGATGGTCACGCTGGTAAATGCTCCGTCAACGTAATTCGATGCGGGGCCCTGGTTTACCGCGATCGGCTGCACGTTGGAAACCTGATTGGAAACCTGCGACGCGGGGCTGGAAGTGGTGCCGGAAGATCCGCAACCGAGAATCGCGACGCTGGAAAAAATTCCCAATGCTAAATAAATGCTTGAGAGGTAAGTGGCCCTCATTGAATATCCTCGGGCCGTACTCCCGCAGGTAGATTTTGTGGAATGAACGCCTTGCCGGTGAGCGCTCCCATATGCCCGCCCGTTTGCACCACGAGGCCCGGTGTCTGAATCAGCAACGGACCGTGCCCATGGCGCTGCGCGCGCTGCGCTTGGACCTCTTGAATATATTGGTCGTAAGAAGAGCCCAAAACCAGGCGGAGATCGGGATGAGTGCGTCCCTGCCAAGATACGCCGAATACCGCTCCCGAGCGGGAAACATATTCCCTGACTACTACGCCGCTCGTGCCCTGAATTTCGTGGACGTCATAGCTGGACTTATTCGTCGTTTGCAAAGTACCCTGTAATTTCGCCTGGTCGTTATGGACGGACGCCATATCCCCACCCAGCGACGCATGCGCCGTAAGGCAACATGTAAATGCGACGAGACACATCTCCATCGCTAATTTGAGTTGTAATTTCATAAGGATCAATCCTCGCCCGGGCTGCGGCTTGTACCGCCACTCAGAATTCCCAGCTTCCGATAAGATGCAAATTCGCGCCTAAATGCTGGCTGGAGTCAAGGGATTGGTGCGAGCGTGAGGAATGAGGACCGGACAGGTTGAAAAGCACCACCATTGCGCGAAATTCACCACGTTATAATTGAGCGAATCGCTTAAGTACAAGTGAACCAGGCCCCCAACCAGTTGATTTTTCCCTACTTAACAAATATTACCCTTCCTTCGTGATTCCTGGAATCTCTCGTGCACTAGGTTCTATCGAATGTGTGGAAAGCGACAATCGGACTCAGAAGGAGAATTTCAATGATTCGATATTGGAAATATGCAGGGATCGCGCTCCTCGCGCTGGGCATCATCGTTCCAGCGGCTTCCGCTCATCCGCGTGTGTTTATAGGCGGGGGATTTTATGGCCCGGCGTTTTACGGCCCGGGATATTACAACTGGTACGGACCCGGGTACTACGCAGCGCCTTATGCCGTTCAGGCCAGCCCGTACTTGGGGAAGGTTAAATTTGATACCAAAATGAAAGATGCGAACGTCTACGTCGACGATGCATTTGCGGGCACTGTGAAGGAACTGGGAACGTTTCCGTTGCGGCTAGGCACGCATAACATCGAACTTCGCGATCCGTCTGGGACGATTCTATTTCAGGACAAGGTGAGCATCGTGGCTGGTAAAACACTTAAGCTGAACGCATAAGTAAGGCACCTGCCAGTATCAAAAGGCCAGATCGCCATGCGATCTGGCCTTTTTTTTGTACCAAGTATTCGCAGCGTAGAGCACGCATATTTTGCAATAACTCTGCTCTCCTTTGTGCGGCGAACTGCGTCAGAAATGGTGTAATGCAACTGTGGGCAAGTTTGTGCGGCCGGAAATTTCGTTTGCGCGGAATAAATCTTGTGGCGCTAGCGGTGGATTCGTTAGACACTCTTTCCTGCCACCCACTTATGCCTCTGCAAAAATTTGATGGCCATCTTGAGGATTGACATTGAGCCCGTATGATTCTTAAAATCATCGCTCGCAATTTAAATCTCCGGCTGTGGAACCAATTTTAATTCGCATGCGTCTGTCTCAAAGAGAATCCTTATGATCACCGTAAATGGACTAACGAAAAGGTACGCACACACGACTGCGGTCGACCACATTTCCTTTGAAGTAAAAAAGGGGCAGATCGTCGGCTTTCTGGGTCCGAACGGCGCCGGAAAAACAACGACGATGCGCATGCTCACTTGCTTCCTCACGCCTACAGGCGGGGCGGCCACGGTGGCGGGATTCGACATTCTCGAGCAGCCACTCGAAGTAAAAAAGCGCATCGGCTATCTGCCGGAAACGCCGCCTGTGTATCTTGAAATGCGCATTGCCGAATATCTTTCCTTCGTCGGTCAGCTGAAGGGTTTATCCGGAGTCGAACTGCGCAGCCGCGTGGATTACGTCTGCGAACGCTGCGCGGTTGCGGATGTGCGCAACAAGATCATCGGCAAGCTATCGAAGGGCTACCGGCAGCGTGTGGGACTTGCGCAGGCGATCATTCACAACCCCGACGTCCTGATTCTCGACGAGCCGACGGCGGGCCTCGATCCCAAGCAAATTAACGAGACGCGCGATCTGATCAAGAGTCTTGCGGGCGACCACACCATTATTTTGAGCACGCACATTTTGCCGGAAGTCAGCCAGACGTGCGAGCAAGTGATCATCATCAACAAGGGCAAAATTGTGGCGACCGATTCGGTGAGCAATTTGCAACAGCGCGCACGCTCGGGCGAATCGGTGATTGTCGAAGTGGCGGGCCGCAACGGCAGCCTCGATGCCGCCACGGTCCAACACAAGCTTGAACAAATCTCTGGCGTAAGCCGTGTACTACCGAAGGCAGACGGGCAGCGGCGGTTAATTTTTGAAGTGGAAGCGACCAAAGATATGGGCGTTCGCGGAAACGTGGCGCGCGCCGTGGTCGAGTCGGGCTGGGATTTGAATGAGCTTCGTCCGGCCGCGTTGAGCCTCGAAGAAATCTTCCTGCAACTGACCGGATCGGAAGCACCCGCGGAAATGGAACCCGTGGCTGCGGGAGAAACAAAAGAATGAAAAACATCTGGATTATTTGCCGCAAAGAACTGCGCAGCTACTTCGTTTCTCCTGTCGCCTACATTTTGCTGGTGATGTTCGCCGTAATCTTCGGATTCTTTTTCTGGAACTCCGTGGGCTACTTCGTGAACATGGCCATGGAAGCGACGATGGAAGGCGAGCAATTTCCGATGAACGTGAATGAGCAGGTCATGCGTCCCCTGCTCGCGAACATCAATGTGATCGGGCTGTTTTTCATTCCGCTGATCACGATGCGTTTATTCGCGGAAGAAAAACGCAGCGGCACAATCGAATTGCTTACCACTTCGCCGATCACTGATATGCAGGTGATCATCGGGAAATGGCTCTCCGCCGTGATCATGTACGCGCTTATGCTTGCGGCGACGGTGCTCGATATTTTGTTTCTCTTTAAATTCGGCAATCCGGATTGGAAGCCGCTGGCCATCGGCTACCTGGGCTTGTTGCTACAGGCAGGCGGGCTCATCGCGATTGGAACATTTATTTCCACACTCACGCGGAACCAGATTATCGCCGGCGCAGTGACGTTCGGTGTTTGCCTTCTGCTGTGGGTGCTGGGCTGGGTGAGCCAGTACGAGAATGCCACGTGGGCGCAAGTTCTGTCTTACATGAGCGTGATCACACACTTCGAATCGTTTGCAAAGGGATTGCTCGACACGAAGGACGTGATTTTTGACGCTACGGTTATTTTCCTGGGATTGTTTTTTACAGCGCGCTCGATGGAATCGATGCGGTGGAGGTCGTAAGTGAATCGCACCTGGATAGAAGCACGGCAAACAAGGTACACAGCCTATGTGACGGTCTATATCATCGTCATTCTGTGCATTGTTTCGGTGGCCAACGTTTTAGCCAATCGTTACAACAAAGCTTACGATTCCACCTCGAACAAACGCTACAGCCTGTCCGAGCAGACGGCTAAAATCGTAAAAGGAATTTCGCAGCCCATCAACATAACCTATTTCGATAAAACGAGCGGCTTCCAAGGCGCCAAGGATTTGCTGGATCGTTACGCGACGCTCTCTCCGAAAGTCCATCTGGAATACAGCGACCCCGACAAGAATCCGCAAGCAGCGCGAGCCGCCGGCATTTCAAAGTACGGCACTACCGTCGTGCAGATAGGCGCAAAAAAAGAAGACGCCAAGAGCATGACGGAAGAGGAAGTCACCGGCGCCATCATTCGCGACCTAAAGAGCAACGCGCGAAACGTCTGTTTTCTTTCGGGCAGCGGCGAACGTCAGATTGACGATGCGGACCGCCAAGGCATTTCGCATTTTAAAGATATGCTGAGCAAGGACGACTACACGGCAAAATCCATCAGCCTGCTTGAAAAAGCGGAGATTCCCGCGGATTGCACCGTCGCCGTGGTTGCCGGCCCCAAAAGTGATTATTCGCAGCCGGAAGTTGATGCCATCAAAAAATTTGTGGAGGGCGGCGGGCGCGCAATGTTCCTGCTCGATCCCCCACTTAAAATCGGGCGGCCCACTGCCGATAACGATGCGCTCGATAGTTTGCTGCAAACGTGGGGCGTAACGGTCGACAAAAATTTAATGCTGGATTTGAGTCCAGTCGGACAACTCCTTGGTGTTGGGCCAACGATCGCGCTAGTCTCCACATACGCGTCGCATCCGATCGTCAATGAAATGAAAGGCACGGCCACAGGATTTCCGTTGGCGCGATCGCTCGAAATTAAGAACACGGACAAGTCGACCGTGCAGAAGCTGTTCGATTCCTCCGAATCGAGCCTGGCGACGAATAAACTGGATACGCCAAACGTGAATCCGAAGGATCCGACCAACAAAACCGGGCCGATGACGATTGCCGCGGCCGGCAGCTACAACACAGGAAAAGAAAATTCCCAAGGGCGATTCGTGGTAGTGGGAAGTTCCTCGTGGGTCGCGAATTCCTTCATTTCATTTAACGGAAATGGCGACCTGGCGCTCAACGCAATGAACTGGCTCTCTTCGGATGAAGATTTAATTTCCATCCGCCCGAAACCTCAGGAAGACCGCAAAGTGAATATGACCGGCGCGCAATTTAATTGGGTGCGCCTGAGCAGCCAATTCCTCTTTCCAGGGGCGCTGCTGCTCGCAGGTCTCTCCGTATGGTGGCGGCGCAGATAGCGGCAGCTTCGATCTCATCCCATTCACTGTGAGATAAAAATTATGATGAAGATGCGACAACTCATCGTTGCGACCGTAGTGTTGGCAGCACTCGCCGCGGGGCTGTATTGGTCGAATCACCGCAAGCCCGCCGAGGATTCCGCTGCCACGACTCCCAGCGTTTCCAATGCAAAAGTAATTTCGCTCAATCAGGACGACATTTCCAAACTGGAAGTGAAGAAAAAGGACGGCGACGTTGTCCTCGACCGCGTTTCCGCCGCAAATTGGAAAATCACTTCCCCCAAGCCGCTGGTCGCCGATCAGAGTTCCGTTTCAACGATTCTGTACAACTTGGCTCCTATGGACGGCGCGACGCTGATCGATGATCATGTAACGGACCTGAAACAGTTTGGCCTGACCGACCCGGACGCAAAAGTTACCGCCACACTGAAGGATGGAAAATCGCAAACCGTCCTGATCGGAGATGAAACTCCAACGGGCGACGCAGCCTATGTCATGGTTTCGGGCGAGTCTAAAGTTTATTCCATTCCCAAGAACACGAAAACGAATTTGGACAAGAGTCTGAGTGATCTGCGCGATAAGCGCCTCTTGCCTGTCGACTTCGATAAATTGAGGAGCGTCGACATCAGCGGCGGGAAGTTGCATTTGGCGTTTGCTTCGCAGGACGGCCAGTGGGTCGTGCGCAGCCCTGCGAATTTGCGCGGTGACACCTCCATGATGGAGACGATCATCGAGAAATTACGCACCGCAACGATGGATCCGAGCGCTGCGGAAGCGGAAACGAAGAAAGCTGCCACCTCATTTGGCTCGGGTACGCCGGTCGCGAACATCAAAGCCACGGATGCTTCGGGCACGCAGGAATTGCAAGTGCGCAAAGCAGGCGACGCCTACTACGCAAAAACGACCGCGATGGACGGCGCTTTTAAGGTGCCGAACGAGCTGGGCGAAGCCGTCAACAAGGACGCCGAAGACTTCCGTGAGAAGCGGGTCTTCGATTTCGGCGCGGACGATCCGGACAAAGTGGAGTACCACGACGGACCAAAAGCTTATTCCCTGACGCGCAGCGGCGAAGATTGGTCGTCGGACGGAAAGAAGATGGATGCCGTGGCAATCCAGGAGTTTCTGCGCACCATTCGTGGGTTGACAGCTACCAAATTTGCGACCAGCGGATTTGCTTCTCCAACTATTTCAATTGTCGCAACGTCCAAAGACGGCAAGCATGTGGAAAAAGTGGACATTGCGAAAGGTGGAAGCGGCTATCTGGCGAAACGTGCGGACGGACCTTCGCTTTTTGTGCTGGATGAGAAAGCCGTGGAAGACATGCAGAAAGCTGCCGGCGATTTGAAACCGGCGGAAGCACCTC
Source organism: Candidatus Acidiferrales bacterium (assembly GCA_035696345.1). GTDB lineage: Bacteria > Acidobacteriota > Terriglobia > Acidiferrales > UBA7541 > Palsa-360. The sequence goes on from DASRQU010000049.1 coordinate 13,017, forward strand.
CTGTGAAAAAATAACCAGAAAAATAGACGCCTCACGTAGCACAGGCTTCAACCTGCGGGGTTTGTTTCGAGCAAATTCAAACTCCATAGGCTGAAGCCTGTGCCACTTAATTCCAAACAGATTTTAGGCTGCCGGATACCATTCGAGCAGGCGAACATCGATACCTGTGCCCTCGAGGTCCTTCTTGAATACGGCCGTATCCTGTCCCTTGTAGTGATAGGGGATGGCGACTTTGGGATGAAACGCCTTTACCGCGTCGGCCGCTTCGTCTGGTGTCATGGTGTAGGGCAGATTCATGCAGATGAACGCGACGTCGATGTTCTTGAGCGCGCGCATTTCCGGAATGCCTTCCGTGTCGCCCGAAAAGTAGAAGCGCTTGCCGCCATAAGTCAGCACGTAGCCATTGCCGCGGCCCTTATCGTGAAAGAACTTCCCGGGTCCGGGGCCACGTCCCTCGGTGGTGTTGTACATGGGGACCGCTTCGATCTTCCAGTCGCCCCAGGTTGTATTCTCACCATTGCCAATAACTTTTGCTGTGGTGACGGTTTTTGCAACCGCGGCCGGGGCAATAACTTCCGTGCCCGCCTTGCTCTCCGCCTTCAGCAAATCCGCATCCATGTGATCGCCATGAATATCCGTGATGAGAACCAAGTCCGCTTGCGGCAAGCCGGAAAAATTCGCCGGTTTGGCGGGATCGATGATGATTACTTTACCGCCCGCTTCAATTTCCAATGACGCGTGATACACCGGCGTAATCTTCACCGGACCCTTCGATGTTTGAAATGTCTGCACCGGCCGTGCCGACTGCGCACCGGCACCCGCCGCGAAAGAAAACAGCGCAGCACACGCAAAAGCTGAAGCAATCGAATTCATTTGTCACTCCTGTGGGGATTTCCACCCTAAACTGGCGAAATCTTAGCACGCGCGCTGCGACCGATTCAATCAGCAACGCCTACGCTGTATTTCGCGCCTTCCGGTCGGGCTTATAAGCGCGGCTCCGCTGTTAACTTACCTATACCGCCCTGTTCTCCGGGACAGATGACTTTTTAGCAATAAAGTTTGCGCGTTTTCACCCAAGCCTCCCCAGCTGCGTACAATAGAAACAGAGTATCTCTGCACACGCAGCACGGAGCCAGACGACACCATGAGTGAAACCCCGTACGCTGTAGCTCGAACGAGTCCTCGTTTCACGTTTATTGCCGACGCGGAGGTGATTGGATGCACCGGGAGCGCGCGTGTTTCTGAGTTGAGCGCGCGCGGCTGCTACATCGATTCGATTAACCCACTGCCCAAGGACTCGCAAGTGCGTATACGAATCCGGTACGGCTGCAGCACATGCGTATTCTCTGGAACGGTGATCTACACGCACGCAGGCTTCGGGATGGGCGTCTCGTTTGCCGAACTGACCGGTGAGCAACGCTCTACGCTGGATGTCTGGCTGGATGAACTGGCGCGCAAGCTCGTCTAGGCAGACTCGGGGTCAGCTACCGCTGGGGCAAATACCTTGTTCGAAACAACTTTTTTTAGCATCCACATTCGTTGGACCACGCTTGCAGCGCCATGCCCGTTCCGTTCCGAAATACACGGAATGGAATGGCCTCTACGAAGCCCGCTACCATTTGCAACCGCGGCCTGCCAAAGGTTTTCTGATTGAAATTATTTTGGAGTCATGATTTCAGGCGGAAGCATTGATACAAGGCATAGATTTCTGGCGGCATGCAGGGTCTGCGATTCCCTGCACGCCGCCATTCATCCCGCGCTTACAGCGAACGCAGGAAATTGAGCAAATCCTGCTTCTGGCTCTGCGACATCTGGTTGAACACACGGATGACCTGATTGGCCTCGGAGCCGGGGCTTGCATGGTCCTCAATCGCCTGAATCAGATCGGGTGTTCTTCCGTCATGCAGGAAAAACAGGCGCTGGCCGAGTCCCCAAAGCGGCGCCGTGCGGAACTGATCGGGGCCTGCAGCTCCTTGCGAAACCCCGTCCGCTAATCCGTTGCCCATATGATGAACCAACAAGTCAGAGAAGAGGTTTACCGGCACGCTACTGAGTGCGGCAACATAGGCGGGGCCAGTCGTCATGCTTGGTGTGTGGCACACAGAGCATTTCGCGGCGATAAACAGGCCGCGGCCATTCTGGATCGACTGTGAACAGCTCGTGCCCGTGCAGGAGGGCTGCGGCTGATCCAGAAACCGCATGAAGTTGGAGAACGCGACGATATCGCTCGGGCCCGCAACCGTTGTGCTCACGCCAAAGTTCGTCGCGTCTTCCGGAGTGGGATTGATCATGCACCCCGCGGGAATCGGCGTGCCGGGATAGCCGCGTTCGTTCGGGAAAAGCTCATTGGTGATTCCCATTTCCACGTTGTAAGCCTCGCCCGAGAAGATCACGAGCGATTTGTTTTGTGCCTTCCATCCGAAGCGGGTGATCGAACCATCGTTTCCGCTGCGGTTGGCCATTCCGGAGATTCCCAACGATCTCCCAGCAGATTGCTGCGCGACTTCGTTGGCAACAATCGCATCGTCGCTGATACTTTCGATGAGGCCCAATCCGAATGTGGGAGTCGGAATGCGGAAGGAGACGTTATTTTGTTGCACCATCTGTTCAAAATTCGGCTGGCTCATCTGACAACTTGCCGCATCGGAGCGGCCCTTAATCGTGAAAAGGCCGTGCACGCCGCCATCCGGGCTGTTTGTCGCCCGTCCATTTTGATCTACGGCAAACTTAAAGCGGGCCTCCCGAACAGGACCGTTCAGCGTTATAAACTCTGGAACTGAATTCGTCGCCCCTTCCGCATTAGCCACTGCGATCTGCGGATTCACACTCGGACTCGTTCCTCCTACCGAGGGTTGGGCGTGGCAACTCGAACAGGAGTTGGAGTTGAACGAAGGGCCCAGGCCGTTATTTTTTCCGTTTTGAACGCTTTCCACATTCTGAAACCGAGTTTGTCCATCTAAAAAATACGACTGCTGCGACGAAGTGAGCCCGGCGATAGGATTGCCCGCCGCAGGCGTCCCGGTGCGCGGTCCTGGGTCGTGAGCCTGGTTCTGCGCCTGCAAGGCATAAACCGCTGTAAGGGAACAGGTCAGGACGAAAAGACCGCGAAGAAGAATCTGACGTTTTGGATTTGCATTCTTGTTCCTGATGGCCGGCTTGGGGTTGCCATTCGGAATATTGTTCGTATTTTGCATTTCATTTACCCCTTAGGTTTTTGGACTGGGGCGAACCCCGAAATTGTGTTGCTGATCTGAAGAGCCCTATTTGCACCTCCATCGTTCCGCACCGCACAAATTCATCCGACGCCAAATATATTTCTGCGCCGGAATACGCTCCGAAACACGGAAGTCGAAGACGAGCGAATACAGAGATTCGTGTGAAAGGATTTGTTCGAAGAAAAACCTTTAGCTTTCCCCCGCCCCGGTAACGGAGTGAAAGGGTAGTTGAATTCACATTGAGATACGCCTGTTCCGAAGTACAGAATCGGTCTGATGGGTAAGGACAGGTAGTGAGGACTGGAAATTGCCTGCCCTTCGAACTGGACCGTGTTTCGGGCGATGTCTCTAATTAGCAATCCGCGTTAGGGTGAGATCGCTCGACAGGGTTTGCTTGTCCCAATTAGACTAACAAATGCTCGTTACCATCCAGATCAGACCAGAGGACACGGAATGCCCTTAGTGAAATTTATTTCAGCAAGCGGGCTTACGCGAGAGGTTGATGTGCCTGTTGGCATGGCCGTAATGCAGGCAGCGTTGATTCACAGGATCGACGGTATTCTCGGCGAGTGCGGCGGCAATTGCATGTGCGCCACCTGCCACGCGTATGTTGATCCGTCCTTCTCAAATCGAATTCCGGCCGCGAAAGAAAATGAAAAATTCATGCTAAGCATCGCGGCGGAGGGTCCCCAATCGAACAGCAGGCTGACCTGCCAGATTAAAATGACGGAAGAGTTGGATGGAATTGCGATCCGCCTTCCTAAGAAGCAGAAATAACTCTATAAATATGCTTTGACGGCAAAGGTGCGGCGTAATCATGAAAACAAAACATATTGCTCGCGCATTTGAGGTAAAAGACGGGTCGCGTTTTCGTTTAAAAGATTTCGATCCGGCTGAAACGCTTGACCTGAAATCAAAAGAGCACGCGCAGGACGCTTTGGAACGCGGAATCGCCCGCCTGTCGGAACTTCAGGAAAAACTGTATGCACAGGATCGTTGGGCGATTCTGATGAATCTTCAGGCCATGGACGCGGCTGGAAAGGACAGTACGATCAAGCACGTGATGTCAGGAGTAAATCCGCAGGGCTGCCAGGTGCATTCATTTAAAGCGCCATCCGCGGAAGAATTGCAGCACGATTTTTTGTGGCGGACCACGCGATCCCTTCCCGAACGGGGCGGAATCGGAATCTTTAATAGGTCGTATTACGAGGAAGTTCTGGCAGTGCGCGTGCATCCGGAATTCTTAACCAAAGAAAAAGTTCCCGCGGAGCTGACGGCCAAAAACATCTGGGAGAAACGATTCGAAGACATCAATGCGTTTGAGCGATACCTTTCCAGGAACGGCTACAAGGTGCTGAAATTTTTTCTCTATGTATCGAAGCGCGAGCAGAAGTCGCGCTTCCTCGATCGACTGGATGAGGATGATAAAAACTGGAAGTTCTCGATCAGTGATGTTCAAGAGCGAAAACATTGGGACAAGTATATGCACGCGTACGAGGACATGATTCGTAACACGAGCACCGAGCACGCGCCCTGGTACGTTGTGCCCGCAGACCACAAATGGTTTTCGCGCCTCGTTGTCGCGGAAGTGATCGTCCATACGCTGCAATCGTTGAACCTCGCATTTCCAAAGCTCGATGCTGCGAAACGCAAAGAATTGAAGGGGGCTCGCGAAGCACTCGAACGCACAAATTAACACAGCACGTGTGATACACCGCTCATTCGTTACATCCACGAGGCTTGCAGAATTTTTTTGCGGTTTTTTGCTTTCAGAACAACTCCGCGCCAACGGACGGCATCAGACTCGTAATTGTGATTACGCGTCGCGAACTCATCGTTGTAGGAGCCGGCCCCGCAGGAATCGTTGCAGCGATTGCTGCGCAAAAGCGCGGGCAGCAAGTGATCGTGCTGGATGCCCGTAAACCTCCCATCGACAAGCCATGCGGTGAGGGCATTTTGCCACAGGGCGTAGCTGCGTTAAGGACGCTGGGCATTTCCCTTCCCGCTGGAGAGACCTTTCCATTTCGAGGAATTCGCTTCGCAGATGAGAACCATTCGGCGCGCGCTGATTTTGCGGATGAAACCGGTTTGTCTGTGCGTCGCGTGAAGCTGCACCAGTTGCTTACCGACTACGCCATGGAGGCGGGAGTCGAATTTCGCTGGGAATCGCGAGTCACGCAAATCGACGAGCGCCAGGTAACAACAGCAAAGGAAAGCTTTTCGTACGATTGGTTGATCGGCGCGGATGGTCACAATTCGCGCATTCGCAAGTGGGCTGACTTGGAACCTCGCGCTGCGAGCAAGCGACGATTCGGATTTTGCAGTCACTATCAGCTTGAACCGTGGTCCGACGTAGCAGAAGTTCATTGGGCACATCGCTGCCAGATATTCATCACGCCCATGCGGGGGCAAGAAGTAGGTGTCGCGGTGATCTCTCGCGATCCCCAACTGCGCTTCAATAAAGCCATTCAACAATTCCCTTTCCTTGCGAATAAATTATGCGGGGCCGCGGCGACCACGCGCGAACTGGGCGACACGACCGGCTTGATAGTCTTGCCGCGAGTCACGAATGGCCGCATTGCCCTCATCGGAGACGCATCCGGCACGGTCGACGCGGTAACCGGGCACGGACTGAGCCTTTCCTTTCAGCAGGCTCTTTCGCTGGCGGAAAGCATGCAAGAGCGCGACTTGAGGCAGTACGAACACGCCCACAAAAAAATCGCTTCGCTTGCCATCACCATGACGCGGCTGATGATGCTGATGAGCGAGAGCGATTGGATTCGTCGCAGAACTCTTCGACTGTTTCAAATCACCCCAAGGCTCTTCACCAGAATGCTGGCGATTCATACGGGCTCCGTGCCGCTTTCTACCGTGGGCGTAGCTGAAATCGCCGATTTCGGCTGGAGATTTTTGCGGGCCTGACCTACATGAATCGATCCTCTCGAACAATCACAGAGATTATGAACGCTAAGACCCTGGTGATCTTCGCACTGCTGGCGACTTTCACGTCAGCGCAATCGGCGCTCGCGCAGGAACTGTTGGTGCAAGTCGATCCGACTCAATCCAAGGTCGAATATTCCCTTGCCAGCACAATGCACACGGTGCACGGAACATTCGCCGTTAAGAACGGCTCCGTTCATTATGACCCGGCGAGCGGACAAATCGGCGGCACGATCGTGGTGGATGCAACGAGCGGGCAGAGTGGCAACAGCTCGCGCGATAATCGTATGCACCATGAAATTCTGGAAACCGATAAATTTCCTGAAATTGTTTTCTCTCCCACAAGGCTTACGGGCGTGGTGGCCGCGGATGGCATTTCCAAAGTGGAAGTTTCGGGCCGCTTTCGTCTACATGGGCAGGAGCACGATGTAACGCTTCCCGCGGAAATAAAAGCAGAGGGAAAGTATCTTTCCATCACCGCGCACATGGATATTCCCTATATTCAGTGGGGCCTGAAAAATCCCAGCAACTTTCTTTTGCACGTTAGCGATACAGTGAAAATCGAAATTCAGTCGACTGGCCACGTGGTACCGACCGGAAATCCTTGATTTACTGAAGCAGCGAGAAGCAATGACAAGCAATAATCGTTAGGGCAGCTGAATTCCCGCGGCTTTCATAGCCTGGGACTGCGCCCCGATCAGCGGCGCTTCTTCATTCAACACCATGTAAATCGGAATCTGCGCCAGCAGCTCGCCGAATTTTTCCTTGGCGCAAAAAGCTTTGAAAAACATTCCGTCTTCCATCTTTTTTTGAATTTTCGGAGCAATACCTCCGGCAACCCAAACGCCTCCACGCGCCAGAACCTTCAGCGCGAGGTTGCCCGCCTCTGACCCGTACATGCCCACCCACAGATCCAAAGTTTTTACGCACACCGGGCACTGTCCAGCCATTCCAAGACGCGTGATTTCTGGAGCCGCATCCGCGTGTGGATCTTCGAAGGATGGGTGCTCGACAGAGGGATCCAGAAAATTGTGAATCGTGCGAAAACCGCGGCCCGACAGAATTAATTCTACACTCACAAATTCCTCAGTCTTTTTCATGTGGCGCAGAAGTTCGACTTCAATTTCCGTTCGCGGCGCAAAATCCACATGGCCGCCCTCGGTACTCGAAACGACGTATTTGCTGCCATCCCAAAACAGAATTGTCTCGCCGAGTCCCGTCCCCGCGGCGAGCAAAGCTTGCGTCAGATTCGGAGTGGGAATCCCTCGATTCAGAATGGAAATCTCGGACGCTGGCAGGTGCGACAAACTATATCCCGTCGCTTCCAGATCATTCAATAAAACGACATGCCGGGTCTTTAGCTGAGCAGAAAGCGCAGCGGCTTCCACAATCCACGGCAGGTTGGTGGCTTTTACTCTGCGATCAATCACGGGCCCGGCTACGCCGAAACCCGCCGCTTCTATTGTCTGGTCTCCGGATGTGTGAGTTTCGGCTTTTGAATCCGCCAGGAATTTCGCAATCACTTGCTCAAAGGTGGGGAAATCTCGGCTTTCATATCGACGCGTGAAGATTTTTTTAGCAGATACACCATGAATGTCGTAAAGCGCCAGATTGCACTTGGTACCCCCGACGTCCCCGGCCAGAATCATTTGTTTCTCCCAGTCCTGTCGCGGCCTGCAGCTGCCGGTCTGTCCTGCGAAACCGATTTTTCGGTGACGGCGGCGGTCAGCTTCGCCGCCGCTGCCTTATCTACCAGGAATATTTTTACGCCGCGATGGCGCGGTTGGACAAGTTGAGCCGGGTATGGCGGATCGTGTTTTTCCTCCAGAACTTCGTGTAACATTTGCGCCTTTTCCGCGCCCACGACTAAAAAGACAACGCGCATCGCCGCATCCAGCACGGGCAGAGTCAACGTCATGCGCCGCATGTTTAATTTGGTTACCGTGGGAGTGCTGACCCAGCGTGAAGTTTGGCGCGTGACGCGCGGCCCCGGAAACAATGAAGCCGTGTGCCCATCATTTCCCATGCCCAGGAAAATGAGATGAAATTGCGGAAAGCCGCGGTCGTCCAGTGGAAGATGCTTCCTGAGCGCTTCTTCGTATTCGTGGGCGGCGCGGCCGATGCTGGCTTTTTCCGCTTCCATGCGGTGCACATTGGCTTCAGGGATCGGCACCCGGATCAGCAATTCGCGGCGCGCCATTCCGTAATTGCTTTCCGAGTTTGTGGGCGGCACAGCCCGCTCATCTCCCCAAAACACGTGGACCTTGGCCCAGTCTACCTGCGCGCGAAATTGATCCGACGCCAGAAATTCAAACATCAGGCGCGGCGTATTTCCGCCGGAAAGCGCCACTATAAATTGACCATCCTTGGCAATCGATTGCCAGGCATAATCGACGAACATTCGCGCCGCGGCTCGTGCAACTTCCTCAGGACTTGGAAACACCTGCACATCCGGAGACGGATTCTCCGGCACGCCTTCGTTATGAATTCCGCCAGTGTCGGCCATCTCGCTCCAGCAATTCATCGGCTTCGTGAGGGCCCCATGTGCCCGCCGAGTAGTTTGGAAATTTGGGTTTGTTCGATTCAAAATAATGCAGGATCGGATCCACCAGCGCCCACGCTGCTTCCACGCCGTCGGCGCGATCGAACAAAGTCGCGTCGCCGCGCATGCAATCGTTGATGAGCGTCGCGTATGCCGAACGCTCGCCGCCGCCGAATTCCGCCTGGTAACTAAAATCCATAGTCACCGTTTTTAGTTTCATTTCCTGCCCCGGCAACTTGGCGTGAAATGAAATCGAAATTCCTTCGTCGGGCTGAACATTCAGCACCAGGGCGTTGGACGACAGATCCTGGCCCCGGAACACGAGATGCGGCGCCCTCCGGAATTGTATGGCAATTTCCGTGACCCGGGAAGGCAGACGTTTCCCCGTACGCAGATAAAATGGCACGCCGGCCCAGCGCCAGTTGTCGATCTGCAATTTTGCCGCGACGAATGTCTCCGTTCCCGAATCTTTTGCTACACGAGGCTCGTCCCGGTAACCCGCGAGCTTGGAACCATCTTTCTCGGAAGTTCCCGGACCGTACTGCCCGCGCACAATCTCGCTTTTTATGCTCTCCGGGGTGAAGGGCCGGATGGATTGCAAGACCTTTATCTTTTCATTCCGCACAGCAGTCGCATCGAACGCCGCCGGCGGCTCCATGGCCACGAGCGAAGTCAATTGCAGCACGTGGCTCTGGATCATGTCGCGCGTAGCGCCCGCGGTTTCATAAAACGCCGCGCGCTGTTCCACGCCAAGCGTTTCTGCAGTCGTGATTTGCACGTGATCCACATAATTGCGATTCCACAGCGGCTCAAATATTCCGTTGCCGAAGCGCAACACCATCAGATTCTGCACCGTATCTTTTCCTAAATAGTGATCGATCCGGTAGACCTGCGACTCGTCAAACGCCTTTCGAACGGTTTCATTCAGCTTGTGCGCGGATGCAAGGTCGCGCCCGTATGGCTTTTCGATAATGACCCGCGTCCACGATTTGCCGTTCGGATTCCTGGAGAGCCCTGCTTTTTCCAATTGTTCAATGATGGTGGGATAAATTTCCGGCGGGGTCGCTAAATAAAACAGGCGGTTTCCATTCAGGTTATGGGCGCTGTCCAATTCCTCGAGACGCTTCTTTAGTTTCTCAAACGCTTCGGGATGATCGTATTCCCCGGAAACATATGCGAGGGCATTCGCAAACTCCTTGCACTCCGCTTCTCGCAGCGTACTTTCGTCTGCAAACTTTTTTACGGATTCGATGGCTGTATTCTGAAAAGCTTCATCCGTCATCGCGGTTCGTGCGAACCCGATAATTGCAAATCTTCGCGCCAGGCAATTCTGCGCCGCGAGCCCGTACAACGCGGGCACGAGTTTCCGGCGCGAAAGGTCGCCCGACGCGCCGAAAATCACAATCGTGCACGGATCCGCCGGCCTGATGGACCTGTGATTTTCCTCCGCGGCACTTTCGATTGTTGCGCTTTTATCCGCTGTCATGTCGGGCCCTCACTTTTTTGCGGCGGCTTTAATTGCATGTCCGCCAAACTGGTTACGCATCGCAGCCAGCAGCTTGTCGGCATACGAATCCGTATCGCGTGACGTCAGTCGCTGCAGCAAAGATAGCGTAATCACAGGAGCGGGAACATCCAGATCAATCGCCTCGGCCACAGTCCAGCGGCCTTCTCCCGAGTCCGACACGTATGGAGCGATTCCCGCCATTTCCGCGTTTTCCTTCAGCGCGATGCTCAGCAAATCCAGCAGCCACGAACGCACGACACTGCCCGTGCGCCAAATCTCAGACACCTGATGCATATCCAGCGCGAATTCATTTTTCTTTTTGAGAATTGCGAAACCTTCAGCGTAGGCCTGCATCATTCCATATTCAATTCCGTTGTGAACCATTTTTACAAAATGGCCCGCACCGGTAGGACCCACATGTCCCCAGCCCAAATCTTTTCCAGGCGCGAGCGTTTCAAATATCGGGCGCAAATAATCTACGGCGGATTTGTCCCCACCGATCATCATCGAGTAGCCTTCTTTCAGTCCCCAGATCCCGCCGCTTGTGCCGACATCCACAAACTGAAATCCCTGCTCTTTGAGGCTCACTCCGCGGCGCTGCGTATCTTTGTAATTACTATTGCCGCCGTCGATCAAAATGTCATTTTTTGAAAGGTGCGGAATCAGCTCGGCGATCGTCTGGTCCACTGGCGCGCCCGACGGAACCATGATCCAGATTGCTTTCTGCTTCCCAAGCTTCCCGGCGAGAGTCGCCAGTGAATCTGCTCCGCCCGCTCCCGTGGCCGTCACCTTTGCCACAGCGCCAGCATCGCGATCGAAGCCCACCACGGTATGCCCGCCGCGCACCAGACGCTCGACCATGTTTGCGCCCATCCGCCCCAGCCCCACCATCCCGAGTTCCATATGATCCGCCTCCGCCTCTACGACTCGTTGATTTCTATTCCACTTGCAACCAAATCTCGCCGCAACTGCGCAGCGCCCTGAAAATGGATGGTGCGCATGTGCAATTGCCGCGCACATTCCAGGTTCAGTTCGCGGTCATCGATAAACAAACATTCATCTGGCGTGCGCTGCGTCACTTCCAGAGCGATTTTGTAAATCCCTTCGTCCGGCTTACGAATGCCCAGATAGCAGGAGCTGAAGAATGCCTTCAATTCGCGCCGCAAATCGAACTCATGGATTCGACGTTCGTTTAATTCGCGAGGCTCGTTGTTGATGGTCGCCTGCAAATATTTTCCGGTGGCCGCCACATCGGCCAATACCGAGCGCGACTCCGGAAATTCCCTGGACTGCGCGAAAATAAAATCCGTGAATTCTTCTTTCGTGAAACTGCGCTTGCGGTAAAAAACAGTGCGCTGAAGGTAGGTGTCCAGAGTGATTCGGCCGGTCTCAAACGCGGGGCTGGCAAGATCGTGGCGGTCCTGCAATTCTTCCCAGTCGAGTCCAAATTTCTGCGCCGCCGCGGCGCGTGCACCGCGGTCCCAGCCGTTGGACAGAATGACGCCGCCCAAATCCCAAAAGATCGCCGTAACGTCCGACATCGCGCCCCCTCAGAGCCGACTGCGTGACCTGCTTATTGTAAGCGAATCGAGCAGGATTGCACTCCACTCTTCCAGAATCATTAAACTGTGCAGTGCCAGTTTGGATTTCCCGCGCTCTTGCAGTATCGTAGATGAGATAGAGATGGCCAAGTTCCACGATGGAGGATGTAAATGGCTGATGATTCCTGCGGGCCAGTTAACCCGGTGGCCCCGACGCCGGCAAAGCCCGGCCAGCGTGTAGTGCACTGCGTAAAATTCGATAAGGATATGCCCGGCCTCGAGCGCATTCCGTGGAAAGGCGAGTTGGGCAAGCGCGTCTACGAAAATGTTTCGGCGGACGCCTGGAAATTGTGGATTGAATACTCGAAGATGCTGATGAACGAATACCGCCTGAACCCGCTCGACCCGCAATCCCAGAAAATTATGGAAGAGCAAATGGAACAATATTTCTTCGGCGAAGGCGCAAAACTGCCCGAAGGCTACGTAGCCCCCAAAACGAAAGGCTAGTCTTCCCCATTGCAATTTCGAAGTATTTTGTAGCGCCGGCGTGCCGCCGGCGTTTTTTTTCGAACGCGACCCGGCACTCGCCGCAGTCGAACCCACACAAATGAAGTGTAAATTGTCTAAATTTTGCTGACGCTTTCGTTCCGTGGGTCGTGTCGCGGTTGTAGGGGCACGGCATGCGGTGCCGCTATGGAGTGAGCACAATTCAAAGCCATAACTGGAAATATCCGCAGACTAAAATACACACGTACCGCCGTTAAAAAGCCAACCTACGCCGCTCCCACAGCTCCAGTCACCGGATGCTGCACCGGCAGCTTCTCCGTAATCTCAAACTTCAACTGCCCATGCGCAGCCCGCAAGGCACTTTCCACATCCACGGGCGTATTGCCGTGAGCAAACAAAAACCCAAGATATGACGCTCCCTCAGGCCACGAGGCAATCGCATCGTGCACCCGCGCCGTAATCCGCACATCGTCAATCCCCGGAGTGGAACGAGCCTGCTCCTCGCCCTCCACTTTTTCGAGCACTCCAGATTTCGGCACCGGAATCATCATGACACCGGAAGCGTTTTCTTCCCGCGCGATGTCCGTGCCCTGCATGCCCATCGCGTGGCGCACGAGTAATTCTTCGAGCAACATGCGCGGCGGCCCAAACCGAAGCGCGCGCGAACACAACCCGCCGATCGGCCGCGGCGCCGCTTCCAGCACCCACGGCCCGTCGTCGTTCACGCGAAACTCCGCGTGCACTGGCCCGTGTGTTAATCCCAGCGCTCTCACCGTACGCTCGGCGCATTCCAGCACGCGATCGTACGTATCGTCCGGCAGACGCGAGGGTGTAACGTAAAGCGTCTCCTCAAAATATGGGCCCTCGAGCGGGTCAGGCTTATCGAACACGCCAAGAATTCGCAGCTTGCCGTGCGTGAGCAGGCCCTCAACAGCCACTTCCCCCCCGGGGATGTAACGCTCCACCAGAAGGCGATCGAGATCCGGTTCGCGCGTTACTTTCACTTCGGGCGATTCCAATAATTGCTTGATGCGCGCCACGGCAGTTTGAAATTCCTCAGCATTATTTGCACGGATCACGCCCTGGCTCGCAGCGAGGCGCAGCGGCTTCACAACGCATGGAAATTGCACGCGGGGAAGAATCTTTTCGACCCGTCTATCCAGCTTGAAAGAAAAAAATCCGGGGACCGCCAGGCCCGCATCGCGCAGCACTTCGCGCTGCCTCAGTTTGCTGCGGCAATTCTCCACGGCTTGCGCGGAATGGTATGAAAATCCCAGAGCTCGCGCCACATGCGCCGCCGTCGACGTCGCACGATCGCCCAGCGCGATCAATCCGTCCACAGGCCGCACGAACGACTGCTTTACGATCTGCCGCGCCGATTCTTCCGGCTCGTCGAAGCGCACGGCAATCGCGCCGTCCGCCCAAGGATCTTGCAATTGGTGGCAGCGATCGCTCGCGAATACCACGTCCACGCCGAGAGCCCGCGCGGCTTCCGCGAAACTGCGCGTCTCGTAGCCGAGCTTACTTGAAAGTATCAACAGTCTGCTCATAATGTTTGTCTCTCGAAAAATCCCCGTGTTTAAAATTTACGACGACAGCGCCTGCGACAGCTTAAAGCACTGCTGTGGCCCGCCCCCTCAGAGGCGAGGCCTTAATGCGACTCCATCAAAGCAACCGTCCTGTTCCTGCTCGCCCGAAATTTTTCTGCCGCGCGTCATCGACCACCGCCTCTGAAGACGGGGTACATCTGACCACAGCAGGCCGCCCGAAAATTCGCTTCAGCAAAATGGCTATGGCTGGATTTCTAAAAAATCATCCTCACACATACTGATCCGCTTTGGCGACTGCTTCCTTCGACTTCCCTATCGAAATGAGCTGGGCATCCATCGGTTCGGCGCAACAATACCATGGCTCATCGAGATACGGCACAGGCGCACTTTTCGCCGCCGCGGAATTCATCTTTACGGGCACGCCATTCCGTACCCCTTCAGTAACCGGCGCGAGCTCGCCGGAAGAGACCTGAGCGGCCCGCCGAATGTGTGAAAAAATTTCCGTGCGCGAAAGTTTTAACCCATCGCCGCGCTGCACAATTTGTGAAATTTCCCGCGCCAGCGCATCCAAGCGCGAATCGACATGCGCCCATGGAAACACAAGAGCCGAGGAATCGAAGGCGCCGATCAGTGTTGAAACTTCTGGCAGCTCAAGCAACCTTGATCCCGCGGGAATGAGCAAACGAATCGCCAGTTGAATCGGCGGAACATTTTCCATCAATCCTTGCGCGGAAAGCACATCCAGCAAATCCAGATAGCCGGAAAACGTAGTCCACGGCGTGAACGGCACGAACGTGGGAATCAAGGTCATTTCCAATTCGCGGAATCGCGCAGCCACTGCAATAAAATCGGCGCGCGTATGCCCCTTGTCAAACTTTTCAAGCACGGCGTCGTCTACGGATTCCACTGCGCTCGTCACAAACAGGCATCCCGTATCGCGCAGCACGGGCAAAAGCTCATCGTGCATGCGCAAATGCTCGACCTTGATTGTCACGTCATAAGAAATCTCCGGAAACTCGCGGTGCAGCGCCCGCACAATGGCGATCGAGTGGGTGGGCCCATTGAAAAAATCCGGGTCTCCAAACGTAATGTGCCGCGCACCCGCGACAACCTGCCGGCGAATATCCTCCAGCACCACTTCGCGCTCCACTACGCGAAACGCGCCGTTATATACCGGCACGATCGGACAATGCCGGCACAGGTGCTTGCAACCGCGCGTCGCTTCCGTCGAGCCCGCCACGCGGTGTTCGCCGCCGGGCATGACCACGCGCGCATACTTCGCCGGCTCCAGCATTCCCGCACGATCCGGCACCAAAAATTTCTGGCGCGCCAGGGAAATGACTGGCTCGGATTGCGCCTCTGAAGGTTTCACACCGGCCGCGTCCTGTTCCAAGCGCGAAGCAAGACTCAAAAGTCCTTCCTCGAATTCACCGCCGAGAATCGTGTCCACACCCAATCCGCGCAAATACTCTTCATTCACCGGCGCGTACAAGCCATAAAAACATAGATGCGCCCGGGCGTTGAGCGCGCGAACTCTTGGAATCAGTGCTGCCGCAAGACGCGTCGCGGTATGCATCGGCACGTAAAAACAAATTAAATCCACGGCAAGAATCTGCTCGTCTTCCAGCGCTTCCCGCGTCAGATCGAGACTCACTACGCTGTGCCCGCCAGCGCGCAGCCACGCTGCAGGCGAAGCAAGCCCAAACGGCTGCCGCCCAAGCTCATACGTGGAGATCAGAAGAATTTTCATGCGATTTTTCGCGCGTGCATTCTTTTATTCTACCCGATACTCGCAGCGTCGAACCTAATTCACAAATAAAACTGCCTCGCCCCGCTGGTTGCGCCTTCGGGACGAGGCAGTTAAAACGAACCATCCGCAGCGGTCGCGCAAACACGAGACCGCCGGATGGGAACTTTAAAATCCTTATGGGCAGGTGGGGGACAGCATCTTGACGCCCGTTACCTTCATGTAGTGGGGAGCCTTCGGCACATCCTTCATCGCTTCCGCATCCGCCGGAGGAACAGCAGTGCCGGTGATTTCAATCTTGTGTCCGACATGGGGAGCCAGCTTGGCTGTGGACGAAACGATGCCCACGCTCTTGGGACCTTTTTCGAGGTCCGTGAGCATGTAGGTATCGGGAGCGGTGCCTGCACGCAGGCAGCCTGTCATACTGTGTTCTTTCGGAGCATCCTGAGCTCGGGTGCCCATCGAAACGGTGAGCGCACATGTGATCACTGCAAACGCGAGAATCAACTTTTTCATGAAGATCTCCTTTTTTGTGAGGCGCCGGGCATCCTATCGCGAATTCTACCAGCGAACTACCACTCTCGTTACTCTCCGAGCGTTACCTGCACCCTCCACCCAACGCCGTGGTTAGATCAGACTATATAAAGCCCCTGAAACGCAAGAAAATTTCAACACAGACTTCGGCTGCGCGGAACATCAGGATGCGTTATGATTGTGGTCCTGCACCATATCAGAAAGGAAAAAAGCCAGAATGGCTCCCGCATCTAAAAATTCGTTTGGTACGCAAGAAGCGCTGAAGGTGGACGGCAAGTCCTACGAAATTTTTCGTCTAGGCGCGCTTGAGAAAAAGAATCTCGGCCACGTCTCCAAGCTTCCTTTCTCGCTCCGCGTATTACTGGAAAATCTCTTGCGTCACGAAGACGGAAAATTTGTGCATCCAGCGGATATCGAGGCATTGGCCTCCTGGGATCCCAATGCCGCCACGCAGAAGGAAATTTCCTTCATGCCCGCACGCGTGCTGTTGCAGGATTTTACCGGCGTTCCTGCCGTTGTCGATCTGGCCGCTATGCGCGAAGCGATCGTCAAGCTCGGCGGCGATCCGAAAAAAGTGAATCCGCTGCTGCCTGCCGAACTCGTGATCGATCACTCAGTGCAGGTTGATAAGTCCGGCTCGGACATGGCATTCGCCTTCAACGCGGAACTCGAATTTCAGCGAAACGTGGAGCGCTACGGCTTTCTGCGCTGGGGTCAGGACGCCCTAAACAATTTTAAAGTTGTTCCGCCCGACACAGGCATCTGCCACCAAGTAAATCTGGAATATCTCGCGCGCGTCGTGTTTGACGCAGCTGCGGATGGCAAAACATACGCCTTCCCTGATTCGCTCGTCGGCACCGATTCGCACACCACAATGATCAACGGCCTTGGCGTATTCGGCTGGGGCGTCGGCGGCATTGAAGCAGAAGCCGCCATGCTCGGCCAGCCACTATCGATGCTGATCCCGGAAGTCGTCGGCTTCAAATTGCACGGCCGTCTTCCCGAAGGCACGACCGCCACGGACCTCGTTTTGATCGTCACTGAAATGCTGCGCAAAAAGGGCGTCGTTGGAAAATTCGTCGAGTTCTACGGCACCGGCCTTTCCAGTCTGAGCCTGCCTGACCGAGCGACGATCGCTAACATGGCCCCTGAATATGGCGCGACAATGGGCTTTTTCCCCGTCGACGCCGAAACGCTTTCCTATTTGCGCTTCACGGGCCGCAGCCCGGAGCGCGTACGCCTCGTTGAGGAATACACCAAGGCGCAAGGCATCTTCCGCACCGATGCGACTCCCGACCCAATCTACACGGACAAGCTGGAACTCGATCTCGCTACCGTCGAGGCAACTCTCGCCGGGCCGAAGCGTCCGCAAGACCGCGTACCGCTGCGGCAGTCGAAAGTGTCGTTCGAAAAATCGATGGAGGGCGCCGCGCAGAAGCATGTCTCGGTAAAAGAAAATGGAGACCAGTTCGAACTTTCGAACGGATCTGTAGTAATCGCCGCGATCACCAGCTGCACCAATACTTCGAACCCGTCTCTGATGCTCGGAGCCGGTTTGCTTGCGAAAAAAGCGATTGAGCGCGGTCTACATAGTAAGCCCTGGGTGAAAACCAGCCTCGCGCCCGGATCGAAAGTGGTCACCGATTATCTGGAAGCCGCAGGCCTCGGAAAATATCTCGACCAGCTCGGTTTTCAGCTGGTCGGCTACGGCTGCACCACGTGCATTGGCAACAGCGGACCGCTCGAAGAGCACATCGGCGCAGCGATCAAGGAAAACAGCCTCGTCGCCGTGTCCGTGCTCAGCGGAAACCGTAACTTCGAAGGCCGGATTCACCCGCTCGTGCGCGCGAACTACCTGGCGTCGCCGCCTTTGGTCGTCGCCTACGCCCTCGCTGGCAAAATGGATTTCGACATGGCCACTGAGTCACTTGGGGACGATAAAGCAGGAAAGCCCGTCTACCTGCGCGACATCTGGCCTACGCCGCAGGAGATCGAATCCACTGTGCGCGCCAGCGTCACCACCACGATGTACAACAAGGAATACGGCGAAGTGTTTAAGGGCGATTCGCGCTGGCAGGGATTGAAAGTTCCCGAAGGCGATATCTACGCCTGGGACGATAAATCCACGTACATCAAGAACCCGCCGTTCTTCGACAAAATTACAAAAACTCCCGCGCCGCTCACCGACATTCATAACGCGCGCGCGCTGGCGATGCTCGGAAACAGCATTACCACCGACCATATTTCCCCGGCCGGATCGATTGGCGTGGACACTCCTGCCGGAAAATGGCTCATCGCGCAGGGCGTCAAGCCGGTGGACTTCAACTCGTACGGCGCGCGCCGCGGCAATCATGAGGTGATGATGCGGGGCACATTCGCCAACATCCGCCTGCGCAACCAGCTTGCTCCGGGAACCGAAGGCGGTTGGTCCGTGCACCAGCCCGACGGCGAGAAAATGTCGATCTATGACGCCTCGATGAAATATCAGAAGGAAGGCACGCCGCTCATCGTACTCGGCGGCAAGGAATACGGTTCTGGCTCGTCGCGCGATTGGGCGGCGAAAGGCACCGTGCTGCTCGGAGTGCGCGCCGTGATCGCGGAAAGCTTCGAACGCATCCACCGGAGCAACCTGCTCGGCATGGGCGTTCTTCCGCTGCAGTATCGCGCCGGCGAATCCGCGCAGTCTCTCGGCCTCACCGGGTTCGAAGAATTCACCATCGAAGGCGTTTCGAAGCTCGCTCCGGGAATGGCAGTGGAAGTCCGCGCCAAGTCGAAAGACGGCAACGATATCGTCTTCCAGACCGTCGCGCGCGCCGACACGCCAGAAGAAGTCAATTACTACCGCCACGGCGGCATCCTGCCGTATGTACTCCGGCAAATGCTATAGGTTTGGTAGGACAGGCTTCAGCCTGTCTTGTTTTGATTTTGGTCCAATGCGCGAAACCTTAAAGAAGACAGGATGAAACCTGTCCTACTTAAACCCAATGACAAAATTAAACCGGCGTCAACTCATGCACGCGGCAGCAGGCACTTCGCTCGCCGCGATTGCCTTTCCATCGCCGCAAATCCCCGGCGTCGACATGTCCCACGAATGCACGGTCGAAGATCCTGAACACTACAAACTAGAATTTGAAAACGAATTTGTAAGGGTAATCCGCTGCCGCATCCCCGCTCGCGACAAAGTAAAAATGCACAATCACCCGCTCGGCTCGGTCATCATTTTCATGACTGACCAGAACCTGCACCAGACGCTCGAAAGCGGCAAGACCGAGGAAGCGCACAACAAAGCCGGCCGCGTCCTGTGGGCCAACGGTTCGCAATCGCAACACATGGGCGAGAACGTTACCGAGCAGATGTATGAATATATTCGCGTCGACGTAAAGGCCGCCGTTCCCCATCGCGCGTAACCTCTATTATTTTTCCGCTGCGCCTCCCGCTTCCCTCGCTTCCGGATTTCTGGCAACATTCCTTCTTCTCTAAGGAGCTACCGATGCGCGTGCGCCTGAGTCTGTTTTTCGTTTCGCTTTCATTCCTGTTCTGCTTGCCAGGCGCGTCGCCGCAACTGCTTGCGCAATATCCGCAGCCGGGGCCCGCAAGGGTTTATGCCATCAAGGCGGGGAAGCTCGTCGACCCGGAAAAAGGCACGACCGAAACCAATCAAATTATTCTGGTGCGTGGAAAAACCATTGAAGCGGTCGGCCCGAACGTACAAATTCCGTCGGATGCGAAATTAATTGACCTATCCAAATCGACTGTACTTCCCGGCCTATTTGACGCGCACACACACCTGTGCATGACGCTCAAAAAAGATCGCGACGGCGACAATTATTACATCACGACGCTGCTGGACCCGACGCCCTACCGAGCAATTGAAGGCGTGGCCAATGCGCGTGACATGCTGGCGTCCGGCTTTACTACAGTGCGGGACGTGGGCAACGCCGGAAACTATGCGGATTCCGCGTTGCGCGAAGCGATTGAACGCGGCGTTGTGCCCGGACCCACCATGATCAACGCGGGGCGCATCATCGCGCCCTACGGCGGGCAATTCAAACTGCAACCCGAAAAGCGCGACCTCGGCACGCCGGAATATGCATTCGCCGATACGCATGACGAAATGATTAAAGCGATCCGCGAAAATATTCATTACGGCGCAAAAGTCATCAAGATCGTGGTCGACGATCAGAAATATATTTACAGCGCCGACGACATCCGCTTCATGGTCGATGAAGCGCATCGCGACGGACTGAAACTGGCCGCACATTGCTGGACGCGAGCCGGCGCTCACAACGCCGCCGAGGCGGGCGTCGACTCGATCGAGCACGGCGAGCGGATGACCAACGAAGATTTGCAGCTCGCGAAGAAGAATCACGTAGTGCTCGTGGGCACGGACTTCACAGAAATCGCTACACGAAATCTGGGCATGCCCGATATGCACCCCGTCTTCGTGGACAGGCTGAAGCGCGCCTACCAGATTGGCGTGACCATGGCGTTTGGCACGGATGCCTTCGTGTACGTGCCGGGGGAAACGCGCGGAACGCAGGCTGTGGAGTATGTGAATTCGTGGGTCGAAGCGGGCGTGCCGGCGAAAGACACTCTTCGCGCGATGACGATTAACGCAGCCCGCTTGCTGGGCGTCGACGCCGAGCGCGGCGAAATCAAGCCCGGTATGGCCGCCGACATCATCGCCACGCCGGAAAATCCGCTGGACGATATTCAAGCCGTGCGCAAAGTTTCCTTCGTGATGAAAGACGGAAGCGTGTTCAAGAGCGAGTAGGACAGGCTTCAGCCTGTCTTTTTTTGACCTCTGTAAATTAAAATCAAAACTACATCTAAATAAAATTCAAAAGCAGACAGGCTGAAGCCTGTCCTACTAAAACCTACGGCACGCGAGCAACGGTGATCGACTTGAGCATTTCTACCCAGCGCGCGGGGCGTTTTTCGTGCGGCGCCACCAACCGGAACGGACCGAGGGCGCCCGGGATTGGTGCGCCGTCCATTGTGTCCGCCACGATAATTTCCGAATCCTGAAAACTGGAATTAAATTCCTCCAGCGCAAACACAACGCGATAATCGTCCGCCGCTTCCACCAGAACATAAGTGGCCATCGCTCGCCCGCGAAGCTGCTCTCCCTGCGGCACGCCGGCCTTTTTGAGCAAATCTTCGACCAGCACGCCTTCATAGACTTCCATTTTCTTTGAATGCGGATTATCCACGCG
>DASRQU010000050.1:0-13045 GCA_035696345.1 Candidatus Acidiferrales bacterium
TCACCCGCGAAGATATTGAACGAGCGTACGACGCGGGCTTCGCGGCGTTGGCGAAAAGGCTCATGTATTGTTGTTTTCTTGGTTTTGTTTTGTTAGTCAGCGTCCTTTTCTGGATGCGTCGCCCGATTTACGATCCTCGCGCGTCTTTGGTGTTCGATCCTGATATTCAGGCGATCCGTTTGGCGCAGCGTCCTGTCGATCCAAAACTCGTGTTTCTCGGTGACTCGATCACGCAACGTTGGGAGTATCGCCCGCAGATATGGTCCCGGTTCGCGGCGTATAGCCCTGCCAACTTTGGCGCTGGCGGAGACAGGGTGCCCAATGTTATCTGGCGCGTCGAGAACGGCGCACTCGATGGGATCCACCCTGAGTTTATCGTTGTGCTCGTCGGCACGAATGATGTCTCTGGAGACGACTCGGCATTCTATAGGCGTCAGAATCCAACGGCTGCTGCGATCGCGGCCGGAGAGCAAAAGCTTTTAGCCGAAATCCATGAGAAACAACCGCAGAGTCGCATCATTCTCATGGGGCTTTTCCCGCGTCGCAATCGCATGCGGCAAATTGAAGCCGTTAACGATCGGATCCGCTCGATCGCAGGCGTTACGTATCTGAATATTGATGACGCGCTTAGATTGAATGGAGAATATAATCCCGCGTTCACGATCGATGGGGTCCATCTAACCGATGCAGGCTATGCAATTTGGGCGGACCGGCTCCTCGCTGCGATTCGTTGAAGTGAAAATTCTTTTCCTAAAGATCGAGAAGCTTTGGCGCGAAGCCGAATGCGCCAGCACTGCGCGACCCGCACGCGAAGGCGTCCTCGGGCGGAAAGGCTCGCCAATACAATCAAAAAAAATAGGAACCGCTCCTCGAGCGACAATTCTCTGTCGATTTCGCGGCGTGCTGTTCGACTCACCCCTGAGGACTGAACCCTGATTCTCAGAACGGAGAACTCGCCCATGAAGAATCTCTTTGAGGTAACCACCTTGCACGAAATGAAGCGCCGCCTCGCCCAGCTGAGCGCGGGCAGCAAACGCAGATGGGGCAAAATGAACGCAGCCCAAATGCTCGGGCATTGCTCCGAATGGATGGAGATGGCTGCGGGCAAAGCGTGTCCAGCGCGCAGCTGGCTCGGATACATCGTCGGGCCCTGGGCAAAACGAAGCATTTTGGGCGAGGCGCCAATTCGTCGCAATATGCCAACCGACAAAAGCCTGATCGTGAACGACGAACGGGACTTCGCGTCTGAACAGCAACGTCTTGCGTTGTCGATGGATCGTTTTACGTTAGGCGGCCCGGAGCAGTGCACGAAGGATCCGCACAGCTTTTTCGGCCCAATGACCGCGGAAGAATGGGCGACCTTGGCCTATAAACACTTGGATCATCACTTCCAGCAATTTGGCGTTTGAGCTCACACGGACGGTACTCTCAGGCTAAACGCCTCGCAGACCGTGACGCTCTCGAAGTGGGCAGAGTTTTCTGGTAGGCTTTTTGCAGCTGAGATTTTTGGCCGTATCGCAGCCGTCCCCGAGATCAACGACTCCTGGAAACGAAATCGTCGATCGCGCGAAGCGGTAAAGCGGAAGATTGGCGGAACGGCGAAGTGTTCACGCGAGTGGAGGAATACCTTGAAGCGGACCGTCATTTTAGTGGCATTGGTGATTGCAGCGGGCGCTTGCTTGACGGCAAAGGCGCCCACGGTCGGCGCTCAGTCGTGCGAAACCGCAGCTGCACCGGACTGCCCGTACGGCTACTACGATTTCGCTCCGTACGATTGTGCTCCTTTCGGATACTACGGTCCGGAATGGTTTCCCAATACAGTCTTCGTGGGCGCAGGCCCGTGGTTCAGCGGTCCTGACAAGTTCCACGCCCTGGTGGACAACCATCTCGATCCGCAGCACGGCTACAAGGGCCCGAATCCCAAACGCGGCGAGAAGCCTGATGCCGCGAAGCATCCGGATAGGAATCCTGACTTCAAAGGTAACGAGGTACGCGATGGGCGCGGCCACGTGGTAGAAGATAAGAAATAGTCGCCTGAAATTTCCGTGTGCAGGCGCGGGCGTGCGCAAAAACCGCCGTGAACGGACAGCCTGCAGAAACAGGCGCTGTCATTCCGAGCGAAGCGAGCAATCTTTCCTTCTTTTATTTCCCTGATAGTTAAATCGAAGAACGATTCCTCGCTTCGCTCGGAATAACAGAACAAAATGTTTTTTCCTCTTTTGTAATTCTATGATTCTATGATTCCGTGATCTTGTGATTCGCTCCACAAAAGTTCTAGACAAGACTTGAGGCTTGCACTAAGGTGGCGTCCATGAGCAGAAAATATCGGGCCCTTTCAAACGTCATGCTCGCAGTATCGATGGGTTTGCTGGCCCAGGCGCTCATGGCGGGGCAAGTGGCGCCACCCGCGGGAAAGCTCGTATTGTTCGGCGACCTCAACGCCTTCGTGTCTCCGACAAATCCCATCCCTTGCACCGCGAGAAATCGATTCAAGAAGGGTGAAACTGTCGGCTTCCGTCTGTTTGCGGTTGACGGCGGAACGGGTGACGCCGAGACTACCGCTGAAGTCATCGTGCACATCAGTTCCGGTGGAAAAACTTATGACCTGCTCGCGCTATTTCGCGGCGTGCCGCACAAGACTCCAGAGGGACGCGACATGCCGATCCGCCCGGGCATGTGGACAGCGAAGTGGAACGTGCCGGACGATGCGCCGACCGGAACGGTGGATCTATCGGCCACCGCTCGCGATAAGTTTGGCCGCACAGCGGATTGGAAACCGCAGGGCGGAGCACCTTCATTTCTAACAGTCGTCCAATAGCGGAGGAATTTCTGGTCAGGAATTCTCTGCGTTTCAGGCTGATCGCGCTGCTGAGTCTCGGTGCATTTTTCTTCGCGCGCCCAATCTTCTCTTGGGCGTCTCCCATGGACACATTCCAAGCGGACGCCAAATCGTACGCCGCTCCCATCCAAAAGCTCGAGTTGGCATATGACAAGCCGGTGGTTGGCGCAAAAGTCCGCGCCACGGTCGCAGGCCTTCCTTCCGGCAAGATCGTTGACCTCCAGTGGGGCACCGTCACGGGCAGATGGGTCATCGAAAATTACTATTCCTTTCGTGGAATGAAATACTCGCCGTCGTCGTTTTCTCTCGGAAAATTTCTTGTGGATCAGAGCGGTCGGCTTGATGCGACGTTTGCGATTCCTGAGGATTATGGAGGCGTTCACGACGTCGTCGCGACGATCGATGGGCAGCCTGTCGCGCAAAACGGCGTGGAGGTCACCCAAAGCTTTGAGATGACTCCGCTCACTGGCCCGGTTGGAACGCCGATTGAATTGCGCGTCAAAGGCCTGGGCTGGCGAACGATGGAAAATACCTGGGTCGTAAACTGGGATAATCGCGGAGTGGGATTTGTCACTGCGGTCAGCACGCGCGGCTCAGCGATTGCTCGTTTTCGCGCCGCGGGACCGGAAGGCAACCATCCTGTAAAGGTCTACACAGGGTGGCAGGGACAAAGTTATCTGAACTTTCAGCAGGCGCCGAACGCGTACTTGCCACGACCCGATTTCACTTTCCGCGTTACGCCCGGCCGATCGAGCACTCCCGCCGTCTATGCGGAGGAATACCAAGCGTATTCGCTTCCCGCATCCGAAATCTACGTCGCAAACGGAAAGCTCAGCGTCAGTCCGTCACAGGGAATTGTCGGCGCCCGCGCCACTTTGCGCGGCGAAGGTTTTCCAGCCGGCGTGACTCTGAGTCTGTACTGGCAAACGTATGTCGGAAGCCGCGTAAGTGGGAATGGTTTCTCGCCTCATGAAACAGAAATCGCGAAAGTGAAAGTCGGGAGCGACGGAAAAATCGATTCCCCTCTGACGATTCCGCTGGACCTAGGCGGGCAGCACAGCCTCGAGCTTCGCGAAAATGAAAAGCCACTCGCCCGGACTTACTTTGCGATCGAAACCAGCATCGTGAGCATGGTTCCTGCCTCCGGTCCAGCCGGAACGCCAATTACAATCCACCTGAACGGAGTCGGCTGGACGGAGTACGACAACCTTTACGCGGCAACGTACGACAACGCTTACATGGGATACGCGTGCGGCTTCAATTCACAGGGCGACGTGGTCATCACGTTCCGCGCGGCAGGCGAACCCGGCCCGCACCTGATCGATCTTTTTCCCGGCATTTATCAAGGCCCACCAACTGTAAACCAGTTGCTCTATCGCATGCCTCAGCTCACATATGCGGACGATCACCCAGGAAATAAGATTCCCGCGCTGCACTTTAAATTTGAAGTGACGCGATAGGCCTGAGTTAACGAGCTAACCACGCGGCGCGCTGGCATGAAATCGCGCCTGGGAGACTGCACGGTAGCCAGCAAAATTTTAAATACGAAAAAAAATCGCGGCTGTTTAAAGAATAGGAATGGAAACTGTCCAGCTGTCTAGCATCAAAAGTGGGTAACCGGTTCTGCACCAAGAGACGTCCCTTCTACTCGCTGAGCTGAAAAAGCGCCGGGCCAAAAGCGACTCGGTCGACACACGCGGCGAGCTAGCGACAAGGGCCCAAGTTACGACCTCAACAGGTCAAATCTGGAGTAAAAAGTCATTGCGCTGCATACAACAATGGGATAGGGTACCCCGAGCGTCATATGAATTAGTTAATCATCAATGAGTTTACCCCGACATGACACATACCCTGCTCCGATTTGCGTCAAGCGTTTTGCTTATTCTGATGTCGATCTTTGTCGGTGACTTCTCCACAGTCCGCGCTCAGGGCAATTTTCTTCCGGGGATAAACTATCCGGTCGGTGCCATCGGCAACATCGCATTAGGCGATTTCAATGGGGATGGGAAACTCGACCTTGTCGTCGCAAATATGAATTCTACGGTAGGCGTCTTGCTCGGAAACGGAGACGGCACATTCGGCACGCAGCAAATTATTACTTCGGTCCCCGGCACGTCGAATTTTATATCGATTTATGTCGCAGTCGGCGATTTCAATGGAGATGGGATAGTTGATCTCGCCGTTCTAAACGCGAATCCGCCAGCGGGATCCCTGAGTTCGGTTCGAGGGTCGGTCAGCATTCTCCTGGGGAATGGAGACGCCACGTTTGCTCCGCCGACCACGATCACATTGCCGGGTGAAGATCCAACCGCGCTCGTCGTGGCAGACTTCAATGGGGACAAAAAGCTTGATCTGGCGGTGCTAAATTTCGCGAGTGACACCGTCAGCGTTCTGCTTGGCAATGGAAATAGTAGTTTTCAATCATCGGTTGAGTATGCCACGCCTACGCAGCGCCTTTCGCTTACCGCTGGTGATCTTAATGGTGACGGATATCCAGACCTCGTGCTCGGCGGGGGAACTGCGGTTGCAGTGTTACTCGCGAATCGTAACGGCACTTTTCAAGCGGCCAGCAGCTGGATAACAACGACATCGGGAGCCGGGCTTCCCGTGCCGTCCAGCAGCGTGATTATCGGCGACTTTAATCACGATGGCAAACCAGATCTTGCTGTCGACCAAGGGGCCGAAGGAGGAGTCGCAGTTCTTTTGGGCAATGGTGATGGAACTTTTCAAGCCGCAAAATTCTCCGGAGATATGGTCGGGTTGCCTGGACAGAGTTACTTTGCCGTTGGGGACTTCAATGGTGACGGCAAACTCGACCTAGCCAAGGCCACGGCTATCTATCCTCCTCATGATGATCTGCAAATTTATCTGGGCAAGGGAGATGGTACCTTTCAACCTGCGCTAGTGTTGCTGGAGGGGAATAGCGGTCCCAATCCTTCTTCGGAGGCCGTTGCCATGGTGTCGGCCGACTTCAACAGTGACAATTATTCGGATTTAGCCATTGGAACTGTGAGCGTATTCCCGGGTACCGCCCTCAATGTAACCGTGGTTATGAATTGCGGCACCCGCTGTACGACCACATCTCTAACGTCGCCCGCCACTTCTGTATTCAACCAGCTTGTAACGTTCGCGGGGAGCGTTACTCCAAGCAGCACCGGGGCAACTGGAACGCCAACGGGCTCCGTGTCGTTCCTCGATGTCACGACGACACCCGGCACCACGCTGGGTGTGTCGGCCTTGTCCGGCGGCAAAGCCTCGTTCTCAACTGTGCCGAACGTGGGTACGCATTCTATTGTCGCTTCCTACAGCGGAGATGCGAATTTCGATCAGAGCGAATCCCCTCTAAGTACCCTAACCGTCAGCGCTGCTCCCACGAGCATATCGATTGGATCGTCGCTGAATCCTTCCAATCCGGGCCAAACGGTGACCGTCACTGCACAAGTGAACCCAGCCACTTCGGGACTTCCCACAGGTACGGTGACTTTCGCAGACAATGGCACAGCTGTAGTTGCGTTGCCGCTCAACTCAGGTTCGCAGACCTTTACGACTTCATCGTTGGCAGCGGGCACACACTCGATTACCTGGAGTTATAGTGGCGATGCGAATTTCGCACCAAGTACCTCTGCTGTCCTTTCGCAGGTAATCGGAACGTCTTCATCTCCCTTCGCGATGGCCGCCACATGCCTGGCAGCGATCTGCTCGCCTCCGTCGGTGCTCACTGGCCAGTCCGCAGCATTTACGATCTCCATCACTCCTTTAACCGGCTTTAACGGTAACGTCTCCTTGAGTTGTTCCGGGTTGCCAGCTTTGGCGACCTGTAATTTCGCTCCAGCATCCGTTACTCCACAGGGAAAAGTCGTGACATCGTCGCTCATGATCGGGACTACCGGAACCCATTCTGCTTTGTACCCGCTTTCGTTCCACGACGGACCCGGGAAATCGTCTCCCTCGAAATGGGCCAATGCCTATGTCGGAGCGCTTGCAGTTATATTGTGTTGGGGGGCATGGAATCAAAAGCTGGTGCTGGTGAGATGTCGTTGGAGGACACTAGCGCTGTTAGTTTCGCTCGGCCTGCTATCGGGGGGCTTTGGATGCGGGGGCAACGGTAGCGCCGGCTCGAACAGTGGATCGGGAGGTCCAACATCGACACCAGCTGGAAACTACTCCGTTGTCGTGACAGCAACGTCGGGAACCAGCACACAGACTGTACCGATTGCATTGACCGTATTGAATTCGTCGACCTTCTAACATTAATAGCCACGAAACGCACTTCGCCCATCGCATTCTGCGAGGGTTGAGGCCTCTTCTCAATAGCAGCTCAATTCTGATCTCGCGAAAGGATTGTGTTATAAAATTGTGGTGTCTTTGAAATCACAAAATGTGACCCAAGCATCCCAATGAGCATTCCCTTCGACAACACATACGCCAAATTGCCGGAACGCTTCTTCGCCAAGCAAGTTCCCGCGCAAGTACCGGAGGCGAAGCTCATCCGCCTGAACCTTGGCCTTGCAGCAAAGTTGCGGATGGATACTGAGTGGCTGCAGTCGCCTGCCGGCCTCGCGATGCTCGCGGGCAACGCGATCCCGGAGGGCGCCGAGCCTCTGGCACAGGCCTACGCGGGTCACCAGTTCGGCGGATTTTCGCCGCAACTTGGCGACGGTCGCGCTATCCTGCTCGGTGAAGTACTCGATGAAAATGGAGCACGCTTCGACCTGCAATTAAAGGGCTCCGGCCGCACGCCATGGTCGCGGGGCGGCGACGGCAAATCCGCGCTCGGCCCGGTGATCCGCGAATACATTTTGAGTGAAGCAATGGCCGCGCTGGGCGTGCGCACGACACGCGCGCTTGCCGCTGTGGTGACGGGCGAGCGCGTGATGCGCCAGGAAGGCTACGTTCTGGGCGGGGTTTTTACGCGCGTTGCGGCGAGCCACATTCGCGTCGGCACGTTTCAATATTTCCTGGCGCGCAAAGATGTTGACGCGTTGAGGCATCTCGCGCATTACGCAATCGCGCGCCATTATCCCGACGCAGCGAAAGCGCCAAATCCTTATCTCGCACTGCTCGAATCCGTCGCGATCGCGCAGGCGGATTTAATCGCCCACTGGATGTCTCTCGGCTTCATTCACGGCGTGATGAACACAGATAACACCTCCATCTCCGGCGAGACGATTGACTACGGCCCGTGCGCGTTCATGGACGCTTTTCACCCGCAGCGCGTTTTCAGCTCCATCGACGCCGGCGGGCGCTATGCCTGGGGCAATCAGCCGGACATCGGCCTCTGGAACGTCACGCGCTTCGCGGAAACATTGCTGCCGCTGCTTGCGGAAGATTCAGGCGAGGCGGTCAAAATGGCTGAGGGCGCCCTCTCGAAATATCCAGAGCGATTCGGTGCCCAATACGTCGCTCGCTTCCGCGCAAAATTGGGCCTACCGCCCGACGCATCGCCCGTGACGGTCGAGGAATGTCTCGAACTGCTCGGTGCGCAGGAGATCGACTTCACACTCTTTTTCCGGAACCTCACGCGTCTTGCGGGCGGCGAGGACTCAAAAATACTTGCGACGATGTTTTCAAGCAGCGAGCCATTTGAAAAATGGATCGCGAAATGGCGCAGCGAAGCCGATCCTGAAAAATATCTCGCCGACATGCGTGCGGCCAACCCGATTCTTATCCCGCGCAATCACCGCGTCGAGCAAGCCATCCAGGCCGCGTACCGCGGCGAGTACGTGCTCTTCTATCGCCTCGTAGAAGCTCTGGCCGCGCCCTACGCAGAGCAGCCACAATTTGCCGACCTCGAATCGCCTCCGCGCCCGGAAGAACTCGTCCACAAAACTTTCTGCGGCACCTAGCCCCCGACAGCCGGACGAGAATCCTGCGCAGGACAACTTCGCTTCCACTACAATTGCGCGCAGTGACCGTAGTCCAGAGGATCGCTCGACGTGGATTCCTTCAATCTAATTGTCATTGGTTCCGGCCCCGCCGCAGAAAAAGGCGCGGCGCAGGCGGCGTACTTCGGCGAGCGCGTCGCGCTAATTGAGCGGCACGTGGAGCTCGGCCCGCAATCGAGGCCAATCGTATTGTGAATGGGTGACTCAAAAAGCAGCATGGCAATCATAAAAATTCTACATTTCATTTACGTGTGCAGTACGCAACCCTTATGCTGGTGCGACGAGGACTACTTATGCTAAACGACCATCAGGCTCATGTGCTGGCCTTCGATGTATACGGCACACTGATCGATCCTTTTCATATTGAGGAACACCTGCGCCCTTCGTTCGGAGAAAAGGCGAAAGATGCTTCGGAACTCTGGCGAAGCAAGCAACTGGAATATTCGTTCCGCCGCGGGCTCATGAAAAAATATGTTCCTTTCGACGTCTGCACGGCTCAAGCGCTCCGATTTACCGGAGCGCAATTCGGAGTTTCTATTTCGGAGGCGGCTCACTCAAAATTGATGGAAAAATATCTCGAGTTGCCCGCATATCCTGACGCGAAAAGCGCGCTCGCCATGACGGCCGCGCAAGGATTCCAGATCGCCGCATGTTCGAATGGAACGGAAAACGCCGTCCGCCGTCTGCTCGATCACGCGGGAATTCTTTCGCACTTCGGCAAAATTGTGAGCGTGGATCCGATTCGCACTTTTAAGCCGGATCCTGCCGTCTACGAATATCTTGTTGAGGAATTGCACGCGAGACGAGATTTGGTCTGGCTCGTTTCGAGCAATCCGTTCGACGTGATCGGCGCGAGGGCTTGCGGATTGCGCACGGCCTGGGTGCAGCGCGATCCAAAGCGCGCTTTCGATCCCTGGGAGTTTGAGCCAGACGTAATCGTTCGCAGCCTGGCCGAATTGCCGCAAAAGCTGACATCATCGACTTAGCTGTCGGAGAGCGCGTCGATGGAACGCGTCGCGCCGTCGCGCCAAAGGAAAAAACTGGCCGGGAGCGCTTCTGAAGTAATGTGGCATGCGTTTCAGCCTGCATGGGCTGACCCCGCAGGCTGAAGCCTATGCCGGGTAAAAACTAATGTCCTGCGACAGACCCCATCGCATGCCGCGACTGCAAAACGCGCAATATCGAATCGCGCGTAACGATCCCCACAACGCTGCCGCCAGCAATCACCGGCATCTGCTGCATCCCCACCGTGCGCATGCGGTCCAGCAGCGACAGCGCAGGCTCCTCTGGCGCAGCCCAGTGCAATTTGTCCTTCGGCAGCATTACAGCTTGCACGGACGTGACATCCCAGTCCTGCTGCGGCACGCTGTTGAGCGCCTCGGCCGTTACCAATCCAACCAGCTGATCGCCGCCAACCACCAGATGCGAGCGCCGCCCCGTGCGCACCATTTCCCGCGCATAATCCTCCAGCGAAATTTCTCGCCCAACCGTCTGCAAATCGTGCGTCATGATGTCGGCGACGCTCAACCCCTCCAGCGCGCCACGCGCTTCGGACTGCGCCTGCGTCTGCTTCGCCGCTGACAAAATGAACCAGCCGATAAACGCCAGCCACAGCCCTCCCACCGCGCCGCCAAGCGGCTGATAGCTTTTAATGGCCGCACCCGCGCCCAACGCAATCATTCCGTAGGCAACGGCCTGCCCCGCGCGCGCCGAAACCCTCGTGGCGCGCTGAAAATCCTTATTAAAACTCCAGACAATCGCCCGAAATATGTGGCCGCCATCGAGAGGGAACCCAGGGATCAGATTGAACAGAGCCAGCATGAAGTTAATGTCTGCTAGCGACCCGGCCAAAGTGCTCAGTACAGGGTTCGAACTCGCCCCGCGCTCAATCAGCCAGAAGCCACCGGCCAGCAGCGAACTCGAAACCGGCCCGGCAATCGCAATATTAAATTCTTCGATCGCGCGCGCAGGTTCCCGCCCGATTCGCGACACCCCGCCAAACACAAACAGCGTTATTGAAACGACCGGAATTTTATAAAGTTTAGCAATGACGCTGTGCGCCACTTCGTGAAACACGAGGGATCCGAAAAACAGGGCGCTGGTCATGAGACCCAAGCCCCACAAACGCGAGGTAGGAAGGTTCAGATGCAACGCATCGAACTCAGACACAAACGAAAACGCAATCAGTCCAAAAATAATGAACCAACTGGTATGCAAAAAGATGGGAATTCCGTAAATCCGACCGATTTGAATGCCGTCTTTGCGCATCACCGCCCGACTTTCATAATTCAAGTATAGCGCAATCGCCTGTAAGTGGCGCGGGCTTCAACCTGCGGAATCCGCGCCACCAAAGCCGCATTACACACAGTGTGTTAAGCGACCCACGTTCGTCCTATTAGCCCAAGCCAGTAACTGCTTTGTTCACATCATCCCGGCATTGGCGCTCCCCGTGCGATTCATTTCAGCGAAGAAAGCGAGGGTCCGCTGCCATGGAAAACTTTATCAGTGATGCGATAGTGATCGAGGGTGCGCTCTTCTCGTTTTTGCTGGCTCTGTTCATGACGTGGCTCGGCCTGAGCGGCCTGTTCCGCATGCTGCCGGCCACGATGCACCTGAGCCCGCCAAGATCCAGAGCGGGCGTCCGAGCGACGGCTGAAAGGGCAAGGGAGTCGCTCCAGCGAGAAGCCTCGCATGTGCTTCCGGGCCAGTGAGTCTTCTGGAAGATACCTGATAATCTTAAGCTCGCTCGGGAACACAGGTTGTGGGTCGCGGCTTCAGTCGCGACATTCAGAGGCACCCAAAACCAGGGCTTTAGCCCCTGAAATGCTCTTAATGATTTCGACGAGTTGTTTAAAAGTTACCCTCGAATCTGATTTTCAAGTTTTACGCAAGAGAGGGAAGCCGGGGATGAGCGCGAGCGGGCTTCACATTTGCCAGCTGGCAATGAGTGAAGCCCGCAGCGGGGAATGAGGTGAGTCATGTTGGCACTGAGATGGTTGCTGATGGCGGCAGGAGTAGCGATGTTCGGTACGGCAATGGGTGTGGTTGCATACGATGTGTATCTGGCAACGCAATTTCAAAAGCTGATGGGGTCGGGGCAACCTGGGGCGGCCGAAAAGGCGGGGACGAGTCGCCCCATCCGGTGGTCCCTCGCCACGAATCTATTCGGTTGGGCGTGGGCGCCGCTGCTGCTCGCACTAAGCTTCGCGCTGGTGCCAGAGGGATTCGGAGGAGTGCGCATCAGCCAAATTTCCGGCGTCCAGCCGGGTACGCTTTATCCGGGCCTGCACCTCGTCGTGCCGTTCGTGCAGCGAGTGGCCGTGTATGATTTGCGCGATCATCTATTTACCACCCAGGCTGCAACCGATTCGCCCGTGAAAAACGAGATCCTCACCGTGCAAACGCGGGAAGGACTGACCATCGGTCTCGCTGTGGCAGTTCGCTACCAGCTCGATCCGCAAAAGCTCGCCTACATCCACTCCAATCTGGCCCAGCCCGTCGATTCCGAAATCGTGGCGCCCGTCGTGTCTACCGCGTTTCGGGATCTCGCTCCGGGCTACATCGTGCGCGAAGTGTATTCCGCTAAGCGCGACGAATTTCACGCCAAATCCACCAAAGCGATCGCGGATCGCCTTGCCTCCGACGGAATTATCGTCAAGGAAGTTTTACTGCGTGACGTCCACTTGCCCGCCGAATACGCCAAGGGACTCGAAGGAATTCTCTTGAAGGAACAGGAGAGCGAGCGCATGGAATTTGAAACCACGATTTACGAAAAACAAGTAAAAATCGCCGGGCTGCAAGCCGATGCCGCCAAGGCGCAACAGGTAAAACACTCTGAGGCCGACGCGGCGTCGCGCGTGATTGCCGCCAAATCTGAAGCGGACGCGATGCAGTACACGCTGCCCCTGAAGCAAAAACAGATTGAGCAGTCGCGCCTCGAGGCGCAGGCTCGAAAGGAAGCGACCGTCGAAAACGCTGAAGCCGCCGCGCAATCCAAAGTGATCGACAGCAAGGCGGAAGTCGAGCGCAGGCATCTGCTGGCGGTGTCTGACTCGGAAACCACGCGCCTCAATGCAGCAGCGAATGCCGAAACAATTCGCCTCACCGCGGCGGCTGATGCAGAGCGCTTGCAGGGTGAAGCGGCCGTGCTGAAACAAAATCCCATGCTCATTCAGAAAATCATCGCCGAGCGGTTGTCGGACAAATTGCAGATCATCATGGTGCCAACCGACGGCCGCAATTTCTTCGCTTCCGATGTTTTACGCTCCGCCTTCTCCGGCGTGACAAACAACAGCCCCGAAGACACGGATCAGGATAATGC
>DASRQU010000051.1:0-43775 GCA_035696345.1 Candidatus Acidiferrales bacterium
ATAGAACCTCCGTATAGCTCTACTGTCCACCATTAAGCTTAAAACTACCTTAATGGGTCACACGTTTTTTGTTGCGACTCGCCTCTCCCAATTCCCGACCGAACAGCGATCTTAAATTTCAAAAGGCCGGACCCCAATCAATGGATATTCCCTCGTATCCTGGCGTGGCCACCACACTTCGCTCGGAGTCTCGACTTTACGCTTCGCCGACCTCCCACACTCCGTTCCCGCGCCACGCAATACTGAGGCTCGCCGCGTCATCTGAGCGCAGCAGAGAGCACCTCAGTGTTACGCATCTCGTATTCACAGCACAATTCCGTAATGCTCCGGACTATTGGCCGACAGGCGATCACAACGGGACCGGCGGAAAACATCGATTTACAGGTGAGGAATTACAGGTGAAGTTTTTGCGGAATTCCCGAGAAAACTCCCTAAGTGGTTGAAAATAACGGTAGGCCCGTCCGGACTCGAAACGGAGACCTCTACCGTGTCAAAGCTGCGTCAATTATGTACTTACAATAACTTAGAAGGCGTTGAAGGACGGCTAAGTACGTGTAAATACGGCTAAGACGGGCTCGTTACAGGTGAAATTACAGGTGAAGAAATTTTGAATTCCCGTGTTTAAAAAATCGGATTTTAAATTTTAATTGCTCGGCTACTTTTTAGAACGTTGGTTGTAAACGCCACGAAGTTTACCCGGATTTAGGAGCCGACAACGTCATCTAATCAGCCCACTCGCCCGATCCGAAGTGTCCTCGAATCCCGTAAGTGGACACCGCCGCGAGTGCGCACTTCAGGCATCATCCCCACTTAACCACTCCTCGCCTACACGGTCATAAATAGACACTTGCTAATTAGCGTCGCGTGGGCAAATCCCGGAGCTTTTGCTCCGTCTTTCGTGAAAAAGCCGCCATCGCGTTTTAGAACGCGATTGTCCGAGCTGCGAATTTCGTAAAACCGCGCCATAGCTACGGTGTCACTGTCATCGTGAGCTTGTTCGATTTCACGATCGTCTTAGTCTCTTCATCAAATCGTTGACATTGAATAGTATATCGTCCCGGTTTAGATAAATCGTGACTATTTGTGACAACGATTCCACCCTCAAGTATTTTGTTGGGTTTGAGGGTGTGAGTGAAGACCGATCCGCCCAGCAGAACAATCTCACCATTCGCGGTGCCGTGCTCTTCAATCTCCCGTCTGAGTACTGTCTTCGGAGTAAGATTGCCGCTCTGGTCTCGAACTTCCAAAGTGTAAAACGAGTCCGCCCGATGCCCCCCGGTTGTTCTTGCAATTCCTAGATCATGTTCCGAAACGTTCTTAAGAAGAGCCGTTATCTTGATTTCGGAACCAGCTTTCGCCGTATTCTGAACAGCACTGATGGCGATAGAAAACGAAGGGCTTGGAGGCGATTGAGCGGCTACGGAGCGAGTTAAGTACAACGTCAAAATTGCGAAAAACAGGAATCTGACTGAAATTTTCATATACCCTCGCTTTTGATAATCATTGGCAGGACAGCGTAACGCCCCCTGTGGTCGGATCGCTTATCTCGGCCTGCGTCCAGACCGGGTATGAATAATTCTGATCCGAAGACGGCATGCTTGCAACGAATTGACTTATTTGGGCCGTTGGGGAGCTAAACGTGTATGGCAGCTGCCAGATTGTGCCGTTAGATTGTTGTCTTAGCGCATTGATCTCATAGCTGGCTATTGCCAACTTACAGACCCTAAAGGAACAGGAATCGTACAGGCATTCCCGTTCGGACAGTTTGGACTGGTGATGGGGTTTGGAGTCCACATTGCAAAGGTCGTCGCTGAAAACCCACGAGCTTCTTCCCCGAAGAGTCCGGAAATGAGCCCCTGACGCGGACTGTCATTAGTTCCGCTTCCTCCGGGTATGGCGTTACTGGGATATTGATATGTATTGATCCCTGGATCTAGTTCTGGCGATGAATTGTTCGTAAAAGTGACTGGAACACACTGATGGCGGCGAGACGAAAGCGGAGCTGCCGCTGGTGTGGCATTGTAAGTTAGATGATCGCTGTTTATCAACTGGGCCCAAGAATAAGCACCGGTATTCCCAGCGGGCGGTGTCGCCAAAAGTTTGGGCCCAGCTCTCTCCTGGGTGGATATCAACTTTGCCTGTGTCAAGACCGAGTTCCCTAACTATCCGATCTTTGCCCGTTTGGTCCTTACCGAGTAGCTTCTGCCTTAGCCAGCATCACAGCCGACTTCCGGGCCGCCGCTTCGTAATACCGCACCATTCGTTGCGGTTCCTCCGCCTCGTAAGGTGCCAGATTATGCGCCCACCGAAAACCGATGGGTTGAAACCAAAGTTCTGCCTCCACTTTGAACGGTCCCGTTGCGTTCCCGGTCGAGACCACATACCGCACCGAGCTTCCGCTGTCTGTGAATCCCGGATCGTTGGCCGCGTCGCCTGTCACCGCGATATCCTTGTTTGCGGTGGCCTTATCGAAGCCGTGCGGCAACAGCCGATTGTCCTTCAAGTACCCAACAGCACGGAGCAGACCGGTCGTGACCTTTCCCTCTGAATCCTTAAGGATCGGTTCGTAAATTTCCACTTCCTGTGAATTCGTAATCTCGCGATAATGCGGCTCGAACTTCAGAGGGTCTTCGTCGTTGTCGTTGCCTACAATCGACCCGTCCGGATTGAGCGCACCTGACTCAAACACCACATGCCCATTGCCGTCCCTAACCACAAAATGTAGCCACGCCCGCCGCGAAGGATAAGCTGTAGGCAGCTTATGGCCGCCCAGATTCTCTACATGCACATCTGCGGCAAGCCTATTCGGCGTCGCATCCACCCGCGTAATCGTCACTTTCGCCGCTTGCGTCTTCAAAAACTCGGCCGTGCGCTTCATCGCAGCATCCATGTTCTCGGGCTGCGCCTCTGTCGCTAATTCATCGCGATGATCTTGCAGCATTCCCTCCATTACGAAATTCGATCCGACAAACACGTGCCGGTGCATGCCTTCGCGCGGCTCGCCGAAGAGCGCTGTTATGGGTACAGCCTCGTTCACCACTGGCATATGGCAGTCCTGGCAGGTCTGCTTGTTCGCGTAATCGCTATGCTGCCACTCCTGGAACGGCATCTGCTCCGGGAACTTCGCCAACTTCTCACCCTTCGGCCCAAGCGCCGAGGTTATGAGCGTATGGCAACTACCGCAAAGACCAGCATCGCGTATATGGTTTCCCTCGGTCGGGAAGTAAGTTGCGGTTGAGGAGTGCATCACGGTCCTGTGCCCCTTGTCGATCTCGAAGGGTCCATATTCGGGCCGCTCGTCGTTCTGAACAGGTTTCGCGAACACCACATTCCCGACGAAGGTCGCGTCCGTCCCTAGCCCCGTCTTCTCAATCTGGTGGCAAACCGAGCAAGTCACCCCATCTGCCGCAGCACGGTCCCCTTTGGGGAATTTCTGCAACGGAAGGCGCGAAAAGAGCTGAGTGTGCTTTCCCGCATCCCGGTCCGACATCCGGACCGCCGGCATGTGGCAGACCGTACATTCATCCTCGATCGCCTGCTTCGACTCCGGATGATCCATTGACTCCCGCCGCACGCTTCCTTGCCAATAAGGATCG
This sequence comes from Candidatus Acidiferrales bacterium, assembly GCA_035696345.1. Lineage (GTDB taxonomy): Bacteria > Acidobacteriota > Terriglobia > Acidiferrales > UBA7541 > Palsa-360. Next base: position 3,597 of record DASRQU010000051.1, read on the forward strand.
CGGGACGAGTTCGCCATAATGCTCGCACTCCAATCCAATCCAATTGAAATATTCTCGCCCGAATTCGTCTTGAGACCGTTATGGCAAGCCACACACCGTTCCGATGTGCGAAAAAATGTCCCCGGAGGCGTCTTGTCACCCTTGGCATTCTCCGTCAGCGACTGGCCACGCAGCATCGCAGGAACCCCAATCACGGCAAGCCCTAGAACAATCGCCTTACCCCAAGACAGTCTCATCGCCAGCCTTCCCATAACATCCCGTCCGCTCGGTCCCACAGGAGATAGAACACCACCTGCGGCGTTCGCCCTGTCGTATTAGCGAACGGCTCTCTTACTCCAAAACCAATCCGGACGTGTTGTCGCCTGCTTACAGTGATCTGCATCTCAGGCAGAACGTCCCAGTTGTTACGCGCCCCCGCCGTGAATTCACGATTCGCCAAAATCTCGACCATGGGCGAAAACAGACGTCCCAGCATGTGGTCCGGAGCCATCGCCTGCCCTACGGCGACACGCCAGAACATGCTGCGCGGAGCAATGCTTGTATCCACCGGCAGGTCCGCCCCCAATTGGGTTTGCACAAACGTGTTCTCCTTGAAAAGCTGATCGAAGGCTGCAAAGGGCTCGCACTGCGTCGTCCCCGCACCGAATCCTCGCTTGCTATCTCCGGCCGGCAGCAAAATGCCGCCCTGCAGACTCAGTATCGAACCCGTCCGCAGACTAGAAAACATCTCCCGCTTTAGCGCCAGCGTAATGTCCCCAAAGCCCGCCGTCCAGTTGTGCGCCTGGTCCGCATAGTTCACCGGAACATCGGTTTCAAGCTGCGTCCGGGCGTCAATGATCGTTCGTTCATCAATGATGTCTGTCGTCCACGTGGGCGCTCCAGAAGCACTCGCCGCCGTAGAAATCACTATTTCATTCTCTGGAAACGCCTTCTCCGTTACCAATGCTCGTGGGAGATTTAGCTCACCCAGCGGATCGTGGTGAACATTCCTGCAAAATCCGCGCATGTAGGCGACCACATCGTTGATCTGGTCGTCCGTCAGCAGATCGCCAAACGCAGGCATAATTTGTGAGAGCCCACGCGATGGCCCGCCATGCACGATCACCGCCTTCCAGTTGCCGTTCGGTTCCGGCGTCGTCCCCGCGCAGTCTGCAAAGTCCGGAAACGTATCGGGCCTGCTAAAAACCGTGTTCGCTATGGGAGCGCCCTTCCCTTCGCTCCCGTGACATGCAATGCAGCCGTCCTCATAAACTTTCTGTCCGTTGCTTATATTAGGAGTATCCGCATAGTGGAGGGTCTGTGCAGAGACAGGCAGAGGGAGGCCAAAAAGGACGACAATCGACACGATTATTGCGCCTGCCGGTCCCGCTAGTAGCCATAAGCGAAGTCTGCGTATTGGTTGTTCGGGGACGGCGTACGTTTGACGGGCGTGCCGCAGTGCCCCAACTCCATCGCCGAGTGCCCTCGCGTCATCTCTCATTCTCCCTCCGCCTTCTTCGCACTTCGATCCAAAATGTATCAAAACGAAAGCCCGGCTTGCAAATGCTTTCCAATCAGCACCTCGTTCGAAACACCGAGAGCCTCCCGGCGCCACCTGCCATCACCTGAAAGTGCCGCGCGAAACCGTATTGCACATCTTCAGTGGGCGATATGGCCGATCCGGGCTCCACCGCAGCGACCAATCGCACCTGTCGTATGCTTCGGGCTCTTAGTGTTGAGGGTTGAAATAAATTTCCCGGCCGCCGCGGGGACGGCGACAGTTCCGGACAAAGCAATATCCCTTGCAGAAATAGTTCTGCCGTACAAGCGGCGGTTTTCGCGATTGTTTGGACGGATCGTAGAGCCTTCAATCGGGAACCCGGCAAACAGCCCGCGCTTTCTTGAGTAACTCAAAACTTGGGCTTGCAGAGTCGCTTCCGATCCAGCCGACGAATCGGGTCCGACCGGGCCAGCAGCAACAGAAGCATCGGTTCCCAGCTTAGCTTTGCCATTGAGGATGCCGGTCGCACCGCGTTCATTCATCACCAGCAGGACCAATTCCGTAGCTGCTCCGCCTACCTGAAAGCCGAAGCTTCCACCTTCGAGTTCTACCATTGTGGGTGCACCCCACGGACCCTTGAAGCCGTCGCCTTCGCGGCACGACATCGCGCCCCGCCCGTAGCTACCGCTACCTTTGCGTGTGGCCTTTAGGACGGAGGGAAAGACAGCGACACAATCTGCCCTATCAAGCAAGTCGCGAGGAATGTCGTCCGGCGCGTCGAGAATCTCCCTCAAGACTGTGCCACAATTTCTCAATCGGTCGTCATCTTTGGTCTTGTTCGACGCGCTCGCCATTTCGGCGAAGATTGGTAGAACCACCAACACAATGCTACTCAGACTGGAGAACAACCTTCGCATGTGATGCCTCTTCGACAGTCTTCTTGTCTCGCACTCGTAAGCGTTGCAGTCCGGATACCATTGTGAAGGCCGAGCGAAACTTTCGGGAAGCAGTTGAAAACAGGCGCGCTGGGGAAGTTAGTGCTGAAAATCAGTGCACGGGCTTGGTTGAGAAGAGTCTAATGGACTAAATCGTTGTCAGTATTTGGACAGGGACGACGTCGAAGTTCGGCCGCAGCGAGTTTCGATTGCCCAATATATAAATCAGCAGAAGTGTTCCCAGGAAGATGCCGAGAACAAAAACGGAATTGGAAGCAAACCGTGTGAAGGAGTCGTAGACTCCACGATTCAACAGCGCATAGGAATGTAACAGGCCATTCCACGCTGAATGTTAGTTTGTGAGTAGTGGCGATGCAATCTTAGGATGCGTGTTTAGTGTACGTCGACGAACAAAGTCGACCCCGAATGCCCCAAAACACCAGATTAGAGGTGAAGAATTACAGGTGAAGTTTCTGTCGAATTCCGAAGAAAATTCTCTAAGTGGTTGAAAATAATGGTAGGCCCGTCCGGACTCGAACCGGAGACCTCTACCGTGTCAAAGCGACGGTATTATGTACTTCCAATAACCTAGAAGGAGCTGAAAAGCGGGCCAAATACGTGAAAATAGGGCTAAGATGGATTCGTTACAGGTGAAATTACGGCTGAAGAAATTTGGATCTCAAACACAAAGACAAGTCAAAATCCCGACCCCTCGAAACTCAAGAGCGATTGGTTACCGCGAAGTTCAAAAGCGCCCACATTCAAGTGCACCCGCCGCGCCAATTCCTTCACCCGCTTCGGACTCATCACTCCGCGGAAGCTTGAAACGAATTTTGCCGGGAGCGAAGATTTCAGGTAAAGACTTCGAACGCGGACCAGAAGCGGATAGCTGATCTTCTGGTTGCGGGCCACCGATACCCGGAGGGAAGTTGCAGACTAAAGGTGCCGAGTGTAGATTAGCTGCCGGCTGTGAACGAAAAACGGAAACCCGGGACCCCAATCTATGATCCTTAGTAACCGGCTCTCAATTTTTATCCTTTGTTTTTTTGCAATTGCATCCGCACAGGCACAAACTTCAGCCAAACCGCTAGTCAATGGCCAGAGGCTGATGCAGCATCTTCAGCGATTGTCTGAATTCGGCAAGAACCCGCAAGGCGGAGTCAGCAGAGTTGCCTACAGCAATGCGGACAAGCAAGGCCGCGAATATGTTGCGCAATTGATGCGGGAAGCGGGCCTGGAAGTCAGCATCGATGCGGCAGGAAACATTGTTGGCACATGCACAGGCAGCGATCTATTCGCAAAGCCACTTCTCATCGGGTCGCACATCGATACGGTTCCAGAAGGCGGCAACTACGATGGCATCGTCGGCTCTCTTTCAGCCATTGAGGTGGCGCAGCGCTTGAAGGAGAGCGGGATCAAACTTCGCCACTCTCTGCAAGTCTTCATCTTTCAAAACGAGGAAGATGGGCATATTGGCAGCCACGCCGTGGGCACTGGCCTGAATGAACAAATGCTCAACAAAACTACTCAGAGCGGCAAAACGGTTCGGGAGGGCATCGGTTTTATCGGCGGCGATCTTAACAAGCTCGCCGGCGTGCAGCGACCGGCTGGCAGCATCGCCGGATATTTCGAGCTTCACATTGAACAAGGTTCGATCCTGGAACAAGGAAAGATTGCTATCGGTGTAGTGACTGGAATCGTCAGCACTCTGCGCACGGATGTGACCATCGAAGGAATTGCCAACCACGCGGGCGCGACTCCCATGAATCAGCGGCATGACACGTTGCTCTCCGCCGCCAGATTTATTGAGAAAGTAAATCAGGTGGTCACCAGCGTCCCCGGTTGGCAGGTGGGAACAGTAGGCTGGATCAAAGCGGAGCCCGGAGCCTACAACGTAATTCCTGGAAAAGCTGTGCTGGGTCTGGAACTACGGGATCTCAGCCAAGATAAAGTCGCTGAAATGTACGAGCGCCTCCGGAATGAGGCAAATCAGATTGGCAGTTTGAACCAGACGACATTCAACTTCAAGGAACCGATGAAAACCGTTCCGGCCCTCGCGGACAGGAGTTTTCAGGACCTGATTGATGCCTCTGCCAAAGATTTGGGATTGACCACCACGCCGATACCGAGTGGCGGGGGACAAGACGCCCAGGAGATTGCCAACATCGGTCCAATGGGTATGATTTTTATTCCCAGTGTTGGCGGGATCAGTCATTCGCCGAAAGAATACTCACGGCCTCAGGATGTGGAGAATGGCGCGAACGTTTTGCTGCGTGCGGTGATTAAGTTCGATGAGACGCATTAGGTATTGGCCAGATGAGACGCCTCGCCGTGGATAGGAGCGAATATCCTGGCATCCATAACGAGGATGATTTCTATTGGAATCTTGAATTTGAATTTTGAGTGCAGTGGTCTCAACATACATCCGTCTTTCATTCCCCGTCCGAGTGAGATGTAATAATCTTTGTTTCGCGACAATTTCCAGTAATCCACAGGAACACCTTGTTGTGTTTGCTCGATAAATACGTTGCTCGCACAGAGCAGTTCGCCCAGGCAGAGCTGTAAGGGGGAGTGTACAACCTCGTTTCAAGAGGTCGGCTCATTCGCTTCCTGCCGGCAGCGAATGTATGTCTGTGGGACTTCAACGGGAAGTCGAACTGGCGTTTAAGCTAACTCTGTAGAGGCGAAAGTGCGATGTCGATTTAGACATCGGAGAAATTGGGACAAAGCAAAAGCGCATCATCTCTAACGATCTTCTCGAAAGAGAGTTTTGTGTTTTTGACAACAGAGGCGTTTACGGGATGTTTATTCGGCATTCGGAAAAATCGAGGAACCTCTGAAGAAGGAATCTGTTCATGAAGATTATAGTGGCCACCTTTATCGTGATGTCGCTGCTTCCCTTGGGACGCAATCTTTTATTTTCGGAATTAAATGAGGCCCTCGCGAAGAGATCATTCCTCACTTGTGTGGTTCGCGCTGCAGAACGGGAAAGCGTTCCAGGTTCTTATGTCAATGGTTGTTCGTCAATTTTTCCCTACAAATTTGAGACGCATAAATGAACAGCCCCGTGCATGGACGGGCACTCTCCTTTCCGCTGATCCGGAGCGAGCCTCGAACACTGGCCAGCGGCGCGGGGGAAATTCCTGAAACTCGATGTCTTAGTGATGAAGAGCTAATGGGATTGCTTGCCGAAAACGATGCCAGGGCTCTCGAACTTCTTTTCAATCGATATTCCAGGGTCGTCCTTGGCATTGCACGTCGCATTTTGCGCGATCACGGTGAAGCAGAGGATATTGTTCAGGAGACCTTTTTCCGCCTATTCCAACGCGCAAAGCTATTTGACCCTACGGAAGGGACCACGAAGGCCTGGATCGCGAAGATTGCTTTCCATCAAGCTCTCGACAGGAAATCGTATCTCCGCAGAAGAGGTTTCTATCTCAGCAAAGAGGACGCTCGGCTGGAAGATACCTTAGCGGGAGAATCGGATTTGGACCAGAAAGTCGGGGCAATGCTCAACCGGGTGAAACTTGACAAGGCCTTCAAAAATCTTCCGGATTTGCAACGAAGGACCATCGAATTATTTTACTTCGAGGGATTGGAGTTGCGGGAAATCAGTGAAAGGCTTGGCGAACCTTTAGGAAACGTCCGGCATCATTTCTATCGTGGTTTGGAGCGACTCCGCGGCAGCTCATTTGTGCAAAGACTTAGAGATCGTTTGCCTGTATATTTCTCAATGTATTAAATGAGGGAGAGGGATAGATGTACCGCGATTACTTCACAAGCGCGAGCGAGCACAGAAAATTCAAGCAGCTTGCCGCCCTTGCAAATACCGGTTCCCTAACCGCCGGCGAGTGGGCCGAATTGAGAGCCCATCTGAACGATTGCGAAGCGTGCCGCCTAACCTACCAACAGTATCTTGTTATTTCCAAGGAAGGGATGCTTCACCTTGCCACTCATTACAATCATCCCACCGAAAATGAAATCTGGGATGACACAGGTGTGCGCGAAAAGCTTCTCGCCCGCGTTCGTGGGAATGAAGAACCAATTTTTTCCGAAGCAACGGCTATGGGATCCGTCGCCAAATTGCGGCTGGACTCGACACTTCTGCGGCCAATGAAAAGAAAAATCTCGATCGGCATCGCGCTGGCGGCGTGCGTGGTTATCGCAACGGCGCCTGGCGCATTTCGCCGCGACGCTCGAACGAGAAATGGCTTGCAGCAGGTTCAGCGTCCCGTCGAAAGCCCTTTCCAGAAAGAAACAGCCGAAAAGAAAACCCAAAACGTATTACCCAATCTCCCGGGAACCGCATTCTCTCACCTGCAGAAGGAGACTTTAGAGAAGGAGCAAGAACTCGGCAAGATGCGATCGGCTTTGCGGACACTGCAAGAGCGAGCAGACCGCCTGGCGGATGAAGGGAATGCGAAGGATAAGCAATTGCTAGAGGTTTCACGAGAGCGGGACAGCCTGGATACTCAACTTCACAGCACGGAACAGTCGTATCAAAATGTACAAGCCGAACTTTCAACTCTCCATGGAGAACACAACAAAGCATTTCAGGAAATAGATTCGCTTGAATCCCAAATTGAGGAACTGAATGCCGCCAATCGGGATCAGGAGCGCAGGCTTACGGACGAGGAACAATACCTTTCCTCCGATCGGGACATACGCGAACTGATGGGAGCACGTAACCTGTATATCGCCGATGTTTTCGATGTGGATGGCGCCAGCCGCACCCGTAAACTTTTCGGTCGAGTCTTTTACACCAAGGGCAAGTCACTCGTCTTTTATGCTTTTGACCTCGATTCTGACCCAGGTCTAAACAACGCCAGCACGCTACAGGCGTGGGGCCAGAAGGATACTTCTCGGGGAGACCAAGGGAAGCCGATGGGTCTTGGCATCCTCTACAAAGATAGCGAATCCAACCGCAGGTGGGTGATGCGTTGCGATGACCCAATACGGCTGGCGGAGATCGATGCTGTTTTTGTCACCGTTGAGCCGCACGGCGGAAGCCTCAAGCCTACCGGCAAGCCGTTCCTCTATGCGTTGCTCCGACGGGAAGCAAACCATCCCTGAAGGAATTTGGCATCAGGCAATGTGAAGTTCCGTTGCTGCAACGTCTTGAAACTGCGAAAAATCGAGCCCCAAACGCTTCTGAACATTATTCCCGCACGATTATTCCTTAATCTGATTGGTACAAGTCTCCCCTCCATATCGTACTAGCGGATAGGCTGGCGAAAAAAATACTGCTTCTCACCTGGACGAATAGAAGAAGGCGAAGCAGTTCTCACGAGTTGCTCGAAGGCGAGTTTCTTTTTTCGACCATCGAGACATACGAGGAGATTTTCCCCAGCATTCGGCCAAATCGCGGAAATTGCGGAGGAGGAGTTTATTCATGAAAATTAAAGTGGCCATTTTTGTCGTCGTGTCACTTCTTTGCTTAGGACGCAATTCTTACGCCCAAACCACCAATGCGTCTGTGACCGGGCGCGTTACCGATCCTAATTCGGGAGGCATTCCAGGCGCGACGATCACTCTTACCAACACGGACACAAACCTGACTTTCCAGGCCAACACAGACGAGAGCGGAAATTATTATTTAACAAACGTACCCGTGGGAAATTACCGGCTGGAATCTGAAAAGCCCGGATTCAGGACCGTCATCAAATCCGGCATTGTTCTGCATGTCAATGACGCAGTGGCCATCAATGTGGAATTGGTTTTGGGCTCAGTGGCCGAATCGATCACGGTGGAAGCGGACGCGGTGCAGGTTCAGCTCGTCTCCTCCAGCATCGGTGAGGTCGTAAACTCCACCACGGTGCGCGAACTTCCCTTGAATGGTCGCGATTGGACTCAATTGGCGACCCTGCAGCCCGGAGTTCTGGGTCTGCGAACACAGCTAACAACATCAGGCAGCGTCAATCGAGGCGTTCGGGGATTTGGAAATCAAATGTCAGTGTCCGGCCATCGTCCCTACGAAAATAATTATCGAATCAACGGAATCAGCGTGAATGACTATTCAAACGGCGCACCCGGCAGCGTGGACGGAGCTCAGCTGGGCGTGGACGGTGTGCAGGAATTTTCAGTTCTGACCAGCAATTATTCGGCTGAGTATGGACGCACCTCGGGTGGCGTGATCAACGCCATCACCAAGTCGGGAACGAACGCAATCCACGGCGACCTTTTTTATTTCATGAGGGATGAAGGTCTCGATGCCCGGAATTTTTTCGATCCGGCAAAAATTCCGCCTTTCCACCGCAATCAGTTTGGCGGGTCGCTCGGCGGTCCGGTCTTGAAGGATAAGACTTTCTTCTTTCTCACGTACGAGGGACTCACGGAAGACAAGAGCCTGTCTTATCTCGATACAGTACCCTCGGCGGCGGCGCGCGCCGGGAATATGTGCTCGGTTCCCTATAAAGCAGCTTGCACGCCAAACACCATAACCGTATCCCCCCTGGTGACGCCCTATCTCGGTTTCTGGCCATTCCCGAACGCCGGACTTATTGCAAGTGGGAATGGAGATACTGGGTCGTTCAAAGCCTCCGCATTGTCCCAAACGACGGAGAACTACGCGTCTGCAAGAGTCGACCACACGATCTCGGACAAAGACAGTCTTGTTGCGAGTTGGCTGTATGACAAGTCCCCGAACTTACAGCCCGATAAACTACTAGGTACCGTCAGCGAAGTCCTTTCCTGGAGGTCGATGGCGAGTTTGGAAGAATCTCACGTTTTCAGCCAAAACATTGTCAATGCTGCCCGGTTTGGTTTTAGCCGAGTTCATGCTCTCGTGGAGGATCCCTCGAAGGCATTGAATCCTCTTTCGAGTGACCCCTCGCTGGGTGTTGTACCCGGAGGCTTCGCTCCGGACATTACCGTGACAGGCCTCGCCACCGAGCAATCCGCGTTTGGAGGCCCTTCGAATTATCATGAAACGCAGAATTCTTTCCAGTTCTACGACGATCTCTCGATTATCCGTTCGAATCATTCTATTAAAATGGGGTTTGCCGTCGAACGTATCCAATACGATGATCAACTGATTCAGAGAAACGGAAACTTCTATTTCAGCTCACTAACTAATTTCCTTACTAACAAGCCAAGGCTTTTCACCGGAAACGGTCCGCTATCCAGTCCAACCGATTCCCGGCAGACCCTCTTCGGAGCCTACATACAGGACGATTGGCGCGTCCGTCCCAATCTGACGGTCAATCTGGGTTTGCGTTACGAGCCGACGACCCTTCCGACGGAGGCCAACAACGGCTTTCAAGTGATGACAAACCTCTACACCAGTGTTCCAACGCCAGTCACAACTCTCTGGCAAAAGAACCAGACCCTGAAAAACTTTGCGCCACGCGTCGGATTCTCGTGGGATCCTTTCAAAACCGGCAAAACAGCCGTTCGCGGAGGCTTCGGGATCTTTGACGTACTTCCCCTCCCTTGGCTTTACACCCACCAGGATGGAGCTGTCTACCCGTTCGATGAACAGCTCAGTGCCTTAAACTTGAACCAAGGCGACTTCCCTTACATTGCGGTGACTAAGGCCACTGCAGTTTCGTCCAATATCGCCAGTCGTTACGTCGAGCAAGACCCTAAGCGCAATTACTCGATGGACTGGAATCTAAATATCCAGCGTCAGATCACCCCGAGTTTGAGCGCCATGGTCGGTTTTGTGGGTTCTCGTACTGTGCATCAGCCCTTCACGGCGGACGATGAAAATATGGTGCTTCCGACACTGACCTCCGCTGGCTGGCTGTGGCCATACCCAGTGGGCACGGGGACGAAGTTGAATCCCAACGTTGGGGAAATTCGCATGACCCAATGGGACGGTGACGCATTTTACGACGGTCTTCAGGTGCAACTGACCAAGCAGATGAGTCACGGTGTCCAGCTGCAAGGCAGCTATACGTGGTCGAAGTGTATCGACACCGGATCGGCCGGCCATATTGCCGATCCTTATACGAATTCCATGAATCCCATTCCCTATTTTATCCCCCAGGCCAGACGAGGTCTTTGTGACTTCGACATCAGGAACAACCTGGTGGTGAACTACATCTGGAATGTGCCAACACCGAAACTCGCCGCCAATGGCCCTCTCTCATACGTGGCACGAGGCTGGCAGTTGAGCGGAATCATCACCGCAAGCAACGGCACGCCCTTCTCGGTTCTCATCGCTGGAGACCCGCTCGGCATGAATGCGGTCGTCCCCATCGCGCTGCCGGACCGCCTCAATACTCCGGGCTGCGCCAACCCGATCAATCCTGGCAACCCAAATAACTATTTGAAGCTCAATTGCTTCACTCCTCCAATCGCGCCAGCTTCTTATGCGGGTGTTTGCAAGCTAGCCGCAGCCAGCGTGGCTGCCCTCATACCGAATACTTGCATGAATTTATTCGGTAATTCGGGAAGAAACGAATTGATCGGTCCCGGCATCGTCAACGTCGATTTTTCCATATTCAAAAACAACTACCTTCCAAAACTCTCTGACACATTTAATGTCCAGTTCCGGACTGAAGTTTTCAATATCCTGAATCGTGCCGACTTTCAGTCGCCCCTCGATCACAACACGGTCTTAAACACGGATGGAACCCCCGCAAATGGCGCGGGCCAGATCGATGCCACTTCGGTTCCCTCCAGAGAGATTCAGTTTGGTTTGAAGGTCATCTGGTAGAGCGGCAACTACGTTCGCCGTTCTATCGAAATCATTTCGAAATGCCTCCGTTCGAGCCGGGTTTGGGCAATCCAAGCCAATCCAGGCCCGAACAGAAGGAAACGAAGTTACGAAACAAATAGATTGCTGTGGAACTGATATCTCGACGGAGGAACTATGATTCGATGGAAGCATGCACTGAATGCAGGCCTCGGATTGCTGTGCGCAGCCATGATGCTGTCCGCACAGAGTCCGAAAGTGGTGGCTATACGGGCCGGTCGACTGTTCGATCCGAAGTCCGGCACGAACTTGACGAACCAAGTAGTACTGATTTCAGGTGACAAAATCACCGAAGTGGGACCCGCGGACAAGGTGACCATTCCCGCCGGCGCCAAGGTGATCGACTTGAGCAAGGCGACAGTGCTTCCCGGGCTGATTGACGGCCACGTTCATCTTACCGATGACGTGGGAGGACTACAGCACCAGATGCTCGTGGGCTTGAATTCCGCCACACGCAGTTTGAATGCCGGCTACACCACACAGGCGACCATGGGTTCACGCGGCGGCGGGTACGCCGACGTGGAACTGAAAAGAGGAATCGAAAGCGGCCTGATCCAAGGACCGCGCCTGCTGACTGCCGGTCCAATCGTCAACATCACGCAGCCCGGCAACGATTTCTACCCTCTCGACTTCAAACCGTTTGTCACTGACACCGAGGCGGATGGACCTTACGCGTTACGTGCCGCGGTCCGCGAACACGCCCACTACGGCGTCAATCTGATCAAGATCCGTACCACTGGGCCGTTCTACTTCAAACCGACTGGTGAAATGGTGAACCAGGCCCTCCCCAGCCTGGAAGAACTCAAGGCCGTTGTGGATGAAGCCCATCGACGCGGATTATTCGTCGCCAGCCATACCTACGGAGGCGATGGCCTCAAATGGGCAGTCATAGCCAGAGTCGATGATATTCAGCACGCCATTAGCGCCGACGATGACGACATCAGGGGTTTTGTTCAGAACAAGATCCCAATCACTTCGACGATCCTGGATCAACGTCAGGATGAACCTGGAGACCTCAAAAAATGGGCCCCCTATAGCCGCAATCGCCAGATGGAGCAAACCTGGAAGAAAATGCTGGCCGCAGGTGTGATACTCGGATTTGGAAGCGGTTCGGAACCGCCGCCAAGCAGGGTCTATAACCAGGAATGCTTTTGTTCGCATGGTGTGCAGGGAGAAATGTTCCCAGTCTTTGTCAAATGGGGGGCGTCGCCTGTCTACACGCTGCGAATGGCAACCACGGTGAACGCGGAGATCCTGCATTTACAGGATACGATTGGCACCGTCGAGAAAGGCAAATTCGCCGACATCATCGCGGTTTCCGGAGATCCTTTGCAGGACATCACCGAAATGCAGCGAGTAAAATTTGTGATGAAGGGCGGAGCGGTCATCAAGAATGACATCGAATCAGGCTCGATGACGTCCTCACAATAGCCTTCGAAGCGCGTTGAAGTGTCTATGACCTCATCAGGTTCAAAGTGAATTTCGGGCCCCGCGGACCAAGTACTCATGCGGTCCGCGGAGTTTCCGACCTCCATAAGGCCCCCCACATTTAGTCCTTGAATCCGCGTGTTATGCATTCCGCTTTCGTGCCCACTGCCAATTAGCGAAAGCAATCGCCATCGTCACCAGGATCACGATCCATTCGCCGCGCCGCATGCGGGAGATCAGTACAAGCATGAAAATCACTCCAGCAGTTGCCAGAAGATTGCCCATGGGAACCCTGTAGGCCAAGGCACCGGGGTGAATGCGCCGAAGCACGGGAAGCGCTGCGCACACAACGCCGTAAACGAACAACCGTCCGACCGAAGAGATAATCACGTTCGCTTTGAAGTTGCCTACCGCAGCCATCCCCCAGACGATTGCCGAGAAAAAAAGGATGGAAACGTGCGGGGTACGGAATCGTGAATGAATGTTCGAAAAAATAGCGGGTAAGTCACCGCTCTCTGCCAGGGCGAATGTCAGACGGGGAGTATGCAACATTTGCGCACTCAGATAGCCGTAGAGAGATATCAGCGCTCCTAATGTAATCAAGGTCGCACCCACTCCTCCCCCCATTTCTCGCGCCGCGTCGGCAAGCGGCCGATTTGTCACAGACGCGGATGGGAGCAGCCGGACGACGACGAATTGAATAGCGCAGAACAGGATTGCTGTAGTCAGCAGCGCGGTGAACAGGGCAAACGGTGTGTCCCGCCCGGGATCTTTCGCTTCCGCCATTGGCACGACGGCCGCTTCAAATCCTCCAAAGGCGAAAACCAGGACCAACATGGCCTCAAACCAATTGTGCACAGAAAGAGGAGAACTTCCCGGGGATGGAGGAGGAATCGCTGGGTGCGTTCGCAGAAGAAAAATTCCTCCGGCAATCGCAAAGGAAAGCAGCGCTGACAATTTCGCGATTGTGAAGATGTTGCTGGCCGCCGCGCCGGATTCCACGCCGCAGTAATTGACGATGGTCAGGAAGCCGACCAATATGGAAAGCACGGCCAGACGAGGCAGCGGTTGATTCACGTTCGGCCAAAATTCGGCGAGATAATTCGTGAAGAGGTTCACTGCGGCGGCGCTCGCCGTTACGCGTATCAGCCACAACAACCAGCCCGTTTCAATGCCGAGGAATCTGCCGAATGCTTCGCGGGCATATAGATAAGGTCCGCCTGACTTGCGAAATTGCGAAGCGACTTCGGCGAAGCACGCCATGATGATTCCCATTCCAACTGCGGCGATCAGATAGGCGAGAGGGCTCCACTGCCCGAGGTAACTCGACACGATCGACGGAACGCCAAAAATTCCGTTCCCAACAATGGAATTAATCACCAGTGCCGTGAGCGTCCAGCGGCCCATGACTCGAACCAGCCCGTCTGATTTATCAAGTTTCGCCGATTCTAAACCGGAGTGTTCGATTGCACGGTTGTGTTTCGACACGAATCGCCTTCTTATTTCAAATTCGGATCGCGCCAGAGGGGCATCGCGTTTCGATTTAATGATTTCAATGAGCCATCTCTGAGAGCAGCATACTTATTCGCTGCTATTCCTTCGGCAGTGGCCAATTGATTTCAACTGGCCCCGGCAAAGAGCTCATTTTTTTGGCAAAGCTTTGGATCGACTCGCATCTAACAGGAAGTTGTCGATTGATTCCGTTTATGGCTCGAGGACAAACTCAACTCTGATTCCGTCAAATCCAGCCAGTATGCTCGCCGGAGCGATGTCCGTGGGTGCCAGGATCAGAAGCAGATCCGTGCGCCGTCTGGCTGCAGCGCGTTCACTTTTGAGAAAGCTTGTCTGACGCGGCGCCTGCGAAAATAGTTTACTAAACCAAAGCTCGGGTTGGAACAAAAGAGCCCTGCATGTCGTATAAGCCTGTGAGTAGTTGATCGTGCGGCCAGGGCGTCACGCATGTTGGACCCGGTCCTGATTGGACGCACTGAACAAGGAAAGAGGATGACGGCTGTGAAGACTAGCTTCTTCGAGATTTTTAAAGTTGGGATCGGACCATCCAGCTCCCACACGGTAGGCCCAATGCGCGCCGCGAATGATTTCGTTGGAAGCATGGACAATCGCGGCGTTCTCGGGCAAGCGCGCAGAATACACGTCAAATTGTACGGTTCCTTAGCACTGACCGGACTGGGACACGGTACGGATGGCGCCATCCTTCTTGGTTTGTGCGGCGAGGTCCCGGACCAGGTAGAACCCGACACGGTTCAGCGGCGTCTTGAGGTGATTCGAGCGACCCAATCGCTGGCGCTGCGTAATATTCATCCAATTCATTTTGAGGAGTCGCGCGATTTGCTCTTCCTCAAAGATCAAGTCCTAACGGGCCATTCAAACGGGATGCGCTTTCACGCTTTCGACGACGCGAACGCTGAGCTGGCACAGCAAGTCTACTACTCGATTGGAGGGGGCTTTATCGTGCGGGAGGGAGAGCCATCGCTCGAGAAACCCATGAACTCTGTTCCGTATCCGTTTACGAGTGCGGATGAATTGCTGCGCATAGGCGAGGAGCACGGCCTGGCGATCTGGCAGGTCGCGTTTGAGAATGAGAAGGCTTGGCATAGCGAGAGTGAAATTCATGCACACGTACACCGCATCTGGGATGTGATGAAGGCGTGCGTGAGTCGCGGGCTCATGATAGAGGGCATCCTTCCCGGGGGATTAAAAGTTCTCCGGCGCGCGGCGCGCCTGGCCAGGAAACTTTCCGCCAAAGACCCCGAGCCACTCTCTCAAATGGATTGGATAAACGCATATGCAATAGCTGTCAACGAAGAGAATGCTGCCGGGGGTCGAGTGGTCACGGCTCCGACAAACGGAGCGGCTGGAATCATTCCTGCAATCGCGCATTACTATATGCGATTTATTGTCGGCGCCTCCGAGGAGGGATTGTTTCGCTACTTTTTGACGGCGGGTGCGATCGGCATTTTGTACAAAGAAAATGCTTCCATCTCAGGTGCGGAAGTCGGCTGCCAGGGAGAGGTCGGCGTGGCCTGCTCGATGGCGGCGGGCGGGCTGGTCGCCGCGCTCGGCGGCAACAATAAACAAGTGGAGTGTGCAGCAGAGATTGGTATGGAACATAACCTCGGGATGACTTGTGATCCGATTGGCGGCTTGGTGCAGATTCCCTGCATCGAACGGAATGCAATGGGCGCCGTAAAAGCGGTCAACGCTTGCCGGCTCGCGATGGACGAGGGCGGCGAGCACAAGGTTTCACTCGATCAGGTGATCAAGACGATGTACGAGACAGGCCGGGACATGCAATCGCGATACAAAGAAACATCGATGGGTGGCCTGGCACTCAACGTGATCGAATGCTGAAGACTCCACGTCACGCCTCCACAGGCGTCATGGTTGAAAGCCGCCTGGTTGCTGTTCGCGTCGGTGATGCTAGCATGCAGCTTTCGATCAACAAATCAAAGGCAAAAGCCCAATCTGTCACGCGGCGTGACAAGTGGGGCACTCGAAGTTCAAAACGGTCTCAATAGCTGGCTCACCCACCGTTGAATTTGAAAGGCGCGGTCACGATTGTCAGCTGGTTACCAGCGATATTAAAGTGGCTCTCGTAGGTAACGCCGGCCTCGGCAGGCGACGGGTTCCGTAATCGGCTGTGCGCCGATCCCATAAATCAAGACCACGTTAAGCGCATCGACCGTTGACAGCGTTTTCATCGGCTACCTCCAAGAATCTAGTTTGAGGATTGTGCTTTTGGGTCCGGGGGAAGTCAACAGCAGTCGATTACCACGATTACAGGCGAAGAATTACCGGTGAAGTTTTTGCGGAACTCCTAAGAAAACTCTCTATCTCATTGAAAATAAGGGTAGGCCCGTCCGGACTCGAACGAGAACCTCTACCGTGTCAAAGGCCAGCTAGCCAATACTTTGAACAACTTACAAGTCGACCAGAGACGCCTAAGTACGTGGAAATACGTGTAAGACGAAGTTTCAACGGTACGGTGAGCGGTATGGGATTTTTACGAATTGTTTTCATACTTCTGTACAAGTGACCGACCTATGGGAACGCGACCACAGGCAGCGCAGCATCCGATTACACGTGTAATACCGAGGCTACCTTCGTGCTGCCGCGCTTCGTAGATACTCCAAGACTTTCCTCGTCAAAATGCCAATAACGCCAGATTGCTGCTCACCTGCTGCTACTTTGCCACGGCGGTTGCAGAACCCGATGGAGCGAGCGACGCCAGATAAGCAGCAATCGCTAACATGTCGTCGGTTGTCAATTTGCTAACGACCGGCATCATCAGGCTTGTCCACTCCCCAGTTCGCTTCCCTTGTCGCATGTCATAGAGCTGGCGCACGAGATAGCTCGGAGAGCGGCCCGCGAGTCCTGGCACCGGGCCCATACCCATCAGATCCGCACCGTGGCAGATCGTGCACCGAGTCGTCTTTCCACCCGCACCGGTCATCACGAGCGTCGCGCCTTTTTCGACGCTGCCAACTGGAACGTAAGCAATAAATCCGGATCGATCGTCACGAAGTACTTCCATGGCTTCGACATCCTCGGGAGTTTCGATGATGCGATTTCCAATTGGCTCTTTCTCGTTTCCTGGCAGCCGTAGGAATATGCCGTTTGCGATCTGAGTCTTCGGCACCATGCTGGCTTCAACCACCCTGATCCACGGCGTCCATTTCATTGAGCTGAAGTATCGAGCCGCATCCTTCATCTCATCGTCTGTCATCGACGTAGCGAACTTAATCATCTGATTCGTGTTTGCTTTTCTGGTGTCTGCGCTCATCCGGGCGCCAGTCCTGAACTCGCCCAACACCTGCAAGATATAAGAGTATGGTAGACCCGCGAGGTTCGTATTTACCGGACGGCCTTTGCCGTTGGGGTAGTGGCAGAATGAGCAGGCATTCACGTTGGGTTTGTGGCCATGAGCTACGATGTCAGGCATCGGCGGATGGTCTTCGGGATACCAATCCGCGGGGGCATACACATTCCGAAGTTGTGTGAGCGTGAATGAAAACTTGCTGCCGGCAAGATGTTTTAGTGCACCGGTATCGGGTCCCCCGCGCGCATCGGAATCGGGGCGATCCGCTCGCTCTCCCTCCTTGGTGTTGTCGAAGCCATAAGCCCATGCTGGCAGATCAGCGGGCAACTCTTCCCGCTGTGCAGGCGCGGTGTGTGCTTGAGCGGTTGAAGACGGTGGCGTTGGCGCTTGCCCGTTGGAATCCTGAGCTGTTAGTGCGATAGAAATTATCGTTACACACGTAAAAAGAAAAAGACGAACGATTCTATGAAAGAAACCCATTACCAGCCTCCCTGCAGTTCGTCTTGACTATAAGTACTGTACTTTTTCGATTCAGATTTCGTAAGCAAATAACCTTCACGGCAGACTGGAACTGCCGTGAAGGTGGTCGATAGCCATTAACTAGAAGGCGAGTTTGAGGCCCAACTGGATGACACGGTTCGAGCCCGACCCCATCACGGGGTTGCCCGCCGCCAAGTCGGCAGTCGCATTGGTCTGGCCAAATGTATTACTCCCCACAGAAGGATCGTTAGTGGCCAGGTGACCCGCATCCACGCCGCCGAAGATCGGATGGTTGAGAACGTTGAAGAACTCGGCTCGGAACTGTGCGGCATATCGCTCTTTGAATTTCCAGTTCTTGAGAATAGAGAAGTCCCAGGTTTTGAACGGGGTATTGCGGAAGATGTTGCGGCCCGCATTTCCGAACGTGCCAAAATCCGGAGGTACAAGAACTGAACTACCCTGCATATAACACCCGAATGCGCTCAGTTGCGACGGACTGGCGTGGGCAGTGCATTGACTGGGAAACGGGGCGGAGACCCCGTTGAAATAGGGAATTCCGTTTGGACTCGCCGTAAAGTCAGACGGCTTACCGAAGAAATTCCAAGTTTCACCATAACTGTAGGGATTATTCACTTCCCCGGTCCCGCTGAAATCGTTTGAGAAGTCTTCAACGCCCCAGGGCGTGGCAGACTGCAACGTCGTGATGGAACTGATTTCCCAGCCTTCCAGAATTTGTCCGGGTGACTTCCTGGAAGGCAGGGCGTAGTCCACGTCCAGCGTGAAGTGGTGCCGGATGTCGTAGTCGCTGTTGCCGTATTGCAACCCGGGATTCGCGTTATCGAGGGGAATCGTGGCTCCCCCATTCGCGGAGTCGTCATCGAGAGCGTGGCCGTAAGTGTAAGCGGCCGTGAACGAAAGTCCGTGGGAAGTCCGCTGCGTCAGTACAATTTGCATTGCGTTGTAGTTGGACCTGTCCATGTTCGACAAGTAGTTGATGTTGGACAGGTATGGAAATTTGGTTCCATACGGCAGTGGACTGCCGCCACTACCCACAGCCGGCGCATTGATGTCGCGCAATCCCCACAGTTTCACCCCTCGGTTGCCGAGATAAGCCACTTCAAGGGAGAGGTCCTTGGTGAGCATACGTTGGACATCGAGATTCCAAGTCTCGAAATAAGGGATCTCCAGATTCCGCGAGAAGGCTGGGATAGGGCAGGGCTCGCTGTCACTGCATGCCAATTGACCTGTACCGGCGAAGATGGGTGTTGCGCCGTTGCTCTGCCACCCAGTGGTCAAGTTCGAGGTGCTCGGGCTGACGGTGCCGCTCGCAATGGTACCGCTGTTCGAGATTGGAACACCCCCCACACTGAGCTGCGCTCCCGACGGCACCACGCCAAGCCCACCGGCTGAACTCATGATCGAGGAGAGTGGCTGGAATTCATGGATTATGCTGGCACCCGAGCGGATTACAGTCTTCCCGTCTCCCCGCACATCCCAGGCGAACCCTATGCGCGGTGAGAAATTGTTGTGATCACCGTTGTAGGGGGAAGTCTCTCCCTTGCCGACTTGTACGAATCCGGTGGGAGAGTTCGGATCGAAGTTTCCAAGGAGGTTGCTATCCTCTTTGATGACCGTTTGCAGTTCGTAGCGCAAGCCGAAATTCACGGTGAGTGTGGGCAGGACGCGATAGTCGTCTTGGATGAAGACCGCGTAGTCTTCGTTATGCACATGCCGCACGGGGGTTCCCTCGAAAATGGAGGACCCATCCCCTACGTTTCCTAGAAGAAAATTCTCCAGCGAAGTGAAGCCGCCGGGGGTGCTCGTAGTGTCCCTGAAATTGATGCGCCCCTTAGGATCGTTGACCTGGCCCCCAGTGGACCGCACGAGCGTCATCTCGCCACCAAACTTGAAAGCGTGTTTGCCGTGCAGATAGGAAACGTGATCGAGAAACTCCGTATAAGCATTCGGTCCGACGAACCGGGGCCAGTTTCCTCCGCCCAAATTGGTGAAGCCAGTGATGAAAATGCGCGGGAGCCCGAAGAAAGTTGAATCGGTTACGCCCGTGTTCATTCCGTAGCCCGTCGGGAGCCCATTGGAAACTCCCCACGGCGAGGCTGGGTTCGCATTGCGGTCAGCGGACAAATCAGGCGCATATACGTGGGTGTAACTACCTTTGAACTCATTTACCCAATTGGAATTCGGAGTCCAGGTCCAGGACCCGGAGCCGACGCGATTGTGGAAAGGAAGCACCGTCTCTGACCATGGCGCGCTGATTGCCGCAGGATTGTCAACCCATCGGCCGTCACCCTGACCGATGAAAAACATGCCGCTCAGAGTGTTTTTATCGTTGAGATGATAGTCCACCTTTGCCAGCCCGCTGTACGTATTATTATTGTCAGCCAGACCAAACAAGCCGGAAGGAACAACCAACTGCGGAGATCCAACGAACTGGGTTCCCGGATTTATTGGGAAAAGATTTTCGAACGAAGCTGTGGCTGGCAAGGGCGTGCAACTGCCAGCCGGCAGGCCTGCTAATTTGGCGCTGAGTGCGGTCACATTGGCGCGACCAACCGAGTTGCAGGCATCCACCAGGCTAAGACTCGGATCACCTATGGCGGCGTCGACAGGGGAACCTATCAGTGGCGTCACTCCCACGGAAAGTTTCTGCGCCTCGAAGCCCACGTACCAGAAGATTTTGTCCTTCTTAAGCGGCCCGCCAAGGGTAGCGCCGAATTGCTCGACGGCGAGCGGCGGGGTGGGCAAGTCCGGCGGCTGGAAGAAGTTCTTCGCGTCCCACGCGCCGTCGCGGCCAAACGCGTAGGCCGAGCCGTGCAACGTATTCGTGCCCGACTTCAATCCAATGTTAACTTGCATGCCGGGCTTCCAGCCAAATTCCGCCTTGGGATTTTGCTCCGTAGTCATTTCCTGGATGGCGTCAAGGGGCAGGATTGTAGCCGCATCTCCCGCCAGTGCGTAGCCGTTAATGACTTGCTGGCCTGTAGCCCAATCGTAGTTATTTACCCCGTCTACCAGAAAAAAGTTATCCATTTCTCGCATACCCATGGCGGTCTGTTTGGTTGCTCCTCCGCCAGGCGCATTCACAAATCCCGGGCGCAGCGAGAGCAGGTTGACGTAGTTGCGACCATTCAGTGGGACTTCATTAACCGTCTGGTTATCGATAGAGCCCGTTAAAGTAGCATTGGTGGTGTCGACCAGCGGAAGCGCCTCGGTTACGGTGATCGTCTGGGTTTGCTCACCCGGTTGCAGCGCAACATCAACGCGCGCGTCCTGGCCGACGCCTAATTGCATGCCCTCGCGACTAAACGTCTTGAATCCTTTGGACTCCACGCGAATTGTGTACGTATCAGGATCCAGGTTTGGCGCCACGTACTCTCCCGCCGAGTCTGTGGTCAAAGTGCGCGAAACGTTTTTTTGCACATCGATGATGGTCACAGTCGCGCCGGCAATCACGCCTCCGCTTTGATCCGCAACAGTGCCGAGCATTCGCGCCTGGTTGACCTGTGCGAGCAGGCTACTCGGCAGAATACACAGAGCGACAATGGCGCTAACGATTTTTATCAAGCAGGTAAATCGGAGCTTGAATAACCCCTTCACGAGCGAACTCGTCATGGCGCCCCCAGAGGTGGAGATTTAATTAAGTAGTTACGAACTTTTTTCGATATTGAAGTGAACTGCGCGAATACTACATCAAACAACCTGAAAACAACCTGAATGTTTTCTCGCGTTGCATCATGGAGCCACGAGCACCGAGGTTTTCAGTGTAATGTCCAAGAAAACTTTAGTGTTTATGTCTTTTGGTTACAGTGAACTGGAGGGAGGGTGGCGCGCCCTTCCGTCGTTTTTTTCGATTGACAAGCCTTTAGGGGGAGGTACAGCTCGACAATTAGACCACCCGATGGGGAGTTCTCTGCCTTTACTCGACCGCCGTGGAGCCTGATGGCTCGCTCGGTGATCGCCAGACCGAGACCCACTCCGCCTGCCGATCGCTCTCTGGCATCGTCGATTCGGTAGAAAGGTTGGAAAATCTGCTCAAGAGCTTCCGGCTGAACGCCTTTGCCATAATCGCGAACTCGAATGATGGCGTGCTCCCCGAAAGAATCACACAGGCATTCAAGGCTTAACTCGACCTCGGTTCCTTCCGGCGTATAATTTACAGCATTACGAACGACATTCTCGACTGCACTGCGAAGCAGCTCATGGCTTCCCTCAACCGAGCAGGAGTCCACGCGTCCCAGCCGGACAAGACGATTGCGATTCCGCGCCTCGAAGTCAGCATCCTGTGCGACCTCACGAATTAAGAGATCAAGTATCACCGGGCCCGATTTAATGAGATCTGCGCCACTTTCGAACCTAGACAGTTTGAGAAGATTCCCGATGAGTTCATTCAGTCGTTCTACTTCAAGTTCTATCCGATCGAGGGCATGCTTACATTCGGAACTCTCATGTCTCCGGGCGATGCCGAGTGCTACGCTTAAGCGGGTTAGCGGCGAACGTAATTCATGCGAGATGTCGCCGATAAGTCGGCGCTGGGCGAATATCAACGATTCGATCTGCTCCGCCATTTGATCAAAATCACGGCTGAGATCCGCAATCTCATCGTGTCGCTTTATGGAAGACTTACCCACACGGGCGGCAAGGTTTCCGCCGGCCAACTGGCGCGCGGCTTCGCTAAGCTTTCTGACGGGTGCAGTTACTTGGCGCGCCAACCAGAGGCAAACAAGCCCAGCGACCAAAAAGACAGCGGCGATGCGAAGAAACTGACCAGCGGGTTTGGCTTGCAAAAGGTCAGCGATTGGATGAGCGCGAGACTGTAGAACTAGGGCATAACTTTTTCCGCTCGGCCCGGTGACAGTCTGGGCGAGTACTTTACCTTCGCTCGTCGCCGCGATCTGAGTTTGACCCGAATCCCTGGCGCGCTGCGCCATTTCGTTGACCAGGGCATCCACGACGCGACCTGAGATTTCACGATTTTCAGTAAAGAAATACACTGACACATACGGACGAGGAGGATTCCTGAGGTATGCGGACAAGGCGGGTAGGCCTTGCCGTTCGTAAACATCTGCAAGATGCGTGGCAAAAAGCGGAGCCAGCGTGCGATCAGTTTCATCCTCGCGCGCCTGTACAAATACGGTTTGAGTCTTAACAATAGAAAAGATCAAGGTTGCGCCGACCAATATCATTGCCACCCAGAACCAGAGGAAAACTTTAATGAAAAGACTTCGCACCGCGAACATCACCTCTCCTTTAGCTTGCCTGGCATGGCATAGATGTAGCCCACACTTCGGATGGCTTTGATGCGTTCCGTACCATCGCGGGTTGAACCAAGCTTCTTCCGCAGATTGCTGACATGCACATCAATGCTTCTGTCAAAGGGAGCGAGTTCGCGCCCCAGAACCTTCGTGACCATTTCTTCCCGGGCGATCACTTGGCCGGGAGCCTTGAGAAATAGCGCCAACAGGTCGAACTCCATTGAAGTCAATTCGACCGTGCGATTCCTGCAACGAACAGTGCGTGCCCCGCTGTCCAACTCAACATCTCCTAACACGATGCGCTCATGTCTTGGCAGAAAGGTGTCGCTTGTCACAGCGTAGCGACGCAGAACGGCTTGAATGCGTGCCAGGAGCTCCCGGGGATTGAAGGGTTTGGGAACGTAATCGTCCGCGCCGCTTTCGAGTCCAAGGATGCGATCCACGTCATCGCCCTTTGCCGTGAGCATGATTACGGGGATTCCTGACTGAGCGCGAATCCTTCGCAGCGCTTCAAAACCTTTTAAGCCAGGTAGCATGACGTCCAGGATCAGTAAAGCAAATTTTCCTGAAAGACATCGTTCCAGGCCTTGCTTCCCGTCATGAACTGACTCCACCTGGAATCCTTCTGGTTGCAGATATTCTGAGAGAAGCTCGCAGAGTTCAACGTCATCGTCCACGACCAGGATTTTCTGATGCGATAACACTTCCATTTTTGAGCCCTGCATCAGGGAATTTTGCACTTTTTGTCCACCGTGCCCACTTCATTGCAACACTTTATGTTAGCTCGCGAGTTCCATTATGTGTGTAAAGAAATGTCAAGCATTCGCCCGGGGTCTTAACAAGACTTCACTCCTCTTTGACCATTCTTGACTGGCCGGAGTCCTGCATTCCTGTATGGTCGGCCTTAGCGGCGACTTTCGGTGGAAGTGCTCATCGCGACGCTGCAAATTCTGAACTCGAGGAGGATCAAATGAAAGGAATAAGGAAAATGGGACTGCTTTTCTCCATGGCGATTCTAATCGCGACATTTAGCTCGTCTGCTAGGGCAGACGATTTCGACAAGCTGACGATCTTCAGCTTCAGCGCACCGGTAGAGTTACCTGGCGACGTCGTTCTCTCGTCCGGCACTTATATCTTCAAGCTACTCGACATTCCGGGTAACCGCAACATCGTTCAGGTTCTCGACCAAGAACAAACGCAGGTGTACGCAACCAACTTTACTGTTCCCACCGAACGCCCTCGCCCGACTGACAATACCGTCGTTGAGTTTTACGAAACCGCCGATGGTCCTCAAAATGCCCTCAAAGCATGGTTCTATCCGGGCGATACTTCTGGCCGCGAATTCGTGTACTCAAGATCGCGGGCGGCTGAACTGGCTGATACTGCAAAACAAACCATAACCGTCACTACTTCAAATTTGACTTCATCACAGGTGCACCCTT
Source organism: Candidatus Acidiferrales bacterium (assembly GCA_035696345.1). GTDB lineage: Bacteria > Acidobacteriota > Terriglobia > Acidiferrales > UBA7541 > Palsa-360. The sequence goes on from DASRQU010000051.1 coordinate 28,173, forward strand.
GACGGCATGCGGTGCGTGTCGTGCGCTTGGATACCAAGCTATCGCTTCGGTTCAAGCGCACGACTTGTCCGCAGTCTGGTTGAGGGGGAGTATCCGAGAGCTTGGAAAGTCCGAGATTACGGCGAAAAAGGAGCGAAAGATTATGAGCAACAACCTACTGAGACTGAGACGCGTGGTACGCGCTATGTACCTGATCGTATTTTGCCAGGCCTTTACCCTTTCGGCTGCCGCCGCCGGGACGGCGAACATTACGGGAAGATGGCAGCTGAATCATCTTGAGAGTGATACACCGCACCACAATGGGCAGCAAATGGATGGCAGGCGCAGGTCCCTGATTAATTCGATGGGTGACCAACTCCGAACGGACAGACGAACACCGTACGACCGCCTACTGCTCATGATCGGCGGGATTTCGAGTCCTCCTGAGAATCTCGCCGTCGGGCTGGACGACTCAGATGTCACGTTAAGTGACGGAAAAGGCGCTAGCTTGAGGCTCCGCACCGACGGGCGCGATGAGGACTTTGGGCGCGGCATTCAGACCATCACGCGATGGGTGAACGACACTCTCATCATCACAATGTCAAATCCGCAGGCGAGCACCAAGATGACTTTTACTGCTGCCAGCGACAGCCGTCGGATGGTCGTTGTCAGCGAGACAGATCTTCTCGGAGCAGAACCCGTGGTTACGCTTTACGCATACGACGGCGAACCTATAGATAGGAGTCTGACATCCGCTTTCTGGGAACTGCATCCGCCAGCCCATCACAATGACCCGAGACAGATAGAAAGAGCCGTTAAGACTTCCAACGCTCTGTTTAATCAAATCAACAAGAAAATTGCCAAGTCCCCGATTCCCGGTGGAGATATTGTGAATTCGCTCAACTCGTTCCCGAGAAATCAGCCAGCGCTGCCTCGCCTTATCAAACTGTCTTCCTCCAACGATATTTCTAAGCGCTTCCCAAACTACGGATCAAATCCGCTACGCGCTTTCGATTCGGACCTAAGGATACTTACTGATCGAGTATCTCCCGCGGTTGTACAGATTCTCGTCGACAGGTATGGCGCTGGCGAATCCGAAAATCCAGAGCCGACATCACTCATGACAAAGGAAGAATCAGTGGCCTCTGGAGTAATCCTCGATCCTTCCGGATACATCATTACAAACGCTCACGCCGTAAAGGGAGCCTGGCGGATCCGCGTGATCCTGACTAGGCCGGAGGAGCATTCTGAGGTACCGCTGCCGCCTGCGACGGAGGAATCCGAACTTCCGGCTACTATCGTGGGCGGTACCAACTATTTTGATCTCGCGTTACTAAAGATCGATGCGAGCAATCTCCCCACCTTATCTTTTGCCGATTTTCAGGACGTCGGGCAAGGACAAATCGTCGTCGCAGTTGGGAGCCCTTTGGGTCTGAATAATTCTGTCAGTATGGGCATCGTCAGTTCGGTTGCTCGCCAAGCCAACCCAAACTCTCCGTTGGTTTACGTGCAAACGGACGCGCCGATCAACCCCGGAAACAGCGGAGGCGCGCTCGTCGATATGAATGGGCATATCGTAGGCATCAATACTTCAATTTTTACCCAAAGCGGCGGGAGCGAAGGAGTTGGTTTTGCCCTTCCTGCGACCACGGTAAAGATGGTGTACGAAAGTCTACGCACAAGAGGCTATGTCGGCCGGCGAAGCATTGGCGTAGGCATCCAATCGATCACGCCGGTGCTGGCAAAGGGCCTAAATCTTCGGTCCGCTAACGGCTTAATAGTTTGCGATGTTATGCCAGACACTTCCGCAGAACGGTCGGGCTTGAAGATTGGTGATGTCGTTGTCGAGGCAGATTCCCACCCCATCAGGAGCGCTCCCGAGTTCGACAGCAGTATTTATAGCCATAATCTCAGCCAGCCACTGGGCCTCACGGTAATACGCGGAAGCACTCGATTGACGCTACAGCTGAAAGTCGTTGAAGAGAAAGACTGGACAACTTCAATAATCGAGACGGTAGATCCTGCCGTGAACTCCATTCGGCAGCTAGGAGTAATCGCGACCACACTGACTCCCAAAGTAGCCGGAGGTATCGGGCGCAGCCGATTCAATTCAGGCGTGGTTGTTTTTGGACGCACCTCAATTCCGTCAGGGCTCGACCTATCAACGGGCGACATCATTCACTCTATAAATGGTCAGATTGTCGGTGACATCAAAGAGCTGCGTCAACTGGCGGCGCAGTTCAAGCCAGGAGATCCGGTGGTTCTGTTGGTTGAGCGTCAGGGCGAACTCGGATTCGTAAGTTTTGAAATGGACTGAGGTCCACAGCACGGAAATACAGGAGGGCAAACATGCGATTTGAATGCTTACAGACGGCAAGCGAATCAGTTGCACATCTCATAGCTCTAGATGTGCTCATTGTTGATGAGAACTTAAATGATTTGAAATATTACGCTGAACTTTTCGAGACAGAGGGATTGAGAGTCTTCCGGTGCGACTCTTACGCGGCAGCCATCAATTCCATCTTGTTGGGCCGCACGTTTGATCTTGCAGTCGTCGATCAAGGTTCCACGGCTTTTGAAGGACGGGTCGTGCTTAGATATCTGAGGCCACTCACGCCGTGCGTGGTATTGACGCGTAATCCCCGCATTGACTGTTACCGCCAGGCTTTGGAACTTGGCGCAGCGGAGTACCTAGAAAAACCCATATCTCTTGCGCAGATTAACCGCATGCTGCGCCAGTGCTTGTGAATCTTCGACAATCGTAGCAAGGAAAGCCATCCCGGACTTGCCGCACGAATCTCAACCAAATGTTACTACCAGGAGGTACTGGTCGATGTGTTGGTCAATCCCACTGAGCAGCAAGAGTAGTAACGCAACTCGTCGTGGAATCGCATGTTTATTCAGATCAGAGTCTCGGCTGGGTTTGCATCGAGGATCCTCAAGGAGGTGGCTGCCTATGCTAAACAGAACTTTCACGCTTGCATACGTGGTAATGCTCATGCTCGGACTGGCCGGTGTCGCCATAGCTCACGACACCGGGGTACAGCAACCCTCAGCGCGCCAGCAGCTTCAAGGAATCCATACGCCGGAGTCGATTAGCCAAGAACTGGCACGTCTTACAAAAGATCTGGAGTTGACTTCCGAACAGCAGCGGCGGGTCCGGCATTTGCTTGAGGAGCACCATGACAGGATTCAGGTGCTGCTCGACAAGAATCCGACAGCGTCGCGGCAAGAGCTTGATCCAAAGATTCACGCGATCAGCGACGATACGCACCGCGAGATTCACGCCCTCCTAACCGATGATCAGAAAGATTTGGAAAAGGCGATGCAGCAACGCGAGAATAATGGTGAGGAAAACAGGCGATCTGCTCCGCCTGCGGCAGCGTCGCCAGCGCCATTTTCTCCGGGGGCTTGAAATATCGCGGATCCGGACAAACCGTAAGACTTTAATTTTCGAATTTCGTTGCGATGAAGAACAGCGGTAGCTCGTGACATACCAATTACTATCAGGAAGTCGGCCTGTAGGAAGTGATGTCCTCATTTGGCATCGATCCTGGACAGATTACGGGCGCAGCGGAAGTTACTCGCCAGTCCGGCACGATTGACAGAAGCCTGCGCGATACGCATTGCTAATCACAATAACGTTGGCTGCTGTCACGCAAGGGTTTACGCGTTCGAGTCCCGCCAGACGCTACGAGGCAATCAAGCGACCCAACGTGCTAAACATCGTCTGTCCGATTAAGTAAGGCAGTGTTCATACCGGGCATGAAGCGCGTTAAGTGCGTGGAAATTAGAAGGCGAGGGAGAGCGGCTGAGTAGGTCTAAATACAGCTAAGACGGAATCGCTTCGGATGAAGAAACTTAAAATACAAAGGCAAGAATCCCAACGTCTCGAAACCCACGAAGGATCAGGAACTTCAAAACTGCCTCGAAATTGAACGCGCAAAAAGATATGGCTACAGCGATCACAAGCGCCGCAGTCGCAGCCGATTAACCCGAGCCGGCTTCCCCGATCCTAATGAAGTCCATTGCGGTTCCTCCTGCTCGGCAAAATTTCCGTATTGCCCGGGACTCGCGCTAGCTCAGCGGCGGCGCTGCAGTATTGTCATTTCCGCAATGGAGAGATAGGTTCGGATTAGTGGGTGCTGACGGTTTGGACGCTACCACGTGAGATCAGCCCGTGAGGTTATATGTGGGCCGCGACCGACGCGGGAAGGGTGAACTTAAAAGTTGCGCCACGCGGAAAATTGTCGGAAGCCCACAGGCGGCCGCCATGCGACTCAATGATTGAATGGCTGATGGGCAGCCCCATACCGGTCCCCTTATCTTTGGTCGTAAAAAATGCCTTAAAGATCTGGTCCGCCTGCTTCACTGGCAATCCCATACCCGTATCGCTGATCGTGATAAGCAGCTGACCATCGGCGACTTCCGACTTGACAGTTAGGTCTCCACCGTTTGTTTCCTTCATAGCATCGATTCCGTTAAGCATGAGGTTCATGAAAACCTGCTGCAGCTGCACACGGTCTGCCATGACCTTGGGAAGATCCTCAGCAAGCTCGGTACGAATTGAAATCGAGTAGCGGTTCGCCTCGCTGCGTAGCAAGACAGTCATTTCTCGAATGAGCGCATTTCCATCGACCAAATCCCGCTGCAGCTCGTCTTTCTTGAAAAGAGCGCTGATACTGCCGATGATGTCAGCCGCGCGCATTACATCTTTGACTATTCTTGATGCGGCTTCGCGTGCCTCCGTCAGGTCGGGGTCATCGCGACCAAGCCATCGCAAACAAGTTTTAGCGTTTGTTGCTGCTGCGGCAATCGGCTGCTTGATTTCGTGCGCCAGCGATGCCGTCAACTCGCCCATCGTGGTCACACGACTTAAATGCATAAGCTCCGCTTGTACCTGGCGCAGTCTCTCGCGCTCTTCCTCGGCCCGCTTACGCTCGGTGACCTCCATCACTGTACCCACATATTCCAGAGTGTCCAAGGAAGGCTCCAACGTGCGAGCTAAAACGTGGATGTACCTCACCGAACCATCCGGCATCAACAGACGATGCTCAAAATCAAGATTCGCTCTTCCCTCGGCCGCGCGGTCGATGTTCTGTTGAACGAGATCCCTGTCGTCGGGATGAATTCGTTGAATTACTAACTCCAATGTGGGCTTAAGTGTTCGATCATACTCAAAGATTTTGTAGGTCTCCTCCGACCAGTAGATTTCTCCACTCGAAAAGTTCCAACCGAAGCTCCCTGTGTGGCTGATGCTCTGCCCTTGAGCCAGGAAAGCTTCGCTGCGATCAAGGCCAGCGTAGAGATTGGCGTTTTCGAGTGAAATCGCGGCTTGCGAAGCGAGCATCTCCAGCACTGCGACCCGGTCCGAGTTGAAGGCGCGCGGAGTCAAATTGTTCTCCAAATAAATTACGCCTGTGAGCTTGGCTTGATTGACGATCGGCAGGCACAGGACGGATCTGGAGTGCTTCGTGCGCACATACTCGTCTTCCGAATACAAGCTTCCGGCAGAAGCATCATCGAGGACCACGCGCTCCCTCGTCCGAATGACGTACTGGAGCGCCGATTGGGGGAGATCAAGTGGTTTAATGACTGTCTGTCGAACGGTGACCTCGACCTTGCCGTGGCCGGTGATGGCCTCCGCCTCGATCTTCGGCTCGTCATCACTGAAAAGGATGAGTAGCGCCCGCTCGGCACCGGCATGCTCTGCCGCGATTCGCATGAGCGTCTCGATGAGCTTAGGCAAGACAATCTCCATCGACAGTGCCTGTGAGGCCTTGAATACGGTCTCGACGTCCAACTCCCGGACCGGCGTTCCGAATGTGGATGCAGTCCAACCGGGAAGGCGTTCTTCGCGCAAGCGTGGGCTGCGCTCGCTCAGCTGATTGACCTTGCCGAGTGCGCCCCACTGCTTGTAGCATTCTCGCGCGTCTCTCCAATATGTGTGGGCAATGCTCTCCACACCGCGCGCCGCGTAGAACCGAGCGGCCACCTCATAGGCGACGCCCTCGTTCTGAACGAAGCCGTGTTCGTGAGCGGATTGAATGGCGTGCTCGTACAGACGCATGGCGTCGGCGTCCCGCCCTTCGATGCGCGCGAGCTCAGCTGACACCAGAGCGTGCTTGTCGGAGAACGTGGGTGCATAGTTTTCGGCCCACTCGCGCAGCTGTTCCCGATGCCCCGCGAGTAGTTCGCGCCAGCCTGTTTGCTCGTCAGCAGACGCTTCCCCATAGAGCGCCGCGACCACCAGCGCAGCATAGTAAAAGTAGTCGAAGAGCTGCAACTGTATGGTTGAGATCCGAAGCAACCCCTTTGCCTTGTCGGCTGCCGCCTTGGCCTCAACGTAGTCGCCCGAGAGGTACCGCGCCTTGAGTTTGCGAATCCAGTACAAGCAAATCACGGTCGGCGTCCGCGCGGCCGTCAGTTGCGTTTCGAACGCTACCTCGTCGAATCGATCGTCGCTGAGGGTAGAGTAGGTCACGTCACGACCTTGCATGCTCGCGATGAAGCGTTGCTGGCTCCGGAGGAGGTCCATGACATCGCGGAACTTGGCTGTCCTAGCGAAGTCCAGCGCCACCTCTGACTCGCGCCACACCGCGTCGAGCGGATCGTTCCGCATAAGCAAATATGTGATGGTTTGGTGCATTCCGTAGCAAGCGAAAGTCAGATCGCCTCTCTCAGCGGCGGTGCGAGTGGTCGCCCGCCGGAGTTCGATCACGCTTGTGATAGGCTCCGTCCAGAAGGCGGCTAGTCCCATCGCATGGTAGACCTTTGTGTCATAGGCGGTGAAGGCGTGCTTCTCGACCATGTCGCAGGCTAGCTTGGCCAGGCGGTAGCCTTCGCGGTAACGGTGAAAGTTCGGTCCCAGGACAGACCCGAGACAAGCATAGGCGTAGGCGGAGGCGCCGCTCATTCCGTGCTGTATGCTGATGCTCACCATGCGGCACGCCAGCAGACAAAACAACTGAAAGTCAGTAAATGTGGCGGGGCCAGCAAGGGCTGAGAGCACCTGCATAGCTGCCTGTATTTTGGGATCGGTCATCAGCGGCAGATCGTTCAAGCTCTCGATCGGACGCTCAGTGAGAATCTGCCAGACCGTCTCGTATTCGGCCTGGACCTGCTCGGGGGTAGGGTGTGCCGGGAGGTCAATGCCCAACAGACGCAGGCAACCGAGCGCGCTGTCGATGGCTAGCGAGTGTTCGCCCGTCAATACATGCAAATTGATCTTCAGGCAAGAGGCATCCACGAACTCAATGTCTGAAGTTGCGCGCTGCAGAAGCTCCACAATCAGTTGCTCCGCCTTTTCCAGACTACCGCAGAGAATGTCACACTCCGCACATTCGAGGGACAGGCTGAATTTCAACCCGTGCTGCTCCCCCCAGTCCCGTTCATCCGAAAGTGCGATGCCTGACGCAAAATACGTACGCGCCGAAGCATAGGCCGCCGACGCCTTCGCCTTTCGTCCAGCGCCCAGGTTAATAGTGGCAAGGTCCGACTTCTCGTTCCGGTCGAGGAGGAGCACGGAGCCCCGATTGAGCTGGCTCGCGACATCGAACAGATTCTCGTCGAACTGTTCCGCCGTCATGCCTGCCAGCAGAACACGGCCAATTCGTAGGTGTGCCCCCGCACGCTCGCCTTCGGGGATGAGCGCATAAGCCGCCTCCTGAATCCGGTCGTGCAGGAATGCGTAGGAGCTCTCCAGGCGAAGGATAAGCCCGGAGCGGGCGGCTTCCAGGAACGATTTATGGATATGGTCTTCTGATTCGCCGAAAACCAGGCTCAATGTGGCGATCTCGGCCACGTTACCGAGACACGCGAGTTGCTGTACGGCAGTCTGCGTCGCACCGGACAATCGCATTAGCTTCCCGACCATGAGATCCACGACGTTGTCCGTGTAGCCCTTTGCGCGAATCCGCTCCACGTCCCAGGTCCATGCTGCGACGTGCGGGTCGAACTTGAGCAGCCCTTCGTCGGCCAGCGCCGTGAAGAACTGAATTGCGAAGAATGGATTGCCGCCGGTCTTTTCGTGCACCAGCTCCGCCAGTGGATTAGCGGAAATCCGTTCGCAATGCAAGGCATCGGCAACGAGTGCGCCGACATCTTCGAATTCAAGCGGCGCCAGCACAATCTCCTGCATCCTCACTCCGGATTTGCGAATTGCGTCCAGCGTCCTTACAAGCGGGTGCGAGGTGCTGACTTCATTGCCACGGTAGGCCCCGATCAGCATCAGGCTCCGCACATTCGGATCGGTGATCAGATTCTCGAGAAGTTCAAGAGTTGCCCCGTCCAACCATTGCAAATCGTCGAGGAACAACGCAAGCGGGTGCTCCGGCCTGGCGAACGCGCTGAGGAATCGCCGGAAAACCATCTGGAAGCGGTTCCGTGCGTCTTGCGGCGGTAGGTCTGGAACGGGCGGCTGTTTCCCGATGAGGAACTCCACCTCTGGGATCAGATTGACGATGAGCTGGCCATTCGGACCCAGTGTTTCCTGGAGAGCACGCCGCCAATGGCTCACCTCGTCTTCACTTTTGACTAGGATCTGACGGATCAGTGTCTGGAAAGCCTGCGCCAGAGTCATGTAAGGGATGTCGCGCTTGGATTGATCGAACTTCCCGGACGCAAAGAGCCCGCGCGACGTAACAAGCACCTTGTGCAGTTCATTCACCACTGAGGATTTACCCACGCCAGAATAACCGGACACGAGCACGAGACCTGCAGTACCCTGAGCCACGACCCGGTCAAAGGCCGCAAGCAGAACATCGACTTCGCGTTCCCGCCCATACAGCTTTTCAGGAATCAGTAATCTCTCTGATGAGTCGTGCGCGCCAAGCGGGAAGAGTTCGATGCGACCATTCGACTGCCATTCCTCCAGGCAGTGCCGAAGATCGGCTTCCAGCCCGAAAGCGGTCTGGTAGCGCTCCTCGGCGTTCTTGGCGAGGAGCTTCATGGTGATACAAGACAGCGCCTCGGGAACTGCGAGACGATCGGCGGGAGCCGTCGGCTGGCGTGCTGTGTGGCAGTGGACCCACCCTAAAGGGTCGGTGGCGTCAAATGGCAGCGCGCCAGTAAGCATCTGGTAAAAAGTGACGCCCAATGAATAGAGGTCGCTGCGAATGTCAATCGAGCGATTCATGCGGCCGGTCTGTTCCGGCGCCATGTAGGCGAGGGTGCCGGCAATAATCTCAGGAGGAACGGCCGACTGGCGCTCGCGCGGCGCTTGGGATGCAATCCCGAAGCCGGTGAACCACACCTTGCCGCCGCCGTCGACCAGGACATTCGCAGGCTTGATGTCTTTATGAATAAGACCGCGACCGTGGACTTGACCGAGTGCTGCTGCCAAGCCGACAGCGATGTGCAAGACGCGAGGCAGATCAAGCGGCAAACCCTTGCCCCGTTCAATCACCAGATCCAGGGGCTCGCCTCCAGGATCTTTGAGTACAAGGATTGTCCGGCCCTCGTGACGAACGAGTTCCAGAGGCTTGGCTGCCCACTCGGGATCGAGTTCGGCTGCGAGCGAGTATTCGTGCTCGAGCCGCCGAAGACTATGAGGTGACGGATGTTCCGCAGTAAGGGCGATCGCCAGGACCGGCGACGGGGTGCCGTGCCGCCGGCCGCGGTAAAGGATGAAGTCCACGCCTTCTTGGAGCGGCACGAGCGCATACCCAGAAGGACCCAAGATGGAGGACGCCCTTGTCGCCACGGTTGCACTACCTCAGGATGCGCATTTTGACGAAAAGCTGGAAGAACGTCAACCCTAGGGAATTTGATGCTGCACGCTAGAATTCAAGTTTTAGTGCATATTGCATAATCCGGGGATTCACACTTAAGGCGCTAATTTCGCCGAAGGTGCTGGGTGTCGAAACATCATTAGCTGGATTTGCAAAATTCGGCCTGTTTAGCAAATTGAAAATCTCCCACCGAAAGATCAGCTTTACACTCTCCGTGAGCGGGGTGGCTTTAATTAATGCTATGTCGAAATCCCGCTGATCCGGCCCCCTCAGGATATTCCTTCCAAGACTACCGAACATCGTACCGCCACCCGAAACAGGATATCTGCCATCAATAAGGCCACCATCTGGAACAAATGGCGCAGGAGCAAATGCTTTCGCGTTGAAAAATGCGTTGACACGATTGCTGACACTACCGCTTCGCCTGGCGTCCGCGAGCGTCGCGCCTGGAGCCAGTCTTCCTGTTGTGTAAAGTGTCGCGGGACCGAACAGCGTACCGGCTGCGCTGTCCAGGATGCTGAAAGGGAGTCCGGACTGAAGAGTGGCGACACCCGAGATGCTCCAGCCATCCCCGAGTTTCCGAAGAGTCGCGATTGTCGCGTCCTTGGGGCCCGGCACGTTCCACATACCGCTGATAACCAGCCGCTGGGTTCGATCAAAGTCGGCGACGCCGCGCTGGGCAGCGACATTGTTTTGATTGTTGTAAACCACTTGTCCAGTGATTGGTAATCCGAATGTGCCAGCGATAGCAGCACCGAGACTATCCCCCGCATCGTCAATCGATTTGGAAAAGGTATAGGCTGCAAGGAATTGAAAACCATGACTCATGTCTTTCTTCAGCGTGGCCTGTAGTGAGTTGTAGATTGAATTGCCACCACTTTCAAGACGGTACACCAATGGAGACAGCCCAACGAAAGGAACGCGCTCGGCCGCATTATCCACCGAATTAATTGTTAGTCCATTAATCGGATTAGAAGGACTGGCAAGGAGAGGCTGATTATTGCTTCGACCCACGGCTAAGTGGGTACCCTTTGCGCCGGCATACCCGATTGAGAAAACATAGCTCTTTTGTTGATACTGCAGGTCCAAGTCATATTGCTGGACGGTAGACTCTTTAAAATCAGGGTCGGTAATAATGGGGGATCGGAGAAAACTGTTCCCTATAAAGGGCGGCCCCGGTAGCATGCTGCCTTCGAAATTTGGGAATGACGAGCTCGGCGGCAAATTTGGAAAGGGATTCTGCAGGCTAGCGATCGCGTTAGCGGCGCCATTTAACACAGCATTCAATGCGAAAGGCGGGTTAAGAGCCAGTAGCGAACCGTTCCCCGCAAAGCTGGTGCGGTTCGCGTAGATGCCATATCCTCCTCGAAGAACCAAATGCTGCGAAGAAAATGGCTGCCACGCGAAGCCGATACGCGGTTCTGGATGAACTTGAATGGGACGATTCAACAGCGTTGAGTTCTCACGTGGAAATCCCGGGGGAGCTTCACCGGAAAAGTTATCGGGGAGGACAAATCCAGAGGTGGCCGGGCTCGTAAAGCCGCTGGCTGGAGGTGCAACGTAGAACTGACGGAAGAAATTAGATACACGACCATCGACTTCGCTTGATTGGCCATCGACCTCGACTCGGATGCCGAGATTCATCGTAAGTGTTCGCGTAATTATCCAATCGTCCAACGCAAAGAAACCGGCAGCACTTGCACGCTGCCCCGCATCGGGAATTCCGGCAGCCACGCTCGAGAAAAAAACGTTTGAGAACGATGTGCCGTTCCCTCCTGCGCCGGCAGGCCCGGCGGGCAACCCAAGCAGGAAATCCGGGAACGACAGGAGTGTTATGGCACCGTCCGTATAATCGCTAAAATGGTTGAGCTGATTTCGGAAGATTTCCACACCCACTCGAAAGTCATGCTTGCCCCGGGACTTAAATATGACGTCTGAGACGTAAAAGTTATTGCCGGCTGTTTTGCTTTTATCTTGTGCCGAGTTGCCTAATTCAAAAGCTCCAAGAACCTCAATCTGTGGAATGATCCCCTCTTGAGGGTCGCTGAAGCGGTTTATCCCCACATCATGATCGGTGAGTGTCCCTCCGTCAAAGCTTTGACCCGCAAGACGAGAGAAGCCAAAGCGGAATTGGTTGATCGCTCGCGGCGAGAAAATGTGAGTCTCTGAGATTGCCAGATTCCGGTTCTGAAAGACACGGAGCGCCGGGAAGCCAGGCACACTGGCGCCGAAGAAAGGAAGGTCTTGATTCGAGTTGGAAAAAAAGAATTTCGTCGACAGGCGATCCGCCGTGCTCAGACTAATGTCGAAGTTTGTATTGAACTGGTCTTCGTTGTAGTAGCCAGGGACCACCGCCGTGTAGTTGACACCACTGTTCGACGTTTGAGGGCTCGGAATCACATATGTTCCATCGGGGTTCTTCGCGTTCAGCAGATTGAGTGCTACCGGACTTATGTTCGAACCGTCCGGGGCCACCGCCATACCACCGAATGCCCCGGTTTGGCCGCCAAATACTCCTCCAAGTGAGGTTCGCGTGCGAACCTTCGGTATGGGAGGAAGGCTTAGAGATCTAACACTACTGTTCAAGGATGCCGCATTTACGTCCCTTGTGGCTTGATAGGAAACAAAGAAAAAGGCACGTTCCTTTAGCCAGGGTATCGGCCCCCCCAAAGTGCCGCCGGGTTGTGATCGCCGAAATTCTCCTCTTGGCACCCCGGTTGCGTTCGCAAAGAAATTATTCGCGTCTAATACTTCGTTGCGGCCGAAGTAATAGACGTTTCCATGAAATTCCGCCGTGCCTGATTTCGTTTCCACATTAACGTTGGCGCCACCTCCGCGGCCGTATTGGGCGTCGTAGAGCGAATTCTGAACCTTGAACTCCTCGATGGTGTCCGGAGCGGGGATCGCGATCCCGGCGCCACCGAAAGGAGTAACCTCGGTGATATTTGAGCTATAACTGTTCGCATCCACGCCGTTCAGCATGAAGTCATTGTCGCTGCTTCTTGCGCCATTGCCGCGGATCTCTTGGCTTCCGGCACCCAATTGAGTGGCATCCACGACATTTGTGTTGGTTCCGGCGGTTAGTCCTAGGATCTCGGTAAAGTTGCGGTCGACGAGAGGCAAGCCAACGACGGTTTCCCGATCAATGACTCGTCCCAGAGCCGCATTCTCCGTTTGAAGGAGAGGAGTCACAGCGCTAACCGCGATTTGTTCCTTTACCCCGGTTATGGTCAGATGAAGTTTCAGCCGGTTTACTTCGGTGATGCGAACCTGAACACCATTCAACACGAGTGGCTGAAATCCGGGTGCGCGAACCGTTAAGGCATAGATGCCAGGCGTCAGGAACGGGACCGAGAAGTTTCCCTCGGCATCCGTAGTGAGATTGCGTTCTTCCTGCGTGGCCTGACTTTTGATGACTAATGCCGCAGTTGCGACCAGCGCTCCGCTGGAGTCGCTCACGCTGCCAGCGACTGCACCCGTGTTGGCTGTCTGTCCATACATCGGCAGAGAGCAGAGAGCTGATGCGAGAACTTTGAGCCACGTACGTCTGACTGGGATCGCGGCCTTCCACATAGCGAGTTCCTCGAAGAATGCCCAAGTCAAACTGGATCTCGAAGGCAACCTTATATCAAGTAGCTCAACAAAATAGCAAGGTCGGCATTCTGGCGGTACTTATTCATGACGCTATCACATGTACGAAACTGCTGGCGATCGACATCTGGAAAGTAAAATATGGGCTCGCTGACCAATTGTCGGAGATCCCTAAGTTCGAATTTCCCAACCAGCTTCAACTCCCCTGCGAGCAGCTGATGCAATCTTAGTAGGCCGTTTGCAGAAACTTGACGCACGCGGTCAGTTCCGATTTTCCAAAAACACCAAATTACAGGTGAAGAATTACAGGTGAAGTTTCTGTCAGATTCCGAAGAAAACTCTCTAAGTGGTTGAAAATAATGGTAGGCCCGTCCGGACTCGAACCGGAGACCTCTACCGTGTCAAAGCGGCGGTATTATGTACTTGCAATAACTTAGAAGGCGCCGAAGAGCATTTAAGTACGTGTAAATACGGCTAAGACGGAATCATTACAGGTGAAATTACAGGTGAAGAAATTGAGAATGCACGGTCAAATATTCTGCAGCTCCCAATTACGAGCTTCGTCGTTCGTTAACGGCAGCTATGCGATGGGTGACCTGGATCAATTCCGTGTATCCTTCTCTGCATTCTGTCCAACCTTGATCCATCCAATATGACGTCTGTTCAACGAGCTTTGGCTCGCCCGAAATCGGAACGCACTCCTCATCGCTTACCTGGCCTTTCAACCAAGCCCTCTTTGCAGGAAATCGGTAGAGCCTAATTCAAAATCATTGTGTCCGGTTCAGGATAGGCGTAGGATGCGCTCACTACAGGCCTCGATAGGAACATCTGAAAAAACCAGCAAACGCAGCGGTATTTGGATGTGACGTGCCTCATCTAAAAAATCAAGGATAGGAACGCAAACAGGAGGGTCAAGATGAAAAACGTGAATCGATTCCTGGCGCTGGCAATTCTTCTGGGCGTGCAACACGCGGCAGCCCAGACTGCCGCTCCTTTGAAATTGGCCACGAAATACGAAATGCCCGCCACTGTAAAAGGCCGGTTCGATCACCTCGGGATCGATCTCGGGGGAAATCGATTGTTCGTGGTTGGCGAAGAGGCGCAGCAAGTCCTGGTATTTGATTTAACGACGGGAAAATATATTCGCTCGATTTCAGTCGATCATCCGCACGCGGTGCTTTACAGGGAAGACCTGCAGCACATTTATATTACGGATGAAGGCAAGGGAGTGGTGAACATCTATGACGGCAAAACCTACACTTTGCTGAAAGCGGTCGCGCTGAAAGTCGACACCGACTCGATCGGGTACGATCCCGCTACGCATTACCTGTATGTGGACAACGGCGGCGATAACGCGCATGAAGCATTCACGATGCTAAGCGTCGTGGACACCACCGCGGGCGCCAAACTCGCCGACATCAAGGTGGACGGCGATACGCTGGAAGCCATGTCCCTGGAAAAAGCAGGCGACAGACTTTTCCTGAATAACCCGGCAAAAAATGAAGTGGAAGTGATCGATCGCAAAACGAATAAGATTGCTGCCGTCTGGCCGGTCAAGCTGGGCAAGGGGAATGCAACGACGGCGCTGGACGAACCTGCGCATCGTCTCTTCGTGGGCTGCCGCAGCGGAGTCGTCGTAGTGTTTGACAGCCAGACTGGAAAAGAGCTGCAGGCGTTCCCTGTGGGTAAAGGAGTGGATGACCTTATGTTCGATCCGTCCAGCCATCGCATTTACGCAACCTCGGGCGGGACAGGAGCGATAAATGTCTACAAGGAAACGAGCCCTGATCAGTATCAATCCTTGGGAAACGTTCCGTCGGCGCCGGGCGCAAAAACGGGTCTGCTGGTTCCTCAGTTATCTCGCCTTTTTGTGGCGGTGCCGCCGCGGGGGACTGCACACGGAGAAGTTTACGTTTATCAAGTTCAATAGATGAATCCGCAAGTAGCGTTGGCACGATTCGTGCCATCCATAAATGCGCTCCGTTTGGCTCAAGTCCGTAGTGCCGGAGCATTGAATGTTCCTTATCTAATATGATACGGTACGCTCAATATATCGTAGGCCCATCCGTTAAACGTTTTTGGTAATTCGCATCGTCAAGGAGGTCTTCATGCGGCGCAACCTCACTGGCATTCTGCTCACTGCTATTGGATTGTTTGCGTGGGCAGTCCCGGCAACTCCGCATCACTCATTTGCGGCTGAGTTCGATGCGAATAAATGCATGGACCTCACGGGAACGTTTACGAGTTTTGAATGGCAAAATCCGCATGGCTATTTTCACCTGGATGTGAAGGATGCCAATGG
>DASRQU010000052.1:0-17021 GCA_035696345.1 Candidatus Acidiferrales bacterium
TCGCGCCCAAGTTGGCCGCAGCGCTCGGCAAAGGCATGATTGGCGATTGCGTCGGCCATCGCCACGAAAACGGAAAATTGATTTTTGTGCGGCAGATGTTTCAGGGCAAAACGGCAGCCGATGTGGTGTTCGAAGGCGCGGTGCCGTGGTTCGCCACGTTTCAGGCGGGTGCTTTTCGAGCGGATCTGGTGACGAAGGCCGTCACAAATGCGCCGGTAACTTCTGTATCCGTAGAGCTTAAGCCGGAGCAGATTCGAACGAAGCCGCTCGAACTGTTCCGCGAGGCCAAGCAGGCCGTCGACCTTACGCAGGCGCCGATCCTGGTGGCGGTGGGACGCGGCATCAAAGCTCCGGAAAATATTGCGCTCGCCGAAAAGCTCGCCAAAGCGATTGGTGGGGAGCTCGCAGCGTCACGCCCGATTTGCGATGAAGGCTGGCTGCCCATGGACCGGCAAATCGGCAGCTCGGGGCAGACGGTTGCGCCGAAGCTTTATCTTGCGCTGGGGATCAGCGGTGCCATTCAGCACGTGGTGGGGATGAAGAGTTCGCGGACGATTGTGGCGATTAATAAGGACCCGAATGCGCCGATTTTTGAGATTGCCGATTACGGAATTGTCGGCGATTTGTTTGAGATCGTTCCCGCGCTTACGGAAGAACTGGAAAAAAGTAAGTCGTCTTAATTTTACCCGCCAAATTATGGGTGGATTTAGTAAGACGGGCTTCAGCCTGTCTGGTTTTGCTTTGTGTACGCAGAGTGGCGACATATCGTCAGAGCGCTGTGCGGCGTTTAAGTTTGCAAAAGTCAAAAGAAGACAGGCTGAAGCGTGTCCTACTTAAGGCTTTAGTGAGCTGAGTTTTTCTACGCGGCGGAGTTCGGGGAAATTCCAGGCCCATAGGGCAGTGATGATTAGCGTGCCGACTCCGCCGACGATTACGGCGGGGACTGCACCGAACCATTGCGCGGTCAGGCCGGATTCGAATTGGCCGATTTCGTTGGACGCGCCGATGAAAATCATTTCGACGGCGCTGACGCGTCCGCGCATCTCATCCGGCGTCGCGAGTTGCACGAGCGTGGAGCGGACGACGACGCTGACCATGTCCATCGATCCGACGAGCATCAGTGCGATCATCGACAAGACCAAGCTGCGGGATATTCCAAATAGTACAGTAAACGCGCCAAAGCCGCCTACGCACCATAGCATCGTCACGCCCGCGCGGCTGCGGAAAGGCCGATGGGCGAGCAACAGGGCCATGCTGCCTGCACCGATAGCTGGAGATGCGCGCAGCAATCCCAAGCCCCAGGGACCGGTGCGCAGGACTTCCGCGGCAAAGACCGGCAGGAGCGCAATCGCACCGCCCAGCAACACCGCAAACAAGTCCAGCGAGATCGAGCCCAGAATAATTTTCTTTTCCATGATGTAGTGCAATCCGGCCAGCACGGACTTGAGGCTGACAGGTTCTTTGGAGCGTGCGCGCGCGCGCAGCTTTACCTGGGACATGAGAAATGCTGCGGCCGCTGCGGCCAGCATGGACGTGGTGTAAACCGCCGCCGGGCCTTTAGCGACAGCGTAAATCAGGCCGCCGAGCGAAGGACCGAGGATCGTGCCGCCCTGGTTCACGGAACTGTTCCAGGCGATGGCGTTTTGCAAATGCTCTTCGGGCACAATCTGGGGCAAAAGGGAACGGCTGGCCGGATTGTTAAACGAACGCACGACGCCAAGCAGCACGACGATTCCGTACATGGGCAGCACGGCGTGATACCCGCTCAAGGCATAGAAGAGCAGGAGCGCGGAACAAACTCCGAATCCGGCATAGCAGGCCATTAGCAATTTCCGGCGGTTAAATGTGTCTGCCGCGTGGCCGGTGGCTAGAAACAGCAGGATGCCGGGAGAAAATTGGGCCAAGCCAACGAGGCCCAAGTCCAAAGGGCGCTTCGTAATTTCGTAAATTTGCCAGCCGACTGCGACCGACTGCATCTCCAACCCTGCGACAATTAGAAATCGCGCCAGCTGGTATAGGTTGAAGTCAGGATAGGTAAAAGCGATGCGTCCCGCGTTGGGAGAGTGTTCGGTTTCGGCCATCAGAGCATTCTACTTTGCCACAAAATTCCGATTTGCACGAGGGGCGGGAATGTGTAGCGCTGGTACCGCAGATGCCCATAAAACGCTGAAATATGAACATCGATGTTCAGGAAGAATAAAATCGCTAAAACTTGCGGGAGAACGGTGACATCGGTTACCGTCTAGGATGGAACATGAGCGCCAAACCAACGCTCGTCGTTCACTCTAGGAGGACGGATGAAGCGGATGGGAATGGCAATACTGGCGTTCGGGCTAATGACCTGTAGCGCGAGAGCACAGCAAGCGCCCGCGAAGGCGCCAACGACACCGCCTGCGAAATCGCCAACGACGCCGCCTGCGAAGGCTCCAGCAACTACGCCTCAGGCGAAATCGCCCTCAGCGGCGTCAGCACCAGGACAAGGATTGACGACCGCCAAGCAAAAGAACAGCTACGCCGTCGGAATGGAAATGGGCAAAGGACTGAAGAGCCAGGGAATCGATCTGGACTCCACCGCGCTGATGCAAGGTTTGAAGGATGCGCTGACCGACGCAAAGCCGCAAATGAGCGAAGACGAACTGCGCCAGGTGGTCACGGCGTTGCAGGCGGAGATGCGCCAGAAGCAGATGCAGGCGCAAGAAATGGCAGCAAACGAGAACAAGACCAAGGGCGAGGCGTTTCTCGCGGCGAACCAGAAGAAGGACGGCGTCGTCGTGTTGCCCGATGGGTTGCAGTACAAGATTTTGACGGCCGGTGCGGGCAAGAAGCCGATGGAGAATGACACGGTTCTCTGCAACTACAAGGGAACTTTTATTGATGGGCAGGAGTTCGATAGTTCGGCGCAAGCCGGTAAGCCGGTGCCGTTTGAAGTGAAAAACGTGATTCCCGGATTCAAGGAAGTGCTGCAGTTGATGCCGACGGGATCGAAGTGGCAGGTTTTTATTCCTTCGAATCTGGCGTATGGGGAACGCGGGGCGGGCGGCGTGATTGGGCCAAACTCCACTCTCGTTTTTGAGATTGAAGTCGTGAGCATTGAAGCGAGCCCGGCAAGCGACGCTCCCGCAGCGCCAACGGTACCGTCGGCGCCAAATCCCGCTAAGTAGCTCGGATTAAACGCGATTGGCTGATTCGTTAGTAGGTCAAAATTAAAAGGGCGCTCGTCCGCTGCGGCGGGCGGGCGCTCGCTAGTTTAGGGCTACGAACACGGGTTTGAGTAGCACAGGCACTCTTGCCTATGTGGTTTTGCAAAGTGCACACAGCCAGGAGTGGCTGTGCTACGGACTAGGATCGTCATTCGGAGTCCCGGCGATGGCGGCGGGCGAAAGTTTTATACTGCGGAAGGGAATAGCGACCATGACATCTGCATTTATTTGCGAAGGATTTAGAACGCCGATTGGGCGCTATGGCGGCGCACTTTCCACGGTAAGGGCGGACGATCTGGCGGCTGTTCCGCTGAAAGCCTTGTACGCGGCGTTTCCGAAGAGCGATTGGGAATCCGTGGAGGAAGTTATTTTCGGTTGCGCCAATCAGTCCGGGGAAGACAATCGCAATGTGGCGCGCATGGCGCTGCTGCTGAGCCATTTTCCGCACACGATTCCCGGGATGACGGTGAACCGCTTGTGCGGCTCCGGAATGGAAGCCGTCACGGTTGCAGCGCGGGCGATTGCCGCGGATGAAATTTCGCTGGCGGTCGCGGGCGGCGTTGAGAGCATGACGCGCGCGCCGTTCGTGATGCCCAAGGCCGGCGGTCCATTTTCGCGCAGCACGGAAATTTATGACACGACGCTGGGCTGGCGCTTTCCGAACCCGCAAATGCTGAAAATGTATGGCAACGCGTCGATGCCGGAAACGGCGGAAAATGTTGCCGCGGAATATAAAGTGGAGCGCGCGGCACAGGATTGCTTTGCGCTGCGATCACAGCAAAAGGCCAGCGCTGCGCAGAAGGCGGGAATTCTGGGCGAGGAAATTGTACCGGTCCATGTGCCGGGGCAGAAGGGAACGGTGAAATCGGTGCGCGAAGATGAGCATATACGCGCGGATACTACGATCGAGGCGCTGGCGAAATTGCCGACACCCTTTCGAGAGAATGGCACGGTGACAGCGGGAAACGCTTCGGGAATTAACGATGGTGCGTGCGCTCTGTTTGTGGCGTCGGAAGAAGCGGCAGCGAGTTTCGGACTGAAGCCGATTGCGCGTGTGGTGGGTGCGGCAACAGCTGGAGTGACGCCGGATTTTATGGGGATTGGTCCGATCTATGCGGTGCGGAAACTGCTTATGCGCTGGAAGCTTTCCATGAGTAATGTGGATGTGTTTGAGTTGAATGAAGCATTTGCCGCGCAGGCCCTCGCGGTGACGCGCGAGCTTGGGTTGCCGGATGATAGCGCGATCGTGAATCCTAATGGTGGGGCGATTGCGCTCGGGCATCCGCTGGGGATGAGCGGCGCGAGGCTGGTTCTCACTGCGGCGCGCCAGTTACAGCGCGTAAAGGGGCGCTACGCGCTCGCATCGATGTGCATTGGTGTCGGCCAGGGTATCGCAATTTTGCTGGAACGGGTTTAAGTAGCATTGGCCCCAGCCTGTGGAATTTGTGACTTGCAGGCGGTCAAGATATCAGGACGTTTTGCTTTGCTTGGACTAACCCCTACAAGCCGAAGCCTGTGCTCACTGAAGGCTACTTCTTCATTCGGGCTACGCACTCTTCCAGTTTGGCGCGCATTTCGTCTGAGGTGGCGGTATGGCCGATGCGACCGTGGCCCGGAAGGACCCATTCAAAATTGTAGGCGAGCAATTTTTCCATCGAATCGGTTTGCTCTTTCCAGGAATACCAGCAGACATCGCGGAATGCTTTTAATGAATTCCTCGCGGGTGACCACGAGAGATGATCTCCGGTAAATAAAACTTTATCGCGGTAGAGAAAAACCTGGTGGCCGCGGGTGTGTCCCGGTGTGGGGATGAGCACGAGATCGTTGTCGATTTGCACGGGCGCGATTCCGGTGATGATGCGTTCGATGCCGCGCGTAACCGAGCCTTCATTCTCGTGCAGGACACGCGGGCAATGAAAATGCGCGGCAAATTTGGCGTGATCGGCGATATCGTCACGATGCGAGAGCAACATGAGGTTCACGCCGCCCATTTCTTCCATGCGCTTTACGAGCGGCGCATTGAAGCGAGGAGAGTCGACGAGAACGTTGCCGCCCCGCTCCGGCGGCCGCACGATCAGGTAAGCCCAGGCTCCGAAACTCGATTCCGCTGTGAAGCCGCAGAAATAAACGTCGTCCACTATGTGCACTGGAAATGCCGCCACACCCGAGCGCGCGTTCAGGTTGGATACGCTGCCGATGGATGCGGTGGGGCACGAGACCAGCGCCATGAAAGCGCGATGCAGCTCGCCCGGATTTGCGGGCTGGTGAAATACGCTCGATTTGCCGCCATGATCGCGGAAGCTGGCAGGCGCGATTTGGCGGCAGGCGTCGCAGTCGATGCATGATTCGTCGACGTAGAATTCGCCGGGAATATTTTGCGGGAGGCGCTGGTTAAGTTGTGCCATAGAGTTGCGCCAACATATTTTGCGACTACTAGTTTGATTCCGCCCGATGCGGGAAGTTTCAAAATTTACGGCTCGCGCTACAGACTTCACTGGTCCTGTTACCAAAATACCTTATAATCCTTCCGGTCTGTAGCGGTGGGTTTCGGCGGATATGATTTTGTTGCACAGGCTTGATCCTGTGGGGTTAGACCTTGCCAGGACAAAATCCCACAGGCTGAAGCCTGTGCTACAAAACCTGTCCGCCTGAAGGCGGGCGCTATGGGAGATGCTGCGCAGAGTTTTTAGAATGTGCGAAATCTTGTTGCGGGTTCTGAGCGAGGTGAGGCGTTGGCGGCAAAATCGAAAACTGCAAAAATTAAAACCGCAAAAAGCAAATCGAAGGGCAAGGCGGCTTCCGCGAAGAGTGCGGTGGTGCGCAGGAAGAAGCTGAAGGTTGCGATTGCCGGGTTTGGAACCGTGGGCCGCTCCGTGGCCAAAATTCTGGGTCAGGAAGCGAGCGAGACATTTGAGCTGACACATATTTTCAATCGTGATGTGGCCCGAAAAAAAGTCGATTGGGTACCCACGAGCGTGCGCTGGACGGAGAGCATCAATGAAGTGCTGAGCTCGGACATCGATATTTTTGTGGAACTGGCGGGAGGCATCAAGCCGGCGGGGGATTGGATTCGGAAGGCGCTGCGAGCGGGGAAATCCGTGGTCACTGCGAATAAGCAGCTGATTGCGGAAAGCGGCGCGGAATTGGTGGAACTCGCGCGCGAAGAAGGGCGTCGGCTGGAGTTTGGCGCGTCGGTGGCAGGGGGAATTCCGGCGATCATGGGAATTCAGGATGGGCTGGCGGGAGACCGGCTGTTGAAAATTGCGGGCGTGCTGAACGGCACGTGCAATTTTATTTTGACGAAAATGGAAGCGACGGGCGCGAGCTTTGAAGCCGCGCTACGCGAAGCGCAGGAGCTTGGCTACGCGGAAGCAGATCCTACGGCCGACGTTGAAGGCTATGACGCGCGCGCGAAACTCGTGATTCTGGCCCAGGCGGGATTGCGCGTTCGCGTGCAGAGCGAACAGATTCCATGCTGGCCGATTTCGGCGGTGGAGGCAGTGGATTTCGGTTATGCACGCGAACTGGGCTGCACGATTCGCCAAATTTCCCTGGCCAAAAAGGAAACGGAAGACGGGTTGAGCGTACGCGCGTTTGTCCGGCCGGCGCTGGTTCCCGCTGCGTCCCTCGTGGCACATGTGGAGGGCAGCAAGAATCTGGTGATGGCTACGGGCCAATACTCGGGGCAGATGGTTTTTTCTGGATTTGGAGCGGGCGGCGATCCCACGGCGGTGGCGGTGATTTCCGATTTGTGGTCGATCGCGCGCGGCGGCTCGGCTGAGGCTGGAACTGTGCATGAAGTGGAAACGCCGAAGGATGTGAGTGGGGAATTTACGGCGCCGTATTATTTGCGATTTGTGGTGAAGGACCGGCCCGGAATCATCGCGGCGGTGGCCACGGTGTTGTCGCGCTACGGAATTGGCATCGACGCTGTGTTACAGCGGCCAGGATATCCGCATTCGGCGCTGCCGTTTATTATTACGCTCGAAACCGCGCGCAGCGCACAGCTTGGTTGCGCGCTGCAGGAAATTAACCGGCTCGACTTCCACGTGGAGCCGGTGTTGTGCATGCCTATCCTGCTGGATTAGTTTTGCGGTAGAATCCGGCACATACCGACGGCGAGCGGCGCGGATACGGTCCACGCGCGAAAACGCTGAGTTGATTTTTGTGACGTAGGCTTTACCCTGTGGGGTTGTGTCTTTGCTAGGTCTAACCTCGCACAGGCTGAAGCCTATGCCACAAAGAACCGACTTCGATTCGATTTTCCTGAACTAAAAAAAGGGGAGCGCCATGAAGCCAGCTTCCAGGTTCGCGAGCGTTTTGTTTCTGGCATTTTTTGCGGGCGCGTTTGCGCATGCGGCGAGCATGACGGGTTCCGTGAAAAGTCCGGACGGCGCACCGTTTCGCGGTGCGTTCGTGCAGGCGCAAAACACAGGCACGCGCGTGCTGGTTAGTGTCCTGACCGGCAATGACGGCCGCTACCGCATTGAAAATTTGCCTGCCGGAAATTACCAGGTGCAGGTGAAGGCGGTGGGTTACAAGGCCGAGCCGCAGAAAAATGTAAGTCTCTCCGCGGAACAAAGCGCTTCCTATAATTTTTCGCTGGCGCAGGGAATCGTGCGCTGGAGCGATCTTTCCCAATATCAGGGCGAAGTTTTATTTCCCGAAACTAACGGTAAAGATTTGCTCGTGGGCCGCTGCTTCGCGTGCCATGGGTTTCAATCGCGCATGGCTTCCGTGCGCCGCGATGAAGACGGCTGGCGCGATCGAGTGGCGTACATGAGAGATTCGATGCACTTTTTTCTGGGCGCCGTGGGCGGGTCGTTCGATGACAAGGATGCTGCGGTGACCGCCTCGTATATCAATTCGCTTTTTGGCGATGAATCCGTGTTGCCAAAATCTCCAGCCGAAATGCCCAGATATAAAGAGCTGGTGCGTTCGTTTGACGACGATGCGATGAAAATTGTGTACGTGGAGTACGAGTTGCCCGGTCCGAGCCGCATGCCCTGGAGCGCGTTTCCGGACAAAAGGGGCAACTACTGGATGCCGTATTACGGCAATGCAAATAAAATTGGGCGGCTCGATCCTAAAACGGGAGAAGTGCAGGAGTATGCGGTGCCCAATCGCGGGACCGCCGCGATTCATTCCGCGGTGCCTGCGCCCGATGGAAGCGTGTGGCTGACGGAGCAGGGATCGAACAAGCTGGGACATTGGGATCCGGCGACGCGAACGATTACCGAATATCAGGACGCCTACGTGGCGGGAAAAGAAGGCACGGTAGCGGGTGGCTCGAAGCACACGCTGCGCATTGACGCGCAGGGAAGAATCTGGGCGACAGGCGGCCCGCTGACGGTGTTCGATCCGAAAACTCAGAAATTTACGCAGATCGCGGAGATTCCCTCGGCGTACGGATTGGCGCTCGACAAGGAAGGGAATTGCTGGTTCGCGGAATACGTGCCAAATGGAAAAATCGGCAAAGTGGACGGCAAAACTTTGAAGGTGACGAAGTGGCAGCCGCCGACGGCGGATGCGCGTCCGCGACGCATTCAAATAGGAGCGGACGGCACGGTGTGGTTCGCAGAATTTCAGGCGGGAAAAATCGGGCGCTTCGACCCCAAGATGGAAACTTTTAAGGAATACACTTTGCCGGGGCCGGAGACGACTCCGTACGCGCTGGAAATCGCGAAGAATGGCACGGTGTGGTATTCCTCCGAGCATCTCGATGTGATCGGAAACCTGGATCCGAAGAGCGGGCATGTGACGGAATATCCATTTCCGCAGGCGGAAAATACCATGCGCGAATTTTATCTGGATGCGCAGGGGCGGATGTGGTTTGGGACGCCCGCGAACAATAAGGTGGGATATTTTTATCTTGCGGGGGCGGCGCCGCGGGCTGGGGACTAGGGGCGGGTTAACAAAAATCCTTGTGGGTCGCGGTTTCAGCCGCGACCCACAAAGATTTTTCTGTTCAGGCCACGACCTTCAAAGAATCTGCACTTCTCATTCAGAATCTTAAACCTCGTCTTTTCAGTTTTTTATTTCGGGGCTTGTAGGCTGCGGAAGAAGGCGCCTTGTTCTGTCATTCCGAGCGAAGCGAGGAATCTCTCTTTGATTTAAGCATGAGGGAAGGTAGACGGCTTGTTAAAAGATGCTCGATATTTCGGCGAGCTTATTTCCTGCTCGATTTCTTTTTCTTTGCTGCGCGGTGTACCGCGGAGCCGAAAGATTGCCAGATGTGCCAATTTCCGGCGGGCTCTTCGGGCATGCGCTCAGGATGGAATTGCAGGCCTACCACGAATTCTTTTTCGGGATCGTAAAAACCTTCAACCAAGTCATCTGTCGTATAGCACATTGGTTTGAACCTCGGGGCGAGATCGCGCACGCCCTGGTGATGGTAGCTGGTTACGCGCAGCGATTTCCTTCCGTACCATTTCTGCAGGGGAGTTCCGGAGACGATGGAAATCGGATGCCTGTAGCTATCGTAATGCTCGTAGTTGATGTGCTTTAGTTTTGATTTCTTTTCTTTCTGCACATCGCCGTAAAGGGTGCCGCCGCAGACCACGTTGAGCAGTTGCGAGCCGCGGCAGATGCCGAAGATGGGAATGTTTTTGCGCAGAGCGTGCTTCATCAACTCAATTTCAATTTCATCTTTCAAGGGATGCGTTTTTTCGAGATGCGTGTAATTTTCGCGCGTATGCTTGAAATTTTTCGGCTCGATATCTTCGCCTTCCACGATCAGCAGGCCGCACATTTCCGACAAATAATCCGGCAGGCAAATACGCGAGCCTTCCACCACGGGAACCATCAGCGGCAGTATTTTTAGATGGACCAGTTGCCGGAGGTGCGCCTCGGCAACGTAATCGATATATTTATTTTTGCGGATAGTTCTGCGCGTGACTACCAGGACTGCGGGGAGCTTCATCGGAGAATCGTTTGCAGCGCGGTGACGAGCTTGGCATCTTTTTCGCGGCCTTGCGAGGCGACGCGAATGTGATATTCGTCCATGCCCACTTTGTTCGAACAATCGCGCACGTAGAGCTTGTGATTGTTCAAAAGGATGGTCTGCAAATCCGTCGCGGTCATGCCAGATTCAAGTTTGAACAAAACAAAATTTGCCCCGGTCGGATACACGTCGATGCCACGAATGGATCGGAGCGAATCGGACAGCCAGCGTACATCGCTGATGAGTCGCTTGCGGCCGACGTGGTAGTCGGCGTCGGTGGAAGGAAGCAGCGACAGAAAATATTGCGCGAGCGTGTTGACGTTCCAAGTGGGAATGAACTGGCGCATGTGATTCAGGATGTACAGATTTTCGCTGTAGCAATATCCGAGGCGCAGGCCGGGAACGCCGCAGTGCTTGCTCATGCTGCGAACGAGCAGCAGGTTGGAAAAGCGTCCTGCCACATGCAGCAGGCTGGGAACTTTTTCGCCGGCGAAGTCGATGAACGACTCATCGACAATTACTAGTTCCATGTCTTTGGCGTGCTCGAGGAACTCAATCATTTCTTCCAGAGAAAACAGTTGTCCCGTGGGGTTGCCGGGATTGATGATCAGCAGCGATTTCAGGCTGCGTTTGCGCACCCATTCGAGGTAGTGCGGCAGATGCAGCGTATAGCGCTCTTCCGGACTGAGTATATAAATCTCCGCGTCGCGCTGATCTTTTAATTTTTCGATGTATTCGCCGAATGTGGGAACGGGCACGGCGATGCGGCTGATCAGCGTCGTGTTGATCAGGACAATCAATTCCGTGGCGCCATTTCCGATGATCAGGTGCGTCGGATTCACGTTCAGGACGGCGGCGAGATGCTCCTGGCTGCTGGCCGGATTGCTCGTCGGATACGATTTTATAAGATTCGGGAAATTGTCCTGCATGTCTCGCAGCATCGCGTTTGTGGGGTAGTACGGGTTCGCGATGAAGCAGAAATCGATGATTTCTTTGGCGTTTTCGTAGCCGACGAGTTCCGCGAGCGACGGAGAATGGGAAGTTTCGTAAAAAAGATGGCGCCGAAACTCTCCCGGGGTTGAGGCTGTGGCCGCCTTTTGCATAATCTTTTGTAGCACTTCGCATGGAAGTGTGACAAGGGTTGGTTCGATTGCTGTGACGTTTTCATTTGGGCGGAACCTCGAAGTTTCATTCGTAGAGGCTGGCCGAAGGTTGGGCGGGCTCGCTTTTGTGTAGTGCCGCGCATGCAGGTGAATTTAAGCCTAACGGACCGCGCTTCGGCGTTCGACCGCGTGCCGTCTTCACCCCGAAATACACGGGGAGAGGCCGCTACGAAACCGGTTTCGTAACCTCGGGGAGATCGCCGCGCCACCAGCGGGCGGAGAAGGTGATGAATGCTGCGGCGAGCCAGCCTGCGGCGTACATGGGTTGCGCGCCCCAGTGCAGGACTGGCGAGTGCATCAGGCCGAGCCACGAAAACGCGGATGCGATGAGGCACCAGAGCGCAGCGCGGCCAAAATTGCGATCGATCATTTCGGTGATGAGCGCTGAAATGACCAGCACTAAAAACAGAAAACCGTTGCCGAGTCCCTGGATTGACGACCAATAGATCGAGCGATTGAGCGCGGCCTGCACTTCGGGATTTGCGGCGGATAATTTTAATGCCGGTAGTGCAGAGTTCATCGCGGAGCCGACGACTGCTCCCGCGGGCAACACGAGACCGAGCAGCACGGCGTTGATGTACTTGTGGTCGACATGATGCAGCGTCGCTCTGCCGACGCCGATTGCGACGTAGGCGATCATTGCCGCGAGAATGGCCCACGGAAAAAGCTGCGACATAAAAAGGGAAATGCCGCTCATGAACACAGCCAGGAAAATAATACCGGTCCAGAAACAAAATCCGATGCGAGCGCCCATCATTTTGTAGGGAGGATGCAGCGCGGCGACGACTGGTGTAATGATGCTGCCGCCGAGGCCGCAGAGCAGCGTACCGAAGCCGTCGCAGGCCACCACCAGTCGCGCATCGTAATTGTCGCCAGCGGAATTCGCGCCTTCGACGGATGCGATATCCTGCAGCACCTGATAAATCGACATCGGCGCAATTACGGAAAGATAGGGAATCGCAAGAGCCATAGCCTGCAAGAGGCCCGGCGTGCGAACGAACGGCAACTGCACCGAAAATCCATGCCACGCGGGATGAATGTAGCCGATGGACAATCCAATTGCGAGCGGCACGAGCCATGCTACGAGGAACGGAGGAACGCGCCACCGCGTGATGGGCACGTTTGCGAGGACGGAAGTGGCGACGATGGCCAGCGCGATAATTCCGACAAGAGGATGATCAAAGATCCGCTGCAACAGGACGAGCGCGAGATACGTGTACATGGCGGCGCCGAACACCGTCATCATCGCGGGTTTGGGCACGAACTGGCGAATTGTTCCGGCGAGTGGGGCTGCGACGAGTTTTATGATTCCCGTCCAGACCACGGCGGCTGCGGCGACTCGCCACGCGAGTTCCTGATCGCGCGTTTGCAAATACACCGGGAGCATGATGGATAGTGTGTACGCGATGATTCCCGGCACGTTGTTGATGTACACGTGCGCGGTGACGTTCGTGCGCCCTTCACGCTTGGCTAGGCCGACGCCGAGAAGCGTCAGTCCCATGGAGCCAACAAAAAATCCCAGAGCGAAGCCGGGCAAGAGATGCGTCACACTGAACCCCATGGTGACGCCCACGGGAACGAGCAGGAATGCGGGGATGATCATTTGCGCGACGTTGAAGCCGACTTGGGCGACGGTGGCATCGATGTCGCCACGCTCCAATCGCCACCACTTCGGTGCGCTCGCCTGTTCGGTTTCCGCCATTCAGGGTGCTCTCCGTAAAACTACATGCAAATCGGACTTCCATTTGAAAGGAAGCTATTTCATGACGGGTTCTCAAAAAAAAGTTTTGTGGGTCGCGGCTTCAGCCGCGACATCTAGCGAGTCAGAACTCGAGGTCTTTAGCCCCTGCATGACAACTGCAAAATCGGAACATCAGCGGCTAAAGCCGGACCCATTTTGCAGGCAATATGTCGCGGCTAAAGCCACGATCCACAACCATTCTGTATTCGGACACAGACTCTCTAGCGTCTTTGCGATCGGCTCCACTCGCTGTGGCGGCCCCGAAGAAGGCCGCTACATAATCAATTCAAATTTTGAATGCTTCCAGCGATTCGGGTACGAAAAGCTCTTGCGGCGTTAGCAAGCGCTTCGCCAGGCCCTGTTCATGGGCGTAGCGGAGGAAAGTGCTCAGGCCGTGCATGTTGTGCTCGATGCCATAGGGCCAGAAATCTTTCCCCATCAGGGCGCGCGTTTCTTCCGCGTGGCGGATGAGCCAAGGCAGCATGAACTTCAGCGCGGCCGTTTCGTACAAATCGTCGTAGACTTCGCGCTGCGCTTGCACGAACGCCTTGTACAACGACTGGGCGATCCACGGATTCTTTTCGTAAATCTCGCGGCGAATCACGACGGTGTGCATGATGGGAAAAATTTTTGTGCGCTGGAAATATTCGCGCTCCACGGCTTCGTAGTCTTCAAACAGGAGACCGACGCTTTTTGCTTTCTGCGCGATACAAGAAGGGGTTCGGGGCGAGTAGATAGCATCGATTTCTCCGTCGCGCAGCATGTTGGAAAGCGTTTTCTCCGCTGGAATGTTTTCCAGACGAATTTCCGAGGGCAGGGCAACGGATTGCTTTTCAGTGCGGCCGGGAGTTTCTTCTCCGCCGCGGTAGTAGGAGACGCTTGAAACGGGCACTTTATATTCGTCGCTCAGAATGCCGCGAATCCACACGCACGCGGTGAGCTGGTATTCTGGGTTGCCCACTTTTTTGCCGATGAGATCTTTAGGCACGCGAATGCCGCTGTTGCGATTGATAAAAATGCAGGAGTGGCGAAAATAGCGCGAGGGAAAAACGGGAATTGCCACAAATGGCTGCGGATCCCGAAAAAGGGAAAGCGTGTAGGAGGAGAGGGACATTTCCGCGACGTCAAATTCCTGGTGGCGGATCATGCGAAAAAAAGTTTCCTCGACGGGGATATTAATGTAGTTCAGATCGATGCCGTCCACCGGTATGCGCCCTTCGAAGAGCGCGCGCGTGCGGTCATAATTCCAACAGGCCATCGATAGTCGAAGTTTGGACAATTTATTTGTCTCCGTGAAGCAGGTCCCGCGTTCGACCGCATCGGGGTTCGCGCGCACTTTTGGCGCGAAAGGAACCGCGTGAAGGTCCGATGGCCGAACCGCAGCCTGCACATCTTACCGATGAATGCGGAGATGTGTTATTTATTTTTCTGAAGCGTTTATGCTGAAGGCTTTCTGCTGTGTGCGGAGAGGTAGGACGGGCTTCAGCCTGGCTGGTTTTGATTTGGTTTTTTCGCGCGAAAAGCAGACAGGCTGAAGCCTGTCCTACTTGAGAATTGTCATCGTTTCTGCATCAAGGCCGACGCTTGGGGCATCTCATCAGTGGGCGCCACGTGGCGGCGCAGGTGGCGGCTACTGTGCCAATCCACTAAGATGAATAACCTATGAGAATGCCGGGCGGAGGAATGGGATCGCAGCACGGGATGGCGATGCGCGCAGAGCGCGGTCCCAGCGCGAGACGCGGGCGCATAGAATCGCCAGACAACAGCAAGAAAAAGCCGGTTCGCATCCTGGATCAATTGCCTCAAATCTGGGCATTGATGCGCCCGCGCAGAGGATTGCTCGCCGTCGGCATGGTGCTGATGGCCATTAACCGCGTGTCCGGCTTGGCGCTCCCTTTCACCACAAAATATCTGGTGGACAACGTGATGATTCACCACCAGACGAAAATGTTGATGCCACTGGTGGGCGGAGTGCTGCTCGCGACGATCCTGCAAGGCGTAACGTCCTACACACTCACGCAAACTTTATCGAAGGCAGCCCAGCGCATGATCACCGAGCTGCGCCGAAAAGTGCAGGAGCATGTCGGACGCCTTCCAGTTGCGTATTACGACGAAAACAAAACCGGCGCGCTGGTTTCGCGCATCATGAGCGATGTGGAAGGCGTAAGAAATCTGATTGGTACGGGCCTCGTAGAGTTTATCGGTGGCTTACTGACCGCGGCCATCGCGCTGTACATGTTGCTGCGCATCAGTCCGGTGATGACGGGGCTTGCGGCCGGTTTGCTGATGGTGAGCATGCTTGGTCTGAGAAAAGCGTTTGGAATTTTACGGCCGATTTTTCGCGAGCGGTCGAAAATCAGCGCGGAGGTCAGCGGCCGCCTGACGGAATCGCTTTCCGGCGTGCGTGTAGTGAAGGGGTATCACGCGGAAGATCGGGAAGCCGACGTCTTTACGAAGGGAGTGCAGCGATTGCTGGACAACGTCATTAAGTCGTTGACGACAATGTCCATGATGAGCTTTTCGACGACAGCGCTCGGCGGCGTTGTCGGCGCACTCGTGATGCTTGTCGGCTCGCACCAAGTTTTACAAGCAAAAATTACGGTTGGGCAGTTCATGAGTTACACGGCTTTCCTGGCGTTCATGATTGCGCCGGTATTTCAGGTGGTGGGGATCGGCACGCAGTTGACGGAAGCGGTAGCGGGGCTCGAGCGCACGAAGGAAGTGCTCGACGAGCGGCCGGAGGATGAAGACCCGCGACGCACGGTTGCGCTGCCGGATATTATCGGAGAGTTGGCGTTCGACAACGTCAATTTCGCATACGAGCCTGGAAAACTGGTGTTGCAGGACGTGAACTTTCTTTCCAAACCGGGCACGGTGACGGCGCTTGTGGGATCTTCGGGCTCGGGAAAATCGACGATCATCGGACTGGTGGCGGCGTTTCACGTGCCGCTCAGCGGGCGAGTGCTGGTCGATGGCGTAGATCTATCTACGGTGCGGCTCGATTCGTACCGCACACGGCTGGGCGTGGTGCTGCAGGAATCGTTTTTGTTTGACGGGACGATTCGCGAGAATGTCGCGTTTTCGCGGCCGTATGCGACGGAACAGGAAATTCTGGCGGCGTGCCGCATTGCGCGCGTGGATGAATTCGCGGAACGTTTTCCGGAAACTTACGACACGATTATCGGCGAGCGCGGCGTGAAACTTTCAGGTGGGCAACGTCAGCGCGTGTCGATTGCGCGCGCAATTCTGGCGGATCCACGCATTCTGATTCTGGACGAAGCGACGTCCAGCCTCGATTCTGAATCTGAGATGCTCATTCAGGAAGGGCTGGCGCAGCTGATGCGCGGACGCACGACATTTGTGATCGCGCACCGGTTGTCCACAATTCGGCGCGCCGATCAGATTCTTGTGGTGGAGGGCGGACGAATTGTGGAGCGCGGGACGCACGCGACGCTGTATGCGCAGGCGGGGCGGTATCGCGATCTTTATGACAAGCAGCACGGTCTTGAGGCCAATTTGTTTTTGGCCGCCGGCGAGGGAGAAATTCCGGAGCCTTCGGAATCGAACGGGCCGTCGTCCAAGAATACTGATCCGGACATGTTGCGATTGCTGCGCGACCGGCCCGCTTAATTAAATGAATAAATAAATTCTACTTCGATCTAGCACCCGTAGCACGGGCTTCAGCCTGCGGATTTTAATTTTGGCATAAGCCGAAACCCACAAGCAGAAGCCTGTGCTATTCAGAACACTTACTTCTCTGCGTTTATCGCTTCCTGTGAGACACTCTGGCACATTCGGCAATCATCGAACGGAGGAAACGAATGCGATCGAATATTTCGGGTCGGGCGGTGACGCTTGTGCTGGCATTTGTGTTTGCGTCGGTAGGGCACGCGCAGGAGCAGCAATGGCAGATGCCTGGCGATGCGCAGAGGTGTCCGTCGAAATGGGGAGCGAAGGACGAAATTGGGTCTGGC
>DASRQU010000053.1:0-138339 GCA_035696345.1 Candidatus Acidiferrales bacterium
GAGCCGCGAATAACGGCGAGAATATTGTCCGAATCCGCCAGCGCATCGGAGAGCCGTTTGAGCACCACGATGCCGCAGCCCTCACCGCGCACAAATCCGTCGGCGCGAGAATCAAATGTTTTGCATCGACCATCCGGTGCCATCATGTGCGCTTTCGAAAACGCGATTCCCACTTCCGGAGAAAGCACAATGTTCGAACCGCCGGCAATCGCCGCACGGCATTCGCCCATGCGCAGATTCAGACACGCGGTGTGCACGGCGACGAGCGACGACGAACATGCAGTGTCGATCGAAAGATTTGGCCCCTGCAGGCCGAGCACGTAGGAAATGCGTCCGGAAGCGACGCTGCGCGCGATGCCCGAAGCGAAATACGTGTTGAACACCGCGAGATCGCCCGCCTGATAAAAAAGCTGCGCATATTCATCGCCCGTCATGCCGATAAAGACGCCGGTCTGGCCCTGCGCGAGCGCGCGCGGTCCTTGCCCGGCATTTTCGAGCGCTTCCCAGGCAACTTCGAGGAGCAAGCGTTGTTGCGGATCCATCGCGACCGCTTCGCGCGGAGAAATTCCGAAAAACTCGGGATCAAAGGTGTCAATCGAATCGAGAAGGCCGGCCCAGCGCGACGACATTTTTCCCGGTGCATCCGGATCGGCGTCGTACAACTCTTCGAGAGACCATCTCGACGCGGGAACTTCTTTTATTGCGTCCACGCCGTTTTCCATCAGCCGCCAAAACGCGGTCGGATCTGCGGCACCGGGAACGCGGCACCCCATTCCGATGATGGCAATGGGTTCGAGGCGCTCGCGTTCGGACTTGGCGAGGCGCGCGCCCATGTCCTCCAGAGCGAGAAGTGCCTGCTTCAACGGTGAAAGATTTCCGAATCTTTGTGAAATTGAGCTCATGGGGTTATAGGGTTTGCAATTTTTTTAACAACATTTCCTGAACATCCTCGTCGTCCAGTTCGGCCAATTCGTTTGCGCGTTCTCGCGTTGCGGCATCGCCGTCTCGCTCGGCGGGAAAATCTTCGCCCAGGCCAAGGACCTGGTTTTCCAGATGGAGAGCCATCGCGTCGGGAGTCGGGTAGTCAAAAACGAGTGTCGAGCTGAGCGGCTTTTGCAAATGCAGCAGCCGCACCATGCGGTTTCGTAGTTCGATGGCCATGAGGGAATCAAGGCCCAGATCGATCAGCTTTGATTTCGCTTTCACACGATCGGTGGAATCGAGACGCAGCAAATCGGCGATTTGTTGTTGCACGAGTTTTACGAAATGTTCGTGCCGGTCCGCGGCAGGCGCTTCAATCCACGCGGCAAGATCGATTTCCTCTTGATCCGGAACTGCCGCGCTTTGAGGAACCGGGCGAGCAGCAAGCATCGAAGAAGGAATCGCCACGCGGCGATCCGCGCCGACTGAAGAAGTTCCGGCCACGATCACGTGCTGGCCGAGAATTTCCGCAGGCGAACCGTTTTCCGGGAAGGCCATCACGCGCGTGAACCCGCCTTCTTCGAGGCACTTCGTCCAGACTTTTGTTTCGAGAAGCGGATGGTCGTCTCGCAATCCGTCTTCAAACAATTGCCAGCCTTCGATCAGGCCAGTGGTGATGTCGTACCAGGAGAGATAGTCCGTGACCTCGCAAAGGATGAGGATGCCGCCGGGGGCGAGCATCGAGCGCACATTGGCGATGGTGGCGCGAATATCGCGGGTGGCATGCAGCGCGTTTGTGGCTACAACCACGTCAAAATTTCCGGCTGGGTATCCCTGCGCGACGCCGTCGCGTTCAATATCAAACAAGCCATAACGCACGTTCCGAAAGGCCGCAAATTTGCGTTCCGCATTATTGACGAAAATTTCGGACACATCCGTGAAATCGTAAATCGCGTTTTCGCGCGGCATCACCGGCAGCAGGAACGAGCTGGTGCTTCCCGTGCCCGCGCCGATTTCCAGAATCCGCAGAGCTCCCGGTTTTCGCCCGCGCAGAAAGCCTTCGAGCGCGGCGCGGGCGATGGAGTTGAAATACACGGACAGCGGCGCGCGCTCATACAGATTTTCGGCACGCGTAAAATCACCGTTCGGAAACAAAGTTTCGAGCGAGCTTTTTCTTCCCTGCAGGATGGCGACGAGGTCTTCGCCGCAGGACACGATGTAGTCAAAAATAATGCGGTCGTCGAGAAACGCTTTTTCGGTCGTCGCGCGCAACTCCTGCAGCCCCCCGCTGCGCAGTGGTTGCGGCGCCGTAAATACTTCGCCGTCCTGTTTTAGTTCTCCTTCGCGCACGAGCCGCTTCATCCAGCGCTGCAGCAGTTTTCCGTAGGTGGTCTTGAATCCGCAGAGTCGAACCAGCGAATCGACCGTGTGCGCCTCGCCGACTTTCTGGAATGCGTTGCACGACGCGAACGCCGACAGGATGTATTCGGTGGTGAGTTTGTCGACGAGCGCCCAGCGTTGCGGGTAGCTACCTAGATTGAGCGCCAGGCTGCATTGGCCCGACTGGCGGCTTGCGGCCGCCGCAATGTCCGACCAATCCGCGTCAATCGATCGCGGCGTGGCAGCGACCTTCAAGTCCAGCCAATAATTTTGCCGTTCAAAGGGATACGTGGGCAACGGCACGCGCATGTGGACGTAAGGCTCATCGAAGCCGGCCCAGTTAACTTCCACGCCGCGCGCATATAGTTGAGCCAGTGAATCCAGCACCGAAGTCCACTCCGCGCGGCCCTTGCGCAATGACGTAAGCCAGATGCGATCCTTCCCGCTCAACGTTTGCTGGCCAAGGCCCACCAGCGTCGCACCGGCGCCGACCTCCAGGAATATTTCAGCGCCCAGATGTCCAAGTGTTTCGACGGCCTTGCGGAACAGCACAGGCTGCCGCACTTGCCGTCGCCAATAACCGGCATCGGCCATTTCCTTCGGTCCGATGAGCTGTCCAGTCACGCTGGAGACCAGGCGAATTCGCGGCGAGTTGAATTGCACATCGCTCGCGAGTTGTTCGAAGGCTGTTTCCATCTCTTCCATCTGCGGAGAATGGAAGGCGTGCGAGACGGCGAGCCGCTGAACTCGAACCCCCGCCTGACGCAAACGATCTTCCGCGATTTGCAAATCGCTTTCGTAGCCGGAGAGCACCGTGTTTTCCGGCGCATTGAGCGCGGCAATCGAAATGCGCGATTCGAGACCGGCGAGCGCCACTTTCACCTTGTTTTCGTCCGTCATCGCCGCGCACATTGCGCCCATGCCAGACACGGCTTGCATCAAGCGCGCTCGCCCGACGATTAACTTCAATCCATTTGCGAGGCTGTAGATTCCGGCGACGCAGGCGGCGACGTATTCGCCCACGCTGTGACCGAGAACGATCGACGGCTCGATGCCCCAACTCTTCCACATTTCCGCGATCGAATACTCCACGGCAAATAACGCTGGCTGCGAATACGCGGTTTGATTCAGGAGATCGGTTTTGCCGCCCCACAAGACTTCGAGCAGCGGCTCTTCCAGCTGATCTTTCAAAAGTTCCGCGCATTGGTCCAGAGTTTTGCGAAATATCGGCTCAGCCGCGTACAAATCTTTTCCCATGCCGGCATATTGCGCGCCCTGACCTGGGAATAAAAAGGCGACTTCCTGATCTCCATTCTTGCTGCCGGATGCGGCGGG
Organism: Candidatus Acidiferrales bacterium; assembly: GCA_035696345.1. Taxonomy (GTDB): domain Bacteria; phylum Acidobacteriota; class Terriglobia; order Acidiferrales; family UBA7541; genus Palsa-360. The sequence continues at coordinate 3,637 of DASRQU010000053.1, forward strand.
CTTGCCGAGCAGCGCCTGATGCATTTCATCGCGCGTTGCGCCGAGATACACAGCGCGTTCGTCGAAGTGCGCGCGGCCCGAATTTGCGGTGTAGCAAATGTCACCCAAATCCGCATTCGTGCGGCTCATTTCGTTGACGTAGCGCTCGGTCAATTGCTGCAGCGCCTGTTTGCTGCGCGCGGAAATCGCGAGAAGTTGTATCGGCCGTTCTGCCACATTGCGGTCGCGCGTTTCCCGCACCGGCGCTTCTTCCAGAATGATGTGCGCGTTCGTTCCGCTAAATCCAAACGAACTCACGCCCGCCACTCGGCGCCCGTTCGCGCGGCGCCACGGACGCGCCTCGATGGGAACTTCCACGGGCACGCCGGCCCAATCGATGTGCGGATTCATAGACTGAAAATGCAAGTTGGCTGGAATTTGCTCGTTGTGCAGAGAGAGCGCCACTTTGATCAAGCCCGCGACGCCCGCGGCAGCTTCAAGATGTCCAATGTTCGTTTTCACGGAGCCAATGACGAGCGGATTTTCCCTAGTTCGCTGAGGACCGAGCACGGCTGCCAGCGCATGCGCTTCGATCGGATCGCCGAGCGATGTCCCCGTTCCGTGCGCTTCGACATATCCGATTTCGTGTGGCTCGACTCCGGCATTCGCGAGAGCTTGGCGGATCACTTTTTGCTGCGCATTTCCGTTCGGCACGGTCAGCCCGCCGCTGCGGCCATCCTGATTTACAGCCGAGCCGCGAATGAGCGCGAGAATATTGTCACCACCCGCAAGCGCATCGGAGAGGCGCTTCAGCACGATAATCCCGCAGCCTTCGCCACGCACAAAGCCATCCGCTTTGGAATCGAATGTCTTGCAGAAACCGTCCGCGGCCAGCATGTGCGATTTGCAAAAGTTGACGTTAATTTCGGGCGAGAGAATCAGGTTGACGCCGCCGGCGAGCGCCATATCGCAATCGCGCAGCCGCAAACTCTGACACGCGAGGTGCACGGCGACGAGCGATCCGGAACACGCCGTGTCCACCACCATGCTCGGACCGTCGAGCCCTAGCGTGTAAGAAATACGCCCGGCCGCGACGCTGAAATTGTTTCCGGTGCTCGAGTAGGCATCGAGTTCGTCAATCCGATCGTTGAACACGAGACGCAGGTAATCGCTATTGCTGAGCGCGAGAAAAACTCCGGCTTTGCTCTTCGCCGCTTGCGCCGGGCTGCATCCGGCATTTTCCAGCGCCTCCCACGCAACTTCGAGAGCGATACGGTGCTGCGGATCCATTTCAATTGCTTCGCGCGGAGACACGCCGAACAAATGCGCGTCGAATCCGGCGGTGTCCGCGAGGAAAGATCCGTGGCGGCTGTACATTTTGCCCGGAGCTTCCGGATTGGCATCGAAATAATCATCGATGTTCCAGCGCGCCGCCGGAATTTCCGTGACGGTGTTCACGCGATCCGTAAGGATTTTCCAGTAGGACGTCGCGTCCGACGCTCCTCCGGGGAAACGCAAACCGACGCCGACGATGGCAACAGGCTCGTTCTGCGCCTCCGTGAGATGCTGCAACTTGCCTTTGAGAGTGCGAATTTCGTACAGCGCTTTTTTGATAGGCGACAAATCCTCAAACTGTGTTTTTGTGGTCATGGTTTATGAACTCTGGCCTAATTCTTCTTTCAGCAATTCTTCCGCTTCCGCATCCGTGAGCGAATCGAGTGTTTCGGCGTACGAATCTTTTGTTTCCGTTGGTGCACCTTCCTGCGCCGTGCTGCGTTCTTCGAGATAATCCGCGAGGCGGCCGAGATTCGGATAATCGAAAAGCAGCGTTGCCGTCAGGGGGCGTTTCAGGGACGCCACGAGCCGGTTTCGAAATTCCACAGCCATAAGCGAATCGAGTCCCATGCGAACAAGCGGCTGCCGCTCGTCAATGAAATGCGATTTGCCGAGGCCAAGCACTTCAAGAGCCTCTTCGCGCAAATATTCGAGAAGAACTTTTCTGCGATTCGACGCGGGCGCATTGCCCAGGCGTTCGAGAATGCCGTCTTGCGCCGCGGTTACTGCAGCGGCGGGCGCGTGACGCACGAGGCCTGACAGGAGACGCGTGGGATTCTCCCACTTCGACCAGTCCACATCGGCAATCGTCAACTGCGCAGAGCTTTGCGCGGCAGCGAGCGCGAGGCAGGAAAGACAATCCTGTTCGGCCATCGGTCGAATGGCAGGTAGCACTCGACGCCGTCCTTGCGTTTCCACTTTTGCGGCCATTCCTGCGTCCGGCCAAGCTCCCCAATTGATGCTGAGAGCCGCGAGTCCGCGCGCACGGCGATAGTGCGCAAATGCGTCCAGGAACGCGTTGCCCGCAGCGTAACCCGACTGCCCCGGCGAACCGGTAAGCGAAGCCATCGACGAAAAGAGCAGGAAAAAGTCTAGAGGCTCGTGGCGCGTCAGTTCGTGCAGGTTCCAGGCTCCGGCAACTTTAGGCGCCATCACGCGTTCGAAACGGCTCCAAGTCTGTTGCGTGAGGACGCCGTCATCGAGAATGCCCGCGGAATGAACGATACCGCGAAGTGGCGGCATTGCCACGCGCATCTCTTTGAGGACAGTTTGGAGTTCCGTGCGGTCGCTTACATCCGCGGCTCGGTTTTCCACGCGGATGCCTGCTTCGCGCAATACTGAAATTGCTTTGGCTGCTTCGGGCGAAGGCGAGCTGCGGCCGATGAGCAGCAAATTGCGCGCGCCGTGTTCCACGAGCCAGCGGGACACGTGCAGGCCGAGCGCGCCAAGTCCACCGGTGACGAGATAAGTGCCGTCAGCGGAAATTCGCAGCGGCGCCGGATGCCGCAGCACTATTTTCCCGATATGTTTTGCCTGCGCCATAAAACGGAACGCAGGGGCCGCGTCATCGAAATCGAAAACGTGAGAGGGCAAAGGCTGCAACGAACCGTCCGCAATCGCGCTTGCGATTTTCAAAAGCTGCGGTTGAATTCGTTCGGGCTCTTCCTGCATGACGATACCGAGGTCCACCACATGGTAGTGCAGTGATTTTCCGAGCGCAGCGACACGCTCGTGGTTCCAGATGCCAGTTTTTCCGATTTCAATGAACCTGCCGCGCTTTGCAAGAATATCGAAACCTTCGTCGATAAAATCCCCGGCCAGAGAATTCAGAACCAGGTCGACGCCTTTGCCGCCCGTGCGCTCACGGATTTCGGAAGCAAAGCCCGGCTTGCGGGAACTGAAAACGTGTTGCACTCCGAGCGAGCGGAGGTACTCCCTTTTTTGTTCGCTGCCCGCCGTGGCAAAAATTTCCGCTCCCGCCTGCATGGCCATTTGCACCGCGGCCAGGCCGACGCCGCCGGTGGCGGCGTGGATCAATACGCGCTCGCCGCTCTGCATGCGGCCGACTTCGACGAGACAATGATGAGCCGTAAGAAATGCGTTCGGAATCGTGGCTGCGGCAACGGCATTGAGCCCCGCGGGAACTTTTACGGCGAGGTCCGCGGGAGTATTCACATAGGAAGAAAAACTGGCCCACGAAAGACCCATAACACGGTCGCCGACTTCAAATCCTTCGACTCCGTCGCCGAGTCGCGCGACGCGCCCGCAAAATTCCAAACCCAGTGGCCCCGGGTCGCCCGGATACATGCCCAGAACATTCAGCACATCGCGAAAATTCAGCGCACTGGCCTCAACTTCAACTTCGATTTCGCCTGCCGCAGGCGTGCGGCGTTCCATTGTCTCGACAGCAAGATTGTCAACGGAGCCGCGACTAGGGATAACCAGACGACGCGGTTGCGGATCTTCTACAAATTCAGGTTCGACTCGGGGAACGTAGCGCTCGCCGCCGCGAAGCGCGATTTCTTCTTCGCCATCCGTGTTCATTATCTCCTGAGCGAGTGCCGCGAAGTCTCCCGGCGCGGATTCCAGATCGATTCGCCCGCAGCGCAGCTCCGGGTGCTCGATCCCAATGGTGCGGCCAAGGCCCCAAACGGTCGCGGCTGCAAAGCCGTTGCTGCGATCACCCGGAATTACATCCATCGCTCCGTGCGTGGCGAGCCACAGCCGTGGCGTGTTTGCCGGAAACCGCGCTACAAGTTCTTGCGCGAGAGAAAGAACGCTGCCACAAATTTCCGATTGCGCGGAAAACGGGTTTTTTGAGTCGCTGCCGGCGACAAGCCTGACGACGCCCTGCACGCTACCCGGCGCATCGAGCGGCGCACCAGGCGGCAAGACTACAGCAAAGCTGCCGAGGTTTTGAAGCTGCGCCGCGAGCTTTTGTCCTGCGACGGCGTCATCGGCGATGATCAGCCATGTGCTGTTGCGCTGTCCCGGGAGTTCTTTTCGTTCTGGCCGTTTCGCGCGCTGCCATTGCACCTGGTAAATGGTCCGCTTGCTAACGGAGGACGCGGTGCGGCGCTTAAAATGGAGGCCGGAGATATGGACCAAGAGTTTGCCGTCATCGTTTACGACGTCGATATTCGCTGTAAGAATGTCGGCGTTCGCCGAAGAGGATGTAATGTTCGCGACTGCCCAGACATCCGCACCGGCGGGTGCGAATGTTTCCAGGCAATCGATCGAGAAAGGCAAATACGCGCCGACGAAATTTTGCGGAGCCGCGGCGATCGCGGTTTGCAGGCAGCCATCGAGTAATGCGGGGTGAACATGGAAACGCAAGGCATCGCTTTTCTCGCGGTGTGCCAAGCGAATTCGTGCAACCGATTTTCCAGAACCTGTGTGGAGTCGGTCGATCACTTGAAAAGAACGTCCAAATTGCACGTTGTGTTCCCGCAACCGCGCATAAAACTCTTCCGGCGGCACAGACTTGAGCGCGGCAGAGAGCGCCGACGCCGAATCACTGGGCGTGGCACACGCAGAAAATTCGGCGAGGCGGCAACTGGCATGAAGCTTCCATGTTTCATTGCTGAAACTGAAAATTCGTACTGTCTCGTCTTCGACGATGGTTTGCACGGTGCACGAGCCTTCGCCCGGCAACTCCAGAGGAATCAACACGGATACATCGACCAGCGCCTTTGGCGGCGAGCCGGATTTCGTAACCGCGCTGTTCGCCAGTTCGAGGAACGCCGTCATGGGAACGAGCAGCGAACCTTCAATTTGGTGATCGGCGAGAAACGGAAAATTCGCGGCGCTCAATTGAGTTTCAAATACGGCGCCGCGCAACGAAGGCGACTGCAATCTCGCGCCACACAAATCCTGCGGCGGAATCGTTCTGTTTTTCGGGCGCTCGTCGATCCAAAAACGTTGCCGCTGAAATGGATATACGGGCAAAGAGGTAGGCGGCGCCGGTTTTGTGTACACGGTTGACCATTCGACTGCCGCGCCCGTGACATACAATTTGCCGAGCGAGGAAAGCATCGTGCCCAATTCCTCTTTGCCCCGGCGCAGCGATGGCAGCAAGGTTTCCGCCTGCGAGCCGCTTGCGGAACATTCTCCGACCGAGCTCAACAGCACGGGATGCGGACCAATTTCCAGAAATGTGCGGGCGCCCATTTCCAAGGCGATTTGCACGGCTTCCGCGAAGAGCACGGGCCGGCGAATGTTCTGGCCCCAATACGTAGCGTCAAAACCATCGCCAGCGGACATTTTCGCGCCGCGAACGGTGGAGACGATGGGAATTTGCTGCGCGTGCGTGCTAACAGTTCCCAGAGCGCGAGTGAGTTCTTCGCTGTAGGGTTGCATTTGCGCGCTGTGAAACGCATAGTCCACCGGCAACATGCGGCAGCCAACGCCTTTGTTCATCCACTCCGAGACTAGTTTCTCGACTGCCGCGGACGAACCGGCGATAACGGTTGATTTTGGGCTGTTGATGGCGGCGATCGAGACTTCATCGCCAAAAGATTTGATTCGCTCGGCCACAACGGACGCCGGCAAGTGAATGGTAGCCATCTTGCCGAATCCTGTGGCAGATTCCATGAGGCGGCCACGCAGCACGACTACGCGCACGGCTTCGCGCAGATCGAGAATTCCTGACGCGCAGGCGGCCGCAATTTCTCCAGCGCTGTGCCCAATGATCACTTGCGGCGTAACGCCCCAGGACATCCACAAACGCGCCAGGGCAATTTCGACCGCGAAAATCGCCGGCTGCGCGAATTCCGTGTGCTGCAATTTGGATACGTCTTCCGCGGCCATCAAATGGTCGATGAGCGACCAGCCCACGAATTCCTTTACCAGTTCGTTGCATTCCTCAATCGTTGCGCGATACACGGGCTCGCGGTCAAACGGCTCCGCGCCCATCCGCGGCCATTGCGAACCTTGCCCCGAAAAAACGAAGGCGACGCGTTCCCCTGCCTCGGACGCGCGCCCTGCGGACATTTCCGCTTTGGAATTCCCGGCAAGGAAATTTCCCAACTGTTTGCAAAGGTCTTCGCGCGTGCCGCCCGCGAGCGCCAGTCGCTCTTCGTAATGGTCGCGCCGTAGGGCCGCGGAGTGGCAGACGTTATACAAGTCGAGGGCTTCCGGGTTTTCGTCGCTTAAAAAATTCAAATAGAGCCGCCCAAAATCTTTCAACGCTTCGGGCGTGCGCGCGGAAATTGGCAAAAGAAATTTATTTCTGGGTGACGCGTCTTTCTTGGGGGCGCGCTGCGAAAATTGCGGGGCCTCTTCCAGCACAACGTGCGCGTTTGTGCCGCCGAAGCCAAAGGAGCTGATGCCCGCAAATCGCGCCGTGCTTCCGCGCATCCACGGCCGCGGCCCCGTAGGAATATAAAAGCGGGTATCCCGCAACGAAATGTGCGGATTAAGTTCCTGGTAATGCAGGTTTCCGGGAATTTCCTGCCGGTCCAGCGCGAGCGCCGCCTTAATCACCCCGGCAACTCCAGCCGCAGCTTCGAGATGTCCGATATTGCTTTTCGCCGCTCCCAAGGCGCACGGAACCTCTGTCAGAGAACTCGCGCCAAGAACTTCCGTGAGCGCTTCGACCTCAATGGGATCGCCTAGCGATGTGCCGGTGCCATGAGTCTCAACATACGAAATATTCGACGGCTGGATTTGCGCGTTCTGCAACGCCGCGCGAACCACTTCCTGCTGGGCGAGCCCGCTCGGAGCCGTCAGAACATTTGTGCGGCCATCCTGATTGACTGCGGTGCCGCGAACCACGGCGTACACGCGATCGCCGTCGCGCAGCGCATCGGCAAGAAGTTTGACCACGACGACGCCGCAGCCTTCTGACGGAACAAATCCATTGGCGCGCGAATCAAAAGCCTTGCAGCGCCCGTCCGGCGAGAGCATGCCAAGCTTGGACAATCCGATGTAGTGCTCCGGCCGAAGATGCAGCGTCACTCCGCCGGCCAAGGCAAGATTGCAATCGCCTGCGCGCAAACTTTGGCAGGCAAGATGAAGCGCGACCAGAGATGACGAGCAGGCGGTATCGATGGAAATACTTGGACCATGCAAATTCAGAAGAAACGAAACCCGGCCGCTGACGATGCTGTGATAAGCGCCCGAGCAGGATTGCGGCCCAATCAATGCCGCATCATCGAAGAGCAATCGTTCGTAATCGGATCCGCAGACGGCCATAAAAACGCCTGTGCGGCTGCCGCTCAGCGAACCCGGCGCGCGCCCCGCGTCCCACATGGCTTCCCAGCTGACTTCGAGAACCAGACGCTGCTGCGGATCAATGCTCGTTGCTTCACGCGGCGAAATTCCAAAAAATACCGGATCGAACAAATCCGCGCCGGACACAAAGCCGCCCCAGCGGCCATTCATTTTCTCCGGTGCCTGCGGGTCTAAATCGAAATATGCGTCAGCATCCCAGCGGTCGGCGGGAATCGTGGTTATCGCGTCCACTCCCTCGTGCAGCAATTTCCAATATTCCGCAGCGGAACGCACGCCGCCCGGAAAACGGCAGCCGATTCCCACGATGGCTACCGGTTCCGAACCGAGCAGCGATACGTTTGATTTCTCCGCACGCATCTGCTTGATGGCAAGCGCGAGCTTGGCGGCGGATAAAACTGTTTCCGGACGATCGCTCATTAATCTCCCCCGCCCTGCAGCAACGCTTGAATCGTTTCGTCTTCCGTCATGTCGACCACTGCGGCGGAAACGTCGGCTAGATTTTCTGAAATCCGCGGGGCGGTCGGGGCTTGCACATCCGCATCGAGATTGATTTCCATGCGCCGCGCAAGTTCCGCGGCCAGAACGCGCAGGGTCGGATAATTAAAAACGGCCGTGGCGGGCAAGCGTACAGAGGTAGTTAGTGCCAGGCGTTTTACAAATTGCAGCGCCATTAGCGAATCCACGCCCATCGCGCCGAGCGGTTTTAATAGGTCGAGTCGCGAAGCGCTAGTTTTCAGAACGCCGGCAAGAACTTCCTGCAGATGCCCTTCGAGCAGGGAGCGCCGCGGGCGACCGGGCAATGCTTCGATCAAAGTTTCACGCAGGCTGCGCGGCGTGGGTGTGGAATTTGGATTTTCCACAGCATCTGGAATCAATGAAAGAAAAGTGCGCGGCACAGAGTCGCCGGCAAAGCTGCGTGCAAATTTTTGCCATTCGATCGGAGCGACGAGAGCTCCGGCGATATCCTGTTGCAGAAGCTGAGAGAGCGCGTCGAAAGTTTCGTCAAATGAAAGCGCGCGAATTCCCTGCTGTGCGTACATCTCGACGCCCCGCCTGGCGTTTTCTGTCTTGGTAAGACCGAGGTCGGCCCACGGCCCCCATTGGATGCTAATGGCGTTGAGGCCCTTCGCACGGCGATACCGCGCAAGCGCATCGAGCGAAGAGTTAGCCGCGGCGTAACTGGCTACTCCCGGCTGGCCGATGATGGCGGTCATCGAAGAGAACAGCACAAAATGGTCGAGCGCTGCAACTTGCGTAAGTCGGTGCAGCGTCCACGCGCCATCGACTTTCGCGTGCATGGCACGCTCGATTTGTTCGTCGTTCACATCGGCGAGCAGCGTGCTGTCCATCACCGCCGCGAGGTGAAATACCCCGCGCAGTGGCTGCATTTTTTGCGCGATCGCGTTTAGCACGGCTGACATCTGCGCTTCGTCAGCGACATCGGCGCTGAAGACCTGCACTGTCGCGCCTGAAAATTCGAGATTCCGGATTTCCTCGCGCGCCGCATCCAAAGGTGCGCTTCGCCCCAGCAGCGCAATCGATCGCGCCCCGCGAGCAACCATCCAGCGCGCGAGATTTAAACCCACGCCGCCGAGCCCGCCGGTAATCAAGTAAGTCGCGCTTGGCGAGAGGTGCAAAGGCTCGCTCGGTGCGGTACTGACATTCCGGTCCAGCCGTGCGACAAAAGATACGCTGCCGCGAATTGCAACTTGTTCTTCCGGACTTTCCGCGCGAAGCCATGCGCAAAGAGAATCCAACTCTTCCGCAGATGGCGAATTGCTGAGATCAAGATTGGCGCACCGCCATTCGGGATGTTCGGCGGAAATCACTCGGCCGAGTCCCCAAGCCGAACCCTGTGCCGCCGAAACGTCTCCGCTGTCGCCAGGCAAATGCCAGGCACCCAGCGTCAAAAGCAAAAACCGGGGAGGCTGGGAATCGTGTTGAGCGCCCGCGAGCGCGTGCACGAGCCCAATTATTTCCGACGATTCTTCTGCCGCGTTTTTCGCGATATCCATACCCGCCACACGCGCTAGATGAATGATTCCATGCCAATCATGACTTGACGATTCGAGCGTGCGACGCAATTCCTCTGCACTGGCAACCGCGACGCAATCATCTCCTGCAGCATTTAACGTTTGACCGATCCGATACGCCAGCGGTCCTGAAGGGGAATGCAAAATCCACGATTTCTTTTTGCTGACCTTGGTAGACGGAATTTCCGCCGCCACCCAATTTAATTGGTACGCGCAGCCGAGCGCATCGTGCGGCGCCGCCGGCTCAAATTGGAGGCCAGCAAATTCGGCGAGCACGGCGCCGTCCGACAATTCCAGCCGGCACGCGGCCTGCAAATTTCCTGGAAGTCCGGCAACTGCTGCACGCATGACGCGTTGACCTTGGACAGCAATGTCGCGCCAGGCGAGGCTGCTGACTTTACTTACGCGGACGGGACCAGCGCCGTCGCGCTCTTCGATTAATTCCATTGCGAATTTCAAACATTCACGAAGCGGCTCGCGCTCCTGATCTTCAATTGAACGTTCGCGAAACTCGACTTCGGAAAATTGGTTCGTTTGGTCCGTTCCGCTGCGAATCGTGCCGGTGCAGCGGGGCGACCACCCGGAATCGGTTTTCGCGGAAATGCGAAGCGACCAGAGGCCTTGTCCGACCGGCTCGATTGCCAGTTGACCCGCGAGATCTTTTCCTGCGGCAGATGGGAATTCTAAATTCTCGAGACTGTACGCCCCAGCGCCGAGCGCCTCAGTCGCCGTTGCCATCGCCAGCTCGATGAGCAGAGCCGCCGAATCGCCCGCAGCAGAAGACGGTCGCAAATTAATTTCCCAGAAATGCGCGCCGGTCTGCACGGAAGATGCCACGTGCACGCCGAGATTCGGATGCGCAGCCGTCCGTTGCCCGCGCGAAGCCAGCGCTTCGTTCTCTTCGATCCAGTATCGCTCGCGCTGCCACGGGTAGGGCGGCAGGCGGAGGCAATTCCCTTGCGGGTACAAGCGGGCGAAATCCACAGGAAATCCGCTGGTGTAGAGCGCGCCAAGCGCATCGAGCATTTCCGATCGCTCATCTTTGTCGCGCCGCAGCGAAGGAACGGCGACAGCGTCGCTCTGCGCATGGCGAATTCCGTCTTCGATTGCCTGCAGCAAAACCGGATGGCTGTTGACCTCAATAAATGTGTCAAACCCATCCGCAAGTAAAGATTGCATCGCGGCGGAGAAAAGCACAGGCTGGCGAAGGTTGCGCGTCCAGTATTGCGCGTCCAGCGCGGTTCCCTCTTCGATGACGCCGGAAGTCGTTGAATAAAACGGAATCGAACTCTCGCGTGGGCGAATATCTTTCAAGAGGCGTGCAAGTTCTTCGCGGAACGGTTCCATGTGCGCCGAGTGAGAGGCGACATCCACTTTGATGCGGCGGCAGAAAATTTCGCGGGCCTCGAGTTTCGCCAGCGCGTCTTCGACGGCGTCCGAATCGCCGGAAAGTACCGTGGATGTGGGGCTATTGTTAGCTCCGACGGAAATTCTTCCGGCATACTCGTGCACAAATTTTTGAGCGTCATCGAACGACAATTCCGCGACGGCCATGAGGCCGCGGCCGCTAGCCCGCTTCATCAGGCGGCTGCGATGGCAGATCACCGCAGCGCCGTCATCCAGCGAAAGCGCACCGCAAGCCGCGGCAGCCGCAGCCTCGCCCATGCTGTGCCCCACCACGGCCTGCGGATCGACGCCGAGCGAGCGCCACAATACCGCGAGAGATACCATTACAGCGAACAAAACCGGCTGAATCACATCGATGTCCGCAAGCGCGGTATCGGCGTCCATTTGAGTCAGCCGCTCCGTGACGCTCCATCCCGTGTATTTTTTTATTGCTTCATCGCACTCGGCAAGCGCCTGGCGAAAGACCGGCTCGTCGCGCAATAGAGTGCGAGCCATTCCAAACCATTGCCCACCCTGTCCCGGAAACACAAAAACGGCGCGGTGGTTCTCTTCCGACATGCGTTTTCCAGAGCGCACGCCGGTTTGTTCCTGCTTCGCGATCCAGCCGGTGATCCGGTCAAGGAGTTCCTGTCGTGTGGCTGCTACGAGCGAAAGCCGATGTTCGTGGTGCGTGCGGCGCACGCTTGCGGTGTATGCCAAATCTTCTAGCGACGCCGGCCAATGCACATCCGCGAGCAAGCGATCGCGCCACGATGCAGCCCGGGCCTCGAGTGCAGCCGATGAGTGCGCGGAAAGCAAAAAAATATGCGAACCGTCGCCCCCGCTGCGCTGGGCCTCAACCAAAGGAGCGCCCTGCAAGACGACGTGCGCATTCGTGCCGGTAATTCCAAAACCGCTGACGCCGCCAATCGGCGCCGCAGAGCGAATGGGCCACGGCGTAAGTTTGGTCGGCACCGCGACCGCGTTTTTGCTCCAGTCGATTCGGGCATTAGGATCGCGGAAATGAAGACTTGCGGGTATCGCGCGATTCTGCAGCGACAGCGCAACTTTGATCAGTCCTGCCGCGCCCGCCGCCGATTCAGTGTGTCCAAGATTGGTCTTGACGGAGCCCACCATGCAAGGCTCGGTTCGCAATTCGTTGGCGACCACGGAGCTGATGGCCGCAATTTCAACAGGATCTCCCGCAAGGGTTCCCGTACCGTGGGCCTCGATGTAAGCGACTTCCTGCGGCGCAACTCCAGCATCGCGCAAAGCCATGCGCAACATATCGGATTGGCCTTCACGGCTCGGAGCGATCAACGAACCGCTGGAGCGGCCGTCGTTGTTCACCGCGCTCCCGCGTATGAGCGCGTAAATAGAATCTCCGTCTGCGAGTGCCCGCGACAGCGTCTTGAGAAAAACAATGCCGGCGCCTTCGCTGCGTACATATCCGTCTGCGGACGCATCGCCAAATTTGCAACGGCCCTCCGGCGAAAGCATATTGGCGGACGAATAGGACAGTGTGATTTCCGGGCGCAGGATGACGTTCACGCCGCCGGCCATGGCCATTTCCGATTCGCCATCACGCAGGCTGGCGCAAGCCAGATGAATGGCCACCAGCGACGAAGAACACGCGGTGTCTACGGTGAGATTTGGTCCGCGCAGGTCGAGGAAGTATGCCAGGCGGCCAGACGCAGCATAGCGGCCTCCGCCCGTCGTCGTATAAAAATCCAGATCTTGCGAAAGATCGAAAATGCAGCGCTCATAATCGCTGTTCCAGAGGCCGACGAACACGCCCGTCCTGCTGCCATGCAATTTACTGAGAGGAATCCCCGCGTCTTCGGCGGCTTCGTAGGCCACTTCGAGCATTAATCTTTGCTGAGGATCGAGCAGAACCGCTTCCCTCGGCGAAATCCCAAAAAATTCCGCATCGAATTTCTGCAGGTCAGTTAAAAATCCGCCCCTTCGTGTAGCGATCCTTCCGCGCTGCACCGCATCGGGCGAAAACGCGCGATCGATATAATGAAAGCGCTGGCCCGGATATTCGCCGACGGTTTCCACGCCGTCGCGCAGGACATGCCAAAAGGATTCCGCATCTGAAGCGCCTGGAAAACGGCATCCAATTCCGACGATGGCTATAGGCTCGTGTGTCATACCAATCTCTTTGTTCGGCTTGATCGCAGGTGAAGAAGCGTCAGCGGCCTAGATTCGTGTCTCTTTCAATCCGTTCGTTCGCGATCCGAGTGCCCGGTACTGATTCATTTCGCCAGCGATCAACTGCAGCAGATGGTCCTTGTGCGATTTCAGGAAAAGATGGTTTCCATCGAGCATTTGAAGGCGGAATCGCCCGGTAGTCAGTTCCCGCCAGGATTCCAATTCGTGGCGCTGCACCATGTGATCCCTCAAGCCGCCAAACACCGTCATGTCGCAACTCAGCGGGGATTCTGGAAGATGCACATACTTTTCTATCATCGAAATGTCCGCGCGAAGGATCGGCACGATGAGGGCGCGCATCTCCGTGTCCGAAATAACTTCGGCCGGCAATGCGCCGTAGCGTTCGGCCATTTCGCTCAGGAATGCGTCTTCTGGCAGCGCACGCATCGGAGAGTGTTCCCACGGCAACTGTGGCGCCTGGCTGGCTCCCACAAAAATGTGCACAGGCTCCAGCCGCAGGTTCCTCCGCAGGTTCAACGCACATTCGAATGCCACTGTCGCGCCCAGGCTGTGCCCGTAAAAAGCAAAAGGCCGGTCCAGCAGCCCAGACATGTCCTCAATCAATCCCGGGAGCAAAGCGCCGATAGAGGAATAGGGCGCCTCGCGTAGCCGGCCCTCCCGGCCCGGAATCTGAACGAGGCAAACCTCCGTGTCTGAAGTCAACTGGTCCGCCCATCCGCGAAATACAGAGGGACCGACACCCGCGTGAGGAAAACAGAACAATCTGTTGGCCGCGCGGGGGCGCCGTTTCGGATAAAGAATCGATCGGCCTGATAAGTACATGACTGTAGTTTCCGTGCAAATTTGGCACCATACAAAAGTACTAAAGTACTAAGTGTTAATCACTTAGCGACATTTGGCGGGGGCGTCGGAATTTGGCAGGGCTCGTGCAATTCTCTCCTATGTTTATTTGTCACAATTTTAGCTATCCATACGCAATTGCAGCCGCAGTTAAGCAGCAACAACTGAACGCGGTAGGCCACGAAGCTTGAGGTCTGCCCGTCAAGGGGATGACATGCAAGGAGTTGTAGAATTCCTGGCTTATCTTCGAACGCTGGATGTTTTTCTGTCCGCGCAGAACGGTCAGTTGGTCATCAATGCCCCAAAGGGCGTCCTGACGGTGGAACTTAAGGACCGGATTAGGGCAAATAAGTTCCAGATTATTTCCCTCTTATCTGCACATGCCAATCAGAGCGGAATTGCTCCGATCGTTAGAGTGAGTCGCGAAACGTTCCCGGCCATTTCCCTCCAGCAGGAGCGACTGTGGTTTTTGGATCAATTTGAGGGAGAAAGTTCTTCCTACAATCTTGCGGCAGGTTTGCGGCTGCGCGGTTCCCTGAACAAGCGCGCGCTGGCCAACAGTTGGAAAGAAATTATCCGTCGGCACGAAGTGTTGCGCACTGGCATCGTCAGCGTCGACGGCAAACCGAAGGCGGTGGTGCACACGTGCGCCGACTGGACGATTACGACGCGTTCGCTGCGAGACTTGCCGAAAGCAGAACAAGAAGCGGAAGCGCTGAAATTTGCTGCGGCGGAATTGCGCCGCCCCTACGATTTGTCCTCAGCCCCGGCGATCCGTGTTTTTTTGCTGGAATTGGGAGATGAGGAACATGTTCTGCTGTTTGGCGTGCATCACATTGTTTCAGACGGCTGGTCGCTGGGAGTGATTGGCGACGAATTCATACAACTTTATACAGCCTGTTCTGAAAACCGCCCTTCTCCCCTGCCCGAACTTCCCATTCAATATTTGGACTACGCGCAATGGCATCGCCAGCTGATGGAAAACGGCGGTATGCGCTCCCAGATGGCGTACTGGAAGCAAACGCTGGCCGCGCCACTGCCAACCGTGGATTTGCCCTGCGATCGCCCGCGCCAGGCTGTTTCGAGAAACCTCGGTAAACGCACGCAGATGGCCCTGCCGGCGGAACTTATCGCCTCCGCTAAAAAAGTTAGCCTCGAACTCGATACCACGCTTTTCACGACCCTGCTCATGGTCTTCAACGTCCTGCTGTTCCGCTACACCCGCGAAACAGACATCATTGTTGGCACGGTCGCAGCAGGCCGCTCGCGTCCAGAGCTCGAAAAACTGGTCGGCTTATTTCTGAACAATTTGCCGCTTCGGGCGAATCTTTCCGGAGACCCTACCGTACGGGAACTGCTCGTTCAGGTGCGCGAAAACACATTAAATGCGTTTGCAAATCAGGACGTTCCCTTCGGCGATCTGATCGAAGCCACGCAAGGGCCGCGCGACTTGAACCGCACGCCTCTATTTCAAGTGATGTTTATCCTGCAAAACTTCCCGGTCCGAAATCAGCAGCTGCCGGGACTGCAACTTTCACGGCTGGAATTCGAAATCGGGACTTCGCGCTATGACCTGACGATCGAGGCCGGAGAAGCCGAAAATCAGTTCCAAACAGTTTGGGAATACAACTCCGACCTTTTCGATGACGCAACTATCCAGCGGATGCAGAATCATTTCCGGCGCTTGCTGGAATCCGCGCTGGCAAACCTCGATCAACACATTTCCGCGCTGAGCATAATTACGGAAGAAGAAAAAGGAAATCTCTCCGCGATCTGCGCGGGGGACCGTCTGGAATATCCGCGGCAATCGTGCATTCACGATTTGTTCGTGCAGCAAGTCACGCGTAATCCGCAAGCCGTTGCGGTACGGTTCGCGGAGGAAGAACTGACATACCTCGAGCTGCATATCCGCTCGAACCGACTCGCAAACCGCCTGCGCGCGATGGGCATTGGGACAGACTTGCTGGTGGCGATTTGTCTGGAACGATCCGCTGAGATGGCGGTGGCGCTTTTGGCCGTGCTGAAGGCCGGCGGCGCGTATCTGCCACTCGATCCGCAATACCCGCGCGACCGTGTCGCTTTCATGCTGGAAGACTCAGGCGCCGCGGTTTTGATTACGGAGGAACATCTGCTCGGCAGCCTGCCGAGCAATGTGCCCACGGTCATCTGCCTTCATCGCGACCAACAATCCCTGACGAGGGAAAGCACAGAGCAACCGTCGAACACCGCCAAGCCTGAAAACGTGGCGTATGTCATTTACACGTCCGGGTCGACCGGCAAGCCGAAGGGCGTAGAAGTCACGCACCGGTCCGTGGTGAACTTTGTCACTTCGATGCGTCAGGCCCCCGGACTAAAAGAAAGCGATCGCCTGCTGGCCGTCACAACTCTGTGCTTCGACATCGCAGGTCTCGAATTTTATTTGCCGCTCACCACGGGGGCCTGCGTGGTGATCGCACCGCAATCCGCCCTGGTGGACGGAAATTCTCTGGCGCAGTTGATTCGGGAATTGGACATTACCGTCATGCAGGCAACGCCGGTTACCTGGCGCCTGCTTCTGGAATCAGGATGGAACGGAATTCCGGGATTCAAAATTCTGTGCGGCGGCGAAGCGGTTCCGCGCGAACTCGCCTCGCGGCTTCTGAACACCGGCGCGGAAGTGTGGAATCTTTACGGGCCTACCGAGACAACCATCTGGTCCACAGTTCACCGCATCGATCCACGGCAGGGTTCCGTTCCCATCGGAAAGCCTATCGCCAACACGCAAATTTATATTCTCGATGATCAGCGCCAGCTCACTCCGAGGGGCGTGCCGGGAGAACTTTATATTGGCGGAGACGGCCTTGCAAAAGGCTACCTGCACAGGCCGGAACTTACGGCGGAGCGGTTTGTGCCAAATCCGTTTGACTCTACAGGAAAACTCTACCGCACCGGCGATCTGGCGCGTTGGCTCCCGGACGGCAACCTGGAATACATCGCTCGCACGGATCACCAGGTGAAATTGCGCGGGTTCCGCATCGAGCTTGGCGAAATTGAAACCGCGATTGAGCAGCTTCCGCAAGTCCGGCAGGCCGTCGTGCTGGTTCGCGAAGACACGCCCAACGATCCGCGACTGACAGCGTATGTAACCATGCGAGACGAAACGAATGTCGAGACAAAAAACCTTCGCGCAGCCCTGTCGTCACGCCTGCCCGAATACATGATTCCAACGCAGTGGCTTTTCTTAAACGAGTTTCCGCTCACTCCGAATCGAAAAGTGGACCGCCGTGCGCTTCCCGCTCCGCTACATGACGTCGCAGAATCAGCGCTGTCCGCGCCGCCTACCACGGAATCTGAAATCAAGGTTGCGGAGATCTGGCAAGAACTTTTGAACCGCAAGCGCGTAGGCGTGAATGACAACTTCTTCGATCTGGGTGGCCATTCGCTGCTCGTCGTGCAGTTACAGAGCCGACTGCGAAAACAACTCGACTGCAAAATTTCTCTGATCGAACTTTTTCAGAGAACCACCGTTTCCACGATCGCCGCTTATCTGGACGCACAGAAACACAGCTCCGAAATTATGCAACCAGCCGAGCTGTAAATGGCGAGCGAGAGATGAAGGAACCCAAATTCATGAAAACGAAAGATCCTAAAGCAAATCAGGCAATCGCGTTGATCGGGATGGCCGGGCGTTTTCCTAACGCCGAAGACGTCAAGACATTTTGGTGGAATCTCGAACACGCCGTCGAGTCGCTGGTGGATTACACCGACGCGGAGATGCTCGAAGCCGGCGTGCCCCAGGCTCTTTTGGAAAATCCGAACTTTGTAAAACGCGGCACGCCTTTTGATCGCCCCGATTGGTTTGATGCAGGATTTTTTGGATTCAACCCGCGCGAAGCGGAAATTCTGGATCCACAGCACCGCCTTTTCCTGGAGTGCGCTTGGGAAGCGCTCGAGGACGCGGGTTACGGGAGTGAGTCACGCCCCGAATCCATCGGCGTCTATGGCGGCACTAGCGGCAACACATATCTGTTGAGCAATGTGCTCATGAATCCTGAGGTCGTCGAGGCCGTCGGCGGCTACCAGCTCATGCTCGCGAGCGACAAGGATTTTCTCACTACGCGCGTCGCCTACAAATTGAATCTCAAGGGTCCCAGCATGGCCGTGCAGACGGCTTGCTCTACTTCCCTGGTTGCCGTGCAGATCGCGTGCCAGGCCTTGCTTGGGCGGCAATGCGATATGGCGCTGGCGGGCGGCGTTTCCCTGAACTTTCCGGAAAAGACCGGACACTTGTACAACGAAGGCATGATCCTTTCGCCGGACGGTCGCTGCCGCCCCTTCGACGCGGAGGGTCGCGGGATTCGCGCGGGCCACGGAGCGGGAATCGTAGTTCTCAAGCGCCTCGATGAAGCGCTGCGCGATCGCGACGCCATTCGGGCCATTATTCTGGGCGCGGCCGTGAACAATGACGGCGCGGAAAAAATGGGATATTCGGCGCCCAGTGTCGAGGGACAATCCAGCGTTATTTCCGCGGCAATTCGCATGAGCGGCGTAAATCCCGAATCCATCACCTATGTGGAAGCGCATGGTACGGGAACGCAAGTGGGCGATCCAATTGAAATCGCCGGGCTCGAACGGGCGTTTCGCGCGCATACCGACAAAAAACAGTTCTGTGCCATTGGCGCGGTGAAAGGAAACATCGGACATCTGGACGCGGCGGCCGGCGTGGCCGGCCTGATCAAGGCCACACTCGCACTCAAGCACAAACGTATTCCCGCCACGCTCCACCTCAAGAAAGCAAATCCCGTCATCGATTTTGCGAACAGTCCCTTCTTCGTGAACGACAAACTTTCGGATTGGGAATCGACGGGAACGCCGCGCCGCGCGGGTATCAGTTCGTTTGGCATCGGCGGAACCAACGCGCATGTGGTTTTGGAAGAGGCGCCCGTTCCAAAACCATGCGAGGTCAGGTGGCCGGCGCAATTGCTCTTGATTTCCGCGCGGTCAAGCACTGCTCTCGACTCCATGACATCGCGGATGGCTGAGCACCTCGAATCAGAACCAGGGATTTCACTGGCGGACGCTTGCTTCACATCGCAGGTGGGACGAAAGCGGTTCGCACACCGGCGCATGCTAGTCAGCTCTAACTGGGAAGACGCCGTCGAGTCGCTCAAAGGCAAGGGTCCGCACAAATTTATTTCCGCGGTGGAAGAATCAGACACGCGTGCGGTCACTTTCATGTTCAGCGGACAAGGCAGCCAGCATCTGGGGATGGCGCGCGGCACGTACGAAGCGCAATCGGTATTCCGAAATAATTTTGATTCCTGTGCGATTTTCCTGGAGCAGGACCTCGGGTACGACCTGCGAAAAGTGCTCTACGCGCAGGATGCGGATGCGCAAGTCCTGAACGAAACGCGCGTGGCCCAACCCGCTCTTTTTGCCATCGAATATTCTCTGGCGCAGATGTGGATGTCGTTCGGTGTTCTGCCGGATGCCATGATCGGCCACAGCATTGGCGAATACGCCGCCGCGTGTCTCGCAGGGGTATTTTCGCTCGAAGAAGCTCTACGGCTGGTTGCGGCCCGCGGCAGCATCATGCAGAAAATGCCCGCCGGCAGCATGCTGGCCGTCACTCTGCCTGCGTCAGAAGCGAATAAGTATGTGAACGGCCAGATTTCGCTGGCCGCCGCGAATTCGCCGACACTGTGCACGCTTTCGGGACCCGCAGATGCGATTGTGGCGCTTAAGGATAAATTGGAAGCGAGCGGCGTTGAATGCCGCGCGCTTCACACGTCGCATGCGTTTCATTCCAGCATGATGGACGGCGCGCTGGATTCATTCTCGGAGGCCCTGCGCAACGTAAAACTGAACGCGCCGACCCGCCCTTTTCTCTCGAACCTGACTGGCACGTGGATTACAGCGGAACAGGCCACTGATCGATGCTATTGGGTGAAACACCTTCGCCATGCCGTCCATTTCGCGGAAGGCATAAAGGAGCTGGCGGCCACACCCCGACGAATTTTCCTGGAAGTTGGCCCCGGCCAGGCGCTCAGCACCTTTGCGCGCGATTGCACGCGCGGCATGGCTGGCACGCAAGTGCTTTCCAGCTTGCCTCATCCCAAGGACACTCAGGCCGACGCAACTTTCATTGTGAATACGATCGGAAAATTGTGGCTGGCGGGAGTTCCGGTCCAGTGGGACGAATTCCACAAGGGTGAGAAGTTAAATCGCGTTTCCCTTCCCACTTATTTTTTCGAGCGCAAGCGCTACTGTGTCAAGCCGGTGTCGCGGCTCTCAGCGTCTCCTTCGACATCTTCCACGCCGCCCACTGCACTGGCCAGGCGGGAAGATATCAGCGACTGGTTTTACGTGCCGTCGTGGACGCGTTCCGTTTCTCCCGCCGCGCTGGCCGCGAACGACACTTACGGTCCGTGGCTAATCTTTGCCGACGAAAACGGACTCGGCGATCAGACTGCAAAAATTCTGTCCGACCGCGGAGAAAAATTCACGATCGTCCGGCAGGGAGAACAATTCGCCCGCGACGAAAACGGTGAGTTCACGATTCGTCCGGATCGCGCGGAAGATCATTCAGCCTTGCTGAACGATTTGCGACTTCGCGGATTTGCGGCGCGATCCGTCCTCCATCTTTGGAGCGTGCCCAGCGCCGGCAGCAACGAAGGCCAGAACGGGCGAAAAGCGTTTGACCGGCTCATCTATCTCGCTCAAGCCTTCGGAGACAATCCTCAGCAAACGCCAGTCGATTGGGTGGTGGTCACTTCGGGATTGCAAGCGGTTACAGGTCGGGAAATTCTCGATCCGCTGTTGGCGCTCGCGCTCGGACCGATCAAGGTGATTCCACACGAGTATCCGAATATCACCGGCCGCGCAGTGGACCTGTTTCCCTTTCCGGACTCGGGCGCCGACGAGCGCAACTTGATCGAAAATATTTTGCTCGAGCCGGGAATGCCTCGCTCGTGGCGACCGGCGGCGTATCGCAATGGCATGCGCTGGGAGCAAACTTTCGAGCCTGCACGATTGCCCGCACGCGCGAAGACCGCGATCCGCGATAACGGCGTGTACCTGATTACCGGAGGCACCGGTGGCATCGGTCTTACTCTTGCGGCGGAGCTCGCCGAGCAGGGCCATGCGCGCATCGCCCTGACGAGCCGAAGCGCCATGCCCGCGCGGTCCGAGTGGAAGCAGTGGGTGGAAGCGCACGGCGAGACTGATTCCATGACACTGAAAATCCGTAGCCTCGAAAAACTGGAAGCGCTGGGCGCCGAGGTGATGACGCTCGCCGTCGATGTCTCGAACCGGCACGAGATGCAGAATGCAATCGAAGCGATTCAGGCGCGGTTCGGAAAAATAAATGGAGTGATCCACGCCGCCGGAATTCCGGGCGGCGGACTGGTGCAGCTAAAAACTTCCGACGCGTCAGAAAAAGTTCTTTCGCCGAAAGTCTCAGGCACCTTGGTGCTCGACTCACTTCTGGACGTGGCCAGCCTGGACTTTTTTGTTTTGTGCTCCTCGATCGACGCCATTCTGCCGATTTTTGGCGAGGTCGATTATTGCGCGGGTAACGCGTTTCTCGACGCTTATGCGGCCGCGCAGAATGCAAAAGGATTGCGGCAAGTCGCATCCATCAATTGGGACCGGTGGCGGGAAGTCGGAATGGCGCAGAATTCCATAGTCCCGCGCAATATGGAGGAACAGAAACGGGCTTTGCTGGAAACCGCCATTAGGCCCGCCGAAGGTGTTGAAGCATTCCGTCGCATCCTTTCCGCGGGCCTGCCGCAGGTAGTAGTGATGACGCATGATTTGACGCTTCTGATTACGGAAATTGCGAACAGCCCGAAAGCTGCGAGCCATGCAGCCGTTCCGGACGATGAAATGCCTCGACTCGTTGCCGAAGCCAGTCACTCACGCCCGGATCTGGCCAATGACTTCCTACCTCCCGAAACCGAAATTCAGAAGAGCCTTGCGGACATATGGATCGAGGTTCTGGGCATCGAGCAAATCGGAATCGAAGACAATTTCTTTGAGATGGGCGGCCACTCCCTGCTCGCGACGGGAGTGCTGTCCCGCATTCGTAGCAAGTTTGGCGTTTCGGTTCCGCTGCGAACGATTTTCGAGACACCCACGATCCGCGAACTTGCCAGCCATCTCGAAACTCTGCTGTGGGTCGTATCAGGTAAATCAGACGCGTCCGATGCATCCGAAGACCGAGAGGAAATTGAACTATGACGGCGATCGCGACTGTTTTGCGCAGTTTGTTTTCGGTGTCCGCGTGCCGTCTTCGCCTGGCGCAAGAAAAGCGCAGGCGCAACCGGCGAATGATAGTCGCACGAGCGGATAGTTCGCGCGCAAAATTCCGAGGGACCCTTTAAATGAAGATTGCATGGCTTTTATTTCGGAATAATAGCAGTAAAACAGTGGCGATCGTGCTTCTCGGCTTGCTGAGTGGCGCGGCCAGCACGGGCTTGATCGCTGCCGCAAACAATTCCCTCTACTCCGGCCCAGCCGCAAAATATTCGCACTGGATGCTGGCGCTGGCCTTCACGATCGCCGTGGTGGTCAAGGTTGGCGCGAACCTATCGGCTGGCCTGCTGCTCGGACGCAGATTGCAGGACATCACGCTGAGCATGTGTTCAGAGCTTTGCAGAAAAGTCGCCGCCACTCCTTTACCCAAGCTGGAAGAAATCGGCGGTCCGCGCGTGATGACCTGCTTGACGGATGACATCGACGCGCTCTCGAGCGCGATCTACTCGATACCGGGACTAATTATTGATCTGGCGATGCTCGGCGGATGCGGAATTTATTTGGCATGGATTTCGCGGGGCGCCGCGATTGCCGTGCTTGTGCTCGTCGTGCTCGTGACGCTTCCCTACCGATTCCTCGTCGCTAAGGCAACGGTCTCCATTATTCGCGTGCGCGATAGCCGCGACACGCTGTTTCAGCATTTCCGCGCGCTGGTCGAAGGAATCAAGGAAATAAAACTTCACAATGGCCGGAAGAACGCGTTTTTGGAAGAAGATGTGGACGGCACGGCGAAGTACATCCGCCAGCAAAATATTTTGGCCATGAATCGCTATGCGTTGGCCGATGGCTGGAGCCAGTTCATGTACTTCATCCTTCTGGGTGTAGTGCTCTTCGCGTTTCCCTCCATGTATCACGTCAGCCCCAAAACATTGACGGCCTACGTTTTTATTTCTCTCTATATGATGGGGCCTATTCTTGGCCTTGTGGGCAGCATTCCTCCTTTCATTCGCGGGCAGGCATCGCTCGATAAGCTGGGCGAACTGGATATGGCGTTGGACAACATAAGCCACGCCGCAGGGGCCGACGATTCCAGTTTGATCGCGGGGTTGGGCGCGCAACAAATCACGCCGGTCAGCACGCCGCCGCTCATCGAATTTCGCAACGTGGTCTTTCGGCGCAACAGCGAGAAAAATGACAATGCCTTCACGCTCGGTCCGATTGACTTAACGCTGCATCCGGGCGAACTCGTATTCATCATCGGCGGAAACGGCAGCGGGAAATCGACGCTGGCGAAAGTCATTACGGGTTTGTACCCGCCGCAATCCGGAGAAATTCTGGTGGACGGCGTTCCGGTTTCCTCGGGATCACAGGATTCATTTCGCCAACTCTACTCGGCCGTGTTTTCCGATTTCTTTTTATTCAACCGCCTCGTAGGCCTTGACCACTCAAACGAGTGGGCGGAGCGCACTAACGAATACCTCGAGGCATTAGACTTGGCAAAAGTTGTGAAACTGAATGGCGCGAAATTTTCGACGACCTCCCTTTCACAAGGACAGCGCCGACGATTGGCCCTGCTCGTTGCCTACATCGAAGACCGCCCCGTCTACGTGCTGGATGAATGGGCCGCCGATCAGGATCCGGAATTCCGCCAGATTTTCTACATGAAACTTTTGCCGGAGTTGAAGGAAAAGGGCAAGACGGTGGTGGTGATCACCCACGACGATCGCTATTTCCATCTGGGCGACCGCGTTATCAAGCTGGATTACGGCAAGGTGATTGAATCCCAGCGGCAGGATGAGCCTATGGGTGCGTTTCGATCATGAAGCGGCGCTCCTACACCCTCGGCAGAGACGATGTTCCGGCGCTGATCGATACTTGCATTCACGTGTGGAGCGTGCCAACCGGCAGTGCGCTCAACCTGGAAACTTTCGCGGAAGTGTTGTCGTCCGAGGAGAAAGCTCGCGCGGACAGGTTCCATTTTGAGCGGGACCGCCGAGCGTTTATCGTGTGCCGCGGCGCGCTTCGCCGGCTGATCTCTGCGTACACAGGATTGCACGCGGCGCACATTGGATTTCGAGTCGGGCTGCACGGAAAACCATCCCTCAAACTAGAGCACCGCTCCGAATTACGATTTAATGTTTCCCATTCCGGCGAGATGGCGCTCGTCGCATTTTCGTTGCATCAGGAATTAGGCGTTGATGTGGAGTTGAAACGCACAAACGTCGATGTCCTCGCACTTGCCCAATTGTCTTTTTCCAGGGACGAGCGCGCCGCCATTCTCTCGTGTTCCCCGGAGGATCGCGTGGATCTTTTTTATGAATTCTGGACTTGCAAAGAGGCTTACATCAAGGCGGACGGCAGAGGGTTGTCTGTGCCCCTGGACCAGTTCAGCGTGGCAATTCGCGGAGTGGATCCTCGATGGCGTGAAATTATTTCTGTGGGCCAAGGACCGTTAGCCCGGGGGATGCGCGGACGCATGCTGGCGGTGGGCGAGAACTACGCTGCTGCGGCCGTCACGAATCTGCCGGCTTGGCAGGTCATGCAAATGGATATGGAGTTTGCATAAAGATATGCGCTTTCTGAATTTAATAGCGGTGCTCGTATGATTCGCCGGGCAAAATTTTGCGGTTTGGCTCGCCGCACGATTGAGTTGGATATCCGCGATTCTGCCGCGCCAGGCTTCGCGGTAATGCGAGTAAACCGCGAAGCACAGGTGCGGCCATGAACGCGATGTCCACTGTCGAATTTCTATCGTACTTGCGCGGTCTGAGTGTAAACGTCTCAACTGAAGGCGAACGTTTGCGCATCAACGCGCCCTCAGGAGTTGTCACGCCTGCCATTCAGAAGGAATTGTCTGCGCGCAAAGGCGAAATCATTCGGTTCCTGAAACAAGCCGCACAGGCCAGCCGTCTGTTGCCGCCGCCGATCGCGCGGGTTCCTCGAGACGCGAATTTACCCCTGTCCTTTGCGCAGATGCGATTGTGGTTGCTCAATCGGCTGGAACCAGAAACCGCCGCCTACAATTTGCAGTCAAAGTTTATTTTGAGAGGCGAACTGAATTTCGCGGCGTTCGAACAGACGCTAACCGAAATCGTGCGCCGCCACGAAGCTTTGCGTACGTACTTCGATACGGTGGATGGGCAGCCCGTCCAAAAGATCGCCGCCCCGGAACCATTCCACGTTTCCGTCTTTGATCTACAGGAACCTTCAGAGGCAGAGTGGCTCCGGGAAGCAGAGCGATTTGTGGCGCAGGATGCCAAGCTGCCCTTCGATCTTTGCCAAGCCCCACTGCTCCGTGCGACCTTGTTGAAGCGGACGCCGCAGTATCATCTCATCGTAT
The DNA here is from genome assembly GCA_035696345.1 of Candidatus Acidiferrales bacterium. GTDB lineage: Bacteria > Acidobacteriota > Terriglobia > Acidiferrales > UBA7541 > Palsa-360. The sequence continues at coordinate 29,194 of DASRQU010000053.1, forward strand.
TTAACGTGCACCATATTGTGTTCGATGAATGGTCCCTGGGCGTCTTCCAACGCGAGTTGACCGAACTCTACGCGTGCTTTCTTCGGAAAGAGCAATCGCCATTGCGGGAGCTCCCTGTTCAATACGGCGATTACGCAGTCTGGCAGCGAAACTGGCTGCGAGACGAAATGCTGCAAACGCAGCTGGAATACTGGAAGGAAGATTTGAAGGGCAGTTTGCCCGTTCTGGAACTGCCTGCGGACCGGCCGCGTCCCAATGTTCAGACTCACAATGGGACCACAGCCTCCTTGCTACTTTCGGCGGACCTCACAGAAAAACTGAACACGCTCAGCCGACGCCAGGGCGTCACCCTATTTATTACGTTGATGTCCGCCTTCCAGGTTTTGCTGATGCGTTATACCGGCCAGGAAGATTTGCTGGTGGGGACGCCCGTTGCCAATCGCAATCGAGCGGAGATCGAAGGGCTGATCGGCTGCTTCATAAACACACTCGTGATGCGCAACGACCTATCCGGCAATCCGAGTTTCCTGGAATTGATGACGCGAGTGCAGGACAAAGCACTGAGCGCATATTCGCACCAGGACATGCCTTTCGAAAAACTAGTCCAGGAACTGAACCCGGAGCGCGATCTAAGCCGCGGCCCGATTCTACAGGTCCTGTTTTCATTCCTGAATACGCGAACAGAACCCGTCACATTTCCAGGACTCGAAGTTACCCGCATAAAAGCGGAAGGCAGCGAGGCCAAGGTTGATTTGAGTTTGTACGCGATCGAAGTCGCGGAAGGGATTTCCTGCACGTTCGAATACAACACGGATTTGTTTGATGCGGAGCGCATTCAGCGGATGCTGCAACATCTACAAGTCTTGGTCGAGAACATCGTCCGTGATCCCAGCCGGCGCCTCTCGGAATTAGAAATTTTGACACCGGCGGAACGGCAGCAACTGGTTGTCGACTACAACCAGACGCACATGGACTTCGCGGATTGCACGACGCTCCACGCGTTGTTCGAACAGCAAGCGCGAAGATCGTCCGATGCGATCGCGCTGCAGTTCGAAGGCGAGCGGCTGAGCTACCGTGACTTGGATGAGCGAGCGAATCAGCTCGCGCGACACTTGAAATCGTTGGGCGTGGGCCCGGATACGCTCGTCGGGCTATTTCACGAGCGTTCGCTGAACATGATGGTCGCGCTCTTGGGTATTTTGAAAGCTGGAGGCGCCTATGTGCCCCTGGATCCGTCCTTTCCCGAAGATCGGCTGAGCTACATGGTGGAGAACAGCGGGATGCGCGTGCTTGTCACGCAAAAGGCTTTGGATGGATTGTTGCCGGTGCGACCTCCGTCCGTGGTTCGGCTGGATTCGGACTGGCCGCTCATATCCGCGCTGGATGCGGGCCGCCTGACGCAGACGAGCGCATGCCCGCATAATTTAGCGTACGTTCTGTACACCTCAGGTTCAACCGGCAAACCTAAGGGCGTGGAAATCGAGCACTCCGCCATAGTGAATTTGCTGCTATCCATGCGGCGTGAACCCGGCATTTCAGCCGCGGACACGTTGCTCGCCGTCACCACGCTCTCGTTCGACATCGCGGGGCTGGAACTTTATCTCCCGCTCATCTGCGGTGGGCGTGTGGTTATCGCCAGCCGCGAAGACGTGCACGATCCGGCGCGACTAATGCGACGAATGGAGGAATCGCGCTGCACCGTAATGCAGGCCACGCCAACGACCTGGCGCTCCTTGATTCACGCAGGCTGGAATGGCTCGCCTATGTTGAAAATTTTGTGCGGCGGCGAGGCTTTTCCCCCCGACCTTGCACAACAACTCAAATCACGCTGCGGCGAATTGTGGAACATGTACGGCCCAACCGAAACCACAGTGTGGTCGACAATTTGCGAAATTGCTGCGGTGAATGGGCCGGTCCCGATCGGCAAGCCGATAGCGAACACGCAAGTTTTTGTACTCGACCCAAACCGCAATCTGCAACCGGTGGGCGTTGCGGGCGAGTTGTATATTGGCGGCGCAGGGGTGGCGCGAGGGTATTTGAATCGCCCCGAATTGACGGCCGAAAGATTCGTAGCGAGCCCGTTTCAAGCAAACGAGCGCCTGTACCGGACCGGAGATTTGGCTCGGTGGCTCCCGAACGGAAAACTGGAATGCCTGGGACGAATCGATAATCAAGTTAAAATTCGCGGATTCCGCATTGAACTGGATGAAGTGGAAGCGGTGCTGAGTCGCCACCCGGGTGTGCAGCAATGCGTGGTCGCTGCATCCGACGAAACCTCGGGAGATAAAAAGCTCGCCGCTTATTACGTAGCGAAATCGAACAAACCAATCGACGTCATTGGCTTGCGCGAGCACATGAAACATTCGCTTCCCGATTACATGATTCCCACGATATGGATGGCGCTGCCCTCTCTGCCTTTAACGCCGAACGGGAAAATAGATCGCAAGGCACTGCCGCGCGTGGAGCAACAACAAATCGCTCCGTCCGGCGATCATGTTTCGCCCCGCACCGCCACGGAAAAAACGTTGGCGAGAATTTGGGAGGAAGTGCTTGATGTGCGGAACGCCGGCGCTCACGATGATTTCTTCGCACTGGGCGGCCATTCCCTGTTGGCTGTAAATCTGATCAACGAATCCGAGCGAGTGTTTGGAATTCGATTTCCGCTTCTGACGCTGTTCCATTCACCTACGATCGCGGAATTCGCCGAAGTGGTCGATCAGGAAACATCACTGCGTGAAAACGGCCGCAAGGACGTGACCCAGGACTCCGTAAGGAAAGCGGTACACGCATTCATTGTGGAAAATTACATGGACGGCGCGGGCGCTGAGCTGCGAGACGACGATTTGCTTCTGGACCAGGGAATTGTCGATCCGATGCGCCTGTACGAACTGATCGAGTTTCTGGAACATACATACGCGATCACCATCGAAAACGATTCATTGGCGCCTGGCAACCTCGATTCCATAGACAATATCTCACAGTTTGTTCTGCAGACCTTGGGCGTCGACTCGAGCACCGCAAAGTTAGGAGATGACGACCAGCCTGTGGAAGTTAACTCGTGACGGCTACCACTTTTCTGTTCGCCGAACCCGCGATGCAATCCGGCCGGCGGTGATCCGGGATTGGGCGACTGGGTTCCGTGTGCAGAACAGCGCAGCGTTAAAAACAAGTCCTAACCGGCATTTTTATTTCTACTGAGGAAGGTAAAAAGAGCGCCATGGCTATGTTTTCGCGCCGACATCGCGCCACGCATGAAGACCCGATCTCGGTCATCGGCCGCGCGTACAGAAAACTCTGCGGCTTTTTATTGAATAAAACGTATCCGTTCGCCTCCATCGGCTGCGGCCTGCGCATGAGCCATACCGTCGAACTCGATCGGTCCAAAGCTCATCGCATCAAACTCGGGAACTGGATCCGCGTGCGTCACGATGTCCGGCTCCACATTGTTGCACCATCCGCGGAACAGGGTGAACCCGTGCTCGTTCTGGGCGACTCGGTGGACATCGGCCCACAGTCTACGATCAGCGCAAAAAATTTCATTCATCTGGAAAACGAAGTCACGTTGGGAAACTCGGTGTTAATCATGGACCACGGCCCGGCTCACGAAGATGTCACCACGCCAATCAAGCACCAGGGCGCAACAGAAGGCGGAAAGATTCACATCGAAAAGGGTTGTTTCATCGCACAGGGCTCAACAATCCTGTGCGATCGCGGCGAGCTTATCATCGGGCGCAACAGTATTGTCGCCGCAAATTCCCTCGTCACGCGAAGTTTTCCTTCCTACTCATTGATAGCGGGGAATCCTGCGCGCATGATCCAGCAGTTTGATCCCAATCAAGGCGTATGGGTATTGGGCGGCACGGGTACAAAAAAAGCGGCGCTCGTCAAATAAAGCAAGTGCGAATCAAATCCTGCAGTCTCATCCGAAAATCGTTCGCTACGAATTTGCAGCCACTGTTTACTTAGACGTTGGGCTAAAGCTTTTCAGGCTCTAGCCGATGGAGTGTAAGAAGAAACAGGAGGCCGCGCAATGGCGAATACGATTGGCGCAGTAGCTTTACCGAATAACGTTTCCGAGAACGCCGCTCAAACTCAGTCTGCCGCTAAAGCTCAAATGTCGAGCCAGAAACCTGCAACGGCGCAAAAGCCAGCAGCTGCAAATAGTCCGACCGACACCGTGCAAATCAGCACGTCGGCGAAGGCGATACTACAGGAAGCTACTGAAACGAAGGCGCAAACTGCACAGGAAGCCCAAAAAGGCGACGCTCAAGCGCAGCGATTGCTGGCGAAAGAAGGCACTCCCAAAACCTCAAAATAGTGGAATCGTTGGAAAGGAGGTCGTTGGGGAACTGCCGCGGAAATAGCGTTAAGGATCGAACGCTATTTCCTGGTTTCCCAGCTGCTGGAATCGAGTGTAAAAATCGCGAGCGGGGTGAGAATCAGATATATCGTCGGCAACACAAATGCCATCGGCAAAAACCACAGCGGATGAACACGTTCATTCTTCGGCCATCTGCGAGTTCCAAACCAATAAATAGTGCCAAGCAGCGAAAGAACCATCAAGTGAAACGTCGCGAGAGGCAAAAAAATCCCGTTTACCAGGGATTGCGCGATCAAAATCGGGTATCCCACGAGCATTGCGAAAATAGCCGTGTAGTTCAGCAGAACGAGCGGATGCAATTTCCAGCTGTGGCTCAGTCCGCACAGGAAATCGATCAGCACAGACCTTCGCCAGCGCAATTGCTGCGACCAGTATTTGGAAAAAGTGTTTGGGACGAGCGTCCAGCAAACCGCATCATGAGTCATAAACGTGTCATAACCCGCCTTGATCACCTGCCGTGTCAGGAAACGATCTTCGCCGTACTTGATCGGCACTCCCAGGATATTGCGATCTTCGAGCACAGGTTCGAGTTCTACGAGGATAGCGCGGCGGTATGCAGTCAGACAGCCAGACAAGCAGAGGATTGAGTGGTAGGCCAGCTCAATGTTCTTGAAGTATTCATAAGCGAAATAATACTTGATCGTCTGCAGCGAGGTTAGCCAGTTCTGCGACGCGTTGCGAACGCGGATACGACCGCCCACGGCGCCAATCTTCGGGTCGGCAAAGCCCTTCATTAGAGAGCCAATGGCGTCCGGGTCGAGCACCACATCGGAATCCACAGAAACAATAATTTCGTCGAAAGTCCTGCGTACGGCGTTCAGGATACTGATCCGTTTTCCGACGTTCGTGTCATTTTTCAGAATGGTCACGCGGTCTGGAGAGTAGCGGGCCGACCGGCAAACCCATTCCAGGCTATCGTCGGACGAACAATCATCGACGACGATCAAACGCAGTTTCTCAGCAGGATAATTCTGATTCAGAATGCTGAGGACGGTTTGCGCGATACCTTGCCCCTCGTTATACATCGGCACAATTACGGTGACTTCGGGTTCCCATACGGCGCTCGGGGTCTCGAAACGTCCGGGGAGGATTTTGCGCAGAAAATTCCCCAGGATGTAGCGATTAAAGAAAACCAGGAACACAAAAACCGATGCAGTGAGTATCAGCAAAGGATTATTCCGTCCGATTCTTATCGCAGGCAAACGAGCCGCCCGCGGGATGCGCAATGAATTGGAAATCGAACCGCACGTTGTCAGATCTCATTCCTACCGGTCCGTCGAAATGTAAGGCGTCTTCCCCTACGTTGCCCTGCCACGTCGGCGCGCCATCTACATCAACGGTGAGAGAAGAACCGTTCAGAACGGCGTGCAAGGAGTGCTCGCTTCCCTCGGTTATTTTTGGAACCGAACCGGTAAACGTGCCGCGAATATTGGTGTAGCCCGAATTCCCGCACTCCGCGTGGCGGTGCTCCCCTGGATTGTTTTTCACAGAGACGACGAGACTCGATACGGGACTGATTCGCCACATCACGTAGACCACGTTGCAATCATCCTGCGCTTTAAGCTTCAGGCCCAGTTGCGTGCGCTCTCCACCGGAAAGCAGCTTCGAGTGGTCTTGTGTCTCTCCCAAATAACGAAAACGGAGTTCCGCTTCCGGTTTGCCCGGTAGCCCGAGCACGGCCCGCATCTTGGTAGACTCAACTCTCATCCACGGACCCTCAGACGGAACGATCCGCCCTTCCGTGATGCAGAATTGCTCCGCGGGATTTACCGCCGACTTTTCCGACGACATTACGATGCTCCCCAACAGGAATACTGAAACGATCAATACATAACGGAAAGTGGGCTTCATGATTGCGGCTTCCCCGCCACGGTAGCTAGGTCTTTCAAGTGCGCGACGAGATAAGCGTGTTCAGCTTTAATTTTGATGTAATCAAACCAGACATAGTCCTCGTACGACTGCATTTTATCATTGCCAATCGCCCGGATAGACTCCAATTTTTGCTCCAGATCGCTCATCAGAATCTCCGTTTCTCGGAGCCGTTTTCCTTCCGCTGCCTGGATCGCTCGGAAGTGATCCAGGAGCATGTATGTGCGCACCGACGGCCCGGTAGGATCTTCCTGTATCCAGCGGTAAAAACCTTCGGTGGCGCGGCGTTCAGCGCCGCTTTGCCACAGTCGGCCGGGATTGAAGCTGACGGTAACAGAAGCGAAATAAGGGCTCGATTGGCCCGCGTTGATGATGCGCTGCGCGCCCGCGGTACCACTGATATCCCACGTTCCCGCTTCTCGAAATTTCCCTTGCTCAATCTCCTGCTTTGTAAGTAAATCCTGTTGCTTTTTTAACATCTCCTGCAGCGGCAGCATCGCCAGGGATTCGCTCTTGGCCGCCCTCCCCATGTCACTGTCCGTCTGTTCGAGTATTTGCAGCAATTCGTCATTCCGCAGCTGCATCGCGTGATATTCCTGCGAAGTCGCTACGTGGGCTTCCATGAGCTTTTGCGTGCGGCCAAGGATGTCTTTCGACTGAATGAGTGCTTCCTGCAGCACTTGTGCGCGGGCGCCCAACGCGTCCGACGTTTGCGCTTCCCAGTTTTCCTGAAGGAAAGCTTCCAATCCGGAGGTAACCTCGTACTGTTCGCAGTCCGCGCGTGCCGCATGCTGCACCGCCCTCGCACGCTGCAAGTTGCCGATGCTATAGCTTCCGCCGGTGAAGAAGCGGGTGCGGTTGGCCACGGAAGTAGCCGAAGACAGCGCCGACGGCAGAATTTCCGCTGACGCACTGCCGATTGACGCGAAGATCACGGGGCTCTTGAGGAGGTCTGCCTGTGAAGTCGCTACACCTGTGGCGAACTTGCAGTAGTCGGCGGCCGCCGGGGGATTCAGGTACGGCGAGGCGCCCCCTTCGGGGCGTTCGAATGTTGTTTTGGTCTGACCCCAGACAGGCAGCGTCAGACCGAGCAACATGCATAGAACAGATAAGCATTGATTCATTTTTTCTTGGCCTCTCTGAGCGTTAAAACAACAGGGGAGCTTTACCCAAGAAGAGTACCTGCGTACGGTCCCATTTCGTATCTTTAAAATTCACGCGGACAAATATTCCTCGCAGGTCCTTATTAAAGAATGGATGCTTGTCGGTCACTTCACCGTCGAGAACTTCGTCAACTTGGCCAACTTTCCGGCAAAGCACGATTCCAAGGGAGCATCCGTAAATTGGAGTGTGCGTGCTTAGTCTCCCGGCGTTGCTGTAGGGTACAAAACCAATCGTCAGGCTTTGCTCTGCCGCCTTCAGGTAGGGGATGTTGTGAATATTGAGCAGCAGGCGGTCCTGACGCGCGATGGCGTCGCTGATCATGGAAAGTTCCTGGCTCAAAGCGTCCACCAGATCCTTGGCGTTCGCCTCATCGATCTCAGAAGTGTTCAGCTGCCGTTTCGCTTGCAGAACATCCGAATTCAGGCCTGCCGTGCCCGAACCGGGTGCGACGAGCGTGCTGTAGGAATCGATCTCCCGGCGCAACGTGTTCTTCTCTCCGTCAATTTCAGAGGAGCTGCGCTGTAGCGAGAGTGCAGAAACGCCCAATTGGGCGATCTGAGTCTTGCGATTCAGCCATTCTTCTTCGCTGATGAGGTGGGCTTTGTAGAGTTTGTCAGCTTCCGCAACCGCGCCTGCCACAAACGACTTGTCGGACTCCAAAATTTGCGGAGCCTCCGACTTGAACGAACGGTCTACGTCCTGCACGCTGGCCAGCTTGTTGAGATTGTCGCTCACCACCTGCTTCGCGGTTAGTTTCACATCTTTCTGGAACTGATTGCTATCCGTGGCCTTGCGCGTGGCATCCCGCAGCTTCACGAGCAAATCCATTCGCTGCGCCACAAGTTGTTCGCGAAGCAGAGAACCTTGCGAAAGTTGCCCACTTAGTTGCAACACTTGCGCGTCGGTAGGAGAAATAATTCGCGGTTCGATCCAACTCTGATTGAAAAAATAAAAAAGCGTGAGAACCAGGTAGGCGGCCAATCCCAGAAGAATGGCCGACAGAATAAGGATACTAATCAAACGGTATACGGGTACCAGCAAGACCGACGCGACACTCCCGAAGAACGGTCGACCCTGCGCTTGCGCCGGGGGGTAAGTTATTCCACGAATTGTAGGTTGAACGATAGCTGAATTATCCGCAGAACTACGTGGTCCAATTATTTGCGTTAGTGACAACGTTTCCTCCACTCGAGCGATTGTACTACCTGGTTATTTTTAGATTTGCGATTCTCCGGGGGGGATCGGAGCTTATGCCTGCAAAAAACAGAGGACCCAAACGGCTGAGAACAGCTAGCTCAACGGCGAAGTACTCAAAAAGGGGGGGAACCTCTTAAGCCCGCCGATGATCATTGCAACTGCCGTGACGGACACCCATTCAGTCACTATACGTCACGAAGGTTAATCTAACACAAATGGTAGGTGAGTTGTCTCGTCAAATCTTGTTTTTTTTACGATATCATAAATTACTCGGCCGTCTGCTTTTCACAGCGCGACTAATATCTTCGAAGTATTGATTTACTTGAAGAATTATACGACGTACTTCACCGTGTTGCCCACATTCCGCGAAACGTGCGCAGGATATCGATTTGCGCACGTGGCCCCATACTGGCCTGCCGTACAGTTACCATCCGGATTTTGTTTACCTACACTGGCATTCATGGATTTCATGCGCACAGTTCCCGCCCAATCTGCTCTACACGCTTCATCAAACGATTTCGTCGCGGAACCGGTGAAACGACGCGGAGCGACGCTAAGTGTCGCGCTGCCATTGCTGATATTTGCGGCGCTTTTATGCGCTCCCATTGCAAGCACCACGCAGACATGGCAGGAAATTCAGCTACGATATCTTTGTGTTACCGAAGGCAACGTACAGGAAACTTCCCCGGGCAACATGGACATTTACGACCCGAGAATCCGCGCAGTTCTCGGTTCCAAAACGCCGCAAACAGCTGAATTATTTTTCCGCTATTTGGGGCCGACCAAGGTACTTGTGCCGCTCGATTCCGGCGCGGTGCGCACAGAAATAGGATTGAAGCTGCGAGCACAGGATGCATGCAACCTGGTTTATGTGATGTGGCGAATTCTGCCTGTATCAGAAATAGTCGTTTCCATCAAAAGTAATCCCGGAGAACAAACTTCGGCACAATGCCAGAATCGCGGCTACCATAATGTAACTCCGCAGAAATTCATCTCCATACCTGCGCTGAAGATCGGGGGCGCCCACTCGTTGCGTGCAGAAATCACAGGCACGGAGCTTACTGTTAATGCCGACGGACAACTGGCGTGGCAAGGTGTGCTGGATTCGTCCGCTTTTAAATTTGATGGTCCTGTGGGTTTTCGGAGCGATAACGGTCAGTTCGACGCGCAGCTATTTGCATTCCAATCGACAACAGCCGCAGTCGTGTGTCCGAAAAGCGGCCCGGAGTAGAGGCCGAAATCTTGCGGGTTGTGGCTGCAGCCACGATAAAAGTTTGCAGCCAGCCTGTGCTTTCACAAGCCGCGGAAAAAGTACATTATTCCATCATTCCGAGCGAAGCGAGGAATCTCCCTTGATTCACGTGCAAGCAAATGAAAGAAAGAGAGATTCCTCGCCTCGCTCGGAATGACAGAGCTTGTTTTTTTTCGCAACTGTTCAGCCGCTGGCGTTTCCGTTGAGGGCCCAACAATGAACTACCCCGCGCGGGCACTGAGAAGAACCGAGATGGCGCTGGGAGATTGCTCAACGACAACGCCGTCGCGCAGATCGAAGGAGCGTCCCGAATTTGCGGGGATGCGATCTCCAGGCAGGATAATCCCTACCAAATTTAAAGGGTCTGCAGCCGCGATGCGAATCACTTCGTTCGACAGCGGCTGGGAACGCGAAGCGCGCAACGAATCCGCGGCAACCGGAAGCGCGAATTGCTCGCCGAGAAAACCGCTCACAAATCTGCCTCCGCGAATTTCCCCGCGATCTTCAAGTCGGCGCAGCGCAATAAGAATTTCACGCCACGGCAGCTCTATCGATTCTCGCGTGAGCAACTCGCGAAACACGATGCCGTAACGATTCAGCAATGTCCAGCATGTCGACTCGATGGCGGGAGTTCGGTCGTCCACTTTATCCGTGAATAGAAGCGACCACCGCCCGCCGCTATCGCGCGGGCGCACGGTTCGTCCTTTTCCCTGCCCTGCGCGGCGCTTGGGATCGATCAGTGCGCGCAAATTATCAAAGCCGTCCGCGGTAATCATGCCGGCGGCCACCAGTTCCCAGAGATCGCCCTCTACTTCGGATTTTAGTTTTTTGGTTCCGCGCACGATGTCCGCGAAAAATAGCGCCCCCCGGGCGGCAAGCAAATTCAGCACATCTTTGGCGCCGCGGCTCAACCCTTTTTGCTTATCGGAGTCAGTACTATGGTGACGGACGGCCATCCACTCAGCATCATCGCGCACAAAAAAAGTGATCGGCGCAATGCTTGTGGGCACAATGCGGCGGGTGCGCTCGGCGCGATCATGCAGCATTGCGGGATGGGGAGAAAGGCGGCCCCACCCGACCACTCCCTTTAAGCAGAGATCGTCCAGAGTTGCCGGATCGTAGTTGGCGACGCGGCGGCTGAGAATTTCGCTCTCCCACGCGTTGGCCGGTGCTTCATATCCCTGCAGCTGGCGCAGCACATCGAGGACTCCTCGTTCGCCGAGCGCAAGGGTTCCGGAAGCAACGCGCTGCCACCGCGCGAGCCAGCGCATGAACTGCGCGGCAGTGACCGGTTCAATTTCCTTGCGAAGTTTTCCAATCGTCAGGCGGTGAATGCGCGAAAGGAGCCGCCGCTCGCACCATTCCATGTTGCCGGAGCGCGCTTCCGTAAATTGTCCGCGCAAGATTGCGCCAGAACTTTCGACGCGCAATAGCGAGTTGTTTAATTCCGATTCCGGCAGTCCCAGCAATGATGCGAGATCCCGCGCATGCACGGGACCCGAATGCTGAAGCCACCCGGAAAGTATCGCGTACATCACTTCTTCTCTTGTTTGATCCGGCTGCTCGACCTGCGCAAGGGAAGAGTCAAAAACAATTCCGGGAAAAACTTTCGCGACAGATTTAGTGCGTTCGGCGACTACCCAGTACGTGCCTCCCGCGAATTGAGCTTTTCCGGCGCGGCCCTGCGCGACAAGCTCGTCAAAATATTTTTGCCATGCGGGTATGGACCGAGCAACGGCGAAGGCTAATGGAATGATTCGCGCAAACCCATGCGCCGCACGGTTTTCGGAATCCACTGATGCAGCGGCAGGAATCTCAGGCAAAAGCAGCAAAGTTTCGAGCGCATCGTGCAATTCTTCCGCATCGCGCACGTCGGGCCACGCATCGCTCCGAACTTCCTCGATAGCCGCGGGATCCAGCCGCCCCATGTCTGACGCGACGGTTTCGGGCAGCACGCGGCGCATTTCGACGGCACGGGCGCGGCGCTCCTCCAACGGCGCATCGTCCAGATACGCAAATGGATTGGCGTTCAAAATTTCGTGGGAAAACTGGGATGGCACGGGCGTATCGATTGCCAGGCAACGGATGGAGCCATCCAAAATTTTGCCCAACACATCCTTTAAACCTTCCACGTCCATCGCTTCCGTCAGCGCATCTTTCATCACCTCTCGTATGAGCGGATGATCGGGAATTTTCATCTCGCCCTGGATGTTTTCCTGGCATGCTGCGGCATCCGGAAAAACCGCGGCCAGCAAATCGTCCGCGCGCATGCGCTGAATTTGCGGAGGCACTTTTCTGCCACCCTGAAAACGCAGCAAAGCCAGCGCGCGCGACGCATCCCAGCGCCAACGTGTGGTGAAGAGCGGCGAAGTGAGCACAGCCTGCTCCAAAACCTTTTCGACCGACGCTGGATGCAGAAACCGAAACACATCCGCGAGCGGGAAGCTGTGCTGGTCTGACAGCGCGATGTTCAGCCCTTCTTCGGTCGCTGCCGCTTGCAGTTCCAGATTAAAAGAACGACAAAACCGTTTGCGCAGCGCGAGTCCCCAGGCTTTGTTGATTCTTCCGCCGAATGGCGCGTGAATCACCAGTTGCATTCCGCCGCTTTCGTCAAAAAACCGCTCCGCAATCACGGTTTGATGAGTAGGGACACGAGAGAGTACCGATTTTCCGGCCACAATATATTCGACAGCTTGCTCCGCGCCGGACCGGTCCAGCCCGCACTCGGTTTCCAGCCAATGAAATGCCTGAGCCGTGGAATCAAAATCGCGTAGCGGGGGCCGATAAGGAGTTCCCTCTGTGAGATCAGAGATTTTTTGGCGAACGTCAGAGACGTGCTGCGATAGTTCAATCGTGCGTGCCGGCGCTTCTCCGCGCCAGAATGGAACGCTGGGTGCCGCGCCATGCGCATCTTCCACCAGCACGCGACTCGATTCCACGCGGCGAATACGCCAGGAATTATTTCCGAGCAGCACAATATCACCGCGCAAACTTTCCACCGCAAAGTCTTCGTCGAGCGTTCCTACATGCGCGCCTTCGGGCTCAGCGATTACCGCGTAGAGCGCGTTGTCGGGAATGGCGCCGCCGCTGGTTATCGCAGCAAGCCGGCTACCGCGACGCGCGCGAACCATTCCGTTCACGCGATCCCGATGCAGGTATGCGCCGTAGCGGCCGCGACGCGCGTTGATCCCCTCCGAAAGCATGGTGATGACTTCATCGAATTCACTGCGCTGAAGGCTGCGATAAGGATAGGCGCGCCGCACGAGCGCAAAAAGTTCGTCTTCGCTCCAATCCTCCGACGCACACGTGGCCACAATTTGCTGCGCGAGAATATCCAGCGCATTTTCCGGAATGCTCAGGCGATCGAGGTCGCCCATGCGCATTGCGCGGACGAGCGCCGCGCACTCGATGAGTTCGTTCCGCGTAGTGGCGAATATGCGGCCCTTGGGAATCGCGCCGTGCCAGTGGCCCGATCTTCCGATACGTTGCCAAGCCACAGCAATAGCCCGGGGCGTTCCAAGCTGGCAAACAAGATCCACGGTTCCGATGTCGATGCCCAACTCAAGCGATGCCGTAGCAACCAGCGCTTTTACTTCGCCGACTTTTAATTTTCTTTCCGCTTCCAGGCGAATTTTGCGCGACAGGCTGCCGTGGTGCGTCGCGACGGCCTCTTTTCCGATGCGCTCGGCGAGGTGATGCGCCACTCGCTCCGCGAGCCGCCTCGTATTAACGAAAATGAGCGTCGAGCGGTGCTGTTCGATGAGCTGCGCCAGCCGGTCATAAATTTCGTCCCACATTTCGTGCGTCGTCACCGCACTCAATTCACTCCGAGGAACTTCTACTGCGAGGTCCACAACGCGCTGGTGTCCTACCTGCACGATCACCGGATCCGCGCGGTCCGTTCCAGCGAGAAAATGTGCCACCAATTCAATGGGCTTTTGCGTGGCGGACAAGCCTACGCGAACCAGCGGCCGTTCGGTGAGAGTCTCCAATCTCTCCAGCGATAGAGCGAGGTGCGTTCCGCGCTTGTCGTCCGCGATGGCGTGAATTTCGTCGACGATCACGGTCTCCACCGTCTTGAGAACTTCGCGGCTTTTTTGGGCCGTCAGCAGAATGTAGAGAGATTCCGGCGTGGTCACCAGGATGTGCGGTGGACGCTTCAGCATCAGCCGCCGGTCTTTCATCAGCGTATCGCCGGTCCGCACGGCTGTGCGAATCTCCGGCATCAGATAGCCGTGCTGTCCGGCCAGAGCGAGAATTTCTCCAAGCGGCTGCTCCAGGTTTTTTTGAATGTCGTTGCCCAGGGCTTTTAACGGAGAGACGTACAAAACTTGCGTCGTGTCGCTCAACTCTCCGGCGATGGCCTTTCTCACCAGTCGGTCGATGCAGGTGAGAAACGCCGCCAGTGTTTTTCCGGAGCCGGTTGGCGCGGAAATCAGCGTCGTCTTTTTAGCGAGGATGTGCGGCCAGCCCTGTTCCTGCGGCTCAGTTGCGCTTCCAAATCGCGCAGTGAACCATTTTTGAACAATGGGATGGGCCCAGCTGAGAGATTGCGGATTCATAATTCGCTCAGACCTTCCAGGCACTCAATTGCACGGACGACTGGGGAACGACCATTAATTATACACCGTTCGCAGATGTCGCCGCTTTAGCCATCGATATTTGAGGAATATCCTTTGTAAATAGAGATTTCTTGCGCGGAAGTGCGGACTCCAACTGGAAGCGAAATTAAGAGGAATGTTCCCTTAGAGGTCGCAGCAGCAGCGATGAAAATTCAAAAAAACGTTTGGATTTTTTTGAGGCAGACGATGCTTTTGTCTCCGCACCCGAAGCTGCTTTCTATAATCGATCCGCTATTTTTGCATTGGTGCTGCTGGGTCCAGTCCATCCATCCACAGGCACAGAAGCGCGCTCAGATCTAGACTTGCTCAGACTCGTTTCAGCCGGCCGCTCCCGAATCATCTGAATTAATTGGAGGGCACGGCCAATCAGCCGGCACTGGCCGCATTGGCTTCAGGAAAATCCGCGCTCAGCGAAGTGTCTTCCCATGCATCGAGTTCCGCATTCATCTGTTGCAGCTTGGTCCGCGCGGTTTCCAGCGCGATTTGCCCCAGCGTGAGGTGCAGCGGCGTGTGATCCGATTCCAGCGCCTTCACAATTGCCACCGCCGCGCGCACAGGATCGCCAACTTGTTTCCCGGCTCTGCCCGTAATCCTTTCGCGGAATGCGCCAGCGGTTTCTGTATATTCCGGCATCTGTTTGGGCGCTTTCTGCAGCGAGCGCCCAGCCCAATCTGTGCGGAACGGCCCGGGCTCAACAATTAAAACCTTTATGCCCAGGGGCGCAACTTCCTTCGCCAGCGATTCGGAGAGACCTTCGACAGCAAATTTCGTAGCGTTGTAGTATCCGACCCCCGGAAATCCAACCAGGCCGCCGATCGACGAAATATTTACGATGTTTCCATGCCGCCGCTCCCGCATGCCCGGCAGCACCACATGAATCATGCGCGCGAGCCCAAAAAAGTTTGTTTCGACCATCGCTCGAACGTCGGCTTCGTCGCTTTCTTCCACCGCTCCCACGTACCCGTAGCCGGCGTTGTTGACCAGCACATCAATGCTGCCAAACGCCGACTCAGCGCGCCTGACGGTGTCCTCTACTTCCGTTTTATCCGTCACATCGAGCTTCAAGGCCAGCACGCGGCCCTCGTGCCCGGTTTTCAAATCTTGTATTTTTGTTATATCGCGTGCTGTCACCACAGCTCGGTAACCGCGATCAAGCACAAGTTTGGCAAGCTCCCGGCCAAAGCCGGTCGAGCAACCTGTAATGAACCATACGTCGGATTTCTGTAGCGCCATGGTAGCGTCTCCTGCGGGACGATGGCACGTCCCGGTTCCTGAGGCTGTACGGGGGCAATATACACCCGTTTGCCGTATGTTGGCGAATCACTAAATCTTTTCCGTGGCATGGGCTTTAGCCTGCGGCATTGGGACCTTGCCAGGCCTGAATTCCACAGGCTGAAGCCTATGCGCGTACGGCGCCCTCCCGATTGCAAACGCTCAATTCACACGCCATCATGCTGATGATGAAAAAAAATGATTCGCTCTCGATCAGCGTCGTTCGTCCCCACGAGTTCAGCGCAGGAACTTCCCAGACACCGGGCTCGCAGCGGCTCGCCGCAATCTCTGCCGACTTGGGAGTTTCTTCTGCGCTCTGGGGTGGAACATTTCTCGTCGAGCCCGGCGCGCAAACAGGCATTCATCATCACGGCTCGCAAGAAACAATAGCCTACGTGCTGTCCGGCGAGTCATTCATTCAATGGGGGGAGCGCGGCGAGCATTCGCTAACCGCGCGCGCTGGAGATTTTCTGCACGTCCCCGCATGGCTCGTGCACCGCGAGATCAACCGATCTCAGGACACGCCATTCCGCTGGATCGTCGTTCGAAGCACTTTCGAACCGATCGTGGTCAATCTACCCGCAGATGCCTGGGGATAATTCCTACTAAATGAGAGACGTTGGCAATTTTCTCTTTGAGTTCTTGAATACTGAGATTTCAATTCGGCATAATTATTGAAATCTACTCCTTTCGGCATTAATTCGAAACCTTTCGGTTCGCGTGTGCCGAAAATTGCACTATGATACGCACCATTGACCTTCAATCCGGTGGAGGAATCGAATGAACAGGATATCTGTATGGGTGTTGGCGCTCTCGCTGGCCGTGCCGGTGATGTTTGGTGTGACGGCCAAAGCGGCCGCGCAGGAAGCAAAACAGACAAGTCTGGAAAATACTTTATGGGACGTGGATCAGCAGTGGCTGTGCGATGGCCCGTATCAGAAGCCTTACGCGGAATGCGTAAAATTTCGAAGCAATTATTGGGCTCCCGGCTTTTTTGAAGTGCAGTCCGCAGGAACTCTGCGCAACAAGGAAGAAATGGTCGCGTCGCAATCCGCGGCAAATCCCGCGACAGGTGTCCGGCCGTTCCCCGCCGACTTTAAATTCGTGGCCGTGTATGGCGACGTGGCGATTGGCACAGACCATACGGACTTTCAGACGCTCCAACCAAACGGCAAGTATGCCTTCACGTCGGACAGCCACTGCTTGCGCGTTTTTGTGAAGCAGAATGGCGAATGGCGCCCGGCGGCCGCAGGACTAGTCCCGGTGATTCCGCCGACCGAGGGAAATGCCAACATGATGGGCGCTAAAACTACCAAGAGTCCCGATGAGAAACTGGAGAAAGAGCTCTCAGACATCGATCAGAAATGGATGGAGTCGGTGCGCACCGCAAAGACCGATTATTTGAAAGAAATGTATGCGGAAAAGTGGGTCGAAATCATTGCATGGGTTCCGACAGTGGTTCTGACCAAGCCTATGGCCTTGGAACGCGTGGCGCACCTCAACTACAAACCGGGAGAAGGTCTCTTCGCAGATCAATTTAAATTGATGTCCGTGTACGGCGACGTCGCCCTCGCCACGGATCGAAGAATCAGAAAAATTCTAGATGCCAGCGGCACCATCGTGAGCACGCCGCACCGAGCTCTGATTGTTTTTGTCAAAGAAAAGGGCCAGTGGAAAGTGGCAGCCGACGCAGCCGTGCCGATCATAGTCAACGAGTAGCAGAATGTGGCGCGGGCTTCAGCCTGCGGGGCTTAGGCCTTGCAGGGACTCACTTCCGCAGACTAAAGTCCGCACCACATAAACTGCTCAGGGAGGGTCGCGTTGAGAAAAACATTCGAGCGTCGATGGGCACACGCTACGGCAGCGATCGCCGTTATTACGGCATTCTACGCGCTTCCCTCCCGAGCGCAGGCGCCTGCAACTGACTCAATGGTTTTCATCCATGCGAATATGATCGACGGCGTTTCGAACGCGCCGGCGATGGACACGACCGTCGTCGTCGCGAATGGGCACGTTCAAAGTATTGGGCACGGACCCGCGCCGACGGGCAGCGGCCCCGTAATTGACCTCAGTGGACACTGGCTGCTCCCCGGCTTCGTTGACGCGCACGTACACGTGGGCAATTTGGCGGACGCGAAGCGCGCGCTACGTTCCGGCGCAACGACGATTGGCGAGGCCGGAGTAAATCATTTTGCAGACGTGGGCATGCGGGAACTGAATCATAAAGGCGTTGTCGATGTGCCGGATATTATTGCCGCGGGATATCACATTCGAACGCATCCTGCGGACGATTATTTTATCGACTTCCCGCAGGATGCCGACCTGATGGGCGGAGTTCACGGCGCGGAAGCTGCGCGGCGCATGGTGCGCGCCATGGTCAGCCGCGGCGTCGACCGGATCAAGGTGATGGCCACGGAGCGAGCGGGCACGCCGGACACCGATCCACGCATTCGAGTGCTCACGGACGAAGAATTGAGCGCCGTGGTGGAGGAAGCGAACAAAACAGGTTTGTGGGTCGTGGCGCACGCGCACGGTGATGAGGGAGCGGCAGCGGCGGTTCGCGCTGGCGTTCACGCGATTGAACACGGGACCTACTTGAGCGAAGCGACGATGCGCTTGATGAAAGAACACGGTGTGTATCTCGACCCGACGATAACGGCTCTCGTGGATATGTCCGAACCCGAAGGCGAGTACGACAATCCAATTTTAGAGATGCGCGGCAAAGCCATGCTCCCTACCGGGCGCGAAATGACCGCAAAAGCCTGGAAGATGGGCCTCAAAATCGTGGCGGGTACGGACACTTCCTACTTCGATAAAAATAATCGCACGATGGCGGACGAAATTATTGAGCTGTCTGATGCGGGCCTGGGGCCGATGGACGCAATCAAGGCAGGTACGTCAGTTTCGGCGGCGGATTTGGGTGTGGAGAAGCGCACCGGCTCCATTCGCATTGGCTATGAAGCGGATTTTGTGGTGATCGATCGCAGCCCGCTTGAGAATATTCGGCACATTGGCGACGTGATAATGGTAGTGAACAACGGAAGAATCGCCCTGAACCGCCTGAATGTCGCGCCACATCCGTAGGTTTGTGTGGCATAGGCTTCAGTTTATGAGGTTTCGTGCAAGCGAGCTCTAAATTCCACAGTCTGAAGCCTATGCCACGTAAAACTCGTCCGCTTGTTAGATATCGGAATTGGATATATGTTGCGTACCAACAACGGGCGGAAAACGGACAACAAATGAAAACTTATTTTACAAAAATGCGCATTTTGATTTTGCTGATCGCAGCCGCATGGGCAGCGCCGCCCATGCGCGCACAGCTGATGCCGCCAAACAGCGCCGGGGTCACCATGGGACACATCCATCTCTTCGTAAAAGACGTGGAAGCGCAGAAACATTTCTGGACGGCCACCATGGGCGGCACCGTTATGCAAAACGGGCAGCTCATGCTGATCCAGTTTCCCGGCGTCTACATCATGCTGCGGCAAGCGGAGCCCACAGCGCCGCCAGCCGGCTCAATCGTGGATCATTTCGGTTTTGTGATGAAAGATTTGCCGGCGACGATGGCCAAATGGAAAGCGGACGGCGTGGAAATCGAGCAGGCCACGAATCCAAACCAGGGTTACGTGCACGGACCGGATGGAATTCGCGTGGAATTTTTCGGCGATCCTTCCATCGCGCATGCCGTGGAAATGAATCACATTCATTTTTACCCTGTCGACATTCCTTTGATGCAGGCATGGTATGCAAAAACTTTTGGCGGCGTCCCGGGAAAACGCGCGCGTGTAGCTACCCCGGGTTGGATCGATTGCGATGATTTGCCGGGTGTGAATCTATCCTTTTCACAAGGAAAAACGGCGCTGGCACCGACGAAAGGGCGTTCGCTCGATCACATTGGCTTTGATATAAAGGATCTCGACGCCTTCGTGAAAAAACTCGACGCACAAGGGATCAAACTCGACGAAGCGATTCGCACGGCTCCTAACGGCACCACGAAAGTCGCCTACCTGACAGACCCGTGGGGCACGCGCATCGAGCTTACGCAAAATCTCGCGCCCGCCGCGAATTGAGGTTTTTACGCGGCAGAGGCTTCAGCCTGTGTGGGTTTGGGCCTTCCGATGACTAAAACCGCACACGCTGAAGCCTATGCCACAACAGCCGCCGCCCTACACAGATAATTCGGGACCAAGTGCCTCTTTCGCACTTTGCGCAGGCGTCGCGCGTCCCATCAAATAAATCGCCGCGCCACCTGTAAATGCAGAAACCGCCGCGACCAGAAAAATCGTGGCCAGCGGCAAATGTAACGAAAGCATAATCCCTCCAAAGATCGGCCCCAGGATCGATCCGATGCGCCCAATCCCCAGTCCCCATCCGACGCCCGTCGAGCGGATGTAAGTCGGATAAAGCGTCGCCGCCAGAACATTTGTCCCCGTTTGCCCGCCAACAATTCCAGCACCCGCGAAAAATGCGGCCGCCATGATAAACCCGATGGAATGCACGTGGCCCAGCAACGCCACGAAAACCGCTCCCAATAAATAAATGAATGCGACCGTGCGAAACGCGCCAAAGCGGTCGATAAAAATTCCAAGGATCAGGCTGGCGACTACGCCTCCGCCCTGAAATACCGCGGTGGCTGCAACAGAAAGCGAAAGCGCAATTCCGGCATTGTGAAATACGGTGGGCAGCCAACTCGAAAGCAAATAAATATCAAGCAGGCTCACGAAGAATGCGATCCAGAGCAAAACTGTGGCAAGCGCGCGGCCTTGCCGAAAAAGATGCAGCACTGGCAAACCCGGCGCGCGTTCTTCGTGCACCACGAAATTTGTATCACCGGGAAAAACAAGTTCTGGATTCACGCGCGCCAGCAGATCTCTCACCTGCGAATTTTCTTTCCCATGAACGACAAGGTGGCGAATTGATTCGGGCAGCAGCAGCGCGAGCAACGGAACCAGCAGCAGCGGCATAAATCCGGCCAAGACGAAAACGCCGCGCCATCCATACGCGGGCAGGATGGGCACCGCGGCAAATCCAACGATCGTCGCGCCAATCGGGAACCCACAGAACATGATGGTGATCATCGTGCCGCGGCGACGCTGCGGAGAATATTCCGCGGTCAGCGCAATCGTATTGGGCATCACTCCGCCGAATCCGAGCCCGGCGAGAAATCGAAGCGCGATGAGGCTGTTTACAGAATGCGCGAATGCCGTCGCTAGGGTGAAGAGGCCAAAAAGCAGCGTGCAGCTTACGATCACGCGCCTACGGCCATAGCGATCCGCGATTGGGCCAAAGCTCAACGCGCCCAGCATTAATCCAATCAAGCTCACGGCAAAAATTCGCGACAGCTCGGAGGGAGCCAGATGCATTTCGTACGCCAGCGATGGCGCCACATACCCGATCATCTGGGCGGCGAATCCATCAAGCATGGCGGCCAGCGCGCACAAAATCAGAATGCGGATCTGAAACGCGCCGACTTTCTGCGCGTCAATTAATTCCGGAATGTTAATCGTTTTTGCATTCGTCATGATTGCGTTCTGTGGCATAGGCTTCAGCCTGTGCGGGGTTAGACCTTGCAAGGACTAAAACCGCACAGGCTGAAGCCTATGCCACTAAAATCACAGCATCTTTCGCAGCCCAGTTAAATTTTACGGAGCACGTCCGCGAATTTTGCCGCGACTCTCGCCTTCAACTCTGCGGTTGCGCCCGCAACCGGCGGAAAATCCTTCAACCGTTCAAACGGCCGGCACGCATCGATCAAACCTCGCGAGCTGTAATTCACAGGCGAGCCGTGCGGAATAATCGGGTCGAGCGGCCCACTCCACATGCGTTTAATAATTTCAATATCCAGCGCGGGATCGCAGCGAGTGGAAATCGCCCACACCACGTCGAACAAATCCGTCGGATCCACATCTTCGTCTACCACCACGACAAAACGACCCAGATACGCTCCCGCCTGGCAGCCTGCCGCAACCAACCCCACTTGTTTCGCGTGCCCCGCATACGCTTGCTTCACGGAAATAACGTTGAACAGGCGCATCGCGCCTGCTTCGTGGCACCACACTCCTTGCACGCCGGAAATTCCTGCGCGCTCGATCGCGTCCCAAATCATGCCCGACTTCACGATGGAACGGCCGAAAGACATGTCCGACGGGGGTCGCATGGGTGTGGCCATTGTGAGGATGGGATCGTTGCGGTGATAAACGCGGCGCACGCGAATCACAGGTTGTTCGCTGGACGGACTCGCGTAATAACCTGTAAATTCGCCGAACGGGCCTTCGGTATGCACATCTCCCGGAGACAGTTCGCCTTCCATAATAATTTCCGCATGCGCGGGCATAGGCAATCCATAAATTTCGCTGGGAATCACCTCAAACGGTTCGCCGCGATGTCCGCCGGCATAATCAAATTCCGAAATGCCAAATTTTATTTCATTCGCGGCGGCCAAAAACAACAGCGGATCGTGCCCGCAGCAAACGAGCACGGGGCATGGCTTCCCCTGCTTGAAATATTTGTCGCGGATTTGCCTGCCGTGTTTTCCGGGAGACATCCACAGGCCGGTCGTATTTTTGGAGTGAACCTGCACTCGATACGTTGCCGCGTTCACCCAGCCTTCGTCCGGATCGCGCATGATCACCAGATCTTCGGTGCCGATGTAGCGCCCGCCATCCCGCTCGTGCACGCGAGGCGCAGGAAATTTGTAGAGGTCCACATTTTCGTCGCGATCGATATTCTCCAAGATCGGACCGTGCTTCACCGTAACGGGCGGGATCGGCTTGTGCTGCTTCATGCGATCGCGAAAACCCTGCACCACATCGATGGCCGTTCGCGGCATGGGAAAACCAAGCATGAGCGCCATGCGCTTGGCTGAATTTCCCGACCCGGAAAGAACGCGAAATCCTTTTGCGTAACCGGCAATTTCATCGAACAGCAGCGCCGGCGCTTCCGATTTTTTGTGATTGACGATTTCCGCGAGCGCGCCCAATTCCAAATCCCAATTCGCTCCCCGCACGTGTGTGACTTCACCAAGGTGCTCCGCGCGTTCCAGAAATTCACGCAGATCGCGGTGCGGCCGGTCATACAGGCCGAGCCATTTGCGATCCGATGCTCTTGGTTCTGTAGTCTGCGACATGAACATTTCCTTCCGAAATCGTGTACCTTCGTTGACGAAACTTATATCACGTCTTGCCTGCCCTGACCTGCGTAACAAGACCCTCGTGCTCTTTCGGTTCTTGTAAGAAAAGCGGCGGAAGTGAAGTAAGATGAGTGCGAACGACGCGATGTTTTCAAAGTAAAAATCAGCGAGGGCTGCATGACATTCGTGAACGGCAGAACTTTCGCCTTAGGGATTTTGTGCCTGTCTCTGCCCATGCTCATCAGCGCGCGCGCGAACGCACAAACGGATATCAATTCCGCGCCCAACCCATACCGCACGGTTGAGAATTGGGCAAAACTTCCCGAAGGCCGAACGTGGGGACAGGTAATCAGTGCGGATATTGACCGAGACGGGAAAAGTATCTGGGTTGTCGAGCGATGCGGCGGCACGTCCTGCGCCAATTCCAGTCTATCGCCCGTACTGAAATTCGATGCGTCTGGAAATCTGCTGAAAAGTTTTGGCGCGGGGATGATCGTGCGCCCCCATGGCCTTTTCGTCGATCAAAGAAATAACATCTGGGTGACGGACGGCGACGCGGAAAACGGAAAGGGCGACCAGGTTTTTGAATTTGACCAGGATGGAAAAGTTTTGCGCACGCTCGGCAAGGCCGGAGTCGCGGGAGACGCCCAAGACACCTTTAACAAGCCCAGCGACGTGCTGATCGCTCCGAATGGAGACATCTTCGTTGCCGACGGCCACGGACCGGGCTCCAACGCGCGAATTGTGAAATTTTCTCCGGACGGCGCATTTATCAAGGCATGGGGAAAACAGGGCACGGGTCCGGGAGAGTTCAACAATCCGCACTCCCTGGCTATGGATTCCAAAGGCCGATTATTCGTTGCCGATCGCGGAAACAACCGCGTGCAGATTTTCGATCAGGATGGAAAATTTCTACAGGAGTGGAAACAGTTTGGACGGCCGAGCGGGATATACATCGACAAGCGCGATATTTTGTACGTCGCCGATTCAGAATCGAATGATTCCAGAAATCCCGGCGTGCGGCGAGGCATTCGCATCGGCAGTGTAAAAGACGGCAAGGTCACCGCGTTTATTCCGGATCCAGTGCTCACTCCAGGACAAGGTCTTGAACCTACAAACGGAACCGCCGCCGAAGGAGTTGCGGCGGATCCTGCCGGCAATGTGTATGGTGCAGAAGTAGGACCGAAAAATTTCAAACGATACGAAAAGAAGTAACCCGAAACCATCTTGCTTGGCATGAGTGAGGGCCATCACAATCATTCCGCGCCGTCGACCGGTACGATAAAAATCGAAACGTAATAGTGAATCAAAAGGAGTTTCATGCTGACACGTCGACAATTTTCGAAACTACTTGCCGGGACCCCGCTGCTCGCTGCACCAAAGTTCAGCCGCGCGGCAACTGAGCCAACTTCCTCTCCACAAGATATGGGCGCGGCGTTGACACAAAGCCGAGACCTGCTGATCAAGGGCGGAACGGTCGTCGATCCCAGCCAAAAGTTGCACGCGCAAATGGATATCGCCGTAAAAAATGGAAAAATTTTACAGATCGCTGCGGACATTCCAGCAGATGGATCGCGCACGTTGATTTCCGCCAAGGGCAGAATCGTCACGCCCGGGCTGATCGACGTGCATGCGCATCTTTTTGAGGGAATCGGCCCCACGGGCGTAAACGCGGATCAGTATTGCCTCGGGCGCGGCGTAACGACGGCGGTCGACGCAGGCTCCGCGGGATATTTTTCCATCGCCGGATTCCGCCAGTACGTGATCAAACCCTCTGCCACGCGTGTCTTCGCGATGATCGATATCGGCGCGAGAGGCACGTTGATGGGTCTCGCCGGAAATTATTCCAATCTCGATTGGGTGAATCCGCAGCTGACGGCACGGGCGGCTGACGCGAACAAGCCCGATGTCGTGGCGATCAAGGCGCGCCTTTCCCGCGAAATTACCGGAGCAAATGATCTGGAAGTTTTGAAGCGAGCGCTTCAGGCCGCCGAAATATCGCATCTTCCGCTGATGGTGCATGTCGGTGATTCGTATTCCCCGCTACCGGAAATTCTCAAACAGTTGCGTAGGGGTGATATTCTCACGCACTGCTACACAGGGCGGCCAAACGGCCCGCTCGACGCGAACGGTAAAATTTTGCCGGAGATGCTCGATTGCCGCGAGCGCGGCGTACTATTCGACGTGGGCGACGGCGGCCCGCACCTGAGCCTCGATGTCGCGGAAAAATGCATGCAGCAGAATTTTCTGCCTGACACGATTGGCACGGACCTTGGCGGCTTGAGTATCAACGGTCCGGTCTACGATTTGGTCACCGAGCTTTCCAAATTTCTGGCTATCGGCATGACCATCGATCAAGTGATCGAGCGTGCCACAATTAATCCCGCGCACATGTTCGGTTTTGGCATGGAACTGGGCACCCTCCGGCCCGGTTCAGTGGCGGACATCACGATTCTGGAAGCGCGCGAAGGCTCGTTTACCTTCACCGATAGCACCGGAAAGAAGCGCTCGGGGCGGCAGAAGTTGCAAAGTGTCGCAGCGATCCGCGCGGGGAAGGCATACGTCAACCGGAGTGACGATGCGGCGAACCCGCCGCGACAATTTGGGCAGGTGCCCGCCTGAAGGCGGACGCTACAGGGGGAAACGAGCGCGATTTTATTGTGCGGATTTTAAACTTTCAGCACCCGCTCGGCATTGCCGTGAAAAACTTGTTCCATAATTTCGGACGAGTAGCCGAGTTCGTGCCACTCGCGCAGCACTCGCTCATAAGGAATGCTGGGGTAGTCGCTTCCGAAAATGATCTTGTCTTTCAGGCGACCGCGAATATCTTTTTTCAGTTGCGGCGGAAAATATTGCGGCGCCCACCCGGATAATTCCCAGAATACATTTCCCTTGTGCAGAGCCACCGCGGTCATTTCGTCCACCCAGGGCCAGCCCGGATGGGCGGCCAGAATCGTCAGCGCAGGAAAATCCGCCGCCAGTTCATCTATGGCAGACGGATGCGCGTGGCGAATTTTCGCGCCCATGCCTCCCGGCATCCCCGCGCCCATGCCGGTCGTGCCCACATCAATCATCACGGGGACGTTCATCGCATCAATCAGTTCGAACAGCGGGTACAGGCCGCGATCATTCACCGCGTAGTGGCCGATGATCGGATGGAAATGAAAGCCGAGCATGCCCAGATCTTCAATCGCGTGGCGCGCCTCGCGCAGGGCTTCATCACCCTTGAAGGGATCCACCGCGGCCCAAGATTGAATAATTCTCTGCGGGTGGCGCTTCTGCATCGCGGAAACGTACTCGTTCGAACACGGCGGCGTCCCAACGGTTGTTTCCAGATCCAGCGCGACAAGAATCGCTTCGACGCCGGCCTCCGTAAATTCCTCTACAACCTCGTCTTCTTGCTTGGGCAGCCACGGGCGGTTCCAGTATTTAGCCAGCGCGTCCACATAGGGCTGCTGGCAGGCAATCCATTCTTGCGTGTTCGGGTAGCAGTGAACGTCAACGATTCTCACGAATTTCCTC
This sequence comes from Candidatus Acidiferrales bacterium, assembly GCA_035696345.1. Lineage (GTDB taxonomy): Bacteria > Acidobacteriota > Terriglobia > Acidiferrales > UBA7541 > Palsa-360. Next base: position 55,602 of record DASRQU010000053.1, read on the forward strand.
AGCACTTCGTTTCTTAAAGTGACAAAAGGCCCCGCCTCTGAAGAGGTGGGCTACAGCGACAGGGCCTGCGTGTCCAATTGCTGTGGCCCGGTTTGAGATCCGGGGATTTTCTGCTCAAGTTGAAACGCTTCCTTGCTACGCCGCCGATCCGCTCTCGCTTTTTTGTTCCTCGCCCATTTTCTGCGCGATCATTTCCGTCAGCGATTTCTTGGAAACTTTACCGAACGGCGACAATGGAAAATCCTGCATGATTTCAAGCCGTTCCGGCAATTTATATTTTGCAATTTCCTTAGCCAGCAAAAATTGTTTCAGATCGTCGAATTTCAACTGTTGATTTTCTCGCAGCAGGACGCAGGCACACATGCGCTCGCCCAATATAGGGTCGGGAATGGGCACACAGGATGCGTTTTTCACCGACGGGTGCGACAGAATTAAATTTTCAATTTCCTCGGCGCTAATTTTTTCGCCACCGCGATTAATCAGATCTTTTTTGCGCCCCTCCACGATATAGTTCCCCGATTTGTGCCGCCGCATAAGGTCTCCGGAGCGGTAAAATCCATCCGGCGTAAACGTGCGCGCGTTATATTCCGGCACTCCGAAGTATCCCCGCAGCGTATACGGTCCGCGACAGCAAAGCTCGCCCACTGCCCCACCGAGAATTTCCCGATCGTCGTCATCGAGCAGACGCACTTCATCATCAGGCGAAACGGGCCGGCCCACAGTTTCTTGGCTCACGTCCAGTGGGTCGTCCAGTCGCACGAACATCAGTAAACCCTCGGACATTCCGAAATTTTCCTGCACAAAGGCGCTGGGAATTAATTTTTTTGAGAGCAGGCGCACTTCAGGCAGCATCGACTGTCCGCCACTCTGAATAATTTTTAGCGAGGACAGATCGTGGCGCGCGACAGCCGGATCATGCAGCAAGCGGATGAGCAACGCAGGTACCAATTTGATGTGCGTGACGCGATGTTTTTCGATCAGCGCGCAAACGTCTTCCGGCCGCGGACTCATGCTCAGAACGATGCGTCCGCCGTTAAATAGAACGCCCTGAATGCCTGGGCACGCCAGCGGCAGATTGTGCGCGATGGGCAAAATGATGAGCAGGACGGTGCTCTCGCTGACATCGCAGACGTTGCACGCCATCTTCGTGTTGTACGCGTAGTCGTTGTGCGTGCGTGGAATCAGCTTCGGAATGCCCGTTGTTCCGCCCGAAAGTTGAAAGATACAGGGGTCTTCTGGATTGAGGCGAATTTCGTCCAACGCGGATTTTGGCAGAGTTGCTGGTTTTGAGATCAAATCTGTGAGGGAGAAAAATCCGGGACGTGCGGGGCCCAGAACAATTCCGTGGCGCAGGTGCGAAACTTTTTGCCGGATCCGATCGACCATCGCGCAGTAATCGAAGTCCCCTTGCTGCTCGGGAACCACGCACGCCACCGCTCCCGAGAGTTCCACAAATTGGCTGATCTCCGCGTACCGGTGCGGCATGAGCGCGGCGATCAGAATACCGCCAATTTTTTGCAGCGCAAGATACAGCATTACGAATTCCGCGACGTTCGGCAATTGCACCACGAACCGGTCGAGCGGTCGAAACCCGATTTCCAGAAGATTCAGCGCGAGATTGTCCGACATCCGGTCGAGTTCGCCATACGTGATGGAGCGATCTCGATCCAGCAGCGCGACCCGCTCTTGATATTTACCCAAAGCAATCCGATATTCCTGGGCGAGCGATTGATCGATCCAATATCCTTTTTCGCGATAGCGCCGGGCAAATTCAGGCGGAAATGGCACAACCCCTTCCAACACGTTTTCTCCTCTCCGGGCATTTCTAAAACTTATCAACCTTTTGAAGGAGGCCGTTTCTTCGTACCGCCGGCGTCTCGCCGGCTCGCTTTCCGATTCCGCAAAAAATCCCAAACGTGCCGGCAGGATTGCCGGCGCGACAGTTAGGTGGTGGCCGAAAAGCCTCCGTCAATCACGATAATTTCGCCGTTCACAAAGCGATTGCTGACAATGAGATTCACGATGACCTCGGCCACATCTTCCGCTGTCGCGCACCGCCGCAGTGGTGTGCTCTTCGCGCGCCTCGCCATTAAATCATCATATCTGTCACCCAGCATGCGCTGCATCCAGTCGCCTTCCATCCAGCCAGGGGCTACGGCGTTTACGCGCACGTCCGGCGCCAGATTCAGCGCCAGCAATTTTGTGAGGCTTACAACAGCGGCTTTACTTGCGGCATAAGGCAGCGGTTGCGGTCCGGGTCGCAGACCAACAATGCTGGCGGTATTGACCACGCTTCCGCGCGATGCTTTCAACATTGGAGTCGCCGCGCGCGTCACTTGAAACATTCCGCGCACATTGACCGCGAAAACCCGATCCCATTCCTCCGCGGTCATTCCCTCGAAGTCGCTGGGCTTTACGTTGGACGTGGTACCAGCATTGTTTACAAGGCCGTCCAGTCGCCCAAATTCTTTCTCCACCGCCGCGAGCATTTTGCGCACGCACGCATCGTCGCTTACATCGCACCGAAAGAGCACGGTTTTTGCGCCGTTTGCCCGCGCTTGTGCCGCGGTTTCGCGCGCCGCGTCTTCGCTGCGGCTGTAATTGATGGCGACGTCATAACCTGCAGCAGCCAGTGCCACGGCCGCGGCTCGGCCAATTCCGGTGGCTGCTCCGGTGATCAGTGCAGCGGGCTTTGACGGCGTCATCGGTGCGTCTCCGGGGCTAGACACTCATGGCATTACACGAACTGCAATTTTCGGTTTTCTATCAGGTCCGCAACGGCTCGGGGCTACCCGCGCGCGCGTGCGAAACTCTCGAACTCGCAAACAGGATCGCACAGCCTCCCACGAACGATGCCGCGCCGATCGCGAGGAACAGGCCAGAAGTGCCGGGTGTGTGTTGCTGCAAAAGACCGGTAATGAACGGCCCGAGAATTCCACCCGCGCGCCCGACCCCTAGCATCATGCCGACCGCCGTGCCGCGAACTTCCGTGTCATACGACGCAGCCGTAAAATTATTCAAAATGTTTTGCCCGCCCAGAATGCAGAATCCCGCCCCGCCTACGCAAGCAATGTTCAGCGCGTGAACATTAAAGAGCACAAGCAATCCCACGGAGATCGCGCCACCGAACCACCACACGGACATTGCCTCGCGGTCCCTCCCCGTGCGGTCTGCAATGTACCCGCACACGAGCGACCCGATAAAAGCCATCACCTGAATCAACGCGCCGAAACTGAAGCTCGTCGCAAATCCCTCCCCACGCTGCATCATGGCGGTGGGAACCCATCCCGAAAGCCCCCAAATTCCGAACAAGATAAAAAATGCGGAAGCCCAAACGGAGAGTGTAGTGCGGCGGTAGCGCGGCGACAACAGTAGAGAAACGGAGGCAGGCCGATCGCTCGGCTCCGGAAACACAAATCTTTCGCCGGGCACTGCGTAGCGAACCGCTTGCGACGGATTTAAACGCGACAAAACCTCCGCGATGCCCTGCCAATTGCCGCGCATTGCGGAAAATTGCAGAGACTCGGGAAGCGCCACGTGACAAACCATGACCAGAATGACGGAGAGCGATGCTGAGTAATACAGCGCCTGCCATCCAAACATCGGCGTCAGATACACTCCCACCGCGGCCGCGACTATGCCTCCGGTGGCCCACCCCAGCGCCCATCCCCACATCGAAAAGGTGTTTGCCAGGCGGCGCGGCGCGTACTCATTCACGTAGGTCACGCCGAGCGGCAGAAGCGCTCCCATGCCAAGCCCAGTCAGCAATCGAAGACCGCAAAATGCGATGAATGAATTCCCGAGCGTTGCCGTTGCAAAACTGAAAATCGTGACAATCCACAAAGCAACGAGAAGCGTTGCGCGCCGCCCATAGCGATCTGAAAATTTTCCCTGCAACAGCGCACCGATCATAAATCCGATCAAGCCGCTGGAAACAAGCAATCCAGCCTGACCCGGCGCAAGATGCCACGGCTTCACAACGTAATGAATGACGTAGGCGGGATTGAAAGTATCGTAGCCGTCAAAAAAGACGACCATGCCGATCAGCGATGCGAGAAAGCGGTGATAACGCCCGATCGGAGCGTTGGCAATCTCCTCGCGCACATCGATCATCGCGCGCATACCTCAGCAAGATAGTACCTGGAGGCCGCGAACTGAAAGTTTTTTGGCATCACCGACGATCGATATTTAGATTTCTAGCTGGAATTGCGCTTGGAATGGTTTTCGTCCCGCCCAGTGTAAACGCATTCAGTCCGATGTCAAGCGGCCAGAATGGACGTGAGAAAGGTACGAATATGTTTACAAAATTATGGCAAGCGAACGGCGGGATCTTCTTCGATCGGCTTCGACTGCCCAATGCGAGGCCACAGCAATCCAAATACGAGCCAGACCAGCCCGGCAGCAATGACGATCAGCATCAACAAACGCAAAGCCTTCGCCAGCGGCGCGGCCTCCATGGCCGGAAAACGAATATGGTATTGGCTGAGCACCTGGTAGCGCTCCAGCATCCAGTGCCAAGCCGTATGCGCCACGATAGCCGAAAGGATAATGGTGCCCATTCTCTCAGCCACCACGCGCTTGAAAAGAAAATCCAGCGCGGGAATCATCAGCGCGAGAACCATCAGCTGCCCCAATTCGACGCCTACGTTGAAGGAAAGCAGCGACGCCAGCAAATGCGAGCCCGCAAATTGCATCGTCTGCCGCAGCGCGAACGAAAAGCCGAATCCATGTACCAGCCCGAAGGCGAACGTGATCATCCAACGGCGTTGCACCGTTGCGCCGCCCACAATATTTTCCAGCGCCATGTATACGATCGACATGGCGATCAGCGTTTCGATCAGTGGAGGAAACCACAGCGCATCCGGCGCCAGATTATAGGCGGACGCGATCAGCGTGATCGAATGTGCGATGGTGAAGGACGTGACTACCGGAATCAGCGACCGGAATTTGCGAAATGGAATGACCAGGCAGAACAAAAACAACAAATGGTCGGTCCCATCGAGTATGTGATAAAAACCGAGCTTAATAAACTGTCCGGAAGCTTGAAACCAGCGCGGATCCAAGTGCACAAGGCCGGGGTCGCCGAGAAATTCAAACGCGCGAACTGCGCCGCCGGGCGGCAGAAAACGCAGCCCGATCACAATCCGCGAGGCCAGCCGGTCAAGGCCAGGATGAATCGAAAAATGGGATTGGTCCGACTGAATCGGATATTCAAACAGCACGTCCATCATCAGCTGGTCCCAGAAAACCGGGGTCTTGTTCGTCAGCCTGGGAGCGTCGAGATGCGCGAGCGCCTGCTCGTACGACGCAAACGACGGATCCGACTCCAGCGAGAGCCGCGTCGCAGCCACGCGTGGCTTGGGCAGCTTCGTGTCACCCTCATACGCATCGATAAAGTCCGATAGCCACAACGTGGCTGCCTCCCGAAGAGTCGGATCGACGCGGTCAAAGTCCAGATAACCCTGGCCCTGCTCGGGGAACTCCACGTCGCGCATTGTTTTCAGCGGGACGCGCATCAGAATGTTCAGGTGGTTGCCGTCCGGCTTGAAAAACATCTGCACCGTTGCGTCGCTCGGAATGTCATGAGCCGCCGTGCCAAACGCCACGGCAAAAAACAGCAGCGCGAGGCGCGCAGCCGTAGCCGCAATGCGGGACGTGGAGAGGTATCGGGGCATGAAACGAAAGACTAATCGCTCGGCCCCGTTGCTGACAAGCAAAATTCGCGTTCCCCAATTTTAATTGTGTATACTTTCCCCGCTGACCACGCCGCGATCTCAGGACGGGTGATGCACGGCATACCTGACAAACGGCAATCAAACATTTGGAAACATCATTTCGTCACGCTCAAAATTGGTGGAGGAACCATGCGCAAAGCACTTTTGCTCGCAATCGTAATCGCCGTCGGATTGGCCTCACCCGCGCTGCGGGCTCAGCAGAAAAAGGTCCTGGAAGTTTATTTCATTGACGTTGAGGGCGGTCAATCGACGCTGTTTGTTTCGCCCACCGGTCAATCCCTTCTCGTCGATACCGGTTGGGCAGGCGCGCGCGACTCCGGCCGGATCGTCAGCGTTGCAAAAGCAGCGGGCGTAAGCCAGATCGATTACCTGGTCCTCACTCATTATCACGGTGACCATGCGGGAGGGGTTGTGGATCTCGCTAAGCAGATCCCGATCAAAAACTTTGTCGATCACGGTCCGAGCGCGGAAGAAACACTGAACGTTCCAGCAACTTATGCCGCATATCTCACGGTGCGTGGAGAAGGCAAGCACATCCAAGTAAAACCCGGCGATAAGGTTCCGATCGCGGGCCTCGACGTTCAGGTAATTTCCGCTGCCGCTGAAACGATTTCCAAAGCGCTGCCCGGCGCGGGCGCAGACAATCCGGATTGTGGAGGATTTGTTGCCAAAGACGAAGTGAAAGATCCACTCGTCGGCGGAGAGAACAAGCAATCCGTCGGCATGGTCATTTCCCTCGGCAAATTTCGCATCGCCGACTTCGGCGATCTCACTTGGAACAAGGAGCACGATCTGGCTTGCCCTAAAAATCTGATCGGCACGATTGACGCTTACGTCGTCTCCCATCACGGTCAGGACATCTCCAGCCTGCCGATGCTCGTGCACGCGGAGCGGCCTCGCGTCGCCATCATGGACAACGGCGCCAACAAGGGCGGCGCGGTGGCCACTTTCGAGACGCTGAAGTCGTCTCCCGGCCTCGAAGACCTCTGGCAATTGCACTTTGCCGAAGGCGCGACAGACCACAACATGCCCGAGAAATTTATCGCCAACCTCGGAACGGGCGGAACGGTGCCGACCGGCGTTCCCAACGAGGGGCCCGTGTATTACATCCAATTAACCGCCCGGCAGGATGGCAGTTTTTCCGTGAAAAACAGTCGCAACGATTTCCAGAAAGATTACGCGGCGAAACACTAGCACGGCATCACGCAGGAGCGGCGCGACGGCGAATCGAGTATTCTTTCGCTTCGCGCTTAACTCCGGAGATGCGTGAAACACGCATAAACAGGGTCGATTTGCATACTGCAAGGCCTCAAATTGGCCAGATTCCACAATACGTGTTATTCTTAGGTATGAGCAACGCATACCGCATCGTCTTCGCATGCCCTAAAGGCGGGCACACTATCAATTTCCAACGAAAATGTTCCGAGCCGGCGCTCTCTGAAAATGAGGCGATGAAAATCTTCGGCGAGGAGCACATTGTCTGCGAAAGCCCGCGGTGCGGGTGGACAGGCAAAGCGTCCAAGACGAGACTGTTACGAATTCTCCCTTTCGACTGGATTTTTTCTCCGGCACGATAGCTATTTCGCCGCTGCCCGTGAGCTTTCCGACGGGATATCGTTAGGCTGGGCCAATTTCACGTGCTAAAATGGGGCTTGATATCGTTGCTCTTGTAAACCTTTAGACTTTTGAAGGCCTGCAAGTCCGCGCTTGTGGGCCATTTTTTTTGCCCGGCCATATCAGTAGAAAAGGCTTCGGCCTGTCTGCTTTTGACTTTTTGCTGCAAATGCAAATCGCCCGGAACGCCAGGCGCGTTCCACACGAGGAGGCACCTTGAAAGCACTCGAAGAAGGCGCATACATCAAGCACTTTCAATACGGCTTGGGAATAGTTACCGCATCGAATTCAGACCGCACTTCAATCGACTTTGACGCGCACGGCATTAAGAAATTTGTCACGAGCATGATGGTCGTCGACCGTGCGGAGGGCGCTCCCCCGAAAAAACGGCGCACCAAAAAGCTCAAGGATGCGATCGCTGCCGCAGCGGCCAATGAGACGTCGAAAATCGCACTCGCAGCAGGCGCCAAGTGAGCCACGAAATCATCGTTCAATTTTTAGGCTACCAAGTAAAACCGCTCGAGCGTGAATATACGTTTGCGGTACGCGAAGTTTCCACCGAGCCCCGCGAATTCACGCTGACCATTCCAGCCGCGGCGTTTAACGAACGCCTGCTGCGCATTCAGGACGCGCCGGATGTTTGCTCCCGCAAACTGCACCGCGAACTGCTGGCCAACGCGAACCATCCGCCGGAAACGCATTACGCCATCACCAATGCAGAATTGGAAGATTATCGCGTGGCCCGCGCCCCCCGCACGCCAAAGTCTCCCTTTAGCCGCAAGCCGGCAGAAGATTATTGAATTTCCGGTAGCACAGGCTTCAGCCTGTGGCATTCAGTCCAACCAAAATCGAAAATTCGCGAGGATATTCTAAGTAAGCACTACAACACTGGCTGAAGCCCATGCCACGCTCACTCCCCGCTCTTCTTCAGAACTTGCCGAACAATCATATTCAGCACGCTGAGAATCAAGCCGCCCCAAAATGCAGGCCACAACCCGCGCACCACGAAACCCGGCACAAAGAGGGCGGCAAATTTCAACATCAGCGCGTTAATCACCAGCCAGAAAATTCCGAACGTCAAAATCGTGAGGGGAAACGTGAGAATTTTCAGCAGCATGCCGATCGTGCCGTTAACCAACCCGATGACCACCGCGGCGATCAGTGCGGTGCCAAACCCGCTGATGTAAAATCCAGGAACAAAATGCGCCACGAGCAGCAGGCAAAGTGCGCTCAGGATCCAGTGTACAAGCAGTTTTACCATTCAGATCTCCGCAAATATCCGTTAGGTTCGTCTCACTCCATCCAGCAGGTGAGATGGTACGACGGCAAGGGAGAATCGTACATCTTTCCGTTTTCATTTTGAAAGGAATTGCTTTTGCGTTCGCAGACCGTTGAGAGACGGCGCCTGAAACAGCAAATTGAGTTCGCGCGAAACGATTCCTGGTGTATAAGATTGCCCATCCGTACGTGGAAGCGGAAATTTCGTTGGCGGGAGAAGCGAATGCGAACTCTTGGAATAAGCGTGGTGTTGACCTTGGTTGCAGCAGTAGTGGTCATGGCTCGTCCCGCGGCTAAACCGCCGCAGGCGCCTGCATCTCAAACGACTCTTGCACCGATGAAAACGTTTTCATCTTCGGCGGACGTGCAGGCTCTTCTCGCAAAAGCAAAAGCCGAACACAAAGAAGGTCAGGTCATGGTTGCCGAACCGATTCTTTCGCTCTCTCCTTATGTGACGAACCTGGAGTACCGCCCCATCGAAGGCGCAGTCGCCGTGCACGAAAAAGAAGCGGAAATTGTTTATGTGATCGACGGAAGCGGAACGCTTATCACCGGCGGAACTGTCGTTGGCCAGAAGCGCACGAATGCCGCAAACCTCTCCGGCACGTCCATCGAAGGCGGAACGAGTCAGACGGTTGGCAAAGGCGATTTCACAATCATTCCGGAAAACACGCCGCACCAATTCAAGCCATCCGGCGGCCCGCTCGTGCTAATGACGCAGCATGTGCCGCGTCCGCTTGCCGCTCAGTAGATATTCCTCGACGCGGGATTTCGTCAGGCGCGCGTGTAAAGTTCGTGGGGCGAGGATGGGGTTGAAAATGAAATTTCAATTTTTAAAAAGGTCCGTCATCGCGCTCGCACTGCTGGTATCGGACTATTACGCCGTAAATATCCAGAGAAGGTAGAATTTCGTAGCGGCCGGTCGTTCTTCAAACCGGAGAACTTCTTTTCATTTCACCGTACGACACGAAAAGAGAATTCATGAGTCGCGCAGAACGATTCTTACTCTCCATAGTCGTGGCCTTGCCGCTGCTAGGGGTCCCAACCGCAACCACTCACGCTCAGGCTAGCTACGCACCGCCCAACGATTTGCCAAACCCTTACAAGACAATCTCCGACTGGGCGAAACTGCCCAACGGCCGGAAATGGGGCGCGACCTCCGGAGTAGCCATCGGCCCCGACGGAAACATTTGGACCTACGAACGCTGCGGCGGCAACGGCTGCGCAAATTCAGACATCCCTCCCATTCTGGAATTCGACCCCTCCGGAAAAATGCTGAAAAATTTCGGCGCAGGATTGTTTGTGCTTCCGCACGGAATTTTTGTGGATAAAAAAAGAAACGTTTGGGTAACGGATGGCGTAGGCGCGCTGGGCACTTCGGATGACGTCGGCAAACACGGAAAAGGCCATCAGATTTTCAAATTCAGTCCGGACGGAAAGGTCCTGATGGTGCTGGGAAAAGCCGGCCAACCCGGTAATACGCACGACACCTTTAATCGTCCGTCGGCTGTTCTCGTTGCTCCCGGTGGAGATATTTTTGTGGCCGACGGCCACAGTTCTCCGCCCGAATCGCAGATGAACGCCCGCATCGTAAAATTTTCAAAAGAGGGAAGATTCATTAAAGAATGGGGAATGCTCGGCACGGGCCACGGAGAATTCAACACGCCGCACGCTCTCGCACTAGACTCCAAAGGCCGTTTGTTTGTTGCGGATCGCGCCAACAATCGCATCCAGATTTTCACTCAGGACGGAAAATACCTCAACGAATGGAAGCAATTCGGACGCCCCAGCGGAATTTTTATCGCCAAGGACGACACGATGTATGTCGTGGATTCGGAGTCCAGAGAAACGCCGGGATACGGAAACAACCCTGGCTGCAAACGAGGCATGCGAATCGGCAGCGCGAAAACCGGCATCGTCACCGCATTTATTCCGGACCCAGATCCGAAACAATCCAGCAGCGCCGCGGAGGGCGTCGCCGTGGACAGCCACGGAACTATCTATGGCGCTGAAGTCGGCCCGATGGATCTGAAAAAGTACGTAAAAAATTAAATCCTCAAAAACGTGGCGCGAATTGATTGTACGTCGCCCTCTCTTTTAGACTTTACATGGAAGAGAAATTCCTCACTACGCTCAGAATGACGATCAATCGTCGAGCAGCACAGCCACTCGTGGCTGTGTGCACTTTGCGAAACCCCTCACAGGCAACAGAGCCTGTGCTACTTAACACATTCGCGCGAACCATTTTGCCGCGGCCTGTTTAGCGGCTCACGTGCCAATCTTGCGCCGATGAAGAAGCGCGCAACTATTAGCCCAACGCTCAGCGGATTCCACATTTCTCAGTGCCCTCTGTTGAGCTTTCTGTATATTAGAGCAATCAACTCCAGGAGCGGAGCAAAGTGCCAGAACAAAAAAGAAATCACGCGCGAATATTATGCCAGCCCTTAGCTGCCCTTCTGACCATAGGAGCGCTCGCATCCGTATTCGTCCAATCCGCGGCGAATGCAGCCCCGTCTCCCGCGGACAAGCGCAAACCCGGCCTGTACTGGACGCTCGACACCGACAAAGGAAAAATTTCCTGCAAACTCTTCGAGACAGAAGCCCCTGTCACCGTGCGCACCATGGTGGGCCTCGCGATTGGCAAAATCTCCTATGTACATCCAGAGACCAAACAAACCGAACAAAGGAAGTTTTTTGACGGCCTCATCTTCGATCGTGTGATTCCCGGGGCGATGATTCAAGGCGGCGACCTTCTGGGCACCGGCGTCGGCCACCCCGAGGGCCCGGGTTTCCCGTACAAAAGTGAAATCGTGCCGTCCTTGAAATTTGACACGCCGGGACGCTTAGCCATGGCCAACAGCGGACCCGACACAAATGACACGCACTTTTTTATTACCGAATCCCCTTTTCCCTCGTTCGATGGAAAATACACGATCTGGGGCCAGTGCGAAAACGTGGACGTCGTAAAAGCGATTGCGCGAGCGCCGCGCGATCCTGGCGACACGCCGACCACTCCGGTCCACATTCAGCACGTCACTATCGAGCGAGTGGGCCCAGCACCTGCCGATGCGCCCGAGTCCGCGCCGACCGGTCCATCTCCCAAGTAACGCATTACTTCGAATCGCCTCGTAACCAATGTGTGGGTTTAGATGATGTAGCGCCCGTCTTGAAGTGGGCATCCGGGGTTTCGATGCCGCAATACGTGCACGTAACAACGGGTGCTAACGAACGACGGTTCGCAAGCAAAATCAAAGGCGGACAGGCTGAAGCCCGTCCTACTAAATTCCATTTCCACTTTTGGCAGTAGTGTTCGCAACGGGTCTGACGCGGGCCCCCGGCGCAGCATTTACCCCCGCCTGGATCCCATTAGGCCCCACCGTCAGCAACGACTTGTCATTTTGCGGGCACGACCAGTTGCCCACGCTTTTCGGATCACCACTCCCTTTGTAGTGAGCCTGCTCCGGAAACTTGCACAGCGGCATCGTGCGGTCAGGAACGTTATTGGCGAGGTGCGTCGCCGGAATCGCATCGGGCGCGATACCCTTTTCTACCCACTGCTCCATCGCGGTCAAAGTGTCAAACGAATTTGGCCCCGCCCCAAGCACACAATGCTGCATTCCGGGAACCATAAATAGACGAGCACTCTGTTGCAGCTTCGGGTAGCCGCCATTTTCCTGCGCCAGATCCTCGTAAAACCAGATGCTGCTGTATGGAGAAATAATAAGGTCGTCGAATCCGTGGTAAATCAGCAGCTTCCCGCCCTTGGAAAAATATGCGCTGAGCTTCGACGGATCGTTCGGAATATCGTCCGCCATACGCGTGTACACGAGATTCAGCGCGTCGGTTTTCACTACGCCGTTGCTCTCGATCTCGTTATTCATATCCTTACCCGCGTCATAGTAGCCCAGCTTCATCAAAATGTTTTGAGCCAGGGACCAGTTCGCGGGCAAAGTGCCGTCTCCCCATGGTTTCGCGGCGCCCGGATCGGCCGGCGGCGCATCCAGGTAATTCGTTGCGCCGCGGACAGTGATGTTGTCCTGTCCGAGATTTCCCACAGATGCTCCTGGGAAGATAATTTTGCCTTGCTCGTCGCGCACCGGGTTCATGATCATCTTGAGTGCGTCCGCCTGTTTCTGCGTCAGTGCCTCAGGCACAAGCGCATCGGGTTGAAACGCACACTTTGCAGGATTCTGAATCAGGCCATCCGCCACGCCATCCAGCTTGTCGCACTGCTTTAAAATCGCAGCGCTCACCGCCTGAAATTTCGCCACTGGAATATACGCGTCGAGCAGCGCTTTTATGTTTTTTACGCTCCACAGCGAAGTGCCCACCGGATCGAGCCACGGCGATCCCGAAATAATTCCGTCATAGTCCGCAGGATATCGGCCCGCTTCCATCATCCCCATCTTTCCGCCATTCGAGCAGCCATCGAAATAGGAGCGTCGGATCGTTTCCGCACGATAATAGCTTTTCACTAGCATTTTTGCGGCCAGCGTCACCTCATGAACTGCGCGGTAATAATAATCGATCACTTTGGGCATGTCCGGCGCTCCCGGTGCCGTGTATTCCCACGTGGGATTGGCAACGAGGTGCCCCGTGTCCGTGATTGCGGTCGCATACCCTCGCGGAAGGAACAGTTGCTGGTCCGCAGGATTAGCAGACGAAGTCATCGTCCCGGCGAGTCCGCCCACGCCGTGGAAAATAAATTTTTGATTCCAGCGCGCCGGAAGCATCACCTCAAAATTTGCAGAGCCGTCTCCTGCGCCTTCGCCCGTCGTGGTGACCGTTCCCTTCACGTCGCAAAATTCCGGATTGGGCGGCGCCGCAGGCACGAGAGTTGCGGACGCGATGCTCATATTCGCAACGTGCAGCGCGTTCACGGAATCGGTTGTGCAATCGGCCCACGCCGAAACTTGCCCGAACGCCACGCAAGCGAACGCAACCATCCCACAGCGCAACGCCACAGAATGCGCGTGTTGACGAGATCGCTCCTTAATTCTCATGGTTCCCTCCACATGGTGTGCCAAATGAAACGTTGTGACCGTCAGGGTCGTCAGCTTGGTGTGAGGTTAATCCCAAACCGCCGCAATGTCACCACTCCTTTTTGTGCTTCAAACGCACGGCTTAATTTTCGCTCTCCGCGTGCATATTGTTCCATCATTGCTTTTCAGCCTCACCATGCCTTAGGATTAGCCCCACATTCAAGCGCTGCCGCGCATTCAATCCACCGCCAACGACCAGCAGCGCGCGAACGGCAAAATTTTTCCGAGCAGGCAACCGCGTAAGATTGGCCGGGTGGGATGCGAATCCGTTCCAGAAATAAAAACGAGCGAGAGGACAACAAAAAAAGTATGAACAAGAAATTTTCTGTGCGCGAAGTTTCCGGGCTCCTGGGGATTCTAGCGTTGTCCATGGTGGCGCTCGGCGCAGGTGCGTCGAGCCTTTACGCGCAGGCTCCGGCCGCCGCTCCTCCAGCGCCAGCGCCGAGTGCGGCCGACATGAAGGGAAAAACCGCCGAGCAATATTACAAGAAAATTGAAGTCCTCAAGGGAATTCCCGCCGACCAGGTTCATCCCGCGATGGAATACATCACCACGGCTCTCGGCGTCGGTTGCGGCTATTGCCACGTCGTCGGCCACTTTGACCAGGATGACAAGCGCGAAAAGCACGTGGCGCGAAGCATGATTCAGATGACGATGGCCCTGAACAGTACCGTGTTCGATGGCAAGCGCGAAATCACCTGCTACACGTGCCATCGCGGCGTTGCTAGAGCCGCCGCGACCATGCTCCTCGCGAACGACAAAATGCCCACTGAAAAAAGCGCTACAGACGTTTTTCCAACGCTCGCCATCAAAAATTTTTCAAGCATCGACGCGAACATGTCGCCGAGCAAAGCGCCTGCAACGATCGTGACCGGGCCCGCTCCGGCGCCGGCCGCCTCGAAGCCAGCCGCCGCGCCGCTTCCTTCCGTTGCAGACGTTTTCAACAAATATGAAGAGGCTCTCGGCGGCAAAGCAGCAGTCGCGAAAATTACCGCTCTCAATTTCATCGGCACCGTCGACATGCTCGTTCCTCCTCCACCCGCGCCTCCGGGAACGCCGCCTGCGCCCGCAGCCATGGGAACAGTTCCGGCCGAGCACGACGTGAAAGGCATGAAGGGCGTCATCTCCGTGACATTCCCCGGCAGGCCAACAGTATCAACCGGCTATGACGGAAACATTGCCTGGCACAATACGCCGATCCGAGAAGACACCGGAGATGAGAAACTCATGCTGGTCGAGTTGGGAGAAAAATTTCCCGGCCTCGAATTCCGCGAGGGCCACACGAACGTGCAAGTCGATGCCATGGAAAAAGTCGGCGATCGCGATACGTATCGCGTAGTGGGCACTCGCAAGGACGGCTTCCAGGTGATCGACCGCCTTAACTTTGACGCGCAAACCGGCCTGCTCGTGAAGTCCTACACCACCATGCAGAGCGTCATCGGCGCTTTTCCTGAGGACACATACTACGAAGACTACCGCGACGTCAGCGGCGTCAAAGTTCCTTCGACCATGCGCGTCGTCAGCGCAGAAGGAAACCGAACGTTCAAGTGGGCACAGATCGACGCAAATTCTCCAGCCGAGGATGCGAAGTTCATGAAGCCCGCGCCACCGGCACCCAGGCCGCCTGCTGATTAGCTGACGAAGCAAAGTAAGATTGGCTTTAAGTGGCGCGGACTTCAGTCTGCGGGATTTGATCTTTGCGAGGCCAAAACCCGCAGGCTGGAGCCCGCGCCACTTAAAACCTACTTCACGCGAAGCGCCGATGTACCGTCTTCGCTCCGAACACAATCTGGTCAAAAATAAAACTTCGCCGCCACCTGAATCAACCGCGGATCCGCCGCGCTCACCACCTGCCCAAACGTACTGTTGTCCACCTCGCCATCCACAGCCGACGGCCCATAAAATTGCGCATGGTTAAACACATTAAATGCTTCCACCCGCACATCCACCGACTTCGATTCCGTGATGCGCACATTTTTGCTGACCTGCAAATCGAAGTTGTTAATCCCGGGCCCATAGAACGACCGCCGCGCCGCATTTCCCACTTGACCCAGCGCCTCCGGATGGAACAGCGCAGTGTTGAACTCCGGCCGCCCATTGCGAGGATTCAGATTAACGTTTAGCGGGCCCGGCGTAAAAACCGGCGTATCGATTAACTGATTGTTGACGCCATTGCCAAGCGAACCCAGTAACGAACTATCCGACTGTTCATATAACGTGACAGCAAACCCTGTGCTGAACCGCGCCGTTCCGGAAATGCTCCAGCCCTCGGTCAGCCGGTTGGTACGGTGAAAAAGCTTTTCCAGGGGCAAGCCGTAACTGTAAGTCGCCACAAAATTATGTCTCATGTCCCACGCGGAAATGTTGCGGCTGAGCCCGGGATTATTGGGGTTGATCACCTCACCCAGGTTCGACCCCTGATCGATCGACTTCGAGTACGTATAGGCCAGTGAAACTGTCGTTCGCGTCCAGGAGTAACGAAGACTGGCCTCGAGCGCGTTGTAATTTGAGTTCTCAATCGTCTTTTGCGCCGTGTCTTCCCCATACAATTCGGTAGGCACCCCGTTGAAGACGGTCCCGTTGTAAGTCGAGCCCAGCAGGCCGTGGCGAGTGCCGTAAAAAACCTGTCCGGAAGCAGAGGTGAACGTGCCATCCTCCGCGTATGGCCCGCAGGTAGGAGATCCTGGGGCAACCTGGCTCGGCTGGCTAAGGCTTAGGCACAGCGCGGAATTGCCGAGGTTCGACGGCTGGTCAACAAGAATATGATGTCCCTGGTTCCCCACGTAACTCACCGTCACAAGCATCTTTGCCGTGATCTGCCGCTGAATGGACAGCATGTAATTTTCGATGTAGGGCACGGTGTTGCGGGAATAGAAGTAGGGATCTGCGCTGATCGGCGTCACCGCGGACCAGTCAAATGCGGTGTACGGGTTTTGGGCCGAAACATTATGCGGCGGAAATACAATTGGATATGGATTCGTATTCGCCGCCCCAAACGGATCCGCTGCGTTTACGAAGGGTGTCGCAAAAAGGGGCGCCTGCGGACTCAGGTAGTTGTATCCGAACGGGGGCACCGAATACATAATTCCGGCCGAGAGCCCCGGAAACGCAGTGTAAAACATTCCGAAACTTGCGCGGATGCTGCTGTCGCCATCTTTCCCGAAGATGGTTCTTAAAATTCCATGATCATATTTCGGCGCGTACGCCACGCCAATTCGCGGAGCAAATTTATCGTACCTCGTTGGCGAAAGTGTAGACGGAATCCCGGGGTCGCCCGGCACCAGCAATCCCGGTATCGCATTGGGATAAAGAATGGACTGCCTTCCCGGCACGACCGTTTGAATATTATTGTATTTTTCCGACCACGGCCTGATCAGGTCCCAGCGCACGCCGTAGTTAAAAGTAAGGCCAGCCCGCACGCGCCAACTATCCTCGATAAAAGCCCCAGCATAGCGATTACGAAGATAGAAAGGCTGCCCGGTGGACTGGGTGTATTGGCTGGGAACTCCCAGCAAGAAATTGGCAAAGGCTGAACCCGTTTCCGAGTTTTGATTCGCAAAATTAAATGTCCCGTTGAATGTTGCATTGGGATGCTCGTTGACCTGATCGATGTGAAACTGCCCGCCAAATTTAAGTGAGTGCGTTCCCAAAACCTTGGAGACCGCGTCGCTGCCATACAGCGTATTATTCCACTGGTTTGTATTGGTGACTGGCACGCCCATCACGAACGAGGGAAACACGAGATTCATTACGCCCTCATATTGCGGCGCCTGCACGTCAATTCCAGTCGAGTGCGCGCCCGTTGCGAATCCTTGCGATGCGAGGCTCGCGCCCAATCCCCCGTGCGGTTGGCCGATGATGTTTGAATTGCGAATAATTCCGATGTGAAATTCATTCACCGTATTCGTTCCAAAAACCTTGGTATCACCCGCAGTAAACACCTGCGCTCGGCCAATCGTTAGGGCGTCGAATCCGGGAACGCTCGCGCCGCCTTGCCCTCCGGGATAGGGATTATCCAGACGGTAATTGTCCATGAAATAGTACCCGGACAGCTGGCCCCATCGCGTGTTGGCGTCGATTCGCACGGAGCCCTTGTCGTCCCGCACGTTTTCCGAAAATGCGGAAGTGGAAAATGTATTATTGGCCGTATTGCTTGGCGTGGGAATGTATTGCAGCAAATTCCGCGCAGGTGCGGACCACGCGCTCATCGGAAGCGTGGCATTCGGAATCACGCACTGCGCCGGGGTCTCGCACCCCGCTGAGTAGTACGGCTCATTGAGATAAACTGTACCGGGAGCATATCCCAACTGTTGATCCAGATAAGCAGCTCTGCCCGAGGTTTGCACCGTGCCTGTCAGGGACGAAGCGATGTCCGCCAGATTCCCCTGCCGGTCCGCCAACGAGGGAACGGAAATCACGGGCGACGTGATGCCCTGATTGGTCCTCGTTCCCTGGTAGTCGCCGAAAAAGAAGACTTTTTGCCTTTTGATTGGCCCGCCAATCGTTCCGCCAAATTGGTTTTGCTTAAACTCGCTGCGAGTCGCCGCAAAATAGTTCTTGGCATCCAGCGCCGTGTTCCGCAAAAACTCGAACGCGCCTCCATGAAACGAATCAGCGCCGGACTTCGTTATGACATTGATTAGGCCGCCGTTATAATTGCCGTATTCTGGATCGAAATTGTCAGTCAGCAGACGAAACTCCGAAATCGAATCGAGGTTGGGAAGAATCGAAGTCCCGCCGTTCATATACTCCTTCACGTCAATTCCATTCACAAAAAAACCATTGGACGATTCGCGCTGACCGTTAATCGAAACGTTTCCTGGATTTTCGTCGCCGGAAGGATTAATCGTACCTGTAACTCCGGACATAATTACAGAAGTTGCCGTCAGCGAGGTTACGGGGCTTACTCCTGGCTGAATCGACAGTAAATCTGTATAGCTGCGTCCGTTTAGAGGGAGACTCACAATCTGCGTTCCGGCCACCACGTCGCCCAAATTCGTGTCCACCGTTTCCACACTCACCGCGGTCCCGGAAACCACCACTTCTTCGGACTGTTCGCCCATCGACAGGCTCACATCCGCCCTCAGCGCTGAATTAATGTCGATCGCCAATCCCGTGCGTTTGTACGGCTTGAATCCTTCGCGAACGATTTCGATCTCGTAGCGACCAATAGGCAATGCCGTAAAATTGTAAAAGCCATTCACGTTTGTCTTGGTGGTCTGCTGCACTGTGGTGTCCAGGTTGAGGACGCTTACCGTGGTTTCGGGAACAACGCTCCCCGACTGATCAGTGACTGTACCCGAGATGCTTCCTCCGGTGTCCGCCTGCACGGCAATCGCAAGTGATGCGAGCAGCGCAAGCGCCATCAGAAAGCGTGTGCCCCGTGCCCTGCCGCGTCGCGGAACTGACCAGCGCTTTGACGAAAATTGGGAGCTGCCTTTATCCCGGTGATTGCTCAATCGCATCACGTGTTCCCCTGTAACTTCTTCGCACACATGCTCGAAAACAGCCAAACCGACGAGAACAAACCCAAACAGAAGTGGTCAATGATCAGGATGGTAGTTCTTTGCCGTTGACGACGACTTTCAACGTGAACCCGGGACCTGAAGTGATGCCAATTGTCGCGCCGTTCTTGGCAGGGTGAGTTTCAATCTTGACTTGGTCGCCGCGTTTTAGCGTGCTCATTTCCCATCCGTGGTGCGTCATGGTGAAGGTCGAAGCCATTTCCAGAGTCCAGTGGCTCGTGTGTCCACTTTCGTCCGTCACATCCACGTGCGCCAGGCAATGCGGGTTGGACCAGTCGAAATCCGTGACGGTCCCGTTGAGCATAATTGTCTTCTTCATATCGTAGTTCGTTACGCCATGGTGCGCGAAAATTGGATTCGCAACGATTCCGAGTCCAGCGACTGCAATTAAAACACGTAGTATGGGGCCTCGCACGTAGAACCTCCACATTCCCTATCGCCTTGAGCCACCAGCCAAGGTACGCATCCTCGAGACTCGAATCCTGAAAATGATGGTCTTATCGTATATCAGAAAGTGAGAGGAGTACCACACGGGGAGCGCTCCGGAAACCACACTGGCATTGATGCTTAATCCGGGCAGAGACGCAAATGCGTAGAAAAAAGACGTGTACGAGTTTACGACGGCGGATTATTTCTAATCGATGTTCTCCGCGAGTGCAACGTCGATGCAGCTGTCAGCGTCACTCCGTATTTTTGGAGGAGCTATGCGTATGTCACCATGCAGGCAGGCTCTTCCCGGCAAGCAACCTTCTCATCCGCGATCAACTTTACGGGCATTCCTGCTTTGCATTCGAATTTGTACAACGAAGAACAGTCGCCGCAGAGCCAGAAATGCTCGATGCTCGAATGTTTTTCTTTTTCGCTGCTGCTCTGATTCTTGCTGGAAAATCGAACCAACCTGCCCGCGCGATAATCAAATGGAGCCTGGCAAGCCGGATTAAAACATTTTGTGATCATGCCGCCTCCCTTTGCGAATTGGTTTTCGATTGAATTTTCGATGGGATCCTCAGGCGGGCGACACGAAACGCGTCGCCCGCGTTGATTTAATTCTCTTAGTTTGCGGCCTTCGTATCAAGTGCAATGTTCTTCGCCTGTGCCGTCTTTGAAAGCTCGATGCTCAAAACGCCATTCTTCAATACTGCTTTGACCTTCGCGGTGTCCACGGCCGAGGGCAATTCGATGGACCGCAGAATCTCTTTTGCACAACGTTCCGAATAAATCGTCGTCCCTTTTTGGTTCTCTTCCTGTGAATCGTGTTTCCCCGAGATCGTCAGCCGGTTGCCGTCCACCTGTATGCGAAGTTCAGGTGCAGTAAAGCCAGGAACCTCTGCCCGAACATTCAGCGCGTCATCCGTCTCCGCGATTTCCATGTGAACCGGGTGGAGAATTTCCGACTCTGCTTGGAGCCAATCCGCCAGATCATTCCCCACCCAACGTCCATTGTTGTCAAAGATCTCAAACGCCCGTTTCGCAATCGAGTCATAGATTCGATCAAATCGTTCGACACTTTTGTTTATTTCAATCTGTCCCGTCGCGGTCGAGGTTTTTGCAGCTTGCGGTGTAATTGCGGGTGCTGCTTGTGGAGTCATTTTAATTCTCCTTTCAGTATGCGGTATTTAATACACTTTTTGGATGCAATCACTTCATATACCTTTCGGGTGTCCCAAAAAAATACATTGTTTACCTTAGAACGCTTTAAACGCCGATGGTTCCACTACTCTGCCTGACCTTGCAGTGAGCTGTGTCACCCACGCATGAATTTCCTGTCACGATTCGATTAATTAGAGATTTTTGATACAATTCAAGCGGTCGAGCGCCAGCAATCCTCACTGGCATGTTTCAGGCCAAAATCGATCTTCTGCACCCTACTCTTCGATTTTTCGGATCTGGCATCCCCGATCGACCGCTGTGTGGGACTAAACCATGGATGAACGGCAGCCAACAATTTTTGATCGCCTCTTTGACGAATCGTCAGACGCCATCGTCATTACGAACCCGGAAGGACGCATCACCTCCGTCAGCCGACAAGTAGAGAAATGGTTTGGCTACGCGTCCCATGAACTGATAGGCCAAACCTTGGTCATCCTGGTTCCAAATTGGTTCATGGTCGGCTATTCGGCTGGACGGCCAGCCGGCTTTTCTGAGTCGGAAGCGGTTCCAAACGGAGCAGGTCTCGAGAATTTAGGGAGACGCAAGGACGGAACCGAATTTCCCGTCAGTGTGCACTTCAGTTTCGTCGAATCTACGGAAGGCCGCGTCGTCGTGTGCATCTTTCACGACGCTTCTGCCAAAAAGAAGTTTCAAGAGCCGAGCCAGAACGGCGAGCCGCTGTTCCGAACATTGTTCGAGTTTTCCCCGGACGCCATTATCGCCAGCGACCGCAAAGGCGCGATCGCCGAAGTAAACGCCCGCGTGGAATCCATGTTCGGATACGCACGCGGTGAGTTACTCGGGCAATCCATCGAAATTCTTGTGCCGGAGCGGTTTCGCCATGCGCACCCCACCCATCGACACGGTTATACTTCCGCCGCACGCGTTCGCCCGATGGGTGCAGGACTGGAGCTATACGGGCGGCGCAAGGACGGCAGTGAGTTCCCTGCCGACATCATGCTGGGGCCAGTCGAGACGGGAGATGGTCCGATTGTTTTGTGCGTAATACGAGACCTCACGGAGAAACGCACTGTGGAGGAGGCCTTGCGCAGGATCGAGCAGCAAAAGCGCTACCTGGAAGAGGAGCTCAATACCGAAGCCCAGTTTGACGAGATTGTCGGCGAAAGCCGTTCGCTGAAACGGGTTCTGAAAAATGTAGAGACCGTCGCCGAAACCGACGTGACGGTCCTGATTCTTGGAGAAACCGGAACCGGCAAGGAAGCCATCGCGCGAGCCATTCACCAACTCAGTCCCCGCAAAGACCATGTGATGGTGAAGCTGAACTGCGCCGCCATCCCCGCTGGCTTGCTGGAAAGCGAACTCTTCGGCCACGAAAAGGGAGCGTATACCGGCGCCATTGACCGCAAAATCGGTCGACTGGAACTGGCTAACGGCGGGACGCTGTTTCTGGACGAAATTGGCGACCTGCCGCTCGAGTTGCAACCCAAAATCCTTCGCGCCTTGCAAGAGCGGGAATTCGAGCGGCTTGGCAGCACTAAGCCCATCCCCGTGAACGTGCGCTTGGTGGCGGCAACGAATCGCGATCTCGCCAAAATGGTGGAGGAAGGGCGATTTCGCAGTGATCTTTACTACCGGCTCCGAGTATTTCCAATTTTGCTTCCTCCGCTCCGCGACCGTCGTGATGATATTCCCCTTTTGGTCCGGTATTTTGTCGACCGTCACGGCCGCAAGCTGGATAAAAAGATCGAATCGATCCCTGATGACACCATGCGCGCGTTGACCCGCTGGGATTGGCCAGGAAATATCCGCGAACTCGAAAACTTCATCGAACGCGCTGTAATTCTCACCAAAGGGCCAACTCTGCGAGTTCCTCTTGGCGAGCTCGAAATGCCCCAAGAGTCCGCGCCCGCAAAAAGTGCTTCACTTGAATCTGCCGAGCGCGACCATATTCTTCGGGTGCTGCGGGAAACCAACGGCAAGATCGGTGGAAAAAAAGGAGCCGCGGCGAAGCTCGGACTCGTCCGCACGACGTTGAATTCAAAAATAAAAAAGCTGGGAATTGAGCGAACTGACTATATTTAGTCCGCAGTGACGATTAGTCGCCAGTGATCTTCGTCACCTTTCCTTGTGAGCTCTAACACACCGTTCTGCCGATTCAATTAAACCCTCCATTTGCAGTGAAGTAAGGATAATAAAACTCCAATTTTAATTTGGTTCGTCAATTGCCTATACATAGATGTTGGCAACGGCGGTCAAGGAATTCAGTTGAAAGTCACGATTCATAAGGTCGAGCCCGGAAAAATGACCATCCAAGTCGAAGGAAAAATCGTGGGCCAACAAGTTGCAGAACTGGATCGCGCGTGGCAGGAAGCAGCAGTGACGCTCGGCCAAGGGAAATTGAGCGTGGATATTCGCGGCGTGACGTATCTGGATGAAAATGCCCGGCGGTTACTCGCCGGAATCTTCGCAACAACCCAGGCAGAGTTCATTGCGGACACACCATTGACAAAATATTTTGCGGAGCAAGCCCAGCAAGGCTTTAGCGCGAGGTATGGCAAGAACCTTGACACTCATTCTCAGCCCAAAGTGAGGAAACAAGCATGAAAGGTCCATACGGATTGGAACTGAACGACGGTTGCAAAAGCTGCAAGCACAAGACCAACGGATTCTTTTGCGAACTTGCACCCGCATCCGTAAAAGATTTCGACGCGATCAAATCGACGGCCACGTACCCGAAGGGCGCGCTCCTGTTTGTGGAAAAGCAGGACGCCCGCGGCGTGTATGCCTTGTGCGAAGGCGAAGTGAAATTGTCGATCAGTTCGCCAGAAGGCAAAATCATGATCATGCGCATCGCGCGCGCCGGAGAACTCCTCGGACTGATGGCCACCATGGCCGGACAACCCTACGAAGTAACGGCCGAAACGATTCATCCGTGCCAAGTTGCCTTCGTGCGCCGTGAAGACTTTCTCCGCTTCGTAGCAAATCATCCCGAAGCGTCCCAGAACGTGGTGCGGCAGATGAGCGCGCAATACCGCGGGGCGTGTGAGCAACTGCGCACCGTGGGACTCTCGGCTTCAGCCCAGGAAAAACTGGCGAGACTTCTGCTCACCTGGACGGAAGGCATCCAGCAAACCAAAGAAGGAACTCGCATCAAGCTGCCTTTGACGCACGAAGAAATCGCGGAGTTCATCGGCACGACGCGTGAAACCGTGACACGTACGTTGAGCGACTTCAAGGTGCGCCACCTGGTCGCGATTCAAGGATCGACGCTGATGATTCCCAATCGCGCGGCGCTTGAATCTTTCGCGAACGTTTGATTTATTGGACGTAGCATCGGCTGCAGCCTGTGCGGGGTTAGGCCTTGCTAGAACTAAAACCCCATAGGCCGAAGCCGATGCCACAGAACGGGACTTAGCGCTTTCCTTCTTCTTCAGACTTCCACCAAAAATACATCATGGTTCTTCACTTCACCGCGCTGGCGGCGGGCAAAATCCTTGACGCGCCGCCCAGCGGATTTGAAGGCTTCATGGATCGCCAACTCCATGTCGCCATGCAGCGGTCCAGGTTTCGCTCGAGTTGTGCCCAATCCTTCTCGCTTCACAAGAGTGCGGCGAAGCGCAACCGGCTCTTGAGTAATGACGATCTCTTTTCCGGGCAGCGTCAAATCGATGCGTATGTGGAGCGGTTTTGCCTTCCTGTGATGCCGGTGAGGGACCTCGATGGCCACGCGGCACCCGATAATGCGGTGATAGAACGTTTCCAGTTTTTCGGCTTCCGCGCGTATCCAACTGTCGATCTCGGCGGAGTGCTTGATGTTTCGGAACGTGATTTGTAGTGGAAGCGTCATGGCTATCCCCTTGTTCGGTAATCGAGCAGTTCCAACCTGCCGTCCCCGATTTACTTACGCATGTATGCTGGCTGAGCGTTTCCATTTTTGATGTGTCTGGCATCACAGCCCAAAGTGACTATTCTCACGGATTAGGGATAGACTAAAGTGGAAAGTAAAAGTGCGACGGCTCACGGAGCGCCCACCTCAGGAAGCCTCATGAAATTCAACGTTCTCGCGCTGGATTACGATGGAACGATCGCCAGGGATGGAGTGCTTGACCCAGGGGTTCGTTCCGCAATCGCAGAAGCACGAAAGCAAGGGATTATCGTGGTAATCGTTACCGGGCGTATTCTTGCGGATTTGGAGCGCGCTGCTGGAAACCTGCACTTTGTGGATGCGATCGTCGCGGAAAATGGCGCAGTGCTATGGTTCGCAAACGGACATTCGCGGCAGCTTTCGTACTCGACGTCCACAAAATTTCTGCATGAACTCAGCCGGCGCGGCCTGAATTACAGCGCCGGGCAAAGCATCGTGGAATTGGACGCCGCTGATGCGCCGCAAACGCTTGCCATCGTTCGCGAATTGGAATTGCCACTCGTTTTCCTGTTTAACCGCAGCCGGATGATGGTCCTGCCGCAGTCCGTGAGCAAAGGCGCGGGCCTGAGGGAAGCTCTCTCGACGCTTCGGCTTTCCGTTCACAATGCCATCGGAATCGGAGACGCGGAAAACGATCATGATTTGCTGGCGACGTGCGAGCACGGCGTTGCCGTGCGCTGGGGCAGCAAGCTATTACAGGAAGCCGCGGACGAGGTACTGGAAGGCGACGGCCCTGCTGCGGTGGCCGGATATATTCGGCGTGCCGCACAGAATCTGCGGCTGCCCACGGAAAAAATTGGCCAGCACCGCTTGTCGCTGGGAACTGCGGAGGACGGCCACGAACTGACGCTGGCGATTCGCGGCATGAACACATTAATTGCGGGGGACCCGGGGTCGGGGAAATCCTGGGTCGCTGGGCTCATGTGCGAGCAGTTAATTCTGCAGGGATATTCTTTGTGCATTATCGATCCGGAGGGAGACTACCGGTCGCTCGAGACGCTGCCGGGTGTCGTGGTTTTTGGCGGCGAGGATCCTCCGCCGGAACTACCGGACCTGGCACGCGTGCTGCGTCATCCAGACATGAGCGTTGTGATTGACTTGTCGCACGCACCGTACCTGGAAAAAATAATTTACATGAAATCCCTGCTACCGATGCTGTCTTCCATTCGCACAAAAACCGGGCTGCCGCACCGCATTGTGATCGACGAGGCGCATTATTTTTTGCATGAACCCAATATTAGCGCGCTGGTGGATTTGTCGCTGGGATCCTATACGTTCATTACGTACCGCCTGGCGGACCTGCAACCCGCCGTGCGAAACGTGATTGAATACATCCTCGTGAAGCATACGATGGAGCCTCGAGAAATTGAAACGCTGACAGGAATGCTGAATGCTCGGGGAAATTGCAAGTCGATGATTCCCGATCTCTCGTCATTGTTGATTGACGAAGCAATTCTTCTGCCGGGAATTGATGAGCTGGACGGCCAGTGTTCAAAATTCAGGCTGTTTCCGCGCCTGACGCCGCACGTACGGCACAAAATGAAATACCTGGATTTGCAATTACTTGTGGAGCAAGGCTTCTGGTTTACGGACAGAGGAAAGTTGATTGACCGCCCCGCGAAAACCCTTTCGAGTTTTTTAAGTCTCCTCGAAATCGTATCCCCGGACGTCCTGGCGGCGCATGCGCAGCACGGGGATTTTTCGCGATGGATCGCGAATGTATTCCATGATCATGCTTTGGCATCGGATATTCGAAAAGTAGAGCAGCGTTTCCGCCTCGGCCACGTCTATGATCTCACCACGTCAATTTCCAAATTGGTGCGAGATAGGTACGAGCTGTCGCCCGCAAGCTGACTGCATTTATAGATTGAGACTCCGCATAACTCACTACACACGGCTAACCAAAGAACGGCGATCTTCCGATTGGCGCGTCGCAAAACGTCAATCGGGAGATTGGCGTTCCCCGGGAAACATAACCTTCTTGGCGTACCAATTACTCAAATGATTTATGTAATCGAAACCCATGCAGTATGATGGCCACCAAATGCGTATGCGTTGGGTGGTTGTAAGCCTCCTGTTTTGCGCCACTACGATTAATTATCTGGACCGCGCGATTCTAGGCGTGATCCTGCCGGAGATCCGCGACAAGTTTCATTTTGGCTTGCCTGTGTACGGCACCATTCAGATGGTATTTCAACTTGCATACGCAGGCGGATCGCTGCTTGGCGGGCGCTTGCTGGATCGCTACGGGACGCGAATCGGCTATGGCCTCGCGGCGGCCGTGTGGTCGCTGGCCGCGACGCTCAATGCATTTGCAGGCAGCGCGTTTCAATTTGGAGTGTTTCGCACTGTTCTAGGCTTTGGCGAATCCGCGAATTTTCCGGCGTGCAGTAAGGCAGCTGCGGAATGGTTTCCGCCTGAGGAACGCGCCACCGCCATGGGAATCGTGAACGCCGGCACGAATCTGGCAAATATTTTTGGGCCGCCGCTTTTCATTCTGATCGCGTTTACTTGGGGATGGCAGGCTTGTTTCGCGATCATGGGCGGGCTCGGATTCCTGTGGCTGCCGTTGTGGTTTCTGTCCTATCGATTGCCGAAACAAACGGGCCCGGCGGATTTGCTGGGCGCAAAAATTTCGATCCGCGAGGTGATGAAATATAAACAAGCGTGGGGCTACGGCCTCGCAAAATTTTTGACCGATCCTGTGTGGTGGTTTTACCTTTTCTGGTTGCCGACGTACCTAACAGACATGCGCCACTTCACGCCGCAACAACGGGGCAGGGCGCTGATGATTGTGTACAGCATATCCGCGTTAGGCGCGTTGATGGGCGGCGTTGTTTCGAGCTTTCTGATGAAGCGCGGGTGGACGGTGGGCAAAGCGCGGAAAATGACGCTGCTGTTTTGTGCGGTGGTGATGCCTGCGTGCACGCTGGGCGTGGTGGTGCAGGATGCAAGGTTGGCGGTATTGCTCTTTGGCCTGGCGACAGCCGCGCATCAGGCCTGGATGACAAATTTATTCATCATGCCTGCGGACGTTTTCCCTTCGCGGGCGGTGGGCAGCGCGAACGGATTTGGAGTTTGCCTTGGAGGATTGGGCGGCGCGCTGTTTTCAGGAATTATTCCGGGGACGGTGATTCCGCATGTCGGCTACGTGCCTGTGCTGATGGGGATGAGTTGCTTTTACATTGTTGCTTGGGTAATTATCCATCGCATGATGGGGGAGCTGGAAATGGTTTCGCTGGGAACGGGCAATGATCCTGTGGCTTCGTTGGAACTCGCTTCATAGGTGCAGCGGATGCACTTTTAGCTAGTACCGGTCGAAAGCTAAAGCCGATTCGCGAAGCACAGCCACTCTTGGCTATGTGAACTTTGCAAAACCCGCACAGGCAAGGCTGCCCTATCCGAACATTGCCCAACAGTTTTTCCGCGCTGGCAGATGCTATGTTGTTGCCCCCAAGGGTTTGCTGTCGCTGTCGCGGCGGAGCTTTGAAACTACCAGGCGAATCTCATCGTAGGTAAAATCTTCGGGGAGTTCGTTCTTGATCGGCGTGACTCTGTTCAAGCCGAGATCGGCAGCGACGGATTCAATTTGATTGCGGCGATTTTCCGGAACCCATTCCGTGTGAAATTCCACGAGACCGCGCTCGACGAGGTCTGAAACCATGCTGACAATGGTGGAAATCCTTCGTCCGCGAATAACGGCAATTTCCTCCAGCGACTTCCCTCCCTCGATCAGCTGAATTGTCTCTTCGCTCGGAGTGATTTTCTTTTCGGCGGCAGTGGCGCGCGCTCCGCCCTCGAATTGCTTCAGCGCGTTGAGGATCTGGCTTCCGTATAACTCGGCTTTGCGCTCGCCAATTCCGGTAATTAAGAGGAGACGCGCAATGCTCGTGGGGCGCACGGCACAGATTGCATCGAGCGTGACGTCGTGCATGACGACGTAGGCGGGAACATTCTGCTCTTTGGCAATGTCCTTTCGCCACTCACGCATGTACTCCCGCAGATTCGGATCAACTTCCACGGCGTTCGGTGCGCGCTCGGCAACCGGCCTGGGCGCGGGCTTTTCCCATGTGCGCGCAATGGGCGCGGATGTGAGCGCGGTGGAACGCGACCTTGGACGTTTCGATTTGCGCGGAGCCTCCTGTACCGGAGCGATTAACCATTCCGGCTGGTAGCTGCAAATATCGCAGGCGCCGCACGCAACCCATTTTTTATTTTCGCCAAAATGCTCGCAGATTCGTTGGTGTCGGCAATGCGCGGATTCAACGAAGCCTTTAATCTCGTCGTAGCGTTGCCAGGCGCGCTGCTTTTCCTGAGGATCATTCATCTGGCCGATAAAATAGGCATGCAGGCCGACATCCCTTTTTTGCCAAAGGAGCACGCAATCCGCGGGTTGGCCATCACGGCCGCCGCGGCCAGCTTCTTGGTAATACTGCTCGATGGATTTGGGAAGCGAAAGGTGAATCACCGCTCGTACGGCGGCTTTGTTGATTCCCAAACCAAACGCGATGGTGCCGACCATCACGCGCACTTCGTCCGTCATCCAGCGTTCCTGGTTGCGACGGCGGTCGGCGGCGTCCATCTGGCCGTGGTAGGCGACTGCGGGAATTCCATTTTCCTGAAGAAAATCCACAGTGGATTCCACTTTGGCAATTGTGGGCGCGTAGACAATCAGATTCTCGTCACCGTAGCTGCGCATCGCGCGCAACAGAAGTTCTGTTTGGGAATGTGCGTCGCAGGCGCGCACGACGTAACGTAAATTCGGACGATGAAAGCTGGCGATGTATTTGTCGGGATTGCGCAGTTCGAGCTGGCGAATGATGTCGTGGCGAACGCGCTGCGTGGCGCTCGCCGTAAAAGCGGCGATGGCGCGATCCGGAAAATGCGCGCGCAGACGGCTGAGCAGGCGATAATCTGGGCGGAACTCATGGCCCCATTCCGAAATGCAATGGGCTTCGTCAATCGCGAAAAACATAATGGGCACGCCGCGCAGCCATTCGATCGTATCTTCGCGCGCGAGCCTTTCTGGCGAAAGGTATAAAAGTCGATAGCCGCCCACGCGCGCTTTTTCGATGATTCGCGATTGGTCTGCAGGCTTGATCGTGCTGTTCAGCAACGCTGCCGGAATTCCCATTTGTCCCAACTGCGCGACTTGATCTTCCATCAGCGCGATTAAGGGAGATATCACGATGACGGTTCTGTTCTCGGACATCGCTGCGGGAAGCTGATAGCACAAAGATTTTCCGCCGCCAGTGGGCATGATGACGCAGGTGTCACGGCCGTCGACGAGACTGCGGACGATGCGTTCCTGGAGAGGGCGGAAGGCGTCGTAGCCCCAGTAGCGGCGCAGGGGAGTGAGGAGGTCGCGGTCGAGATTCACAAGGAGAGTATAGGGCTAGTCAGAGTTGCGGTCCATTCGGTGAAGTTGTGGCATAGGCTTTAGCCCGTGGGGACTGGGTCCTGCACAGAATTAAACTTTCTAGAGGCTTAATTCTTGCTCCGTCTAAATTCCACAGGCCGGAGCCTATGCTACTTACAGGCCAGTGCTCAGGACGACTCGGAAGCGGGCTTTGCCGCTCAGCATGCGGTCGTAGGCTTCGGGGGCGCGTTCGAGCGGATAAATTTCTGTCATGGGGCGAATGCCAGTGAGCGCGCAGAACTTTAAAGTGTCCTGCGAATCGATGGGAGAGCCGGAGGGCCAACCGCTGATCGAGCGGCGGCCTGCGATGAGAAGGCGGCCTGTGATTTCCAGGGGCTGATCGGGATTGCCCACGAGAATTGTTTTCCCGTTAATTCCCATTCCATTTAAGGCTGCGTTCACGGCTTTGCCGCTGGTTACGGTGGAAAGGATCACTCTTGCGCCGCCCAGCTGTTCCAATTCCGCCGGCACATTTTGAGATTCGCTGTCGACATAATGTTGAGCGCCGAGTTTTTTCGCGAATGCTTCTTTATCTTTTCCGCGTGCAATGGCTACGGTTTCAAAACCCATCTTGTGAGCGAATTGCACGCCGAGATGCCCTAGGCCGCCGAGACCGAGGATTGCCACGAGGTCTCCCGGGCGCGCGCCGCTGTTTCGCAGCGAATTGAAAGTGGTAACGCCGGCGCACAGCAAGGGGCCAGCGTCCGTGGCGGAAATTTGGTCCGGAATTGCGGCGAGTGCGGCGCTCGAGATGAGCATGTATTCGGTGTAACCGCCATCGCAAGTGAGGCCGGTGATCTGGCGGCCTTTGCTGCACGTGACGAAATCGCCGCGGCGGCAGGAATTGCAGTAGCCGCAATGTCCGCCGTGCCAGCCGACGCCGACGCGCTGTCCGACTTCCCAGCCTTGAACACCGTCTCCAATCGCATCAATCACACCGGCAATTTCGTGTCCGGGAATACGCGGGTAGGTGATGCCAGGGCGCGAGCCTTCTTTCGCGTATTCATCGCTGTGACAAATGCCGCAGGCCTGGACTTTGATGCGCACCGCGCCGGGAGCCGGGGCAGGCATTTCCCGCTCAACCAGCTGGAATGGTTCCTTGGCTTTGGGGATTTGGAACGCGCGCATCTTGGGCATGAATCCTCCGAAACCGGGTGAAACTGTGAACTGAAATTTTGAGTTTGGAGTGAGTAGCACAGGCTCCAGCCTGTGGATTTTAATTCTAGCTCTCCCAAAACTAAAAGCCACAGGCTGACGCGCGTCCTACTAAAAGCTATTGCGTGGCACTGGCTGTTTCTGTGTCACTTTTTGCGGCTGCGGCGCGCAATCTGCGCAACTCCGCGTGAAATACGATTACGCTCATCCACATTCCGAGCGGGTGCGCGCCGGCTTGCACCAGCGGGTGAACTTTTCCGTTGCGGAATTTTTCGATGTCCTCATCCTGCAACGTTTCCAGAACTTTAGCTTCGTCGAGCGGCAAACCGTATTCGGAGGCGACGCCCGGAATGTCGTTAATCAGGCGAACGCGCAGGCTGGGCTTGAAGCGCAAGTCATACAAAATCTTATTCAGTTTGTAGGCGGACGGTGAAGGGTGCTTGTAGAATTCGTAGCCCTCGGAACCTTTGAAATGGTACTCGGCCGGGCCTTTCTTTCCTTCGTCGGAAAGTTTTCCGCTTCGCTTGTCGGGCAGGAAGCGCATCACAGCGTGGCCGTGGTGCCATGTAGGCTGATAGGTAATGAGTTCGCCGGGCTGATCGCCGATCATTCCGAACATGATCATCCACGAAAGCATTTCCGTGTTTCCCACAACGTCAAGCTGCTGCGATGTGAGATTTAGTAAAGCTTCGTGATTTCCTTTTTCCATTTGCGCGATGGCCCAATAATCGAAATCGAAGTCGGGCGCCGGGTATTTCCACGTTCCGGGGAAATGAGACATCCCTCCGCTGGCAATTACGGCAACTCTTTCCGGACGCGCGGCGATGACCTTGGCAATCGCTTTTCCAAGTTGCGCGCAACGCCTTGCAGTCGGCAGTGGCGGCAGGTAGGCGTTCACAAAGATCGGGACGACGGGAATATTTCGGCCTTCGATCACCCACTCGTACATCGCGGCAAAGGCGTGGCCGAGCACGGCGTCCTGCGAATAGGCCATGTCAAAATCGTCGTTCACCAACTTGTCCAGCAAATCTTCGGCGAGGCCTTGATGGACCGGGAGATCGTAAGATTTTCGCGCGAATTCAGCGCGCGCGCGTTCGCCGGACATAATGGCGAAGGTTGGAACCGAGGAAAGAAAAAATGTCTCCATGTGGTCGTTGCCGATGACGATCGCGACGTCGGGCTTTGTTTCGTCCAGATCTTTTCCGACGAGGCGCATGGCGGCGATGTCAGCGTCAAGCTGCGCGGGGTCTTCGCTGGGGGGTCTTACAAACAGTTGTGGCGCGTGGACGACTCCGGCTGCCGCTACGATTTTTCCCATGGCTGTTACCTCTTTTGATTCGACGATGCGTGTCTGTTTTGCCTGCGCTCTAGGCGTGAACATTGCGCGAGCCGCACAGGAGCTAATTCGATGAG
Source organism: Candidatus Acidiferrales bacterium (assembly GCA_035696345.1). Lineage (GTDB taxonomy): Bacteria > Acidobacteriota > Terriglobia > Acidiferrales > UBA7541 > Palsa-360. The sequence continues at coordinate 88,319 of DASRQU010000053.1, forward strand.
TTGATTGTGCGAAATGCATTTCGCTTCGTCAAGACAAAGTGTCCGTAGGCTCGGGTGTTTTCAAGCATTCGGTTAACTTTCAGGGAACCTGTCAAGGTTAGTTGGCGTGCTTTCGCGCGGAGGAGAACGCCTTCACGTTACTACAGCAGCGCGGCAATTCCCTGCTTCTGCATTTGTTTTGCGAGACGCGGATATACTTTCAATGCGTTAGACTCGTATATTTTCTTCTTGTCGGAAGCGTTTAGTATGGTGGAGTTGTCGATGTAACGCCGCGTGTCGTCGAAATAATTTCCGGTTTCTGGATCGATGCCTTTCACGGCGCCGACCATTTCGGACGCGAACAAAATATTGTCCGAGGGAATCACTTTGGTCATGCAGTCGATTCCGGGTTGATGATAGACGCATGTATCGAAGTATATGTTTCGGAGCAACAGTTCCGTAAGCGGCGGAAGCTTCATGTCTTGCGCGATACCGCGGTAGCGGCCCCAGTGATAAGGGACGGCGCCGCCGCCGTGAGGTATTATAAATTTCAGGGTTGGAAAAACTTTAAATAAATCAGATGTCAGGAATTGCACGAAGGCTGTCGTATCTCCGTTAATGTAATGCGAACCGGTGGTGTGAAATGCAGGGTTGCACGTTGCTGTGACGTGCACCATGGCCGGCACTTCGAGTTCCACCATTTTTTCGTATAGCGGATACCACCACTTGTCGGTGAGCGGCGGTTCCTTCCACGAACCGCCCGACGGATCGGGATTCAGATTGCAGCCGACAAATCCCAATTCTTTTACGCAGCGCTCCAGTTCGGGGATGCAGGTCTCTGGCCGCACGCCGGTGGATTGCGGCAACTGGCAGACGCCAATGAAATTCTTTGGGTAGAGATTCACAATACGGTGAATCATGTCGTTGCAGATTTGCGTCCAGGACGCACTTAATTTCGCATCGCCTATGTGGTGGCCCATGCCGGAGGCGCGCGGAGAAAAAATTGTCAGGTCTGTGCCGCGCTCACGTTGAAACTTTAATTGCGCGGGTTCGAGCTTTTCGCGGATTTGATCGTCCGTGATTTGCGGCAGGGCGGGAGCGGCGGACGACTTATTGAACGCGTCAATCTGCTGCTTGCGAAATTCGATAAACGCAGCTGGTTCGGACGTGTAATGGCCGTGGCAGTCGATAATCATTGGTTCTCCGCAGAAATATTGAATACTTCGTTAGAGCGCGTAATGTAGCACAAATTGCGTTTGGGTTGAGTAGCACAGGCTTCCGCCTGTGGCTTTTGAATTTCGTACCGCAAAATCTGAGTGCCAAAGTCTGAAGCCTGCGCTACGGGTGACGCATTGACATTGAGAGATTGAGTCGCCAGAATTCGATACTAGAAACACAGTTTCTGCTCGGGAGAAAAAAATGAAAGCAATTGTCGTGCACGAGTTCGGCGGGCCGGAAGTATTGAAGCTGGAAGAATTTCCTACACCGAAGGCTGGGCCTGGACAAGCGGTGGTACGCATTCATGCCGGCAGCGTGAACCCGTTCGACACGTACATGCGCAACGGCACGTACGCCATCAAGCCGCCCCTGCCCTATATTCCGGGCGGCGAAGGCGCGGGCGTGGTGCACGAAGTGGGTGCCGGCGTCACAAAGTTTAAGGTGGGCGATCGAGTGTATGTGGGCCATCCGGTGACCGGCACGTATGCGGAATATTCGCTCGCGCTGGAATCGCAGCTGCATGGGCTGCCCGATAACATCTCCTTCAATCAAGGCGCGGGAATTTATGTGGCCTGCGGCACGGCGTATCATGCGCTCCATCATCACGCGCACACACACGCTTCGGAAACGCTCCTGGTGCATGGGGCGAGCGGCGGCGTGGGAATTGCGGCGGTGCAGATGGCCCGTGCGATGGGCCTGACAGTGATCGGGACCGCGGGAACCGAAAAGGGATTGGAACTTGTACGGCGTGAAGGCGCGCAGTATGCGTTCAATCATCGCGCAGCGAGATACACGGACGAAATCATGACGGCCACGAAAGGACGCGGGGTGGACGTCGTGATTGAGATGCTCGCGAACGTGAATCTCTCGGCTGATTTGAAAATGCTGGCACGGTTTGGACGCGTGATCGTTATCGGCAGCCGCGGCGAAGTGACGATTACGCCGCGCGATTTGATGGCACGGGCATCTTCCGTACGCGGATTTGTGCTGTGGAGCATTTCTGAGGCTGACGAAGCCGACGTACATGCCGGGCTGTTTGCGGGACTGGAGAATGGAACGATTCGGCCGGTGGTCGGGAAGGAATTGCCGCTGGGAGAGGCCGCACGCGCTCATAAAGAAATTCTCGAAACTGGGGCGCTGGGCAAAACCATTTTAATTCCGTGATAATTTTTAATTTAGAAACTAGGCGTGGCATAGGCTTCAGCCTGTGGAATTTAGTCCTTGCAAGTGCTAAATTCCACAGACTGAAGCCTATGCTACTTCATCCTATCGGAATTGGATTCTGGCGATTTTGTTGGTGCGGTCGTATGGTAGCCAGACTGTCGGCGGGGTTGTGCTGCCGTCCACCTGAATGTGGCGGATCTCAGTGCCACGCGTAGGGAGAACATATTCCGTGAATTTTTCTGTCGCGGGATCGAACTTCGCAATGCGGTCGGAGTTGAGCATCGTGATCCACACGGTGTGATCCTTGGCGACGGTTGCCGAATACGGTTGGCTGAAGCGATGCGGCAGCGGGTACTCCGTGATTTTTTTTGTGCGGGCGTCGATTTTGGCCAGGCGGTCCGCAAAAAATTCGCACACCCAAATGAAATCGCCGTCGCGGTCGGCGGCAGATCGGCGGGGTCCCTTGTCGAGCGGGGTCGCGGTGTTCGGCGTCAGTTCGAGGCCCGCAGCAAGTTCGCGATCCTTCGCAGTCACTTCATAATCCCGCGAAATGACCGGGCTCAAATCCAGCCGCTCGATTTTTCCGCTCCGTGAATCGATCATTTCCATGTCATTGCCGCCAGGCTGCGAAATCCACACTTTTTCTTCGTTGTCTGCGGCGATGTCGTAGTTCGCTTTGCCCGGACCCATCGCGAAATTTGTATATTTCCCGGTCAGGGGTTCGAGTTTGTACGCGCCTTCGCGGTGCGGTGACCACACGTTCCCTTTTGTATCCATGGTGATGAAATCGCCGGAAAATGGAAAATCTTTGGGACGCGGAAATTTGAAAAATTTGCCGGTCTCGGGATCGAATTTAGTAGGACTTCCTTCTGTACCGTTGGCAAACCAGATGTTGCCCGCCTTATCGAAGACGAGCGCGTGCGAACTTTCCGCCGCGTTGTTCTGATCGGCCAGCATGTAGTCCGTAATTTTCCCGGTGGACGGGTCCAGCTTGGCCAAAGTGCGGCCGGGCGTCGCGTCATCCGCAAACCATACGAAGCCACCTCTGTCGACCGCCACATCGTGAGCGGCTCGCCCATCCCACCGTGAAGGCGTTCCCTCCGACCAGTCCGTCCCGTTGTGCTCCATCGTCCAGCCGGGCATATCTGGCCGCGCTAAATCGTATTCAGTGATTACGATTTTGGCGGCGTCTCCCGTGGGGCGAGGCAGCAGCTTCCAATTCAGTGAAGCATTCGCCGGGCCTCGAACGCGCCCCAAAAACGAGGCCAGTTCCGGCTTGTACGAATGAATCACGGCATTGGGAGCGATATCTGCAGGCGCGTAACCGATGGACTGCATTTTTTCCATTAAAGTAATCACGGCTGCCCAGCCCGCCGCGTCAAAACGATTCTGCAACAGGAAGCTGACTTGATGGCAGCCGCTGCAATTGTTGATGAAAACGGTTTTCATCCGGCGGTCGTCGGGCGTATCTTCCGGTAGACTCTCGGCCCACTCGGTGCCGGAAAGTTGCTTGTGGAAGTCGGCGAGCGGCGCCAGCCTGATGCTCACATTCCTTACCGGTACATCCGAAAACGTCACATCCGTTTTATAAGTTTCGAAGCCGACAGCCTGCGCCCATAGTTTGTATTGACCGGTCGGCATCGCGGGAAACCAAAAAACCCCGGATTCATCGGTGTATACGGTAGTTGTGAAAGTCTCGCCATTTTTGCGCGCTGAGACTCCAATTCCTTCCAGATTTTTACCGTCCGATGAATGTACGAATCCCAGCAAAGACGCATTAGGAACAGCGGTTTCTACCGAGGTAGCAAACTGAGAAAAAGCGCGTTGCGCGCCCACAAGCAATCCAAGTGAGACCACAGCGGCAAACACAACTGCGAAAGCCATTTTTCGCGGCACGAAAAGCCTCCCTGGATCAAAAAAAATCAGCTATAGCGTTTTCAAATAAGCAATCAGATCATCCACTTCATTCGGTTCCAAACCATATTGGAAGCCCGGCATGTCCGGGCCGCCCTTCAAAATAAATCCGCGCAAAACTTTCATCTGCTCCGGACCGGCGTCTTTAAATTGCCCGCTCAGGCTGGGCCCGATGACGGGCGGCGATCCAAATTTAAGTTTTCTGGGCAGATGGCAAATGGAGCAGCGCTGCAGAAACAAGCCCTCTCCGCGCCTCGCGTCTTCCGCCAACTTAGCCGGCGGCGCGGTTGCCGACGCTTTATTCTGCGCTCGCATCTCACCAACGCAAGCCGCGCCGAGGCACGCAAATAGCGAAACCACAATCACTGCCATCCTGATATTCAATGTGAGTGTGAACTCCCGTCACTCGGCTCAACGCGAGAAAATTCAATCCCTGAATGGTTCTTGTGTACTGCCCGCCGCAGCTACTGTCAAGAAATAAGATACGCCGAATATCACGGAATTTTTCCGTTTTTTCTTCCCATCATGACGCATGAAGTCGGATTTATGTTTCATACCCAAGAAATATTGATTCACGAATGAAAGATGACTGCGCTCCGGAACGAACGCTAATGGCTGGGAGTGTAAACACCCCAGGCGACTCGCACTCCAAATGTGTCGGTGCCGGGGTTAAAGGAGGTGATCTCCGCGTCAGAGAAATGGAGATAACGGAAGTCGACGCTCCAATGGTATTTGCCTCGAAGAATATTGACGCCCAGCGCGCCGGTTGGCGTGAAGTTGAATCTGGATTCGCCCCTGGGAATTTCGCGCGTGCTGATTACGCCGCCTCCGCCCAGTTCGATGTAGGGCGAAATTCGGTGGTGCGGCTCCAGGTTCCATTTCATGATCCATGGATCAAATCCAAACCCATAGGCGAGTCCGCCCGGCTGAAATACCATCACCACCGGAAGGGCGTCGACGGCGTATTCAAACCTGCCGCGGAGAAACTTGGGGCCATGTGCGTCAGTCAAAATCCAGCCGTACCGCAGGCCAGCGGTCCACTGACTGTTGCCCTGCGTGACGCCGTTTGCGCCAATCGGGTCCGCGCCGCCGCCGGTCCAGATTTCGATTTCCGTGCCACGCACCGGAAGGCGATCCGCGGTTTCCGCAGGGTCGGGGGATTGTGCGTGCGCAGCCGCGACGAACACAGCGAAGAATAGAGTGAGAAGCAAGGACAGCAATCCCGCGCGCTTTCTCATCCGAAAGAAGGAAATCAATCGGTTCTCCTTTAGCGATTCGCGTTTCACTCTAACATAGAATTAAATTCCCTCACGATCGCGGTGCGCACTGCGAATGCCATATTCTCTGGTGCGTTAAATCACTCATGCTTATGTATCTCTTTCAAAACAACATAGATTGCTTCTTGACAGCCTCGCTGTCGTTGCTCACACTCTAGCTGGCATTTTAGTTGTCACTCCCACTCGAGGTGCATTTTTCAGCCGCCCGTTCGTCAGCGGCAAAGGAGGCGCTCATCTCCACATCTGTACCAAGAAGTACATTTAATTTATGGTTTATTCTCTTCATGGCCGCGTCTTTTGTGATCACGGGAATTCTCCTCGACGGGCTACTGGTCAAGCTTCCGCGCAGTGCTACAGATAAAATCTCCTCGGAGCGGGTCGGCGTGGTGCACATTCACACGCGCGCATCCGACGGCAGCGGTACTGTGGCGGACGTGATGACTGCCGCGGAACAAGCGCATTTATCCTTTGTGGCCATCACGGATCACAACATCGCCATGACCCAGAGCGATCTGGACGAAGATCCACCGGACCTGCCGATTATTTCGGGTGAGGAGCTCGGCACTACGGCCGGTCATTTTCTGGCGCTGGGGATTCCCGCATCGTGGAAGGAACCGAAGACGAAGGATGACCGCGAATTGCTTGCCGCGGCGGGCGCAGTAGGAGCGTTTCGCGTTCTCGCCCATCCTTTTCACCCGCACACGCCCTGGACCGACTGGCAAACGACCGATTTCGACGGCATGGAAATCTGGAATGAGGACGCGACTTGGCGGCAGAATAATTTTTTTGACTTGATCAACGCGCTGATCATGTACGGTGAGAACAATCAACTGGCGCTTGTTCGCCTGGCTCGCACTCCGGAACAAAACTTTGCGAAATGGGATGAGCTTTTGCAGCAGCGGCCTCTTGCCGGGATCTGCGCCGCGGATACGCACGCGCGTGTGCGATTGGCATTTGGAAAAGACTGGAAATTCCCCCAGTACGCGCCATCACTGGAAGTAGCCCGCGAACATTTGCTGATGTCGCCGGATTCGGGTGGCGGCAATCCCGCTCTTGCCAGCGCTTCGGAGCTGATTGACGCTCTCAGACATGGCCATTCCTATTGCGGACTAGACTCCCTATATCCGTCCGACGGCTTTTCGTTGCGTATTGTGGGCGCGAATGTCTCCGGAGGCCCCGGAGACATTCTGCATTCTTCAGAGAATGAGAGGCTGAAAATTTCGGTTCCCGCCGGTTCAAGTCTGCCTTTGATCAAGGTGTTTCGCGACGGCCATGAAATTGACGAACAGGAGACCCGGTCGATCGACGAACCCGTGTCCGGACCCGGGCGTTATCGGGCAGAAGTTTTCCTGCGCCAGCCGGGCTTCAGCGGATGGCGGCGATGGACGCTGTGGATCTTCACAAATCCGGTTTACGTTACCGCTCCCTGAAGTGGTTCCTCAACTTAGAAGATTCCTTTACAACTGCGATGTTCCAGTCGGGATTCCGGGTCAGTGTAACCCGAACTGCGATATACTCTCGCCAAGATATGGCGCGGCTGCCCGATCCAAATGGTGGAGACTGCAATGAAAAAAATTCTTAATTCCGCATTCTTAGCCTTCCTGTTTACGTTTGCAGTTTCCAGTTACGCTTCTCCCGGCGGCGACATTTCGGGCACCGTAAAAGCAGAGGACGGCGCTCCCTTTCGGGCGGCATTCGTACGCGCACAAAATGTAAAAACGAAAATGATCATGATGGTACTGAGCAACAATCAGGGGCAATTTCGTACCGACAGCCTGCCCGCCGGAACGTATGAAGTATGGGCGACGTCGACTGGATTCCGAAGCGAACCCTCCCGGCTAACAGACATCGCGGTGGAGGATGGAAAAACGACTAACGCAAACTTCACGATGAAGAAAGGCGCGGTACAGTGGTCCCAGCTGACGAAATATCAGGCGGGCATCCTACTGCCAGACGGCAAAGGAAAAGATGTGGTGCTTCAGGAATGCTTTAATTGCCACGCCATGAGCCGCATCGGCATGATGGGACGCGACCGTGAAGGATGGCTGGAGGCGATCGAGCACATGCGCCAGGTCGGAGTCGCGGAAATTTCTCCCAACATCGCGGCTCAGGTGTCCGAATATCTGGGATCGGTGTTTGGGCCCGACGCCGAAACGCCGTCTTCCCCTGCTCAATTGCCGCAGTATCAGAAAGTAAAACAGGAGCACGACTATTTTTCCGATGATGCGCTGACCATTGTGTACGTCGACTATCAATTGACCGGAGAACCCAAAGACCGTCCGGGAAGCAGCAAGCAGGACAAAGTCGGAAACATGTGGATGGAAATGGGCGGCGGCCTTTCGAAATTGAATCCGGAGACGGGTGAGCTTCACACGTGGCGATTGCCGGACGCGACGCGCCCTTTCATTCACGAAATTTTGCCCACGTCGGATGGTTACGTCTGGCTCACCATCGAAAAGCAAAATGCCCTCGCCCGGTTCGATACGCGCACGGAAAAGTTTGAAGTGTTTCGCCAGCCGTATGACGGACCACCGCCCGTCGAGATGGAGCCGAACGCGCCATGGCCCAATTTGCGTTACACACAGGGAGATCAGACCAGCGACCCGCGCCGGCACACCGCCGTCGCTGATTTACAAGGCAACATTTGGAGTTCCGGTCGCCCGCTCAGCAAATTCGACGTGGAAACCAAAAAATATACATTTTTTCCGGAAGTGCCGGACACGTATGGCATCGCTGTCGACAAGGAAGGAAATGTCTGGTTCGCGGAATTCAATTCCAAAGACCATCACAGCATTGGAAAAGTAGACGTCAAAACAAACAAGGTAACGAAATGGACGCCACCAAATTCCGGCACGCGACCGCGCCGCTTAAAAATCGATTCGCAGGGAATGATTTGGTTCGGGGATTATTTCGAGGGAAACCTCACGCGTTTCGATCCTAAGACGCAGCAGTTTACGGAATTCAAATTGCCCGGGCCCATGCCCACGCCTTACGGCATCGGCGTGGATCACAACGATCAGCTATGGTACGCGTCGATGTATACGGACGTGATCGGCAAACTCGATCCAAAAACCGGCAAAGTGATTGAGTATCCGACCCCGTACGGAGAACGCGGGACGCGCGACATGTTTGAAGACGCGCAGGGACGAATCTGGTATGGCGCGCAGCCCTATGGAAAAGTGGGATATGTGCATCTGCGGAAAGTAATGGAGAAGGCCGTCGCCCAGAGATAAATTGCGCGCCGGCCTATTGTTTAAGCAGTGATTCGCTGCTAGATATTTCGATAAATCCGGGACGATTGCACTCGAATTTCTATGCTCGCTGGCCCGCGACTTTCCGTTTCCACATTTCCCAATCCTTCGGGTACTCGTTATCGCTGGCGAGCTGCGCTTCCTCCGGCGCAAGGTAGGTCATTTTTTTGCCGAGGACTTGTACCTGCAGTTCTGCGTTTACCCGCATGTATACGCTTCGCCCAACGGCCTGCGCCAGACTGCTCCCTGTCACTACGCCGCCATGGCCGCGCATCAATACGGCCGGCTTGTCCGCAAGGGCCTGAACGAGCGCCTTTGCGCGCGCGACGTCTGAGATCAGCATATTGGTCATGCCCGCTGCTTTTCGAATGTCAAAGAGCGGGACGCCCGTTCCCATGTACCCGGTCATCTGGTACATCGGCATCAAGGTTTCGCCGGAAATACCCATCAGAATTACGGCCGGTGCGTGCGTGTGCACAATCGATTTCACATTGGGGCGAGCGCGATAAATTTCACCGTGGATAAACACTTCGCTGTATAAGCGCGCTTTCTCTCCACCCACGGGTTTGCAATCGAAATCCAGTTCCAGAATATCCGCATCTCTCACCATGTCCGGCGCCAGCCAGTGGGAGATCAGAAAATGATTTGGGTTTGCGGGGTGCCGCGCACTGACGTGGCCATAGCCGTCCACAACTCCCTGGTCATACAAAATATGGTTCGCGGTAACAAGGTCCGCGCGTAGTGCGGCGACATCCTGCTGGGGAATGGGCGCGGCCGCCGAAAAATCAGCGCTGCTCGCTTCAACTCCCATGGCGTCGGAAGTGGCCAATACCGTACCCGCGAGCAATAGTCCGCTCTTAGAGATAAAGGCACGCCTCGTGCTTCCGGTCTTAGCCGTCCTGGCTTGTTTCATTCCATTCTCCTCTAATTTTTAGTGATTTGCTTAGGAGCCGGCATGAAAATTTTTGCTTTCTTGGCCACAGCGATCTGTGTGTCATTCAGCATGTGCGCAAGTACATCACGAGGTAGGCTCTTAATCAATGGGTTTGCGATCCATGCCAGCAGAATCGGAATGGTGCGCGTCAGGGTGATCGATTCGTTTTGCAGGTAGACGCCACCGTCTTTCTCCTGCAATCGCCAGTAGCTGTTCAAGCGCCACAAATATCCGTGATCTTCGCCATCCTGGCGCTCGCGCGGATCCGGTCCGTCCGGATTCGAAATTTCGGTAATGCGCGTCGAATGTGAAATGCTTTCGTATCGCGTCTTGTCGATCATTTTGAAGGTCACGTCAAAATACGCGTCCAGCACGACGGTCACCATCGACTTGCTGAAAAACTGGAGGTAGACTTTCGATTCGTCTCCATCTTGCTTGATTAACCTTGCTCGACGAATCTCCGGCTTATAAATTCTCGGCTCATTTTCATAATCCTGCAGCACCGAATTTACTTCCTTTATCGTCGCCTTCGGCACAAAGACTACTCCCGCCCAGTGATGAATCAGCCCTCCCGGAATGTGGATTGGGTCATGCCCGTCCGCCGTATGCGTTTCCTGTATAAATACTTCTCCCCGACGGAGTTGTTCGTAGGCCTCGTTGCGCTTCGGTTCAGGCAACTGATCGACCACCAGGAACTGATTGCTGTCCAAGTCTTTCTTCATTTTCGTTTCGGTGATCTGGACGTAGTGGTCAAAGGCGGCTGAAGTTTCCAGCTTCATTTGAGATGATTGAGCCGGAGCTCCGAACAGAGATGAAATGATCAAAAGGAAAGAAAAGAATTTTCGATATCGGGGAACGGAACGATTTGCCCGATTGGACCCGATTGAGCACGCCAACAGAACCCCCAGTTTTACTGAAAGCTGCGTCAGTGCTGAGATCACCAATTATTCCACGATGTGGCATTCTGAACCATCCTCCCAGTTTATTTAATACGGAGAAGGGCCATCCCATTAATACAGGAAATGATGTAGTTCCCCTTCAACAAATAGTCGCAGGCACGTTTAGTTCAGCCGCGCATTCGAAACGGGGCCGAGTCCGGCCGAAGTGCGGGACCGCAGCAGCCGCGACCGTCGGCAAATCACTGTATGGCGCTTCTGCTTGCCATCAGTTCATAGTCAAAAACCAGCGTTTTGTTAGTCGATGACAACCTGCTTCATGAAGAAAGGGTCAGTCACATGCCACAACGAGCGAAATCGATTATGTCCGTGCTTGCAGGATTTGCGGCAGCCGCGGGCGCCGTCCATTTGTTGCTGCGGAACTCACGTCGTATGGACGTAAATGGCAAGGTGGTTCTAATTTCTGGAGGTTCACGCGGGCTGGGCTTGGTATTGGCGCGAAGTTTTGCGAAGCGCGGCGCGCAAGTGGCGATCTGCGCGCGCGACGAATCGGATCTGGAGAGAGTGCGCCAGGAATTTGCAGAGTCAGGCCATCCTTTGCTTGCCATCGTTTGTGACATAGGCGTTCAGTCCGAAGTCGAGGAACTAATCGGCACTGTCGAAAAAGAATTGGGCGGCGTCGATATTCTGGTAAATAACGCGGGTACGATGCTCGTAGGACCCGCGGAAAATCAAAGTGCGCATGCGTTTAAGGAAGCAATGCGCACGAATTTCTGGGGTCCTTACTTTGCCATCACGGCTGCGGTGGAGCAGATGAAGCAGCGCGGCTCCGGGCGTATCGTTAATATCACGTCGATCGGCGGCAAGATTGCCTTCCCTCACCTTTTGCCTTACACCGCCAGCAAGTTCGCACTGGTTGGCTATAGCGAAGGACTACGCGCCGAACTTGCCCGGCACAATATTTTTGTGACTACAGTGTGCCCAGGTTTGATGCGAACGGGAAGCCCTCGCAACGCGGATTTCAGCGGACAAGCTACGAAAGAATATGCGTGGTTCGCGATCAGCGATTCCCTGCCGATCGTCTCCATAAGCGCGCAGAGCGCCGCCAGAAAGATTATCGACGCATGCATCCACGGAGAGGCTGAAATTCATCTCGGAATTACCGCAAAGCTAGGCGCCGTGGTGCAAGGTTGCGCGCCCGGCGCCACCGCCGAATTGCTTTCAGTGATTAATCGCTACCTGCCCGAATCCCTTCCCGGTTTTCCTCCGCCTCAAAAAGGATGGCAGAGCCAATCTCCAATATCCGAATCTTTTCTTACGAAATTGACGAAAGACGCGGAAATCGCGAACAACGAAGTGTGACCAGCGAATTTCCTTCCTGACACCTCGACTGAACTCGAAGCTCGTGCTCGTGTGCGAAGTCCATTTCTTCCGACGGCATAGTCAAATTGACGTGCTGCGTGCAGTTTCTTTATTCTAGCGCGCCGGGTTTGCGGAGGGCCGACGCGATTCCAGCGATAAAGTCACGCGAACCCAGTGATTTCGCTCGGAGGCGGGCGTGGATCTCGCGTACTGCCCGAATTTGAAGAAGTCGGAAGCCTGCTCACGCCATGACGATCGACATTCATCCGCACGTCATCAGCACTGATACTGCACGCTATCCGAACGCTCCCGTAGGTGGCAAAAAATCGGATTGGTCTCACGCTAAACCGGTGAGTGCCGAGCGGCTGCTGAATGTCTTAGGCAACTCGCTCGCGACCATCGTAATTGCCCGCACCGAGCACGCCGTGGACATAGAAATACTGCAATCACAGCTGAAAAGCGACCCAGACGAAGGTGTCCCAGCTTCCGCGCTTTAGGATGTTTCTCATTTACCGCGAACATTAATCATTCTAATCGGAAACGCGGCTCACATCGTCCAGCGCAGATCGTGGTGCGAATCGATGCGAATACGCCGCATTCGTTACGTTCGCACGAAATGCCCAGACGTGCGCCCCAAATTTACAAATCTTCGGTTATACTTTTTCCGCCAAAACTTAAAATTGGAGGCTTCCATGAGCGGACCTACTCCCGAAAAAGTTATGCAGATTATTACCGGCGGCTGGGCTACAAGCATCCTGGGCGCATCCGCGCATCACGGCATTTTCACGGCGCTTGAGGGAAATCCCGCCACCTCGGAGGCGGTTGCGACAAAGACAGGAATCTCGGCGCGCGGCGCGCAAGCCCTTCTCGATGGACTGACTGGACTGGGATTTTTAACTTTGTCGAACGGGCTGTACCAGAACAGCGCGGACGCATCCGCGTTCCTAGTGAAAGGCAAACCGAGCTATCTGGGCGGCATGGCTGAAGTATTTCTGCAAGATTTTGAAACGTGGCAAAACCTGCCGGAAGCGGCGAAGACTGGCGAGCCAACCGCTCGAAATACTGCCGATGTCGCGGACAATCCCTTCTGGCACGTGCTGGTTCCGGCGATCGCCGCGCTTTCTTTTCCCGTCGCTCAGATGGCAGCGGAGCGCCTGGGCATCGCCAGAGCGGGCGCCGTTTCTTGGCTCGATGTGGGAGGCGGATCGGGAGTGTGGTCAGCCGTCTGGCTCGGCGCAAACAAACAAGGCGTCGGCTATCAGCTGGATTGGCCCAACGTGAACAAGATCGGCCGCGGATTCGTCTCTAACTTCGGCGTGGCGGATCGCTTCCAGACGATCGACGGCGATTTCCACACCACAGATTTCGGCGCTGAAAAGTATGACTTCGCTATTTACGCGCACATCGCTCACCAAGAATCCCCCGACGGAAACATTGCGAATTTCCGCAAATTCCGCAAGGCGCTGAAGCCGGGCGGCACGCTCGTGGTCAACGATTTCGTCCTCAACGACGACCGCACCGGCCATCCATTCGCCATGCTCTTCGCATCGCAAATGCTCGTGGTTTCAAAAAACGGATTCACCTATCGCCAGGAAGATTACCGCAACTGGTTGACCGAAGCCGGATTCGGGGCGGTGGACATCGTGCCCACGCCAACGCCCTCGACACTGGTGTTTGCAAGATAGTGTTAAAAAACTAATGTGCCAGCGGATCGGGCCGCACTTGCAGCTTGTAGAGCTTCGGGCGCTCTGCTGTGCCGCCTTCGTTGTGGAAACTGCGCGGGTGCCGGTCGTGGTCCACAGTCCTTTGCCCTTCCAGCCCGCGTCGGGATTGTCGATTCGGCCATCGACGTTTTTGCTGAAAAAACCCATCGGATACGGGATATGAATGTTCACAAATTTTCCGTTCACGAGGGCCAATAGCGCTTCGTTCCCGTTGGATTCCGCGATGGGGACGTTTGCGCCAAGTCCCAGCGTGTTGTACCGATCCACCCACACAAAATAAGCGTGATCCGCGCTACCCGGATCCGTGACGCCTTTAAATTGCGGGCCCGGAAACGGGTAGAGCGTCCAGCCTTCGGGGCAGAGCTTTCCGGTTTCAGCGCCAGGTCCGTTGAGCGGGCCTTTGCATTTGCGCCGATCGAAACTGGCGAGATGTCCGCTGGCCATCGCGGTCCAAACAACCCCATTCGTGTCCAAGTCAATTCCGCGCGGCCCGAATGCATTGTCCGGGGGCAGGTAGATTTCCGCGAGCGCGGTTTCCGGAGGATTGGAACCGGGCACGAGACGAATCACATAGCCCGGTTGGCTCACATGCGAAAACCCGACGTCCATGGATTGTCCCCACACGGAATCGTCCACCGGGCTGGGCTGCACGCCGTAAAATGCGGCCATCACGCGCTTGTCTTTTTTAGGGTCGGTGGGCTGGTTTGCTTCCACGTACTCGTCGCGCTTTCCGTTTCCATTGGTATCGATGATCAGTGGAGTCCAGCCCTGCGAACTTTTCGCATCGCCGGTCTCCAGATACTTCTTCGTGTTGAGCCAACCGACCACACCGCTTTCCGGACCCCCTGCGCTCGTCCACAGCGTGTTGTTCGCATCATGGCCGAAGTAAAGATGCTGCGTACCAAAGCAGGTATCGATCAGCGAAAACTTTCCGGTTTTCGGATCGTACATGGAAAGCTGGCGCGCGGAGGAAGTCAGCGGCACCCCCTTGGCCGAGGGAAGATCGGAACCGGCCTTGCAATACTCCGGATTATTCTCCGGGTTTCGGATCCGCGCCGTGAACCACACACGCCCGGCTTCGTCGAAGTTTGGATTGTGAATTGTGGTGTGGCCATCCCAGATCGGCTCGTCGTCCCAGTAAATTGAATGGCCGTGCGGATAATCCAGCGATGACGGCGTGTCTGGATCCCTGTAAGGATGCTTGATTTGCCAGGTTTCATTCGTGAGCGGGTTGAGCACTGGAATCATTTCCGTGCTTTCTTCCGGCGAACCATAGATCAGGCCATTGGCGTTCAGACGCGGATTGCGTTTGTCGGTGGAAATCTCATCGTGCAAGTACGCTTTCGGGGTTGACCATTCCCACATGCTTATCACCACGTTGCGCTCTACGCCTTGTGGCCGCTGCGGTTTCGCACTCGGCAACTCTCCGGCAGCGATACGATCGGTCCAGTCCGCAAACATCGAAATGGCTTCCTTGCGGCCGAGTTGGCCGAGGGTCAGCTGCATATTGGACTCCGCTTGGCCCGCCTGCGTGCGCTTATTCCAGGCCTGCACGGAATTGTCAAAATGTCCCCAGGCCGGAAGGATTCTGCGCACGCCCATCGACCCTAATGCGTGGCAGGACTGGCAGGAATTTTTAATCGTGTCGATCCAATCCTGCTGGGTTTTCATGAGCGGCGAAATTCCATTCGAACTCTGGCCGGTCCCCGGAAATTTTGCCTTGTCCGGAATCTGCATCATCGAGTACCAATACACGCCTGGATAAAATTCAGCGGCCGCCGCGGCCGTCGGCGCAATCGCTGCAGTCAGGCTAAGATGCTGCCCCAGCGTCGCGCTCACTTTCCGCGAATCTACAAGTCCGTATCCGCGGGTCCACACGTCGTACTTCGCCTTTGGCAGTTCCGGTATTAAAAAACGTCCCCGCTCGTCCGTGACCACCATCTTCGCGAATTTCGTAGGCAGGTCGGCGGTTAGCGCGATGACCCACACGCCGGCTTCCGGCCCATTCGCACCGGTGACGACGCCGCCAATGTCTGCCGCACCCACTGAAATCTCCGCCGCCGCTTTCTGTTGAGCCCCAATAGTCCCCGCACCGAACGCAAGCGCGAAGCCAGCAATGAGTGCAATCATCGCGATCTTTCCGAATTTGCTTATTCCTGTCTTCATAATCATTTGCTCCCCATACTCGCAGTCCCACTCGTATATTTTAATAGTTGGTTAAATCAGATGGGATGATATTACTCCCCGCGCGTCAATCTCGACGCATTACTTTCCGACGTGCAACCGCAGGCGGGTATCTGTGCGAAGTTCGAACAGTGCGCCTTCGCAGGGGTTGGGAATATGGCCGATCGAGCGTCGTCATTTCACGGGCTTGGCGGGTTTGGCACAGCGCGTACCAACTGAGAAGGTACTCTCAAATATAAACAGACGTAGTAAAAGAGGCAGCACTCTCGCTGCCGTTTGTCCTCAAGCTCGATCCTTGAAAGCTTAAGCAGACGCCGCCATCTGCTGCACAACTTCGTCAGTGGTCACCGTGAATTGACGCAGGCTCGCGCTGCCAAATTGAGTCGTAATCGCAACGTCGGACGCATCGCGCCCCACAGCCATCAGCACACGTCCAATGCGCGGTTGATTGTGTCGCGCGTCGAACGCCCACCATCGATCCTCCAAATACACCTCAAACCAGGCGCTGAAATCCATAGGCACGGGAGACGCAGGCACCCCGATATCGCCCAGGTACCCGGTTGCGTATCGTGCGGGAATATTCAGAGCGCGGCACATGGTTATCGCCAAATGTTGAAAGTCGCGGCAGACGCCAAGTCCGTCCGCATACACATCGAGCCCAGTCTTCTGGCAATTGGCGAACTGATATCCAAACGTTACGCGGTCATGCACCCATGAGCAAACCGCTTGAACTCGATTCCATCCGCGTTCCATCCCCCCAAAGAGTTGCGCGGCAGTGTCTGACAAGCGGTCAACTTCGCAATAGCGGCTATTTAGCAGAAATGGCAAGGTTTCCGTCGGCAAAAGCTCGACTGGAACCTCGCGTGCCCATGGAGCTATAGGATCGGGTTCCCCATTGTCATATATCAGGCTCGAGCTCGTGAGCCGAAGCTCTCCCGGGCAGGCAAGGAAGCGGCAGCAATTATTTCCAAAATTATCGTAATAGAACTCAATGTTCGTGGCGGATGTTATTTTCAATTCATCAGGTGTTCGCAGATCCCCTGCCCGAGACGGGTGCACTTTTAGCATCACTATGAACGGTACTGGAATCGGCACGTCAAAAACGATGTCATACCCCAAACGAATGAGCATAATGCACTGACCTTTCCTTTCGAGGAGAGAAACTACCGTCATTATCAGCCTTCAGCCATCCATGAATCTCTGTAGAGAAGCGAAACATGCGGGGTAGCCTTAAACTTTTTCTAGTAATTGGTTTCGCAAATGCCCTCGATGGGACCGGCGAATGGCGATAATTGCGAGCCATTAAACAGACTGCCCAAGTGAGACGGGGAACCGCGCTGAAATCTAACGAGAACTGGCAGGGCGACCGGGTGGACTGATCAAGTTCACCGAATGCCCAAGTTAATGACTCACTGATCTGCTAAACGAAAGACGGCGAATTCTTGAGTGCCCCTCGGAATGCTTCACAGAAAGACGAGACCGCGACGAATGCCCAGAGCGACAGCTTCCGTCCGCGTACCGGCGCCGAGTTTGCCGAGGATCGACGCAACGTGGAATTTTGCGGTATGTTCGGAAATCGCGAGCCGCGCAGGGATTTCCTTATTCGCGAGGCCGCTCGCCAACATTTGAAGCACTTCGCTTTCGCGCCGCGTGAGCGGCTCGCTAAGGTTCGCCGGCGATCGTGATGTGGATTCCTCAGGTGGAAATAGGGCGGAGACTTCCGCCGGATGCATAACGGTAAGTCCGGCCGACGCAGCTTCGAGCGCGGTAAAGAGTTGATCGGGCGATGTGTCGCTGGGAAGGAAGACCCGCACTCCTGCTCGTATCGCTTCGGCGAATCTTCTGGGCTCCGAATAATCGTGCAGAATCGCGATTATGGCTTCCGACGCAAGCTGGGATGCCACGAGAGATTCCATCACCGAGTCGAACCGTTCTCTGGATGTCTCAACGAGTATGACATCCGCCTGCGCATCGGACCACTGATCCGCGAGTAACTCGAAGTTCGAGGCCATCCCTACTACTTCAACATCCCGAGTCCCGACCAGACTTTGCAGTCCTGCCCGAGCGAGCGATGACGCGGCGACGATGAAGACGCGAATCACGCTGCCACGGAACTCCTTACGATGTCCGGAGCGCCTAGCTGAACTGTGACGCGACGGATCCGTGAATAATCCCCTCTGACAAATTCGAAACGAAGCAGGCGCGGACCGCTCCCTTGCAAGGCTTGGGATAAGTCAGCGAGCGACGTGAATGCCTTTTGTTCCGTACCCAGCAGAATATCGCCAGGCAAAAGAGACGCGGACGCCGCCGAGCTGTGCGCCGCAACTTCGATAAGCAGCAAGCCAAACGTGTCAGCGCCGCCGCCCGAAGCCGATCGTGGAATTCGCACGGGTTGAATGGTGACGCCAAGCCACGAATCCGTTGGACCCGCGGAAAGAAAATCGCGGACCACATTGCTCGGAATGGCAAGCGCAAGTCCGCCCGCTACCATTGTATTGATGCCGATCACGCGTCCACCGGCATCTGCAAGCGGGCCGCCGGAGTTTCCGGGAGCGAGGCGGACATTCGCCTGCACCCAAGGTCGCGCTCCGAGCCCGCGCGTCGGGCCGACCGCGTGAATTACCCCGGTTGCGAGCGCGCCTACGAAGCCTAGCGGATTGCCAACGGCAATAGCTAGTTCGCCAGCGCGCACTTGCGAGGAATCACCGAAGGTGACAGAGGGAAGATCCGCGGCATCGGTGTGGAGAAGCGCGAGGTCGCGCTGCGTGTCGCGGGACGCGACCGTCGCGTCCAGTTCCCGGCCGTCCCAAAGTTGAAGTCTAAGGTCCGCGCCCCGCGCGACGTGGGCGTTTGTGATAATTTTGCCGTCGCTCGACCAGATCACGCCGGAGCCGCTGCCACCCGCCCCTGCGTGAATGACAACAGTCGAGCGCCGCAGTTCCTCTGCGATTTCTCCGAACCCGGTTATCGCCATCATGCGCCTCCGTGAGGGCGTTCGGCGACCATGATGTTGGCTTCCTGCATGGACCCGCCACGAACAAATTTCAGAGGAAGCGATTTGCCGATCGTATCTGCGGCCAGAATGGACTGTACATCTTCCAATCGAGTTACCGTCGAGGTGCCGAGCGACACCAGAATGTCACCTATTACTATGCCAGCTTTATCCGCAGGGCCGCCCGAATGGACTTCCAAAACGATGACTGCAGTCTTTTCATTTCGCCGCAACGTCTTGCAGAGCGTATCGGGCAGCGGCAAAACCTGCAGTCCAACGCCCAGATACCCATGCGGTATGCGCCCCTTGTTCAGCAGCGTGTCGACGATCGTGTCGATGGCCGCGGATGGGATTGCAATCGCGCCGAAACGTGCGAAGCGCGGCGTCGCCATACCCACGATGCCGTGGTCCGCGCTCACGACGGCACCGCCCACTGCGGTCGGTTGCAGGCCGACGTCCAGGCGGATGTAAGGAGTGACCGCTGCGCGAGTCCAGGCGAGTCGCTTTTGCGTTGCAAGACTGACTACTCCAAGGGCGGCGACTGGGCCGCTCGCGCGAGTACGTCCCACGACGAGCGCGAGGCTGCCTGGTTTTATAGTGGCCGCATCGGCGAAGGTTGCCGCGGCAGGGTTCGCCTCCACACATTTCAGGACAGCGATGTCGGTTGACGGATCGCGTCCTGCGAGAACTGCTGACACGACGCGACCGTCTGGCAAAGTGACCTGAATGTCTTCATCGCGACGCAACGCATGTTCAGATGTAACGATTATTCCTGGGCGCCACACAACTCCGCTCGAAGAGCCGCGCGCCTCCGTGTGGACGGCGACCACGTTTCCCGCTGCGCGATCCGTAACTTTCGCCAGCCCATTTGAGAGCTCTATAAGTTCTGTTGACATTGTCTAACCTCCGACGACGAGCATCCCACAGACGCACCAGCGTACACATCCGCCGATCGGCTAGGTATAAACCTGGATGATTGGGCAGGTTTCTTGCGATCGACCCGCGCATGTTGAGCGTAGCGTTTGTGATATTACGTTGCCTCGGGCAGCACCCAATCGGCGTCGGATGAGGAATTGATGTGAAAACAAAAAACAAATGCTGTGGAATGAGTGAGATTGGTAGGGGCGGTGGGGATCGGACCCACGACCTTCGGCTTAAAAGGCCGCTGCTCTACCACTGAGCTACGCCCCTGCTGTTGGAACAATTGATTGTATAGGTCGGGTGGTCGCGCTGCAACTGAGAACGACACACTTCCACAAGATTATAGCGAGTGGGAATCGCTCTTCAAAAATGGGACGCGCAAATGAACAGAATCTTATATCGCGAACCCGCGGCGCAAATTCAGATTCAAGCAAAAATCAGATTTCGGACGGGTCTAATTCCGTCAGGCGGGCGTGGGGGCGCTTGCGCTTCCATTCATAATCCTTGCGCAAAAGAGACTGATGTTTTTTGCATTGAGTGATGAGTTCGGCGAAGGATACTTTTACGCTGGCCAGAACATCTTCACCTTCTCCTGTGGCGTGCAGCGTTCCTGAGGGAAGCGAAAGATTAAGGGTGAACGTGTAAGTTTCTTTGCGGGCGTGTTTTTCTATGTTTGCGTGTAACAGAATCAAATCGGGATCGTATCGCTTGAGAAGTTTCTCCAGCTTCGCACATTGGCGTGAGGTTTCCATTTCGACGGGCTGGCGCCATTCTTCATGAGCATTGCGAATCGTCAATTTCATGACAGGCCTTTCCGGGATTTATTTTATTAAGGCTGGAGAGTGTAGCTCGGGGTGTAATGCACGAGTGCATGACCAATTTCAGAATAGCAATTCGTACAAGCCGTTGCAAACGGCGAGTTCCATAACGCGCACAAAAACTCATTCGCTGGTTTAAATGAAACTGCGTATGGTGACGGAGCGGTTATTTCTTGAAGAGGTTTTCAAACTGTTGTCGCGCGTCCAACGGCCGCGTAGAAACGCGTTCCGACGACGTCGATGGGCCCGCAGACGGCGCGGACGGCGCAGTATCCTTTTCAATGGTTGTGCGAAATTGATAAAAGGTGCAATCGTTGCGCTGATCTTTTCTCGGAATAGGTTCAGGAATCGGCTTCATGCATTCGAAGCGCGCAGCGGAGTCAAAAAAAGCGCACTGCTTGCAGCAATGGAGTTCAAACGCGCAGCGGGGGCATTTACCTTTGGGATCGAAGCCGGGCTGCAGCACGGTGCCGCAGTTCGAGCAACGTGAGCGTGTGATCGTGCCCACCATGCGCGGGGTGCGCGGCCCAATCTGTTCCTGTCGTGGGTGGCCTTCATGCGGACGTTTATCTTTTTTCTGGGGCTCGTCGGCATGCTGGTAGCCCCTATGTTTATACTTCCGGTCCAAGGCAACCTCCGGGGGGTGCTCAATGAATATTCTAAATCAGTACATGCACTCTCAGAATTAAGCAGACCTACTACAAAAAAACTTTCTGTTTGCGGGTCATCTATGTGCGTTGCTTCTTACTTTGCGCGGGCCCACAGGCGGGCCAATCCTTCGGCACCTAAATCCGGTTTCAAAAATTTCCGTGGCGTTCCGGCATCGGAGAGAATCGCTTCGGCGGCCAAGAAACCGCTACGTACGGCTCCCTCCATTGTGGACGGCCAGCCAGTGGATGTCCAGTCCCCTGCAATAAATAATCCTGTATACGGGGTTATCTGACCCGGACGCCACTGATCCGATCCAGGAGCCGGCGAAAATGTGGCGGACATCTCCTTCACTACAGTTCCTTTTACGAGCGTTGCGTCGCGCGTCGCGGGCAACACTGCTCGCAATTCCTCCAGGCACAGCGCAATAATTTCCTGACGTGACTTTGGAGTCTGCGCGTACGACGCACTGATCACCAGCTGCAAATATTGGCCGCCATTTTCCGCGCCGGTGCCGTAGAGTTGCGTTTTATTAAATACCCACTGCGTCGTGCTGTCGAGCATTGTAAAAAATGGCTCGTCCATCACCCTGCGATCAAACCACAGATGCACTCCCGTGATTGGCGACGTTCGCAAGTTGTGCAGGTTGCGGAATGCGGGCTCGCGCTCCACAATTTCCGCGGGTAGCAACTCCGGCAAGATATCCTGTGGCACTGCGGCGACGAAATAGTCTGCCGTCTCCGTCGAGCCATCTTCCCGTTCCAGTCCGGTTACGCGGCGATCTGCAATTTGAAATCCGCGCACGCCTGCGCGCAACTGCACTTCTCCGCCCTGCGCGGCCAGCGCCTTGCGGCAGCCTTCGTACAAATCGCTGAGAGGAACACGCGGAATTCCAACGCGATATCCCGTGCGTGTGGAAAGAAACGCTTTCCAGAACACATCGATTCCGTAATGCGCGTCAATGCGATCGAGATTTTCATCCAGCGCGCTGACTAGAATCACTTCCCAGAATCGGCGAATCGCACGATCCGTTTGCCGGTGCTTTTTCAGCCACGCCAGCATCGTGATGTTTTCGCCCGCGACGCCACTCGCAAGACCGGCTGGCTGGCCGCCACTCATGGCAATCGCAAGCAGAGCTTGCGCGATGGCAAATTTATCGGCCAAACCGAGCAGCGGATAGAACGAAAACGAAAACGCCATGTGCAGCGGCGGCGGAAACCCGGACGCTGCGATCACGCCGCGCTTTCCGTCGGGAGTCGCGAATATCAGGCGATCGAAAAACCGGATTTGGTTCGCGGCCCCGACCCTGCGATAAAAATCTTCCAGATTCGTGCAGCAGCCGAGCGTTACGTGCTGGCAGTTGTCGACGTGCTCGCCGCCCGGCAGCACATAGGATGCGGCGCGCCCGCCCAAATGGGGGCGCTTTTCGAGCAAACGCACACGGAAACCGGCTTCAGCCAGCGCGACGGCCGACGAAAGTCCCGCCAGGCCCCCGCCGATCACGATCACGCTCTTCGAGGACATTCGTTTGAGAGTACCAGCCCAGCCGCGCACGCAGCAGGATCCTTGTTTTTTCGCTTTTAGTCAGTCGAACGCGTTCGGAGAAAACATCATACCCGCGCGCCTCGATGCGGCGCAGCAGGCTGCTATAAATTCGCACGAGCGCCCACAACGCGGCGCGCGAATCCGCGTCCACTAGCGGAATCAAGTTGACTCCTTCAGCGTAAAAACTCCATGCGCGCGCGGATTCAAATTGAAGCAACTCGCGAATTTCCGGCGTCGCCGGCCCCAGAGAGAGATTTTCCGCGCGAACGCCAAATTGTTTCAAATCTTCCAGCGGCAAATAAATCCGGCCCATTTCGTGGTCGGCGCGTACATCGCGAATAATATTCGTGAGCTGAAATGCAATGCCCAGCTTTTCGGCGAGATCGGGCGCGTGAGGATCGCTGAATCCGAAGACGTGCAGGCACGTCAGACCAACTGTTCCCGCTACGCGATAGCAATATTCACGGAGGCGATCGAATGTCGGATAGTCGCCGATCGTCAGATCCATTTCCGCGCCGGAAATTAAATCGTGGAAATAGCGCGGCGGAATTTTAAAGCGATGAATCGTGTCCGCAAATGCCGGAAGAATGGGATGGCCTGATACATCGCCACTCACGGCCGCATCGAGCGCGGCGCGCCAGCGCGCAAGGCCCCGCTGTTTGTCCGCATTGCTGCCTACCGTGTCCGACACGTCGTCGACAAGCCTCATGAATGCGTAGAGCGCGCACAGCGCTTCCCGTTTCGCGGCCGGCAGCATAAAAAACGCGTAATAAAAATTGCTGGCCGAAGCGCGAGCTACGCGGCGGCATTCCGCATACGAATACACCACTTCGTTTTCGTTGCTTGAGCGCAGCGATGCGTCATCCGGACGCGCGATGCTCGGCTCAACAAGTTCCAATTTTCCGGGCTGAGTTGGCATAGGCGCGGAGACCCCAGCGCCAGGTTTCACGATGGAAGCCACGCGCAACGAGAGAGCGCGCAACAAGAGAGAAAACTGTTTTGATTTGGAAATCGAGGGTCGGCGCTCCAGCGTGTTATAGCCAATCGATTCGATCGCCTCAAGAACGGCAAGGCCGCCGCGGCTGAACATTTCGATATCCACGCGCACACTGGCCTCGACGCTTTGCGCAAGCGGCATTCCCTCGGCAAACAATTCCCGCGTTCGAGCCACCAGTTCTTTCATCAACGAAACATAGCGCGTGTCAAACCGTCGCTGTACGATGTCGCCTTCCGTCAGTCCATGCGCGGCGAGCGCCTCGACCGGAATATAAATGCGTCCCTTCTCCAGGTCGCGCGTAACGTCCTGCCAGAAATTCGCGAGTTGCAGCGCCGTGCACGTCGCGTCGGAAAGCCGTTGCCTCTCGGCATCGCGATAGCCGCATAAATAAAGTACAAGTCGCCCCACTGGATTTGCCGAGTAACGGCAGTAACCGAAAAGATCGACCCAGGTCGCGTAGCGATGCACCATCTGATCCTGGCGAAACGCGATGAGCAAATCGGAAAACGGTTCGATAGGAATATTTAAAGCGGCAATTGTTCTCTGCAGCGCGATAAAAACCGGATGCGACGCTTCACCCGCGTAGCAGTCGCGCAATTCCTGGTCCCACTCCTTCAGCAGCGCAATGGCTTTTGCTGGATCTGGAATTTCGTCTCCCAGGTCGTCGGCCCAACGGCAGTACGCATACAAATTATAAAAATGCTGGTGAAGGTGGCGAGGAAGCAGCCAGGAAACCACATTGAAATTTTCGTAATGCCCCGTCGCAAGGCGCCGCGTGTAGCGCTCCGCGTCCGCAACCGAGCAACGAGACGGCGGAAGCCCGCGCCCTATCTCCAATTCAGCAGGTGTTTGCATGGGTCAAGTAGCACAGGCTTCAGCCTGTGGGGTTTAGACAAAGAAAAAATGTACCCAAGCCGAAGTTCTCGCGAAAGCTCGATCGTTACGGAATTACCGCAACTTTCATTTCGCCGTTGCGGTGCTTCATGTGCTCGAACATTTTGGGAAGATCAGAAAGCGGAATTTCCGCGTTCACGAAATCGCTGGAGCGAATTTCCCCGGTCGAAACGCTCTCAAGCGCTTCGCGAATGAACCTCGGCGTGTGATGGAACGTGGACTTAATGGTGATCTCCGAATAATGAAGCGAGTTCGGGTCCACTGCCACCTGCGTGCCTCGCGGGCAGCCGCCAAAAAGATTTACGGTTCCTCCGCGACGCACCATCTGCAGAGCCCATTCCCAGGTCTGCGCGGTGCCCACGGCCTCGATCACCGAATCCGCTCCGCGCCCGCCTTCCGTCAGTTCCCGAACTGTTTGGGCCACGTCGCTCAAGTCCGGAGCGATGAACGCCGCACGCGCGCCGAATTTTTCCGCCGCGCGAATCTGATTGGGACGCTTGCCGAGAGCAATAACTTTCACTCCGCGATTCGCCAAAACGCGAATAAATTTCAAACCGATCGGACCGCAACCGATGACCACCGTCGTATCCCCGGGCTGAATGCCCGTCTCATGAATGCCGCGCAGAACGCACGCCAGCGGCTCAACCATGGCCGCATCCTGAAACGAAACGTGCTCCGGAATCACCAGCATATTCTGTCGAACGATGCGCCCCGGAATGCGGATATATTCGGCGTAGGCGCCGTTATTAAACAAAAGATCTTCGCAAAGATTGCTCTGCCCTTTGCGGCAAAACAGGCAGACGTTGCACGGCGCCGAATTCGAGGGCACCACGCGTGCGCCCACCTTCAAGCCGCCATTCACATCAGATCCGAGAGTTTCCACAACTCCGGCGAGTTCGTGCCCGAACACGGCGGGAGGCGTGATCATGCGTGCATGGTACCCGCGCTTCCAGACCTTCAAATCCGTGCCGCACGTCAATGCGACTTTCACGCGAATGAGCGCTTCGTCCGCTGCGAGCCTGGGAATATCCACGCTCTCGATCTTCAGGTTCTCGCTGCCGTACAAAACGGCAGCGGTCATGTGACCGTTTTTTTGATCGTACATTTCGCTTCTATTCAAGGATGAATCACCACTTTTAAAGATTCAGCAACTGGCCGGGCAGCAAGTTTCAGCGCTCGGTCCATGTCTTCCAAGGAAAACCGGTGGGAAATTAAATTGTTCACCGGCAACTTACGGGTAAAAATCAGTTTGGCTGCTTCATCCGCCCGGTCAATCGCGGCACTGTAGCTGCCCAAAATTTCCTTTTCCTCAACTCCGATGGCTGCGGCAGGAAATTCAATTTTCATTTGCGGATCGTTCTGCGCAAATAGAAGTACGCGCCCGCCAGGCCGCACAAGACCGAGCGCATCCGTGAGCGCGCTGGGAATCGGCACCGCCACCAGCACCACATCCGCTCCGCGCCCGTTCGTGCGCGATTTAATTTCTTCCGTTAGGCGCCCTGCGCGCGGATCGATTGCAAAATCGAGACCGAGAGAAAGACTTTTTGCGCGCCGCTCCGGCATCGGATCGCTTCCGATAACCGTAGCCTCTTCCAGCCTTGAGAGCATCGCGAGCAAGAGTCCGATGGGACCGAGGCCCATCACGACCACCGTTTCACCGGCGGTCACGCGAGCCTTTTCCACGGCCTTGATGCAGGTATTCACCGGCTCGATGAAAGACGCCTCATCGAAACTGATGTCGTCCGGGATAGCCACCATGCCGCGTTCCGCGACCCAAGGCATGGCGCGCACAAATTGGGCGAAACCTCCGCCATTCGGATCGAAGCCCGCCGTGAGTCCCACTTTTTTATATCCCGGGCACTGAGAAAATAAACGCCGCTCGCAGTAAAAGCATGACCCGCACGGAACGTGATGAAAGCTCATGACGCGGTCGCCCAACTTCCATTTCGTAACGCCCGCGCCGACGGCGACTACGGTTCCAGAAACTTCATGCCCAAAAATCTGCGGCGCGGCGACAAATCCATACTCAATTTTTTTCAAATCGGTGCCGCAAATTCCGCAGGCGGCGACGCGAATCAACACTTCGCCCGCGCCAATCACCGGCACAGGAACTGTTTCGACCACCACGTTCCCCTTGCCGCGATATACAGCCGCGCGCATGGACGTCGGCACGGCCTGAGCCGTCTGCGAAGTCTCGAGAATAATTCCCGATTGGCTCATAGCGCGGCCACAGTGTCCTGTTCGATGGGAATCAGCCGGTCGGCCATCGTTCCGGCAAACACGTCCAGGAAATCAGCGAGCCGTCGCGCTGCAAATCTGGAATCACGCGCCAATTTTAAAAGCGCGGGCAGACCTGACGGCTTTCGCAACACCTGCGAGGCGATCCCGGCCATGCGAACTTGACCTTGGTTGTCGAGCGCATCTTCAAAATTATATGGCATTTCAAAATCCGCTGTATCGCTGACAGCGCGAATCGCCACGGCCGGAATCCCGCATCGCGCCGCCTCCGCCAGAATGGTGTAGCTTTCCATTTCCACCGCTTCCGCATGGTTCGCCAGCTGGCGCTTGTGGTCCACGCTCGCGACCAATGTTTTCGACGTCGCCATGCGCTCAATCTGCCGCGCGCCGCAATCGACTGCACTTGAAAGTAGTTCGGGATGGCTCGCCACGGCTACTGGTTCCCCAACCTCGCTAACGAGGCGCGCGGCGAGAATATCGCCCGTACGATATTCATTCAGCAAAGAGCCGGCCAAGCCTGTCGAAATGCACATGTCAGGGCGGTAGCCGAAGGATCGTTTGGCCGCCTTAAACGCAAACTCCTGGCCCATCCCGGTCAACACAACACGCACTTGTGCCCCGCCGAACATCGCTTCAAATACCGGCCATTCTCCGGGCAACCGCATAAAATTTCTGCGCCTCTGCCACGGGGCAAATTCCGCTTGAACCGCAAAAGTTACCAAAATTTTCATCGGCACTAGCGTTCACCTACGCCGCGCGCGCGCCGGCGACAGCCGGAGTGCGTCCCGCGGCAACATATCCGTTTGCTTCATACCAGGAGACTGCGCGATCGAGCGCCGCCTCGATAGGTCCGGGCGCAAATCGCAACTCGCGCTCCGCCTTCGATGCATCGACAAACATTTTGTGGCGCGCCATGCGCACGCCCTCCAGCGGAATCTGTGGCTCGCGATTCATCATGCGCGAAATGCCCATATCCACCCATCC
Organism: Candidatus Acidiferrales bacterium; assembly: GCA_035696345.1. Taxonomy (GTDB): domain Bacteria; phylum Acidobacteriota; class Terriglobia; order Acidiferrales; family UBA7541; genus Palsa-360. The sequence goes on from DASRQU010000053.1 coordinate 116,259, forward strand.
GGCCGCGTAAGCCAGCGCGTATGGAATTTTCCAACGCGGCGATGGCCGTCCGCTCGTAGAAGCAAGTATATCGAGCATTTGCTTCAACGTTAAATTGCGTCCGCCCAAAATATAACGCTCGCCGACGCGGCCGCGCTCTGCGGCCAATAAATGGCCGCGCGCGCAATCTTCCACCGGAACGAAATTCAGGCCTGTGTCCACGTAACCGGGCATCTTGCCGTTCAAAAAATCGACGATAATTTTTCCCGTCGGCGTCGGCTTCCAGTCCCCAGGACCGACAGGCGTTGTCGGATTCACGATCACGACGGGCATACCATCCTGAGCCGCGCGCAAGGCGCACTGCTCGGCTTCAAACTTGGAGCGTTTATATTCACCAATCATTTCGCCCACGGACGACTCGATCGTCTCGTTCGGCAAATCGCCATCGCGCGGCACGGCAATCGTGGCCACCGTGCTCGTGTAAACAAACTTCGTAACACCCGCGCTGCGTGCGGCGTCCAGCAGGTTCTGCGTGCCCGCAACGTTGGATTCGTGAATTTCGCGCGGGTCTTTGGCCCAGAGCCGGTAATCCGCAGCTACGTGAAATACGCGCTGCACGCCTTGCAGGGCGCGCTTGAGAGACTCGCGATCTCGTAGGTCGCCCTGTATGCGTTCAGCATTCAGCCCTTCGAGCGCGCGCGGATCGCTCGACGCGCGCACCAGAACCCGGATTTCTTCCCCGCGCTCAATTAATGCGCGGGCGACGTGGCTTCCAAGGAAACCTGTCGCTCCGGTGACCAGCGTTTTCATAACACTCGAAGTCGTCCGTCCGAAGACACCAAATCTGTGTTCGAAGGAGGTGGCGGCATCATCGTCCTGCTCCCAGCCGACGGTCCGCTTGTCGGCGGAGTCTTTGCCGCATTGCTATCCGGATTTCCGCCCATGTGCCCGCCCAGTTGCCACTTGAGCATGGTCCAAGTATCACCCAAGTTCCGCTTCGCGCCGAGCACGGGAGTGGTTTCAAATCCCACGTGCATCATGCAATCCGCGCAGCGCGGATCGTTTCCCGGCCCGTATTTTTCCCAGGGCGTCTGATCGATCATTTCCCTGTAAGAACCGTAGTGGTTGTCCGTGATCACATAGCAGGGACCCTTCCAGCCGCGCGGGTTGTAGGTCGGCGTGCCCCAGGCCGTGCATTCCAGTTCGCGTTCGCCGCGCAAAAAGTCGAGATAAATCGGCGAAACCATCAAATTGTATTTGTCTAGCAGCGAAACGGCTTCGCGGAATTTGTGGCGAATATCCTCGCGCGTCATGAAAATATCGGAAGTCTGCACGGCGGAGTAGCCGTATGCAGGAGCTAGCATGTAGCCATCGACGCCGAGCGTGTCAAGGTATGAGTACAGGTCGGCGATCTCGTTCAGATCCGTTTCCTTGTAAATCGTGGTGTTGGAGCACACCAGGAAACCTGCAGCCTTCGCGGCTTTGATGCCTTCGATGGCTTCCCGGAACACGCCATCGCGCTCCACGCATAGGTCGTGCGTGCGCTCCAGTCCGTCCAGATGCACGTTGAAAAAGAAGCTGGAAGTCGGCTTGAACTCATGCAGGCGCTTGCGAATGAACATGCCATTCGTGCACAGAATAATGTGGCGCCCGCGATCCAGAATTTCCTTTGAAAGCCTGCCGATTTCCGGATAAATCATGGGCTCGCCGCCGCAAATCGAAACAATCGGCGCGCCGCATTCATCCGACGCGGCCATGCACTGTTCCACGGTCATGATTTCGTTGATGGTGGATTTGTATTCACGAATGCGGCCGCAGCCCGTGCACGTCAAATTGCACGCGTGCAGCGGCTCCAGCATCATCACCATCGGGAATTTTTTTGTGCCGCGAAAGCGCTGCCCGGCCACATATTTCGCGAGGTTCGCGGTCATCTTTATCGGATATCTCAATTCATTCTCCTAAGCCGTCTGCCGGTCGAATTCCTGCGGGCGCACTTTCAATCCGCAGAATTGCTGATTTTCACTCACCGTGTTGCGATATCGCGCGAGCGCGTAAAGTGGGAAATAATTACGGTACAAATGATATTTCAAATAGAACACGCATGGAAATCCGGTGCCCGTAAATTCATTCTCAGACCAGGAACCATCGGCTTCCTGCTGCTCCACCAGATGCGTCACCGCGCGGGTAATCGCCGGATCAATCGTTTCGCACGCCGCCAGCAATCCAATTAATCCCCAAGCCGTCTGCGATGCGGTACTGGAGCCCTTGCCCTTCAGCGCTGGGTCGTAATAAGAAGCGATGGATTCGCCAAAACCGCCGTCGGAATTTTGCACCGAGCGCAGCCATCCCACCGCGCGCTGGGCATAATCGCGCGCCGTCAGTGCTACGGTTTCGAGCGCGCGCAGCACGCCGCTCGTCCCGTAAACGTAGTTAACGCCCCAGCGGCCGAACCACGGACCCTCGTCCGTCTGATCCTTCAGCAGAAATCGCACTGCCCGCTCGATTGCTGGATGCGCGGCGGGCCATCCGTATCGCCCGAGGCATTCCACGACGCGCGCCGTAACGTCCGCGGTCGATGGATCGATCATCGCGTTATGGTCCGCAAATGGAATATGGCACAGGAATTGTCGATCATTGTTGTGATCGAACGCGCCCCAACCGCCGTCTCGATTCTGCATCGCTAGAAGCCACGTCAACCCAGTTCGCACGGCTGCTTCCATCCGCGCCTTATCCGGGTAATCCACACGCTGCAAGGCCATTAAAACAAAGGCCGTGTCGTCTACGTCTGGGTAAAAATCGTTGCGAAACTCAAACGCCCAGCCGCCGGGCATAACGCCCGGGGTCTTGAGCATCCAGTCGCCGCCACCGCAAATCTGGTTCTTGAGCAGCCACGTCGCCGCTTCCACCAGCGCCGGGTGATTGGGCGGCAGCCCTGCCTCTTCCAGTGCCACCATCGCGATGGCTGTGTCCCACACAGGAGAAACGCAGGGCGAGACACGAATTGTGTCTCCCTCTTCAATCTCAAAGCGGGAGAATTCCTTAATCTCGCGCGCCGTCAGCGGGTCGTCAGGTGAATGCCCCAGCGCGACGAGCGCAAAAATCGCATTCATCATCGCGGGATATATCGCGGCGAGCCCTTCACTTCGCTCCAAGTGTTCCAGCATCCATTCGCGAGCCTGGCGCAGGGCCCGTTGCCGCAAGGGCTTCCACGGTACTCGTTCGTAGAGCTTCAAGCCGCGATCCAGAGCCAGAAACAGGTTACGCCAGCTGAAAAGCTCCTTATCCCAACTCAGCGCTAGCGCTTTTCTCGACGGGTCTTTATACAATTCATCGACAGAAATTCCGCCCGGAACGCTGAACTTCGGCTTATGCGCATACAAGATCGTAAGCGGAATCACAATTCCGCGCGTCCAGGAAGACATCTCGTAAATATTGATCGCGAACCAGTTCGGGAGCAGCATCAACTCCGGGGGAATCGCGGGAACCATGTCCCACGCCACCGCACCGACGAGCGCCAGGTAAAGCCGCGTATAGGAATTAGCCGATTCGAGGCCGCCGAGCTCATGAATGCGCTTGGACGCCTTTTTCAAGTAATCGTAATCGGCAGGGTCGCCCGCCAAACGCAACGCCACATATGCCTTAATCGTTGCGTTCAGCTCGGACGGACCGCCAAAGTAGATATTCCAGCCGCCATCTTCCAGCTGCCGCCGCCGGACGTAATTCGCCAGCTTGGTAATTCGCTCAGGATTGGCCTTATTGATGATTTGCAGATAAAAAATGTAATCGGATTCGAGCGTGGTATCCGCTTCGAGTTCGCCAATCCAGTAGCCTTCCGAAGCCTGCAGGGACAGCAAATAATTCACGCCGCGGTCAATCGTGTCAGAGAGGCGCTCCGACAACGCCGTCAGCACACCCGACGATTGGGTGTCACCGGACTGGTCAAACTGAACACGTGTTCCTAATGCCATCGGGTCTTACCAAACCTCACAAGTCTTTGATGCGTTTTTAGTGGAGATGGTTCATACGAGTACACGAACGCGAACCCTCAGTGCAAATATTGTTATGGCTTGGGATACTTCAGTAAACCGCTCAGATGTGCTACCCCGGTCCCAAGCGCCAGTACCAGGATTTCCCCGTTCTTATTATCTTAGGTCTTGCCACTGGGGTCAACAGAGATTGCGGCAGACGGTTATTTAGACGTTAGCCTCTTATTTTCAGTCTGTAAGACAGACTATTTGCCTCTCTCATTCACGATCGTTTCGAGGCGTTTCACTCTTTCCGCGAGGGCGGGCAACCTGCTCAGCCACGCGAACTGCTCTTTAAATTTTTCCAGTGGGCGCGCGGGTGTGCCCCAGAGAATTCCTCCGCTGCGCACAATTTTTCCAGGAAGAATGCCTGCCTGCGAACCAATGATGGCGCCATCCTTGACCTCGCAGTGATCTCCCATGCCGATTTGTCCACCTAAGGTCACGTTTTTACCGATCAGCACGGAGCCCGAAATCCCCGTTTGCGCGGCTATCACGGTGTTTTCGCCAATACTCACGTTGTGAGCAATGTGAATCAGATTGTCGAGCTTCACTCCGGAGCCAATGAGCGTGCGATCCAGCGATCCGCGGTCGATCGTTGTATTCGCGCCAATTTCCGCGTCATCGCCGATTTGTACGTCGCCAACCTGAGGAAATTTACGGTGTTTCCCGCCCTCTGAAACATAACCGAAGCCATCAGATCCGATGACCGCGCCGGAATGCAGAATAACGCGGTGGGCGATGCGAACACCGGCGTACAACGTCACACGAGGGTAAAGGCGGCACTTCTCTCCGATGATGGAGTCGTGACCCACGAAACAAAATGCGCCTATCTCTGTGCCCGCTCCAATCTGAACGTCATCTTCGATCACCGCATAAGGGCCCACGGAGGCTCCAGGCGCGATTTGGGCGGATGGGGCAACGATCGCGCTGGGGTGTATCCCTTTAGCGATTGGCGCGGCGGGGACAAGCCACTCGGCCGCACGTGCGAAGGCCAATTTGGGCTTTGCTGCGCGCAGCAGCACTTTTCCCGGCAGCGCTAGCCCCGCGGCGATAATCACGCACCTAGACGCTGAGGCCGAGGCACTCTCCAGGTGTCGCGGAGACTCCACGTAGATAAGGTCGTCCGGGCGTGCCGACACGGTGGATGCCACGCCTGATACCTGCACCGTCCCATCTCCCTCGAGCGAGCACTCGAGGAAATCCGCCAATTCCGCCATTGTGCGTGTCATTTGCAGTTTCCCCTTCCAGAAATTTGCCGGTGAGACGAAAACCTTTGGAACTTTTGGCTTCCCCACCGGATATAAATTATTTATATATCGGTGGCTCCTCAGTGGGGCGTGTTTTCCATCGACGATGCACCCACAGCCATTGGTCTGGGTATTGCCGCACGTAATCTTCGATCACTTTTGTGAATCGTTGCGTGTTTTCGCGAATATCCGTACGGTCATTCCCTGTGCGGGTCAATTCCACAGCAGGCTCGAAACGCAGTCTATATTTCCGAGTCGCGCTGTCCCAATGAATGAAGCCGGGAACGACGGGGGCGCCAGTGTGCAGGGCGAAGCGAGCGAGTCCCGCCGTAGTGCACGCGGGGATGCCAAAAAATTCAACGAACACTCCTTCCGTCGTTTGCGTATTTTGATCAGCCAAAATTCCCACCGTGCCCTTGGCGGCTAAAACTTTCAGCACCTCGCGCGCGGATTGATTTTTATCGATCGGGCGATTCCCGTGAGAGCAGCGGTATTTTGTGATCAGCGCATCCACCAGAGGATTATCAATCGGGCGAACCAAAAAGTGCAGCGGGTTGCCGTAGAGCGCCTGCGCGAACGGAGCCATTTCCCAGGCGCTCATGTGGCCGGTGAGAAACAGCACACCCTTGTTTTTCGCTTGCGCCGATGCAAAATTTTCAAAGCCCTCGATGAGCACGATGCGCTCGATATTATTTTTTGTGCACTTCGGGAAATGCGCAAATTCCGCGCCCATCCAACCGAGTTGGCGCACCATGCCCCGAACTGCGGCGCGCCGCTGCTTGTAATTCCACTCCGGAAACGCCAGCTGCAAATTTTCAACGGCAGCAGCACGCAATCCGGGACGCAGAAAAAATAGAAATGCAACGATTCGCGCGCCAACAAACCGCGCCAGCGGACGCGGCAATGCTCCAATGATTTTGAGCAGCAACCACAATGCTGCGTATTCCATGCGTCGTTTCACCCAGCGATTATAGCGGCTGCGCGGAAGGATCGTGAGTCGCGATTCGTGAATCGAAATTTGTGCCCAGTAGCTCAATCGGTGCGCCACGCCTGCGGTTTTCCCGGGCTAAAATATTCCCGACGCCGCGTCAACCGGGAATCCCTGTGCCCGAGCAAACATATTGCCGCTATCCACGAATTACCATTCACGAATCACGATTCACTAATCACGAATCACGAGCACCTCACTGCTGAAATCCTTTCTCGCAGATGCTAGACTCAACCGTTTGCATTCCACCGCTCCAATCCGCTCGCGCGCTGCCGAGGAAGGCAGCTTTCAGATCCCGCTCTGGAGCGTTCCATTCCTTGTGTTGTTCCTATATGTGTGCTTGTTCAGCGGGTTGAGCGCGTTCGGGCTTGTGGGTCCGGATGAACCGCGTTATGCCGCGATTGCGCGAGCGATGGCCGCAACCGGAGACTGGGTTACGCCACGGCTGTGGGGTTCGCCGTGGTTTGAAAAACCGGTGCTGTATTACTGGGGCGCGGCGATCGCAATGCGCATTTTTGGAGTGGGCGAATTTGCGGCGCGCCTTCCCTCCGCGATGGCCGCTCTGCTCGCTGTCATCGCCGTTTCCTGGACCGCACTTCGCTCTTACGGAATCGCGGCGGCGTGGTTTTCTGTTTTAATGGTGCCAACGTCTGTCGCGCTCATCGCCTTCGCGCGTGCCGCGAGCCCGGACATGCTGTTCGCAGGTTTCCTCACCGCGTCAATGGCCGTGGCCAGCGAAATGTTGCAGAAACCGCGTCCGGGCAATGCGTTGCGCATGGCATTCGGATTTTTTCTCGGCGCTGCAGTCCTCGCAAAGGGACCGGCCGCTGTGATTCTCGCAGGCGGAGCGACGCTCCTGTGGGCCGCACTCTCACGCAAGTGGACGGCCACGTTTCGCTTTCTGCACCCGGTAAGTATCGCGGTATTTTGCTTGACGGCGCTGCCCTGGTACTTACTCTGCGCAATGCGCAATCCGGATTTTCTGCACGTATTTATCTGGGAGCATAATTTTCAACGCTACCTGACGCCTGTGTTCGAGCACAGGCAACCGTTCTGGTTTTTTGCCGTGGTGTTCCTCGTTTCGATTATTCCGTGGCTGCCGTTTTCGATTGCCGCGCTTGGGGGCTCAAAGGATAGTCTCCGATCAAAGAAGTGGCGTGATTCTCCCGCCCTATTCATCGGTTGCTGGTCGCTGTTCACACTCGTATTTTTCAGCTTGTCGCAATCCAAATTGCCCGGCTACATTTTGCCGGCGATTCCGCCTGCAGTCCTGCTGCTGGCAGCGAGCGTGGCAAAGCAAGTCCAGCAGAGAACTTTTAAACTCTCCGTGTTAATCGTGAGCACCGGCTTGCTGTTTCCGCTAGGCCTGGCCATTGCGGTTGCGTTGTCCAATCGTGCGGTGAACGTCGATGCGCTGTTACGCGCGGACATGGCTCGCAGCCTTCTGCCGGCCTTGATCGCTGCGCTGATTCTTTCGGCACTCATTCTGGGATATGCGCTGAGAGGCAAGCGGAGCGAAGCCATTTTCATCGCGGCGGGAACGATCGCGTTACTGATTCTTTTCGCGAATCGATTGATCCTTCCCATCGCGGATACGATCATCTCGTCACGGCCTGCGGCTCTCTGGATGATCCAAGGACACTCCGTTCGCGCGGAAGACGTCGCGGTTTACCACGTTCCGCGCGCTTACGGCTACGGTCTGGACTATTATTTCAACACCACTGTGCCTAATTGGACGCCGGAAAACTCCAGTGCAAAAATCGTATTCTGCGGCGGGGCCGAACTTAATTCCCCGGAATTGCAGAGTCCCCGCATGCAGGCTAAATTTCCGGCGACTGGCGACGCGAAAGTATTTTTTGTAATTGTGAATCCGGGAATATCGCAGTAGGCGTAAAATTTTTAGCGAATCTGCGGCAGAGGATCACCCACGAGCGGCAAGTTCACCAGAAAAAAACTCACGATGCGGTTTTCGTAATTCCGTTTTTCTTCGTCCGCCATCCCCCCGTAATTCCCGTGCGGCAGCATCGCCATTTCATGAGGAGCCGGCGACAATTGGAATAATTGGGAAGTGGAACCGGCCAGCAAGGGCTCTTCCGGAGCCTGCAGATACAGCTGCGGAACACCTGCCAGTTTTCCAATTCGCTTGTCGAGCGGCTGGACATTCCGGTACTGAGGATTGAGCCAACCAAAAATCACGTCCGACATGCTTGTTACGAACGGCACAGACCCAAGTCCAAACCGGTTCAGCTGCAACGCCACCATGTCGTCAGGACTCTTATAGGCGGATTCAGCGACAATCGCGCGAACGCGTGGATCGTTAGTAGCTTCAGCAAGAGCAACGTAGGCGCCCATATTGACGCCCCACAACCCAAAACGATTCACATCGACATCTCCGCGATTGGCCGCCCCGTCGATGGCAGCGCGCAATTGACCTACTTCTTGAAGGCCAAGCGTCGAACGGCCCACGGATGATCCGTGCCCGGAAAAATCGAATGTCAGGACGTTGTACTGCTGGTCCTGGAGCGCCGAGGCGAGCGTTAAGAGTTCTCCGCGGCTCGATCCGTACGAGGGGCACAATATAACGGTCGGGGCATTTTTTAATCCGGGAAAAAACCAGGCATCCCGCTCCTGCCCGTTCACCGTGAAATGCAAATCTTCAGGATGGCCGGGAAAATTCTGGAGGTTAATTTCGGAATTCCGGCGCGAAGGGTTTTCCAACCGGTACACCACGAAGCCCGAAATGGCGCCGGTAATCATCAACACGAAAAGAACTAACGCCAACAGGGCGATGGCGAGTTTGCTATACCAGAATGTGGGACGTCGGAACTCTGAAATGAAATCCATGCGCTCGAATTCTTGAGTTTTGAAACGTACTCCCATCCAGCGATTCGATCTGCGGAAGGGGCAATTTTTTTTGACTGACCATCGCATGGTAGCACATCTGACTACGCGTGCATTCGCCCCGATAGCTGGGCTGTTTCGAAACGACATCCAGTCTTAAGACCAATAAATGTGATAATAATGGTCTGTGTCCGCCACCATCCAAAGACCAGGTGCCCGGTCCATGCAGATTGTCGATCTGCGGCAACTAACTTCGCGCCAGTTGGAACCATTGCTCGCCGAAGAGGCACGCCAATGGCGGGAAGAATTGCGTTGGGACTATCACACCTCCACCGAGCTGATTAAGAAATTTATCGATGCGCGATCGCTCACGGGATCTGCCATTCTGGAAAACGGCCGTCCAGTCGGCTACGCATTTTATGTGTTGGAAGAACATAAAGGACTGGTGGGCGGTTTGTTTGTTTCTCCAACGTATTCGCAGCAGGAGCTAAGCCATCAGCTTTTGACGGACATGCTGAATACACTTAGCGGCATTCCTAAGCTGGAGCGCGTGGAAGCTCAACTCATTCCTTTTGGCTATCAGCTTGATCCGGTGCTTTCCGAGTACGGTTTCCGCTTGTACATGCGGCAGTTCATGATCGCGCCGCTTAGCCCGAGCGGTGGAGGAATCGAGGATGTCATGCCCGGCCTTATTCGCGAGGGGCCCGGAAGCGGCTTGATTCTGGAGCGCTGGGATCACCGCTACTTCGAACAATGTGCCCGGCTGATCCAACTCGCTTATGCCAGCCACGTGGACGGCGAAATCAATGACCAGTACCGCAGCGAATCCGGCGCGCTTCGCTTTTTGAAAAACATCATCATCCTGCCCGGCTGCGGGCAGTTTCAACCCGAGGCTTCGTTCATTCTGCGATCACCTTACGAAAATCAATTGGTCGCGGTCGTCCTCAATTCGCGAGTGGCAACCGACGTTGGCCACACGACGCAAATTTGCGCCATTCCCGGTCACCAGGGCCGCGGACTCGGGCGACGCTTAATGGAAGCTTCGCTGCAAGCCCTCCGCATGCGCAACTTTCACACGGTTTCCCTGACCGTGACTTCGAATAACGAGCGCGCGGTACGGCTCTACGAACGGCTGGGCTTCGTGGCAGTCAAAAAATTCGCGGCTGGAGTTTGGACCGCGTTTTGAACCGCGCGGCTAAGGTTACGGAGTGGAGTCACGAGTTGAGAGAAAAACTCAAATTTGAAATTTTCCTTCTCCATTGCTGTCCGTGACGCTCGGGAAACTGCGCCCTCCGTCCTGCTTGCTGCCTGATTGCTCGATTTGCCATACTTAAGATTATGCGTGGCAAGCCTATTCCCGCCGTGGTTCTTATTTGCCTGCTTGCCTGCGCAGGCGTCCTGCGCGCGGACGAATTGCGCCTGAAAGATGGCACAAAGATTATTGGTACCATCGTCGGTTTTGAGAACGACTCGTTCCGCGTAGAAACATCCTATGGGTACGCGCTCATCCGCAAAGACAAAGTCGCGGACATTAACATTATCGCCTCGAAAAAAGACGCCGATCCAAAAGCAAAATCACCTGTCGCCGACGAACCCGCTACTTCCGCTGCGCCCCCCATGACTCCGGCGGTAGTGCGAGAGCCCGCATCGCTAAACAATCTTTCCTCGCCTGGAAACGCTGGCACGGAACATCATTCCGCACCACAGTCGGCACCTGCGCCGAACGTCACAGCAATGAAGCCCGACCTTACCGCGCCAAAAGCTAAACCAGTGTCGGTGACGCAAGTCCCGCCGCCTGCAATCGCGCCGGCTTCCTCGCTTGCGTCTTCTGCTCCGGCGATGGCTGCCGCGCCGCCCACGCCGCCGCCAGCACCCGAGCCGCTCGTGATTCGCGATGAAATTCGCGGCAATCAGTACGTGAATCTCACGTATGGGTTTCAAATGTTCAAACCGCCGAGTTGGGAACTGATTCCCGGCGCGCGGAAATCTTTGCCCGACGCCGTGGCCGCACTAGGAACGAACGATCAGACGACCTTGATGGTCATTGGGCGGGAACACGCGAAAGATTCACTGGACGCACACGCCGCAAAAACCGGAAAAGCGCTGGGTGATGTGTATGAAAATTACCGCCAGATTTCAACGCGTCAGCTAACGGTTGCCGGATTCCCAGCTGTGCTGCAGCGCGCCCGCGGAACTGCCGACGGCCGCGATTGGTCCGTAACGCTTTTAACTTTATTGAAGGGCAATGACGCCTACACGTTGCTCGGCATGACTTGGGCTGATTCCGACCTGATTCAAGTGCAGGAAAACGTAATTGCGAAAGCCGTGAACAGCTTTACGTTTGCGGCTCAGTAGCGCGGCCTTTTAACCCTGAGTGGTCCGAAGGGCAGCCTGCGGGGTTTACACCCTGCAAGGACAAAAATTCGCAGGCTGAAGCCTACGCTACTGTTACCTCAACCGTGTGATACCCCGTCGCGCCATCCGGCCATTCGCCTGACTTTGAGGACGTCTGCAATTTGCCGTTGCCATCCGTGGCGCGCACTTGAATCTCGTGCTTCCCGCTCGCGGGGTTGGCCCACACGTAGCGCCAGAATGCCCAAATCTGCGAAGGCATTGGGTTGCTGAATATCGTGCAGGGATTCCACGTCGTGCCACCGTCCGTGGAAATTTCTATTTTGGAGACGCCTGCGGCATTGGCGATCGCCCACCCCGTTACCACAAAACTTTGTCCGGCAATTTGCGTCGATTTGTGCGGATCGGTGATCACCGATTGCAGTTGCCGCTCGCCATCGTTTGACCAGCCCATCCATTCCCAATATCCCAAGTGGCTCTTGTCGACGAGTTCGATGCGCGTCAACCATTTCGGCGTTTTCATTCCGTAAATTCCAGGCATCAGGACACGCAGCGGAGATCCATGAATCCGCGTCAGCGGTTCACCGTCCATGTCATAGGCCAGAAAATTCGCGCCGCGCGACAATCGTTCGATTGTGTGGCCGGTCGTATAGCCTTCGGCCGCATACAGAATGGCGAATTTGGCATTGGCCTTTGGTCCGGCGCGATCGAGAAGCGGACGCAGCAGCGTCCCGCGCCAGTTGGCCGTATCGATCAGGCCGCCCGCAATTTCGTTCGAAATGCATTCCAGCGTGAGCGTCGTTTCGTACGGCGCGAGCTTTCGAATGTCGTCGTAGTCAAAGTGCAGCGGGTCCGTCACGAGGCCGTCAATCGTCAGGGACCACTTATTAACGTCCACCGCAGGCTCGCCATGCGACGATGTCACGTAAAACTGGTCCACCGGCGCAATCGCCCGCAGCGCCGCCTCCGCTCCAAATTTCTCGTAGCCCTTCACATCGACGTTGGCCGCGCCGAACCCATACGCCAGCGAACGATACACGGCGTAAGGCAACAGAATCCCCAGCCCCGCACCGCCAGCTATCGAAATGAATCTGCGTCGGTCCATATAGATGTGCTTATTCGAATGTACCACCACTTAGATGCTACGGAGGAATGAGCGGAACGGATGTGCCCCTTTGAATGCGGCATCGGTTTGACCTGTTCTTCCCAGGTGCGGCCGGGAGCTCGAGAAACAGAAACTTTGTCGCGTTGACAGTGTAGTATACAATCTCGCGCACCGAGGCCGGGCATAATGAACTTCAACCCTTCACGCAGGGTCCTGCGAAGTAACGCACTGCTGACTCTATTGTGCGGCTGTCTTTTTATCACGGGATGCGGCTCTCTGGCCGGCTCAAATTCTGCAGGTAATGCGATACTGCCGACATTTGGCAGCATACCCGGAACAGCTGCGACCCAAGGTTCCGCATACAACTATCAAATTGAGGCGTTGCCGACAGCGAATGCGCCGACGCTTACGCTGTCGACCGCTCCAGCAGGCGCAGTACTCACGGGCAATTCGCTCACCTGGACGCCAACGGCGGCGCAATCTCGTGTCTCCAACCAATTTTCCGTGGTTGCTAAAAATGCGGCGGGAAGCGCAACTCAGACATGGATCGTGACTCCCGCAGGAACGGTAAACGGAACTTATATTCTGACTTACTGGACGGCGAACGGTCCCGTGAACGTGCCCATCGATTGGACGAAAACCCTATTCGCCCCCATCGCCCTAGTCCCGCGGGCCAACGGGACATTTCAAACCGCGCCAGGCACAGGCAACTCGGACGGAACCTTCAGTATCCCCAATATCCCCGGCGGCTATTTTTGGTTGCGCATTGGCAATAGCTCGTATTGGACGTCCAGCAGTTTTTTCGATTTTGGGGCTGATACCAACACGGCTGCTCCTGGCGGCGTGACCAATGCCACGACCACAACTACACTGCAATTTAACCTGTCAGGCCTGGATCCTTTGCAGGACGGAGATGAAGTGGAATTCTTGTGGGATTCATCGCATCCGTTGCCGTTGCCCCTCAGCGGCGGGTCTCCCGCTGGGGCGACGACCATAAGCGCTGCGGCCATGGTGTCCTCCAACATTGATTTTTCGCAGTCGGCGCCAGGTTACCTCCTGCAATATGAGCCGGAATCGCTTGGGACCGTGAGCGCGTTGCGGCTCGGTGCGGAGGCGACCTTGCCGGCTCTCACTTTCGTCAACGGCGCGTCCAATACCGTAACCCAGGCCCTGCTTCACACGCCTGAAACTTCCTTCGATCTGAATGTAAAGGGATCGGCATGGGCAACGCTATTCAGCAACGCCGCTCCGAGTCCGGCGACCGTGGAAGAGACAAAATGGGGAGTCACCGCGGAGGCGTTTATGTCGGCCGGCAAGGTATATTCGACCGTCGGGATGGACATCCCACTGCTTGTCGAACTCGTGCCGCCTCCTTCCGGGCAGCTTCCGGTGCTGAACGTATCCTCGGTGTGCCCCGCGCCATGGATTTCAACGCTTCCGGGGTTCAATTCCATTCCAGTGACGCCGCCGATTCTGACGGATCAAGATTTTGGAATCGCGCATTACGGTGAGCCTTTTCCGGCTGAGTGGCCGCGGGTATTTACGTTTTGCCAAACCGCAACGGTGCAAATTCTATTGCCCGGCTTTGCGACTCCGGCCATATGTCGGCTTATCGATGGGCAGAGCAATTCGCTGCCAACATCCCCGATATCGCCCCTGATAAACCAGGTGCAAAATCCAACGATTAATGGCATGAGCATTTTCACTGCGGCAAGCGTCGCACCGGTCGGAGTAACGTTGCAATGGGCCGCTCCCGTCGGTCAACTTCCAACGGGTTATAAAATTACGGCTTCTGTTCCGAACACACTTCCGCACAACGGCGGCCAAGAGTTTCTTCCTGCATTCACGTTTTACGCCGCAAAAACATCCGCGTCGCTGCCACCTCTGCAAGCGGGACAGACCTACCTATTCTTAATTACTTCGATTCTTGACGGAGCGGCAAATTTTGAAACGCGTCCAAATCGTGCGGCACTTCCTTCCGCGGCCGCGAGCGTTGTCTCCGCGCCGATTACGACCAGCACTGGACCTTAAGCGCAAGGCGTGGCGTTGCGGTGGGATTAAAACTTCGTAACTTCTGAGAAATGAAAATTGCGGACCTTCATCGAGGGGACCACCATGTCGAAATTTTCTTCGCCGGCGGTGCGCACAGATGGGCCCATCAGCTCGACGTTGGAAAGCATTTCGAGGACACTTTGATTGAAGCGGAAATTTCGCAGGCCGCCCGCCAGTTTGCCGTCCCGCACCAGGAACGTTCCGTCGCGCGTCATTCCGGTTAAAACTTTTTCATAGGGATCGACGTCGCGGATGTACCAGACGCGCGTCACGAGGATGCCGCTGTCTGTGGACCGCACCATCTCGTCGAGCGAGGATGTGCCCCCGGCGAAAACCAGGTTCACGGGCGCTTCGCCCATATCGTTGGGCAGGGACAGGCCGTGGCCCGTGGGCTTGGCCTTCATTTTTTTGGCTGAGGCGCGCGAGTACACGAGATTCGTTGGCACGCCTTTGTCCACCAGCAAGATTTTCTGGCGAGGAATTCCCTCGCCGTCAAATGGCGCGCCGGATTGCAGCGGGTGATGGGCGTCATCCGTGAGCGAGATGTTTTCGCCCATCACGCGCTTGCCCATGCGCTTGTTAAAACACGAGCGCTGGTCTTCCATTGCCGTGCCGGCAAAATCGTAATAGAGAAAACCTACCAGATCGAGTACGGCCGAAGGTTCGAGAATTACGGTCCACTTTCCGGGCGCAACTTCGGCAGGCTTGCGCGACGAAGCTGATTTTTCACTGGCGCTACGGGCCAGCGCTAACGGATCGAGTTGCGCGAGGTCAGGCGAATTCGCCTTGGCCCAGCCTGAAGAATCCGATTCCAGAATGGTGATGGAAAATTCAGCGCGCGTCTGGCGATGCGATGCGAAAAGTCCTCGCGAGTTGACGATGGCGAATTGCGTGACGCCCGTCGAAAAAATTCCGGCCGCAGTTTGCTTATTTTTCTCGGCCATTTGCGCGACTTTTACGACGGCGCGGGCGCGATCGGCGGGCGTGGCGTGCGCCGTATTTTCAAAATAGCGCGAAACTTTCGCGTATTTCTGCGGGCCGGGCATGGGTAGCAAATCCGGATTGCGCGGCTGGCTTCGCGTCAAAGTCTTCGCAGTTTCCACAACGCGGCGCAGCGAATCGTCGTCCGTCTTGTTGGTGGTAGCGCGAGCCGTGCGGCCGTCAAGCACGGTGCGCACGGAAACATTCAACACTTGCTCCGCGACGTTCTGGTGAATCGTGTTGTTCGCGAAACGCGTCAGCGCGTCGGACGTCATGCCGATTTCGACTTCCGTTTCGTCGGCGTCGCTCAGTTTGAAAATTTTTTCCGCGATGCGGTGCAACTCGGCGTCGGAAAGTAGATGCAGGCCAGCAACGGCGGCATCGGATTTGCCATGCGCGGAAGTTTGTATTTTTTTTGCGATTTTTCTAGCCATTATTCAGCCATTTTTATATTTGCGCATCCGAATCCGCGCCAACGGCGCGGAGGGTATCTAGCCCAAGGCAATGCCCTGGGTTCGCGCCAGAATAAATTTTGAACCGCCCTGAAGGGGCGGAGGACTCCGCGCCCCTTCAGGGCGCAACGCGATTTGGGGGTCTTAGAACCCAGGGCGTTGCCCTGGGCTGGTCACCGTTTGCGCTTTCAGCGCCAAAGCAATCCGCATCCGACCACCGCGCCTCGTCGTTCAGGCTCTGGCGTGTGCCGGTTCAGTTCATTCAAGAGTTCGAATCCTACAGCAATCAATCCTTGCAAGGACTAAAACCGCACAGGCTGAAGCCTATGCCACTTAAGACCCCCCGCTGCTATATTTTTGCGAACGCCGCACCCAGCTTTATGTTGCGGAACCTTGCGGGGGCGGCGCCGTGGCCTGTGCCCATGGTTTGCATGGGCTGGCCCTTGCCGCAGTTGGGCGTGCCCCACAGCGTCCAATCTTCGCGCGAACAGATGGCGTCGCAACTGTTCCAGAACTCGGTGGTGATGCCGCTGTAGCTCGGATTTTTAAACATGCGCGTTTTTTTGCCGCCTTTGATTTCCCAGGCAATTTCCGTGGAAAATTGAAACTGGTAGCGGCGATCGTCGATGGACCAAGAGCGATTCGTTTCCATGTACACGCCGTCATCCGTGTCGGCGATCAAATCATCGAAGCGCCACGCGCCTGGGAGAATGCTGATGTTCGTCATGCGGATGATCGGCAGACGATTCCAGGATTCCGTGCGCATCGTGCCGCCGGAACGCTTTTCGTGAATGGAAATCGCGGTTTCCCTGTTCGACAGGTAGCCCGTAAACAATCCAGCTGAAATAATCGGCGTGCACTGCGCGGGAACGCCTTCATCGTCGTATCCGAACGTGCCAAGGCCAGGGCCGTGCTCGAGCCTGGCATCGGCCACTACGTTCACAATTTCGGAACCATATTGCAGCTTACCGAGTTTTTCCAAAGTGAGAAAACTCATGCCCGCGAAATTCGCTTCCATGCCCAGCACGCGATCGAGTTCGATGGGATGCCCAATGGACTCGTGAATCTGCAAACCAAGTTGCGAACTGTCCAGAATTAAGGTGTGCGCGCCAGAGGGAGATGGCGCGGCGGAATGCAGCGCCACAGCTTCTTCCGCAACGCGCGGCGCATTGCCTACCAGGTCCAGCGATTCGATGAGCTCATAGCCAGAGAGCATGTGCTGCCCGCCAAAACTATTGGGGTACGAGCGCTTTTGAATTTCATTGCCCGCGAATGCCGTCGCGCAAATTCCCGCGCCAGATTGCATTTTAATCTGGTGAATGGCGGAACCGATGGACGAAGCAAAGAATTGTTCGATGCGGCGCAGCGTCATCGAGGCTTCCGAAACCGTGACGCCTTTGATGCGCGACATTTCGCGGTCAGCGGCCAGGAGCAAATCGAGTTGACGCTCGATGGGAATTTGAAACGGGTCTTTGACGTAGGGATTCTGCCACGTGTCCTGATACGCCTCGACCGAAACCATTTCCACGTTGTGCGTTTTCGCCAGCGCCGAAGCTTTGGCGATTGATACGGCTTGCGCGGCGCACGCGGCAATTCCCTCTCGGGTCAGGCGGTCAGTGGAAGCGAATCCCCATGAACCCTGCGCGATAACGCGAATGCCGATGCCGTACGACTCCGATTCGGAAAGCGTGCCTACTTGTCCGTTTTTTGTGGAGAGATCACGAAGGCGGATATCCATGACGCGGGCGTCCGCGTAACTTGCGCCGCGGACCTTCGCGGTTTCCAGTGCCCAGTTGGCGAAGTCCCGCATCATGGATTCCCGAAATACAAAACAAAATCTTTAGTACAGAGAACACAGAGTTTCACGGAGAAAAACTACTCCGAGAAAACGCTGGGAGAGAAAGGCTGAGAAATCTTTACGTGCCTTCCGACCAGCTGGCCAGGTACAGCTCCTGCTCGGGTGTGAGCTTGTCCATTTGGACGCCCATCGAGTCGAGCTTGAGCTTGGCGATCTGGCGATCGATGGCTTCGGGCACAACGTACACGTCAGGCTTCAACTCCGAAGCATGCTTCAGCATGTATTCGGCAGAGAGCGCCTGGTTGGCAAAGCTCATATCCATCACGACGGCCGGGTGCCCCTCCGCCGCGGCTAAATTGATCAGGCGTCCTTCGCCGAGCAGGTAAATCCTGCGGCCGTCCTTCGTCGAATATTCCTCAACGAATGGACGCGCAATTTTTTTGCCGTTGGACAATTTTTCGAGCGCCGGAATGTCGATCTCGACGTTGAAGTGTCCAGAGTTGCAGATCACCGCGCCGTCCTTCATACGCTCGAAGGAGTCTTGCGCCAATACAGATTTGTTTCCGGTCACGGTGACGAAAATGTCGCCGATCTTCGCCGCTTCGGCCATGGGCATCACGCGGAAGCCGTCCATCACGGCTTCGATCGCGCGCACCGCGTTAATTTCGGTGACGATTACGTCCGCACCCAAACCCTTGGCGCGCATCGCCACGCCCTTGCCGCACCAGCCGTATCCGGCGACCACTACTTTGAGGCCGGCAATTAGGAGGTTCGTCGAGCGGATGATGCCGTCAATCGTAGACTGGCCCGTGCCGTAGCGGTTGTCGAAGAAGTGCTTCGTCTCCGCGTCGTTCACTGCGATCACAGGATATTTCAGCGTTCCGTCTTTGGCCATCGCGCGCAAACGGATGACGCCAGTCGTTGTTTCTTCGGTTCCGCCGATCACGTCCTTCACGAGGTGCTGGTGTTTCGTGAGCAGCAAGGTCACCAGGTCCGCGCCGTCATCCATCGTCATTTGCGGCTTGTGGTCAATGCAGGCGTTCAAGTGCGAGTAGTACGTGGCATTGTCTTCGCCCTTGATCGCGTACGTCGGAATCGAGTAATCCTTGATGAGAGACGAGGCGACTTCGTCCTGGGTTGAAAGCGGATTTGAGGCACACAGCACCAAGTCCGCGCCGCCGTCGCGCAGCGTGATGGCGAGGTTTGCGGTCTCGCTCGTCACGTGAAGGCACAGGGAAAGCCGCACACCCTTCAGCGGCTGCTCCTTGATGAATCGCTTGCGGATTAACTGCAGAACGGGCATCTGTTGATTGGCCCATTCGATTTTTCGTTTTCCGGTTTCCGCGAGTTTTATGTCGCGAACGTCTCCGGCGGTACTTTGCGTCACATTTGTCACTCGGATCTCTCCTGTCTTTCAATTTGTAGTGACCGCATTTTTCGCGGGCACTTCAATCCCGGGCAAATGCTCGCCTAAAGGCGAGCGTTACATTACCAACTGCAACTTTGCCCCAAAGTCATCGCATCGTTACGTTCTTGGGTTAGCGCTGGGCTACGACTTCTTTTCCGCTCAGTCCAGCCTGGCTGCGAATCGAATCTGCCTTGTCTGTCAATTCCCAGGTAAATCCGGGACCTGTCCGCCCGAAATGGCCGAAGGAGGCCGTCGGACGGTAAATGGGGCGGCGCAGATTGAGCGACTCAATGATGCCGCGAGGGGTAAGCTTAAATGTGCTACGAATCAGATCCGTGATCTTTTCGTCGGGAATCGTTCCAGTGCCGAAGGTATCGGCCATCACGGAAACCGGATCCGCTACGCCGATCGCATAGGCAAGCTGCACTTCCACTTTGCGCGCAACTCCCGCAGCTACCAGGTTCTTGGCCACGTGACGCGCCATGTAGCAAGCGGAACGATCGACCTTCGAAGGATCTTTACCGGAAAACGCGCCGCCGCCGTGCCGGCCATATCCGCCGTAGGTGTCCACAATAATTTTGCGTCCCGTTAGGCCCGCGTCGCCCATGGGGCCGCCGACCACGAAGCGGCCAGTCGGGTTGATATGGAATTTTGTGTTTTTGTCCATCAGTTCGGCCGGAACGACCTTGCGGATCACTTCATCGCGCACGGCATTTTGCAGGTCGTTGTTCGAAACTGCTTCGCTGTGCTGCGTGGAGATTACAACTGCGTCCACGCGGACCGGCTTGTCGCCGTGATATTCGATCGTGACTTGCGATTTCCCGTCCGGGCGGAAGAAATCAACGATGCCCTGGCGCCGCACATCGGAAAGGCGCTTCACCAGCTTGTGCGCCAACGTGATTGGCAGCGGCATGAGTTCTTCGGTTTCATCGCAGGCAAAACCGAACATCAAACCCTGATCGCCGGCTCCGCCCGTGTCCACGCCCATGGCGATATCGGGTGACTGGCGATGGAGCGAAGAAATCACGGCGCAGGTTTCCGCGTCGAAGCCATACTTTGCGCGCGTGTAGCCGACATCGCGAATCACTTCGCGCGCCAGATCGGAATAATCTAAAACAGCGCTGGTGGTAATTTCGCCCGCGACCATGACGAGACCAGTGGTCACGAGCGTTTCGCAGGCCACGCGCCCCGTGGGGTCTACGGTGAGAACTGCGTCGAGTACGGCGTCCGATACCTGATCGGCAATTTTGTCAGGGTGACCTTCGGTCACAGATTCGGAAGTAAAAAGAAATTTGCGATTCTTGTCGCTCAAGCCATCACCTCTTCTGAAATACTCCGCACAAATGCGGGCACCTACTTCGCAAAAAACTCTTCGTGTCCAATCGACGCTAACATGCGACCCCAAAGCTGTCAACGAATTGAGGCTAAACGTCTTTAGTAAACGCCCAATAGCGCTAAATTAACAGGGAATGGTGAATGGGCGGGCTGCATCGAATACTGCACAATTACGAATCGTCTTCCGCTTCGGCCGCCATTCCCAGCGTTCCTTTTCGGCGCGCCAATAAATAATGACGGATAAACTGGTCGAGATCACCATTGAGCACGCGGTCCACGTCGCCCATTTCAAATTTTGTACGGTGATCTTTGATCAGGCGGTAGGGCTGCAGCGTGTAGGTGCGGATCTGGCTGCCGAAGCTGATGTCACGTTTGGTTTCATCCATCTTGCGCGTTTCGGCCTGGCGCTTTTCGATTTCCGCTTCGTACAGGCGGGAACGAAGCCACTTCATGGCCAGTTCGCGATTCTTATGTTG
Source organism: Candidatus Acidiferrales bacterium (assembly GCA_035696345.1). Classification (GTDB taxonomy): domain Bacteria; phylum Acidobacteriota; class Terriglobia; order Acidiferrales; family UBA7541; genus Palsa-360. The sequence goes on from DASRQU010000053.1 coordinate 137,301, forward strand.
GCTGCGTTCGTTCTGGCACTGAACGACGATGCCCGTGGGAATGTGCGTGATACGCACCGCAGTTTCCACTTTGTTTACGTTTTGGCCGCCTGCACCGCCGGCGCGGAACGTGTCCAGACGAATTTCCTCAGGCTTCACCACGATGTCGATGCGGTCGTCAATTTCCGGAATCACGAAAACGGAAGCGAAGGAAGTGTGCCGCCGCGCAGCCTGATCGAAAGGTGAGATGCGGATCAGTCTGTGTACTCCGCTCTCCGTGGACAAAAATCCGAAAGCGTTCTGCCCTTCCACGCGCACGGTCGCCGATTTCAGGCCCGCGCCTTCGCCCGGTGTCAGGTCCATCACGGTGGCGGTAAATCCCTTTTGTTCGGCCCAACGTAAATACATGCGCAGCAGCATCTCCGCCCAGTCCTGCGATTCCATACCGCCCGCGCCGGGCTTGATGGTCATGATGGCGTTGAGGTGATCGTTTTCGCCGGTGAGCAGCGTGATGGTTTCGAGTTCCGCTACGTAGGTTTCCGCGGCGGCCATTTCGCGCTCAGTTTCTTTCAGGAGAGAATCGCGCTGTACCGAATCTTTTTCTTCCTCGGCCAGATGAAAATACGTTTCGATGTCGCTGGCCATGGTCGCGAGCTTCGTGTCCGAGGCAAGAACGGCTTCAGCCGCTTTGCGCTGCTGCATGACTTTCTGAGCCTGTTCCTGATCCTGCCAGAAATCGGGTTGCGCGATTTTCTTTTCGAGGGAGGCTATCGTGTCGCGGCTGCGGGCAACGTCAAAGATAACTCCGCACGAGTTCGATGCGCTTGCGAAGGTCATCCTGGTGGCGCTGTAAATCTTCGATCATCATGATGGAATGTCCCGCTCAATCAGGAAATTTTGCGCGCGGGAGCGCCGCGCACAGCCATCCACACTAACACGAGCGCGAGCAGAACGCACAGCCACGGCAGCCAGTCTCCCCAACGTGCAAACAGCGTCATGTCCGAACGAAATCCGTATGGAGCGTCCAGTTCCCCGCGAACATTCGGCTGCATGCGCGCGA
>DASRQU010000054.1:0-12670 GCA_035696345.1 Candidatus Acidiferrales bacterium
CGATCTAGTACATGCCGCCCATGCCGCCGCCTGGGGCGCCATGGCCGCCGCCGGCTGCTGCTGCTTTTTCGGGTTCCTTGATGTCGGCCACCAAGGCTTCGGTGGTGAGCATCAGGCCGGCGATAGACGCGGCGTTCTGGAGGGCGAGGCGGGTAACCTTGGCTGGGTCGATGACGCCGGCCTTGATCATGTCGCCGAACTCTTCGGAGTCTGCGTTGTAGCCGAAGTTTTCGTCCTTGCTTTCACGGACGCGGTTGACGATGACTGCGCCTTCTTGCCCTGCGTTCAGAGCGATCTGGCGAAGGGGCTCTTCGAGGGCGCGCTTGACGATGTTCACGCCAATGGCTTCTTCCTCGTTGAGCTTGAGCTTGTCGAGCACGGAGATGCAGCGGATGAGTGCGACGCCTCCGCCGGGAACGATGCCTTCCTCGACTGCCGCGCGTGTGGCGTGCATGGCGTCTTCGACGCGAGCCTTCTTTTCCTTCAGCTCGGTTTCGGTTGCCGCGCCCACCTTGATCACTGCTACGCCGCCAACCAGCTTCGCCAAACGCTCCTGCAGCTTTTCCTTGTCGTAGTCCGAGGTGGTGTCCTCGACCTGCGCGCGGATCTGCCGGACGCGTCCTTCGATTTCGCTGGACTTGCCGCCGCCTTCGATGATCGTGCAGTTGTCCTTGTCAATCGTGACCTTCTTGGCTTTGCCGAGGTCTTCGAGCTTCACGCTCTCAAGCTTGATGCCTAGATCCTCAGTGATGGCCTTGCCGCCGGTCAGCGTGGCGATGTCTTCGAGCATGGCCTTGCGGCGATCTCCGAAGCCCGGAGCCTTGACGGCGCCGCACTGCAGAGTGCCGCGCAGCTTGTTCACTACCAAGGTTGCCAGGGCTTCGCCCTCGACGTCCTCAGCAAGGATCAAGAGGGGCTTGCCCAGCTTGGCGATCTGTTCGAGAAGAGGAAGCAGGTCCTTCATCGAGCTGATCTTCTTTTCGTGGATCAGGATGCGCACATCTTCCAGCACGCACTCCATGCGCTCGGGGTCTGTGACGAAGTACGGGGAGAGGTAGCCGCGATCGAATTGCATACCTTCGACCACTTCGAGCGTCGTTTCCATTGTGCGGGATTCCTCAACGGTGATGACGCCGTCCTTGCCAACCTTCTTCATCGCTTCGGCGATGATGCTGCCGATCTGGCGATCGTTGTTGGCGCTGATCGTGCCGACTTGAGCGATCATGTCGCCCTTGACGTCACGGTGCAGCTTCTTGATTTCTTCGACGCACGCTTCGACGGCCTTTTCGATGCCGCGCTTCAGTGCGGTGGGGCTTGCGCCGGCAGCCACGGTCTTCACGCCTTCGCGGAAGATGGCCTGTGCCAGCACGGTTGCGGTGGTGGTGCCGTCGCCGGCCACGTCGGAAGTCTTGGAAGCGACTTCGCGTACCATCTGCGCGCCCATGTTTTCGAGCGGATCCTGCAGCTCGATTTCCTTCGCTACCGTCACGCCGTCCTTGGTGATGATCGGCGCGCCGAACTTCTTTTCGATCACCGCATTGCGGCCCTTGGGGCCGAGGGTGATCTTTACCGCGTCCGCGAGGGCGTTAACGCCACGCAGAATAGACTGGCGCGATGCTTCTCCAGTCACGATTTGCTTTGCCATGATTCAATCTCCTCTTAGTTCTATTTTTTGCTGGATTCTGTTGCCGATTTCAAATTTCAAAACTCGAATTTCAATCTGAATTTCAAATGTCGATCTGAATTCTTGGTACAATTTCAAATCTCAAATTTGAAATTGAGAGGTTACTTCTTGCCGCCGGCAGCCTTGGCTGCGCCGGACAATTTTGCCAGGATTTCATCTTCACGAAGGATCAGATAATCTTCGTCTTCGACCTTGATTTCGGTGCCGCTGTACTTGCCGAACAGCACGCGGTCGCCAACTTTTACGTCGAGCGGGACGCGGACGCCCTTTTCCATTTTGCCGGCTCCGGCTGCCACCACTTCGCCCTCTTGCGGCTTCTCTTTTGCCGAGTCCGGGATGATGATGCCGCCCTTGATGGATTCTTTCTCTTCAATCCGCTTGATCAAAACGCGATCATGCAGCGGAGTAACGTTTACTGACATCGTTTCGTGCCTCCGTTCAATTTAAGGTAGGTCTGGATGATTCGGAAAGTGCTGAGCAGATCGTTAGCACTCCTCGAAGTCGAGTGCTAATATAACAAACGAGGAAGGGAAGTCAAGTTAAGTTCATGTGACAAGGGGCACGATGAACGTGGCACATTCCGTGTAAGCGGTCCTATATCATGCAGATAGACTTGAGCGTAATGCGCTCAACAATTTTATTTTTTTACCTGTGGAAATCGCTAGGCGCGGTTTATCCGCTGTTGGCAGCGGCGGCCGAGGACTGTAGATCGGGGAATGGGCTGAGAGCGCCGGCTGAAGACTATGCTACCCAGGCATGAAATTGGTTTGCTTCCGCGGGGCGACTCATCAACAATAGCGAGATAGCATGGACCTTTCAAACCAGCCGCTTCCTCCGTCCGGCGCTTCGAGCCACTTCATTGAATTTCGCAACGTGAGCAAAACATTCGGCGACCATAAGGTGCTCGATGACGTCAGCTTTTTTGTGGATCATGGCGAGACTTGCGTGATCATGGGGCGCAGCGGGGTGGGGAAGTCTGTCACGCTGAAGCATATTTTGGGATTTCTGCGGCCGGATGAAGGGCGCGTGTTTGTGGCGGGGCAGGACATAACGGATTGGGATGAACACCATCTTGCCGCGATCCGCCGCCGCGTCACCATGGTTTTCCAATCGGGGGCGCTTTTTGATTCGCTGACGGTAGAAGAGAACATCGCCTTTCCGTTGGAGACACGCAGGGATCTGACCGAAGAACAAAAGAAAGCGCGCGTGAAAGAGTTCGCGGACATGTTGGAGGTCAGCCAGCTCGAAGATAAGTTGCCGTCGGAACTCAGCACGGGTATCAAGCGTTCGGTGGCTATCGCGCGAGCGCTCGCGCAGGATCCGGAAGCAATTCTTTATGACGAGCCGACCACGATGGTCGATCCGCTGATGGCCGTGCACACCGGCGATCTGATTTTGCGGTTAAAGGAAAAATTTCACAAAACTTCCGTCGTTGTAACGCATGACACGCACCTCGCGAAAAAACTTGCCGACCGGATTGTATTTCTGCACGAGGGTCGAGTCGCGTACTTTGGCCCGTGGGCCGGATTCGTCGCCGCCCCTGAATCTTTTTTGCGTAATTTCCTCAGGCAAGATGAACTTATTCCCGCGCTGGACATAATCACGTGAGCATAGCGCCGCCAGCGGCCTCCGACGCCAAGCAGCAATTGCGGCGTGTGATGGGGTTCTGGGATGTGCTGCTGTTTTGCATTGCTACGGTGCTGGGGCCGCGATGGATTGCGGCTGCGGCTCGCAACGGACAATCTTCCATCACGTTATGGATTTTGGCGGCACTGCTCTTTTTTGTGCCGACGGCGTTCATCGTTGTCGAACTCTCCACGCGGTTTCCGGAAGAGGGCGGGCTGTATGTGTGGACGAAAATGGCCTTCGGAGATTTCCACGGATTTGTGGCGGGATGGACGTATTGGATTTACACGGTTTTTTATTTTCCGGGACTGCTGCTCGCGAGCGCGGCGATGGCGGCGTATGTGGGCGGGCCGAAAACCGCGTGGCTAGCGCAGAACACTACATTTTTGCTGAGCGGATCGCTGGTGCTGCTCGTGGTGGCGGTCGGATTGAATATTGTCGGGCTGCAGATCGGGAAGTGGCTGCAGAACGCGGGCGGGGTGGGGACGTACGTGCCTCTGATGATGATTGTGGCAGTGGCGCTTCTATTGTGGTCGCGGCACGGATCGGTGACGCACTTTTCGTGGGGCGCGATGCTGCCGCACTGGGATTGGGACACCGTAAATTTTTGGCCGCAACTAGCTTTCGCATTCGCGGGACTCGAACTCGTTTCGGCAATGAGCGAAGAAGTGAAAAATCCGCAGCGGACTTTTCCGCGCGCGATTTTTGCGTCGGGCGCGCTCATCGCGCTGATGTACATCGCGGGAACCGTGGCCGTGCTGATCATGTTGCCGAGCGAAACGGTGGATCCGAAGAGCGGCGTATTTCAGGCCATCACGGAGGGTTCCGCGGTGCTGCGCATGGCGGTGGTCGGCGTGGTAGCCGCGCTGCTCGTGACTGTGGGAAATGCAGGAGGAGTGGGTTCGACGGTAGCGGGTGTCGCGCGCATTCCGTTCATTGTGGGCATCGATCGCTACTTGCCGGCGGCGTTCGGGAAAATTCATCCGCGGTGGAAGACGCCGCATATTTCGATACTGGTGCAGGCATGTGCTTCGGGCGTGATACTGCTGGTTGCACAGATCAATGAAAATACGCGCGGCGCATATCAGATTCTGGTGGACGCTGCGACGATCCTCTATTTCATTCCATTTATTTACATGTATGCAGCGGCGATCAAACTGTATGCGAGGCCAGACCGGAGCCAGAATCGCTCGGCAGTCGTGATACCCGGCGGGCGGCTCGGGGTGTGCGCCGCGGGCGGGCTTGGATTGATGGCTGTGGGAGCGGGGATTGTGCTTTCATTTATTCCGCCTGGAGATACGTCGAGCAAAGTTTTGTTTGAGACGAAACTGGTGGCGGGGACGGTGCTGTCTATTTTGCTCGGAATGGTTTTGTACTATCGAGGGGCCGCGAATCGGAAAAAGTAGGACGAGCTTTTTACTTTGAGAGGATGGAAGGGCAGTCTGTCGGGGTTGAATTTTCGATGTGCTTAAGGAATTCAAAAGAAGACAGGCTGAAGCCTGTCCTACTGAGGGCAGCCGTCCGCGGTGATTTCTTCTAGTTTTAGTTTGGCCTGCATGTTTCCGCGTTTGGATGCTTCGGCTAGCAGGCTCTTTCCTTGCGCGCAGTCCTGGGCGACGCCATCGCCGTAAATATATAAATCTGCGAGAGTGACTTCGGCCAGGGTGTCACCCTTCTTGGAAGCGGATTGCAGAAGTTCAATGGCTGTCGCTGTATCGCGTTTGCCGCTGTCGCCGTTCAAGGCCGCAATGGCTGCGGAATATTCCGATTTACCGTCGTCGGGCGAAAGCCGGGGGTGTGTCTCTGCTACCGGTGCCGGCTTGGCAGCTTCAACGGGAGCGGGCGTCGGAATCGCAGTCTGAGTTCCTGCATTCGGTGCAGTTGGCGCGGATGGAGCACCAGCGGACAGGGCATGAACCGGCGCGGAACTGGTTGACGCAGGAAACGCTGATCCAGCTGCGGACACTGCTTCAGTTTTGGAAGTGTTCACCAAAGTATGGGAGGGATCCGGGCCCGCGGGGTGGGAAGCGGTTGACAAAGTCGCCGGTGAAGCAGGCGGTTGCGAAGTGTGTTGTGCTGGAGCGGTGGGCAGCGCGGGCGCAGGAATTGTGTTCGTGCCGCTGACTTCTGCAGTTTGGGGCGCGACGTAATACGCCCTGCCTACGCGCATCCCGTAGAAAAATGCCACGGACGCGAATGCCGTGGTGAGCGCACCAACGGCGATCCAAAATATGGGGCTTTGTCCACGCACTTCGGTGATGTGCACCGCATGATCGCGATCAGGCGCCGGGGCAATGGCGAATATTGGTTCGGCGGATTCTAATTTCAAAATCGAAGATTTGGCCACAACGGTGGGTGGGCCGACCACGGGAGGGGCGGCAATGGACGGCGTTTGCGCGATGGCTTTTGCACGCGGCGGCGCCGAGGTGTTCGCTTGAGCTTTCCAGTTGTTGAGGTGTTCTAGCGCCCCGGGCGAAAGAGACGTAAATCTCAGGCCGCAAACCGTGCCGATATTATTGGTCCAGACAACTTCTCCAGTGCCTTCGATGCGGCTATGCCCTCTGAGCGACAACAGGAATTGCACTTTTTCGTCGCGCTGGATGGGCGCAACCGAGTGAAACGAAAGGCCGCCTTCGGAAACGTCCAGAACGAGCCCGCCATTTTCCGGGCCCATTCCGATATAGGCAATCTCCGCGAGTTTCGTTCGCGGATTTTGGCGGCGATCAGCCGCCGTGCTTGATGAATCGCTCGTCTGCACCGACAACTCTATTCTGGCTGGGGAAAGAATTTTAAAATGATTTAGGCAGCATAAGTACAGACAAGTTCCCCCTGTCCGACCCAAACTACCGTGTTTAATATCGTGCGGCGGCAGGGTCAGGTCAAAGGACAAATATCAACGGTATGTCCGAAAAGTATATTAGGGGTATCGGGCCGGGGAACGTATTCCACGCGCCAGCCGTAAACGAAACGGTTCACGAGCGAAACCGCGTTGTACAATGCGGCTCGCGCCGTGATTTCCGCTCCAAATCGGAATAAAATGAAACGTGTGACTCTCAGCTTCGATAACGGGCCGACGGCAGGCGTAACCGAAAATATTTTGAAAATTTTATTGAGCCGCGGGATTTACGCGACTTTTTTCGTGGTTGGCGAAAAGATAGCGCGCGCAGAGGGAAGAACTCTGGCCGCCAGAGCGCACACGGAAGGGCATTGGATTGGCAACCATACTTTCACGCATAGCGTGCCGCTTGGAGAAAAACCAGAGCCGGAATATGCGCGGCGGGAAATCGAAGAAACGCAAAATTTACTGGGGGAACTTTCCCATGGCAATAAATTGTTTCGCCCCATGGGCAGAGGCGGCGTCATCGGACCGCATCTGCTGAGCCGCGCCGCTTTGCAATTGCTGCAGGCAGAAAAATATTCCTGTGTGCTGTGGTCCAGCGTTCCCGGGGATTGGAAAGACCAAGAAGGCTGGGTCGACCGCTGTTTGCAAGACGTTGGCGCGCGCGATTGGACCGTCGTGGTTTTGCACGACGTTCAAAACGCAGCGTCGGTCCGGCTTCCCGAATGTTTAGATCGCCTGGAAAAAATGGGCGTCGAATTCCGGCAGGAATTTCCTGAAGACGTGGTGGTCACAAGAGGCGGCGAGTTGTTGTTGCCGGACGTTTCAGGCCTCGTGACGTAAAACAGGGCCGCCTGAAAAAGCGCGGCCCTTATTCGTAGTGCGTTTTTTGCTAGCGTTCGAGCTGTTATTTCATTGCAGAGTGTTCGGACGTGTCGTTGCGGATGATTTTACCGGCCTTCATCACGAATTTAACGCGCTGCAATTCGGTGATATCGGCAACGGGGTCGCCCGAAACTGCGATCAGATCCGCATACTTTCCTTTTTCGATTGAGCCGATATCTTTCTGCCAGCCGAGTGCCTCCGCATTAACCACAGTTCCCGCCTGAATGGCTCGGACCGTCGAGAGCCCGCCGTATTTCACGAGCATTTCAAAGTCGAGTGCCTGTGTGCCGTGGACGTAGGTTTCTCCGTCCGCACCGCTACCCATCATGATTTTCATTCCCTTGGTTTTGTTGGCCAGCTGGACGGCATGTTCGAAGATGGGGATCATGCGATATTTCCCCCCCGTGTTCTTCATATCATTGTCGTCCATGTAGGGTTCGATGTAGCGCTGCAGGGTCGGATCGTAATAGAGGCCCTTGGCGACGATCATGTCCGCTTCCTGCTGGTTCAGAGCGAATGCGTGTTCAATCGTGTCGCAGCCCGCGACGATGGAGTTGTGTTCGCCTTCGCCGCCGTACACATGGCAGCCGGCTTTTTTGCCGAGCTTATGCGTCTCGTCGATGATGGCCTGGACCACGGAAAGGGGGTAGGTCACCACGTATTTCGCGTCGCCGTTCGGCGCAAAGGAATACGCGCCCGTCGGATACAGCTTGATCCAATCGGCGCCGTGTGCGATTTGATCACGCACGGCTGCGCGGCCGTCTTCCTCAGAGCGAACGACGGCGCTGGCGAGCGGATTGTCGGGATTGGCAGGATCGGCGGGTTTGTCGCCCCAGACGATGCCGCGCGTGGAAACCTGATAGCGCGGGCCGTCAATGCGGCCTTCGTTAATGGCATTGCGGATGGCTACATCGCCGTAGCCATTGCCGTGCGAAGTCATGTCGCGCGCGGAGGTGAATCCGGCGAGCAGATCGTTATGCACGTTTTGCGCCGCGATGAGCATGTAATCTTCCGTTGTGCCATTCGGCTTGCGCGCATTGAACATGTGCATGTGGCCGTCGATCAAGCCGGGGAGGACCATGGAACGGCTGAGATCGATGACTTCCACGCTCGCGGGAATTTTGACTTCCGATTCGGGGCCAACGGCGGTGATGCGATCGCCGAAAAGGAGGATTACTTGTTTATTGAGGACTTGTCCGGTGTTGCTGTCAAACATTCGTCCGGCGCGCACGGCCATCGCGCGCGGTGCGGGCGGGCACGCCACCACGCCGCCGTCGGAGCCTTCGCAGGGAGTTTTGCCTGCGCCACGCCAGGGGGTCGAGAGCGGTTTTACCTGTGCGCATAGCGCCGTGGAGCTTAATAAAATTCCGAATGCTACCACCAATAAACGGGTGCTTCGCATCGATTCGCCTCCGATATCGAGTAGGTCAACTTCAAATTGTGTTGTGGAACTTGTGTGGGCACACTTATACACCGGAGTTCGCGCGGATAGAACTGTTTTTAGTAGCGCGCGTTTCAGCCTGTGGGGGCTGGAGCATGCAAGGACCAAACACCGCAGGCTGAAGCCCGCGCTACTGGTTTCCAAACGCTCGCTAACTAGGTTACTTTTTTTGTTTGAGAAGATTCCTCGTATTGAGGAGGGGGAAATAATGGGCCGTAAATTTGTACGCTTGGGACTCGCAATTTTGCTGACGATTGCGCTGCTTCCCGCGCCATTTTTTGCGCAGGATCAGCAGGGGAACGTACCCGCTCAGAATCCGTCCGCTGCGGCGCAACCCGCCGCGGAGGCCGCGCCTCCGAGCGCGCCTCATGCGCGCACGGTGAATATGGATCTGGATTATTCGGCGGGACGAAAGTGGTTTCCCAACGTCCTGGAATCGTACAAGCCGGCAACGATTCCCGCGCCGCCATTAACCAATTCTCCTCGCGCCGATGAGTTGCTACAAAACGGCAAACTGATGCTCAGTCTGCAGGATGCGATTTCGCTGGCGCTGGAAAATAATCTAGCGATCCAGGTGCAGCGCTACACGCCGTGGCTGAATGAAGTGAACTTGCTGCGCGCCGAGTCCGGCGTGAATGGCCTCGTTCCGTTCGATCCGACACTGACGGGCACGCTGAATCTTCAGGATTCGGTGACGCCGTTGAATAACCCGCTGTTTGCCGGAGTGATCCCGAGCGGCGCAACCACGCCCGTGAACCAGGCGCCGCCCGCATTCATCCAACATGTCGCAAACGTGAACGTCCAATACAACCAGAGTCTTCCAACCGGGACGCAACTGCAGGTGGGAATGACCAACAATCGCACATTTTCCAATTTCGGCGTTTTCAATTTGTACAATCCGGATGTCCAGTCGGCGCTCAGTGTGATCATCACGCAGCCGTTGCTGCGCGGATTCGGCATCCTACCCAATACGCGGCTGATTATCGAAGCGCGTCGCACGATCAAGGTGGGAATCTCGCAACTGGAGCAGCAGGTGATGGCCACTACGACCCAGGTTTCCAACGATTATTGGGAGCTGGTGTATGCGCGGGAAAACGTGAAAGTGGAAGAGGCAGCCCTCGGCGTTTCGCAGCAACTGTTCGATGAGAATTCGCGGCGCTTGCAGATCGGCACGCTCTCTTCGCTCGACGTGCTGACCGCGCAATCGCAACTTGCTTCGGACAAGCAGGCGCTGGTGCAGGCGCAATCTGTGCAATTGCAGGATGAGACGACTCTCTTGAATGACATCACAAAGGACCCACTGGCGCCCGCGCTCATGGGCGCGGAAATTATTCCCACCACCAACATTTCCACGCCGGAGACGGGTGAAAACGTGCAGATTGCCGACGCCGTAAAAGAGGCGTGGCAGAAAAGGCCGGAGCTCAAGCAGGCCTCGCTGAATCTGGAAAATGCGGGAACTGATGTGAGAGCGACGAGAAATGAACTGCTGCCGTCGGTCAATTTGTACGGGGAGTATATTGCGTCCGGATTGGGCGGCGTACAGACCGTCACCTCGTCCGGAGGTACAGCCACGGTGTTTCCTGGCGGCGCGCCGCAGGATTTAGGCCGAGTGTTCGGCGGAAATTATTCGACCTTTGAGGGAGGGATTAATTTTACGCTGCCCCTACGCAACCGGGCGGCGCAGGCCGATAATTTGCAGGCGCAGTTGGCCGAGCGCGAACAAAAAACGCAATACCGGCAGCAGCAGAATACTATTTTCGTGGGCGTGCGCAACGCGCTGATTGCCATGCGCGAAGATCGCGCGTCGCTGGCCGCCGCTGAAGAAGCAAAAAAGCTTGCCGTACAAACGTTTCAGGATGAGCAGGAAAAATACAGGCTTGGCGCATCGACCAGCTACAACGTTGTGCTGCGCTCGCGTGATGTTACGGCGGCAGAAGGCACGGAGTTGCGCGATCGGATTAATTTGCTGGAGGATGAGCTGAAATTTAATCAGGCCATGGGCCGCACGCTGGAAGTGAATCAGATTACGCTGAATGATGCCTTGAAACACTAGCAGCGAATATTGTCGGAAGGTGCGGATCACTGGCGCGGGCTTCAGCGTGCGCGTTTATTGATTGCAAGGACCAGGCTCAAGCCCCGCGCCGCTAAAAGCCTTGTTCGATCAGCTTTGCGATACTGAGCTTTGATTGGTGAGGCTTTTCTCTGGCTTCGAGGATTCGGTCGACGTGCTTAGCGAGGATGTCGCATTCCACGTTTACGGCGTCGCCGAGTTTCAGTGACGATAAATTGGTGTGCTCGTAGGTGTAGGGAATGATGGCGGTTTCGATGATGCCGTCATGCCAGTCGGCTACGGTGAGGCTGATGCCGTCCAGCGAGATTGAGCCTTTCATCGCGATGTAGCGCGCGAGGTTCGCCGGAATTTCCACCCCGAACCACCAATTCGCGCCTTCGGAGTCAAGGCGCGTAACGCGACCGACGCCATCGACATGCCCCTGCACGAAGTGGCCGCCGAGTTCCTTCATCGCGGTCAGCGGACGTTCCAGATTGACGCGCATACCGGGTTTCATGTGGCCGAGGCTGGTGCGGCGCAGCGTTTCACCCGAAAGATCGGCGGCAAATGTGGCCGCGGAAATATCAATCGCCGTGAGGCAGCAGCCGTTGACGGCGATGCTGCCGGATTTTTCGAGGCCTAGAATCAGCGGCCCGGCATTCACGCGAATGGTTGCGCCGATTTGATCGGAGCGCGCGGAGCCAAAATCGTAGCGCGCGCCGACGTCAGACAATTCGACCGATTCGACGGTGCCGACATGTTCAACGATTCCTGTAAACATCGCGGAGATACCCCTCAATTGCGAAATCCGGTCCGAACGGCTGCATCGTGACGTTCTGCAATTCTTGTGCGGATTGCACGCTCGCGGCTGTACGGCGCGACGATTTGCTTGCTGCGCACGCAATTTTCGGCGCGCAGAACACGCGCATCTTATCCACAACTTTGGCGGCAACCGCAGCGGCATTCAGCGTCGCGCCCGATTCGAGCAGCACGCTCAAAATATTTCGCCGGCCCAACTCGGCGACCGCTTCGCTCAGGTCGGGATGCGGGCCGCGAGTTTTTAAGCGCACGACCTCGACTCCGGCACGGCGCAGGGCGCGGGCTTTCGGGGAGTTTTCTTTGACGCGCGTGAAGACCAAAACGTCGCCGTCGGCAGTACGCACGAGGTTCGAGCGCAGCGGCAGGCGCAAATGCGAATCCATCACCACACGCAGTAATTTCCGGCGGCGCGGGAGTTCGGTGCGATCGGTGAGAAACGGGTCGTCCGCCAGCACGGTGCCAATTCCGGTGAGCAAAGCGTCCGAGGCATGGCGCATGCTTTGCACTTCATTGCGCGAATCCGCGGAAGAAATCCAGCGATTTTTCCTGGGGACTTTTAGCAAACCACTCGCTTTTTTGCTTTTCCCATTTTTCTGTTGCGGTAACACCAGCTGGCCGTCGAGCGTGATTGCGGATTTAAGCGTCACGAGCGGCTGGCGCGAAACAATCCAGCGCGCGAAGGCTTCGTTGAGCAGCTGTGCTTCGGCCTCACGCAGCCCGATGCTCACTTCAATGCTCGCTGCGCGCAATTGTTTAAAGCCGCGGCCCGCGACCGCAGGATTTGGGTCGGCCATCGCGGCGACCACGCGCGCCACTCCCGCGGATATCAATGCTTGCGTGCACGGGCCCGTTCGGCCGGTGTGGCAGCAAGGTTCGAGATTGATATGCAGCGTTGCGCCTCGCGCAGAGTCGGCCGCTGCAGCCTCCAGCGCGAGAATTTCGGCGTGTTTAATGCCCTCGTAGGTGTGAAAGCCTTCGCCGATAATGACGCCGTCGCGCACGAGGACGGCGCCGACCATCGGATTTGGGCTCGCGAGGGCGATGCCGCCCGCGGCTAGTTCGAGAGCGCGTTCCATGAAGGTGACGTCGGCGTTGGGCATAGTGGTCATAGTTTCGGGGCTGGTTCTATGTAGCACAGGCATCAGCCTGTGGATTTTGTTCCATGCTAGGACTAACCCCCACAGACTGAAGCCTGTGCTACTTAAAACTCAATCAAAAAGCGAAGTGACAAACGTTTCCGCGTCGAACGGCACCAGATCTTCGATCGACTCGCCTGTGCCAACATATTGCACGGGCAGGCCAAGTTCGCGCGTGATGGCCACGACG
>DASRQU010000055.1:0-9845 GCA_035696345.1 Candidatus Acidiferrales bacterium
CCGTTACCAAAACTATTTTCCCGTTGAAGTTCACGATGCCCTCAGAATGTGGTGGGGTTGAAATCGGATTAGAATTGGTCCTACCATATTAGCCAACATATCAAAAAAAACCCCTCGCCAACGGCGCGGAGGGTCCGCCAACCCGGGGCAACGCCCCGGATATGAGACCGACTATCGAATCTCCGCCCTGAAAGGGCGGAAGGTCCCTGCGCCCCTTCAGGGGGCAAACCAATCGCGGTGCCACGAAACCCAGGGCGTTCCCTGGGCTAGATACCTGCGGCGCTTTCAGCGCCGGAAATCAGATCTCCTGGATTAATCGCATGTCCCGGATCATTCGCGTCAGCCGGATTAACCGCGTCTCCCGGACCAATCGCGTCTGGTGGATCAATCGCGTCTGGTGGATCAATCGCGTCAGCCGGATCAAAACGCGCGATCCCGCGCCAACGGCGCGGAGGTCTGCCAGCCCGGGGCAACGCCCCGGGTACGAGACCGACTATCGAATCTACGCCCTGAAGGGGCGGAAGGTCCCTGCAACCACCGGGAGGCTGCGAACCGCCTTGTGCGACGCCCTGCGCCACGCCTCCGCCTACTCCCCCGTCTGCTCCAGCAACTTTGACACGAGCCCGGTCCATCCCGTCTGGTGGCTCGCTCCCAGTCCCACTCCCGTATCTCCGTGAAAATATTCGTAAAACAGAATAAAATCGCGCCACAGCGGATCGTTCTGAAATTTATCATTCCCGCCATAAACCGGCCGCTTGCCCGTTTCATCGCGCAAAAAAATGTGCGTGAGCGAACGCGAAAGATCCGCGCTCACTTCCCACAGCGATTTCTGCTGCCCCGATCCGGTCGGGTACTCCACACGAAAATCATCGCCAAAATAGTGATGAAATTTCTGCAGCGATTCGATCATCAGGAAATTTAGCGGAAACCACACAGGACCGCGCCAGTTGGAGTTTCCGCCGAACAATCCGCTCTGGGATTCGCCCGGCTCGTAATCCACGCGATACTCCGTGCCGTTGACCGGAAGAATATAGGGGTGCTCCGCATGGTACTTGGACAGCGCGCGAATTCCGTGCGGCGACAAGAATTCCTGCGGGTTGCCCATATAGGCCAGAATATGCACGAGCTGTTTGCTATCCACGAGCGACAGCAGACGCCGCACACCGTTCGGCGAAGATTGGGTTTGATCCACGTGCGCCGCAAATCCCGGCATGTTGTCGAGGAACCACTGCATTCGCCGCTGAAATCCTGGGAGCCGCGCGATCAATTCCGGCTCCAGAACCTCCACCGCAAACAGCGGAATCAGGCCGACCATCGAGCGCACTTTTAGAGAACGCTGCTCTCCCGTGGGAAGATGAATCGCGTCGTAGAAAAATCCATCTTCTTCGCTCCAGAGCGACTCGTTCTCCGTCCCGTGGGAATTGATGGCGTCCGCGATGTACACAAAATGCTCAAAAAATTTACTGGCCACGTCTTCATACGCGGGATCTTCGCGCGCGAGTTCCAGTGAAATTGCGAGCATGTTCAGGCAATACATACCCATCCAGCTTGTGCCGTCCGATTGCTCGAGATGGCCGCCCGTCGGCAACGGTTGCGAGCGATCGAATACTCCAATGTTGTCGAGGCCCAGAAAACCGCCTTGAAACACGTTCATGCCGTCGGGATCTTTGCGATTCACCCACCACGTAAAATTCAATAATAGTTTGTGGAACACGCGCTCCAGAAAACTGCGGTCAGCGCGTCCGCGGATGCGCTTTTCAATTTTGTACACGCGCCAAGCCGCCCACGCGTGCACCGGGGGATTCACATCGCCGAATGCCCACTCATAAGCTGGCAGTTGCCCGTTCGGATGCATGTACCATTCCCGCAGCAGCAGGATGAGCTGCTCCTTGGCGAAGTCCGGATCGACGAGAGAGAGCGCCACGGTGTGAAACGCCAAATCCCACGCGGCAAACCAGGGATATTCCCATTTATCGGGCATCGACAGGACGTCCGCGTTATACAAGTGCGCCCAATCGTGGTTGCGTCCTTTTTTTCGTTCCGGCGGCGGAGGCGGTTGGCCGGGATCTCCGTTCATCCATGTGCGCACGTCATAGTGGTAGCACTGTTTGGACCACAGCATGCCCGCGAGCGCCTGGCGCATCACGCTGTGCGCATCGTCGGAGCGCTCCTGCGGAAAACGCCGCGCGTAAAACTGGTCTGCTTCGCTTTTGCGGACGGTGAATATTTTCTCAAACGATTCGTCAAACGGATTCGCAACGGGATCCTTCGGCTCAGCATTCGTCAGCCGCAGACGCACTATCACCGATGCGCCGGGTGCCATCTTGAATCGGTAGTGCGCGGCGCACTTCGTTCCCTTCAGCGCCGGATTCACAGCGGCCTTCACGCCGCCAATAATGTAATCGTGAAAACTGTCCTTCACATACGCGCTCTTGCTTTCAAATCCGAAGACGCGCTTGAAATTGGTTTCATTCTCCGTGAATAGCAACTCCGAAGCGTTTTCGACCAGCAGCCATCGCTTGCCATATCGGCTCTCATCGGCAGCAACGACGGCGGCGCCCTTGAAATCGGCAACGCGCGCCAGGTTCGGATGCCCGTGCTTCTCTCCGAACGACCAGATATTCCGGAACCACAACGTAGGCAGCAAGTCGAGCTGCGCCTCTTCGGGGCCGCGATTCCACGCCGTGATCTTAATCAAAATATCTTCGGGCTCGCCCTTGGCGTATTCCATGAACACATCGAAATACCGGTTCTCGTTAAATACTCCGGTGTCCAGCAATTCAAATTCGGGATCTTTTTTTGTTCGGTTGTGATTTTCCGCGACGAGCTGATCGTAGGGGAACGCCGCCTGCGGATATTTGTAAAGAAATTTCATGTAGGAGTGCGTGGGCGTGGAGTCCAGATAAAAATAATATTCCTTCACGTCCTCGCCATGATTGCCTTCGTGCCCGTTCAGTCCGAACAAGCGTTCCTTGAGGATGTGATCGCGCCCGTTCCATAGCGCCAGCGCGAAGCACATGCGCTGGTGGCGGTCGCTGATACCGCCGATGCCGTCCTCTCCCCAGCGGTAGGCGCGCGATCTCGCCATATCGTGCGGAAAATATTCCCATGCGGTGCCGCCCGCGCTGTAATCCTCGCGCACTGTTCCCCATTGCCGCTCGGCAAGGTACGGCCCCCACCGTTTCCAGTGCTTGGTGCGCTGGTGCGACTCTTCCAGGCGCTGTTCTTCAGCTGTCATCGAATGTTCCTCATTCCGGTCCTTGGAAGGGGATACAGCCGGCAGGTCCGGGAAAGCACAAGTATAGGCAGAAGAAGCGCCGAGATGTAAGAGTTCTTGCGGAACATCTTGCTCAACCGAAACGCGTTTGCGCTCGACCGTTGGTTTTCAGTAGGACGGGCTTCAGCCTGTCTTCTTTTGACTTTTGCCACGCGGGAAGAAGTCAAAGCCAGACAGGCTGAAGCCCGTCCTACTAAATTCGCAACCCTGCGAGCGCCGCGACAAACGAAACTACCGAATCTCGATCACTCGAGCCTGACGAATCGCCGCAATGGCGCGCAATTCGCCCAGGACTTCTGGCGGCACGGTGTGATCCACGTTGACGATGCCAATAGCTTCGTCGGAGTTGTGGATGCGGCCGAGTGCGAAGTTGGCAATGTTGATCTCGTGTTTGCCGAGCAGTGTGCCCACTCGGCCGATGACGCCGGGAACGTCCTGATTGCGGAACAGCAGCAGGAATCCGGTAAGCGGCGCGTCGATATCGATGTTATTCACGCCGAGAACGCGCAACGCATCGTTCGGCCCGATCATGCCGAGCACGGAAACAGATTCTCCGCCGTTGCGCAATGCGACGCCGAGCGAATTCGTATACTTGGCACGGCGCGCGCTGCGTACTTCCACCACTTCAATGCCGCGCGCCTTCGCAAAATTTCCCGCGTTAATCAAGTTGATCTGACCCGCGAGCATGTGCCCCAGCACGCCTTTTAATACCGAATTCCTGACGAGGTGCGTGTTCATGTCCGCGAGGCCGCCGTCGTAGCTGATGGAAACTTCGGTAAACGGTTTTTCGGTGAGCTGAGCAACGAACGCGCCAAGTTTTTCTCCCAACTGAAGATACGGCCCCAGCTTTTTAAATTCTTCAGGAGAAATGGATGGCATGTTGACCGCGTTTTTCACCGCGCCGGTTTTCAGATAATCGCGCAACTGCTCCGCGATGCGCGTGCCCACTACCTTTTGTGCTTCTTCAGTCGAGCCCGCGATATGCGGGGTGGCGATCACTTTAGGATTTTGCACAAGACGAGGATCGGCCGGCGGTTCGGCCTCAAAGACATCCAGCCCCGCCCCGCCGACTTGCCCGCTTTCGAGCGCTGCCAGCAACGCGCCTTCGTCCACAAGTTCGCCGCGCGCGCAATTGGCGATGCGTACGCCCTTTTTGGTAAGCGCCAAGGATTTGGCGTTGATCAAGTGCTTCGTTTCCGGCGTGAGCGACGAATGCAGGCTGATGAAATCGCTGATCTTCAAAAGCTCTTCGAGCGCCACGAGGCGAATATTTTGCTCGGCGGCCAGCACGGTGGAAACGTAGGGATCGAAAGCCACTACTTTCATCTTGAACGATTGCGCGAGGCGCGCGACTTCCGTGCCAATCGTGCCGAGGCCGATGAGGCCGAGCGTTTTGTCACGCAGTTCGCTGCCCGTAAATTTTTTCTTCTCCCACTGGCCCGCCTTCATCGATGCATCCGCCTGTGCCACAGGATGCGCCATCGCCAGCAGCATGGTCATGGTGTGCTCGGCCACGCTGATCGCGTTTCCGCCGGGCGTGTTCATCACGAGCACGCCTTTCCGCGTTGCCGCGTCCAGGTCCACGTTATCGACGCCAACGCCCGCGCGCCCGATTACGCGCAGATTTTTCGCCGCTTCGAGCAAGGCAGCCGTCACTTTCGTCGCGCTGCGCACCAGAAGAGCATCGGCGTCGCGAATTTCTTCGTCAACCTTGCCCTTGGTCTTCGGAAGATTCACGACGTTCCACGTCGGGTCCGCCTTCAAAATATCTACAACGCCTTCATCCACACTGTCCGCGATCACTATTTTCATTGTTCTCTCAAGGAACCTTCGGTGTTCTCCCGCTTTTCTCCGTGTGCTCTGTGTTAAGCCTTCGATTTTCACATGCTAAAAGATTTTACACAGTGCACACAGAGAAAAGTGGAGAACACGGAGAAATTCAATTCCGCATTTAGTTTAAATTTTACGACGAATGCCGCAAATAGACGTTCTGAGCAGCGCGAACACCGCTGCCGAGTTCAACTTTGTGGCCCAGTTTTTGCAGCGTGATTTCCAGCGCGCCAAGAACCGCGACGAGGTCCAGGAAATCGTAATACCCAAGGTGCGCGATGCGGAACATATGCCCCTTCATCGACCCCTGGCCGTCGGTGAGAATTACTCCAAACCGCGTAAACAAATCTTTCACGATTTTTGTGGAGCCAATCTCCTTCGGAGCATTGATGGAAGTTACGGCGTTGGCAGGAGAACTGACCGCGAAATTGCTGAGGCCCAGCGCGACAGAAGCTTCGCGCGTCGCTTCCGCCAAAAGAGCCGCGTTTCCAATCAGGTTCTCGCGCCCAAGTTGCTTGATGTAATTCAGCACGCCATGCAGGCAAACGATGAGCGAAGTCGCGGGAGTATAAGAAGACTCGCCCTTGGCCAGCCCCTTACGCTCCTTCGCGTAATCGAAGTAATAGCGCGGTAGCTTCGACTTTTCGATGGTCTTCAGCGCTTTTTCGCTGATGCTGGCAAACGCCAGGCCCGGCGGAATCATGGTCGCTTTCTGCGATCCGCCAATCATGATATCGATTCCCCACTCGTCGGGCCGCAGATCCGTCGTCCCCGTGCCGGTGATCGCGTCGACCACGAAGCACGTGCCCGGCATCGTCGCGACAGCTTTGCCCAGCGTCTCCACGTCGTTGCGCACGCCGGTCGAACTCTCCGTCGCCTGAATCAGTACAGCGCGGAACGGCCCGCTGGACTGCAAATGCTTGGTCATCTGATCGACCGGAACAGGATGCCCGTACGGGGCTTCCACGATCACAGATTCGATGCCGTATGCTTTAGCCAGTTCAACCCAGCGCTCGCCAAATTTTCCCGCGGTCCCGATGAGCACGCGCTCGCCGGGTGAAAGCAGGTTGGAAATCGCGCCTTCCATGGCGCCCGTTCCGGAGCTGGAAAACACGATCACGTCATTCTTCGTATTGAAATAATATTTCAGGCCATCCAGCGTTTCCATCATCAAGGCGCGGAACGCATCCGTGCGGTGGTGCAGCGTCATGGTCAGCGCGCGCATCTGCGCTTCGAGCAGCAGCGGAGTCGGTCCGGGCGTAAACAAACGTTCTTTAATAATTCCAGGCATGTCGTTTTCTATGTCCAGTCTTGGTTAGATTAGGAATAATTTTCTGGAAGCACACGCGATCCTGATTGGGCGATTCAAACTCACACTCGCATTGGATTGTCCGCCCATAAATCGCGATCGCAGGGCAGCGATACAGGTTAAGGGATGGCGGGAAAATGGTCAACAATGCTGTTTGCCGCCGCGATGGTTCGCCGTACAATAATCTGCAATCGCATTGCATGCGCAATGAAACGTCCGGAGGCAATGCCACCATGCGCGAAAAAGTAAAAGTGGTCGACGTCACGGCTCGCGACGGTTTGCAGAATGAGCCGAAGCCCGTTTCCGCGCCCGACAAGCTTGAGCTAATCGATAAACTGGTGAAAGCGGGCGTCACTGATATTCAAGCCACCAGCTTCGTTCATCCGAAATGGGTGCCGCAAATGGCGGACGCGGAGGAAGTCTGCGCCGGGCTCGCACGCTATAAAGGCGTTACATTTTCCGCGTTGATTCCCAACATCAGAGGATACCAGCGCGCCATCGCGGCAGGAATTCGCCACATGGAATTCGTGATTGCCGCAAGCGAA
Source organism: Candidatus Acidiferrales bacterium (assembly GCA_035696345.1). Classification (GTDB taxonomy): domain Bacteria; phylum Acidobacteriota; class Terriglobia; order Acidiferrales; family UBA7541; genus Palsa-360. The sequence continues at coordinate 6,962 of DASRQU010000055.1, forward strand.
TCGTTTAATCGGAAAAATCTGAATCGCAGCATGGCCGAATCCCTGCAACTGCTCGAGCAAACGACTCGCCTCGCCGAACGCGATGGCGCTGTTTTGCGTGTAGGATTTTCCACGTCGTTTCACTGCCCCTTTGAGGGTAAAATTTCCAGCGAGGCAGTGGTCAGCGCCGTGCGCGCCGCGCGCAACATTGCTCCTTGGCGCATCGCCATCTGCGACACCGACGGCATGGCATTTCCCGACCACGTAAAAGAAACGGTCGGCCTGCTGCGCAGCGACCTGAAAATGAAGCCTGATGAAATCATCCTCCATTTTCACGATACCTATGGCCGCGGACTGGCCAATACGCTGGCGGGACTCGAAGCAGGCGTGCGCGAATACGATTCCTGCACCGCGGGACTCGGCGGCTGCCCCTACTGCCCCGGAGCAAGCGGAAATCTCGCGACCGAAGACTTGGTCGATTTCCTCGAAGGTATGGGCTATGACACCGGGATCGACATGGAAAAATTGCTCGACGCGGCGGAATTCGCGTGCCGCTTCTCGTCGCGGCCCTATCAGGGCCACCTCCTGAGGGCGCGCCGCGCAGGCGCCTGCGGCGTAGCTCCTGCAGTATCGGCATAATCCTTGGGACGCGAAATGAACGTAGGGGCACGGTTCACCGTGAACGTTCACCGAGAACGGCATGCCGTGCCCTACTATCAACTGTGAAGCACCGACAAGAAGGGCAAATTACCCAAATGGCGCTCCCACTTCATGGTATTCGTGTGCTGGACGTCACGAACGTCCTGGCAGGCCCCTTCTGCAGCTTTCAGCTGGTCCTCCTCGGCGCAGAAGTCATCAAGATCGAGCATCCCGGCAAAGGTGACCTCGCGCGTCAGCTGGGCGCAGACCCGGAAACCAATGGAAAGCTGATGGGCGCGTCATTTGTTTCCGTGAACGCTGGCAAGCAGTCGGTCACTTTAAATCTTAAGTCCAATGAAGGAAAAGAGATATTCAAGAAACTGGCTGCCGTTTCACATGCTGTGATCGAAAACTTCCGCCCAGGCGTTATGGCCCGTCTTGGACTCGATTACCCTGTCTTATCTAAAATTAATCCCCGCCTCGTCTATTGCGCGATTTCCGGCTTCGGGCAAGATGGCCCGATGGCGCTGCGCCCAGCCTACGACCAGGTGATCCAGGGCATATCAGGCGTCATGAACGTCACGGGAGACGCTCAGACCGCTCCCCTGCGCGTTGGATATCCCATTTGCGACACGATGGGCGGTATCACGGCCGCGATGGCCATCTGCGCCGCCCTCGTCGATTCCATGACTACGGGGCACGGACGCAGCATCGATGTGTCCATGCTTGAGTCCACGCTCGCCTCCATGGGTTGGGTCGTTTCGAACTATCTCAACGCTGGCGTTCAGCCAATTCCCATGGGCAATGAAAATTTCACCGCCGCGCCCTCAGGAACATTTCGAACGGCAGAAGGACTTCTCAACATCGCGGCGAACGAAAACGCGCAGTATGAGAAGCTTTGCGACATGATCGGACGCCCCGACCTGAAAACAGATCCGCGCTTTGAAGATCGTGAAACGCGCCGAGGAAATCGTTCGTCGATCAACCAGGAAATTGCGCCGGAACTTCTGAAACGCAGCGCGGCGGAATGGGAAAACGCGCTGATCAGCGTGGGTGTGCCGGCGGGCCGCGTTTTAAGCGTTCCGGAAATATTGGGCCACGCGCATTTGGTTGGACGGAATTTTGTGTCCGAGTTTGGCAGCGACGATTCCCAAACAAAGCAAAAAGTGACGCGCGGCGGATTTCTGCTTTCAGATGACCAGGCGTCCCCGCGAGGTCCGGCGCCGGGACTTTCGGAAAATACGGAAGATTGGCTCAACAAATTGGGCTACAGCGCGGAGGAAATTCTCGAGCTGCGAAGGAAACAAGTCGTTTGATGGAAGGATGAACTGGTTTCCCAGGCTTTCGATTTCAAGACTTAAGATTTGTTCACAATCTCGATTTCCGGGCTTTTTAAGACCTGAGCGTGCTTTTCTTTTTCAAGAAACGTGGCCCTTCAAAGTTTCCTTAAATTATCTCTTGTCAGGGTTTTAGCACCACGGACCGCCGGCCTCTTTAGCAGATAGCCCACAGGTCTAAGATAACCCTTGACTTCCGGAGCACCTGATAATTAAATTGTCCCCAAGTTTGGGGTGCTTTACAAACATTTCAAAATCGATTGTCCAATTCCAGGGTATTTAAGGTGGATCATTGCGGTCCATCAAGGAGGCACTAAATGGGTGTGGGAAGGTGCAGTAAGCTTACCACCAGTTTTGCAATATTCTTAACATTGCTATTCAGTTTGATGGGTGGCGTCGTAGCGCATGCGCAGGTCACCGGAGCAACACTTACCGGAACCGTTACCGATCCTTCTGGCGGCGTTGTCGTAGGCGCTCAAGTTTCCGCAAAAGATTCGGCCACAGGCGCCACGAAAGAAGCGACCACGGATTCGGCAGGGTTGTACACGATTCCGAACCTGGTTCCCAGTTCGTATGAAGTGAGAGTGAGCGCAGCGGGTTTCTCCACGGCTGTGCAATCGAACCTCACGCTGTCCGTCGGACAACAGCAACAGCTCAACTTTGCCATGAAGGTCGGCGAAACGAACACCACAGTTCAGGTGACAGAAGCCGCCCCGCAAATCGATCTGACTTCTTCCGCTCTTACTGGACAGGTTGAATCGGAGACAGTCCGTGAACTGCCCTTGAATGGCCGCGATTGGACGTCGCTCGCTGTTCTGCAGCCCGGCGTCAAGACAATTGCAACGCAGATGAGCTATTCGACCTCGGCCCGCGGCAACCGCGGATTCGGCGGCGAATTGACAATTTCCGGTCAGCGATCCACGTTCAAC
>DASRQU010000056.1:0-11645 GCA_035696345.1 Candidatus Acidiferrales bacterium
GGACAGGGAGCGAGCATCCGGCGTGCAAATTTCCGGAGTGGAATACCACTGCAGCAAAGATAAATGTTCGCCGTAGTGATTGTGGTTTAGGCGAGCGCCAAGAAGAGCCGAGAGGCGGTCGACGCCTTCCACGGGTGCCAAGACGCGCGGTTCAGTCGCGGGCTCGCGAGTGTCTTTCCGGCGCGCCGGCCGCAACGCCGCTATCCGTGCGAACTTGTCATCCATCTTCATATTTGCCGCAGAGACTCAGGGGCACAGTGAAAAGCGTAGAACCACGGATGCACACGGATTGAAACGGATGAAAAAGAAAGAGACGGAAAAAATCGATAAAAATCTAGGATGCAATCGTTTTAGATCTCTTAGGTTAATTGAATTTGTTCTCATCCGTGTCGATCCGTGTGCATCCGTAGTTCGAACCTTTATTTATGCGCCCAGGCGGTTGAGGATTGCCAGAGCCGTTTCTTTGGGGCGCTCGCCGCGTTCACCAACCGGGCCAACGCAGGATGGGCAGCCCTTTTCGCAGGGGCACGCGGCGATGAGTTCACGCGTTTTCGTCAGCAAGATCGAATGTGCGCGGAACAGTGGCTCGGAAAATCCGATGCCGCCGGGATACGCGTCATATAAATATAAATTAGGCTCAAAAAATTCTTTTTCGGTGAGCGCGGTGATCGCTTCGAGGCTTTCCGCTTCCTCCCATTCGATTTCCGAGCCGGGGGAGGGAGGACGCTCGCCGATGGACGTGCCCAGGTCGCGCGCATCGCACATCAGGAGCAGCGTGGCGATGGATTCCAGCGCATGCAGCAGGCCAAACATGCCGCTCTGCCGGTCACTCACGGAAAAAGGAAGCGATTCGATCAGCGGCCGTTCGAGAGTCAGCCAGAATGCGGTTGTGTGCATTTCGTTTTCGGGGAGCTCGAGCTTTCCGTCGCCCACATTTTCGTTGGTGAAAAATTTTATCTTCTTGAAGCCGATCACCTGGGAGCGCACCAGCACGTCTCCGTGCGAGCGCGTGGCGCGAGCGTCTGCGCCAGCGGCCTCGATGCGATCGCTGGCCGCGCATTCGAGTACGCGCACCTGCGTGTAGCGAATGGCGTCGGTGTAATAATCCACGTCTACGCGCTTTACGTACGCTTTGCGCTCCTCAAAGTTGAGCGCCTCGACGTGGAATTGCTGCCCCTGATGCAGGTAAATCGCCTTGGGATGAACGGTGGTCAGCGCGCTCGAAAAATCCACTTCGCCAATCACTTCTGCGACGTCGGTAATATTCACGATCACAAAATTGTCAGACGTGACCGAGCGGAGGCTCACCGTGTCCGCGGGGTACGCCTCCTGCGTCCAGTGCCAGTGCTCTTCGGTGCGATGCAAAAAGCCGGCGTCTGTTAAGCGATTGCACAGGTCGGGCACATCCACGCTGCCGAAAGTTTCAGCCTTCGCGATGGGCAATTCAAACGCGGCGCATTTCAGGTGATTAATTAGAATTTCCAGATTGTCCGGCTGGACGAATGCGTGTTCGGGAGAGCGGCCGAAAAAATAATCCGGATGCTGCACGATAAATTGATCGAGCGGCGCGGAGGAAGCAACGAGCACTGCGCAGGAACTGCCGCTGCGGCGTCCGGCGCGGCCCGCGCGCTGCCAGGTGGATGCAATGGTTCCCGCGTAACCGGCCATGATCGTTGCGTCGAGCGAACCTACGTCGATTCCCAGTTCCAACGCGTTGGTGGAGACCACGCCGCGAATACGGCCTTCGCGCAGGCCGTGCTCGATTTCGCGGCGCTCGCCGGGCAAGTAGCCGCCTCGGTAACCGCGAATCGCCGGCGGCTGCCCGGGCTGCACAGGATTGGCTTGCTGCAAATAGGTGAGCAGCACTTCGGTATAGAGGCGCGAGTTGGCGAACACGATGGTCTGCAAGTTCCGTTTCAGAAATTCCTGCGCCACGCGCGACGATTCGTTGATGTAGCTGCGGCGAATTCCCAGAAAGCGGTTCACTACCGGCGGATTGTAAAAAATAAAATATTTTTCTCCGGCGGGCGCGCCGTTTTCTTCAATCACTTCAAAATCAGTTTCCGCAAGGCGCGAGGCAAGTTCGCCGGGATTCGCGATGGTGGCCGAAGAGCAGATGAATTGCGGATTCGAGCCGTAAAAACGCGCGATGCGGCGCAACCGGCGCAATACATTGGCCAAGTGGCTGCCGAAGACGCCGCGATAGGTATGCAGTTCGTCAAGAACCACGTATTGCAAATTTTCAAACAGACGCTGCCAGCGCGTGTGGTGGGGAAGGATTCCGGTATGCAGCATGTCCGGATTGGAAAGCACGATGTGGCCCCGCTCGCGAATGGCTTTACGCGCGTCGGCGGGCGTGTCGCCGTCATAGGTGAAAACGCCGAAGCGGTTGTCGAGGCGCGCGGATAAATCGTGCAACTCGATAAGCTGGTCTTGCGCAAGCGCTTTCGTGGGGAAAAGGTACAGCGCGCGGGCGTCCGGATTTTCCAGCACCGCATTCAGGACGGGCAGGTTGTAGCAAAGCGTCTTTCCAGATGCCGTAGGTGTGATCACCACGACGTTGCGGCCGTCTTTTACCGCGGCGGCAGCCATCGCCTGATGGCTGTAAAGATCCGTTACGCCTTTTTCGGTGTAGGCAGCGGCAAGTTCCGGGCGCACCCAATCCGGCATCGGCGCATATTTGGCCTCGCGTGCGGGAATGTGGTGCATGGCGGTGATGATTTCGCCGTTGCGGTCGCGCTCTGCGAATTGCGCGACGATTTCCTGCACGCGTGCCAGGGTCACCGATTCTTTTGAAGGCCGTACGGCCAAAGATTGCGCCATTTCCAACTCCTCTATGCTTCGCCTTTTATTCGCTACGCTAACATGATACCGCGGGGCGCGCAACGGTCTTTGTTATTAAGGATGCGCCTCAGCTCGCTAATTCGAGATTTTCAACTGCCTTTATATTTCGCCGCGTTCTAAAAACTCATCCCGGGCCAGTCCGGCCTGTCACTAAGAGCCAGCCTTGGCCCTGTCCTTCTTTAGTCCTATTGACCAGTCGAACGAAAAGTGAGCTGCCCCCTAATCTCCCAGCAGGCCGGAAGTGGATTTGCAAAACGAGACGTCGGCTTCCTGCAATCCAAGTGGCTCGCGCCTGAAAAATTCTACAAGTCGCCAACGTCGTGGAAATAGTGGGGAAGAAAATGAAAATCGCAATCAAAAACAGGATCAGCGTCAGGGCCATCGCCGCCGCAGCGGCATTCCTTTTCACCTTTGCGGGCGCCGCACACGCAAACGTGCGAGTCAGGCCGACGGCCATCACTTTTGGCACGGTGGCCTCGAGCACGACAACGAGCGTCATGTCGCACACCGTGACCGTTACGAATGAGAGTTACCGGCACAGTATTACGATTTCCAAGGCGACGACATCCATTTCTCAATTTTCATTTTCCGGGCCGGCGCTGCCCGTTACGCTGGCTCCTGGGAAGACTTTGGTTGGAACCGTGAGCTTTAATCCCACTTCGTCACAGTCGTACTCGGGCAGGCTGGTATTCGAAGAACCGAGCGGAACGGAATTTTCTGTCGCGCTGAGCGGAACGGGAAGCGCCGTTACTCCGCCGCCTCCGGCGGTAATTGCGCCTGCAATTTCCACGCAGCCGGCGAGCGTAAACATTGTGGCCGGCAAAACAGCCACGTTTAACGTTGCGGCTACCGGCACCTCACCGATGACGTACCAGTGGCGCAAGAATGGCGCGATGCTCAGCGGTGCTACCTCTTCGACGTACACAACCCCCGCGGAAACCACCACGGATAACAACGCAGCGTTTACGGTATCGGTGAGCAACAGCGCGGGAACGGCCACCAGCAATGCAGCGACGCTGACGGTGGCCGCTCCGGCCACGGCCCCGTCGATTACGTCGCAACCGGCCAGCCAGACGATCGTGTCGGGGAAGTCGGCCTCCTTTACTGTCTCGGCCAGCGGGACTTCGCCGATGACGTATCAGTGGAGCAAGAACGGCGCGGCGATTAGCGGCGCGGCTTCTTCGACGTACACGACGCCAGCCGAAACCACCACAGATAACAATGCGAAATTCACCGTGGCCGTAAGCAACAGCGCCGGCAACGCAACCAGCAATGCCGCGACTTTGACCGTAACGAGCGCAACAATCGCTCCGGCCATCACCACGCAACCTGCCAGCCAGTCTGTGCTCGCAGGGAAAACGGCATCGTTTAGCGTGGCGGCCAGCGGCACCTCGCCGATGACCTTCCAGTGGAGCAAGAATGGTGCGGCGATTAGCGGCGCGACAGCGGCGACGTATACAACGCCGGCGGAAACCACAACGGATAACAGTGCGCAATTTACCGTGGCCGTAAGCAACAGCGCGGGCAGTGCAACCAGCAATGCCGCGGTGCTGACCGTGACCTCTTCGACGCTCTTGCTGAATTCCAGTTCCTCGTCCGTGAGCTTTGGCAGCGTGACGATGCCGAATACCGGCACGCAGAGCATAACGCTCACCAACGCCGGCAACTCAACGATCACTGTTTCCAACGTCAGCGTCTCTGGCGCTGGCTTCAACGCATCAGGCGTTTCGGCCGGGCTGATTATGAATCCTGGACAGACGGCAACCTTGACCACGACGTTTACACCTTCTACAGCGGGCAGCGCCGCAGGGAGCGTATCGGTGGCAAGCAACGCGAGCAATTCGCCTGACTCGATTACGTTATCGGGGACCGGTGTGGCGGCTGTTAGCCACTCGGTGTCGCTCAGTTGGACACCCAGCACTTCCACCGTAGTCGGTTACAACGCGTACTCTTCCTCGGTATCCGGTGGCCCGTACACGAAGCTGACCAACACGCCGGTTTCCGGGTCTTCGTACACGGATTCAAATGTGACGGCCGGGCAAACCTATTTCTTCGTCGTAACGTCGGTGGATTCGAGCAACAATGAAAGCGCGTTTTCCACCGAAGCCAACGCACTCGTTCCGTAAAACCTGGATGAATCAGGGATGCACCCGGAATTAGGCGGATAAAATCTTAAGGCTGATTATGAAAATGAGACGGATGAACTGGAAACGGTTCATCCGTTTTTGTTTTCCCTAATTCAGTTATGGTTTTTATCCGCGTCAATCCATGTGTATCCCTGGTTCCGAAGCTTTTTCAGTAGTGGAATCGATAGCGCAGCTCGACGAAAATTTCGCGAGGGTTGCTGAAGTGGAAGCCACCGAAGGTCAGGCTGTCGTCTAGCATGACGCGGCGATTGCCTACGTTGATGGCGCTGGCGGAAATCGAAAACTTTTCGGTGATGTCCTTTCCTGCGGAAAGATCGAGTGTGGTGTGCGATGGCAAGTAATCGAGGCTGGAGCAGCACGGGGCGCCGCCCGTGACAGTAGGGCCATTTCCGTTTGTAAAGCCTGAGCCGTAGTAAATATTGACGGAGGCGAAAGCTCGCCAGGGAAGAACGGTTTGGAGTCCTGCATTCAGCGTGTTTCGTTGGTCATGATCGAGTGGCGCGTAATCTGGGGAGGGCGCGTTATCGGTAGGAATCAGGCCGCCGGTAATATTTCCGCGAAACTCTCCAATCTGATTGGAGTAGGCCATGTGCAACTGAGCGCTCTTCCACAGCTTTGGCGATTTTAATGTTAATTCCCAGCCGCGAATGAGCGCTTCGGTGAGAGTTACGGGAATAAAGACGTTGGATTCGCCCAGATTATTGTGATCGAAGAAATTATTGGCGCGGGTTCGGAAAGTGTCGGCGTCCACGCTCCAACCCTTGTAGGGAATGGTCAGGCCGAACTGATATTCTTCGTCCCGTTCACCGTGCAGCGAACCGAAGTTATATCCTTGGCCGGTCGCCACGCCAATGAGCGCCGGTCCGGAAAATGTTTCGAGCGGCGGAGCCTGGTAAAAACGTCCGTAAAAGCCGTGCAAAACCCAATCGATCTTGGGAGCGCGCACGGAAACTCCGACGCGGGGGCTGGTGGCATTTTCGCTAATCGTTCCCGCGAAGAATGATGCCCGCACGCCACCGTTCAGAGTGAGCCAGGACGTAGGTTTAAATTTATCCTCGATCCAGACTTCATTCAAATTTCCTGCGACGATCTCGCGGTCCGGCGAGAGATTAGTACCGCCACCGTCGGTGTAGGTAATGGCGAACAGCTGATTGTCATGTTGGTAGAATCCGTAATATCCGGCGGAGATGCTGTTTCTGGCGATGGTCGCCGAGAAAGTGACCTGTGCGCCGGCATAGAGGGAGCTTCGGTCCTCTGTGGTGTCAGTGGGGAAATCGTTTGCATTTCCGGTGTAATTCGCGGCGTTGTAGTGAAAAAAAGGCGAGACGGTCAGAAGGGAGGCGGGGCTGAAAGTTCGCACCCACGAAAAATTCACAAACGTATCCGACTCATGCTGGCCGTCGAATTGATAAATGCCGCCCTGCGGCGTGCCGGTGCTGTCCACGCAGGTGGTCGCAGGAAAGCACGGCGTAATGGATATTGCTCCGGGAGCGCCGGTAATTTCGGTGATCAATCCGGGCGAAACTGGAATCTGATAAAAATCTCTGCGCGACGAAACGACTAAGCGCAATTGGTTTTTTGGATTGAGATTGAAAATCAGGGAGCCGAATCCACTGATGCCGTTTTCTGCGTCGTGTAATACCTGGGGAGTCGCTGGTTCAAGGCCGAGATTGCTGCGATTGCCGCTCAGGCTGCCGTAGTACGCAAATCGTTCTGAGTGTCCGCCGCAACTGAGCTGATCATTTGTTTGATAGAAATTTCCAAGGCTGGCTACGACGTCGCACTCTTTATCGCGCTCAAAACCGGAACGCGGGACCACGTTGAAGACGCCATACGTGCGGTCGCCGTAATCAGCATCGTAACTTCCTCGCTGCACTTCCATGTAATCGATGTCTTTGGGATCGAATTGGGGTCCCACGTTGCTGGCAATATTTGTGTTCGGAACCGGCACGCCGTCGATTAGCCAGCTTACTTGATGGCCGCCGCGAATGTGCAGCTGGTCGTGAGTGACATAGGCGCCTGGGACATAGTCCGTAATCATGGCAAGACTGTTGGTGCGATCAGCACCGGGAGTGTCTTGAATATTCTGGCGGCTCAGAAGCGTCGTGGGCGTCGCAGAGTCCACGGACGCCTCGATGGGCTCGCCCGTGACCACAGTCTTTTCCGTTACTCCGGCCAAATCCAGCTGAAAATGCAGTACCGGGCTTGCGCCGGATTCCACGACTACATTTTGCTGAATCTGCTGGAAGTTTGGAGCGGCCACCGTAACCGTATATTCGCCGAGCGGCACGGCGCTGAAGTCAAACTCTCCGCTGTCATTCGTTTTCAGGTGCTGCACGTATTCGGAGTGCTGGGCTTTGAGGTCAACATTCGCGTCCTGAATGGGACGGTGCTGCGGGTCATGCACGATGCCGTGCACATGTCCGAAAATTTCTGCGCGCGCCGTCAGTGAACACGCCAATACGGCGCAAAGACAGAGCGTCAAAACGACCCGCAGCTGGACCGGATACTTCTTGATCTGCATGGCATCCTCTTCTGAGTGCAATACGGACGCGGCGCACGGACGAATCCACACGCGGAAAAATGTTTTGTGAGAATTATTTTTATTGCGTCAGCTCACAAAAATACGGGGAGGGGGCGTCAACGGGAAGGGCGATACGTGGGGGATAGCCGGAAAAATGAAGGAGAAAGTGCACTCAGCCGGAGAAAGCCCGCGGACTGCAAGCGGCGTAACCAGAAGATACAAGGCTGATCCGACAGCCGGATGAGCAACCGCATCGCAGGCGCGCATGGAGCAATCTTTGCCAGCGGGGGATCCGGCCGTGTCGCAATTTTTGCGGTCTCGCTGAAGGCTGCTCGCATCACGATGGTGCAACGGGCAATAACTTGCGTTGCAGCATGGCGGCAAATCCGATGCCGAGAGACTTTTCCCGAGCGCGGACAAGCCGGGCAGAAGCAGCGCGAAGAGCGCCGCCGTCGCCGCGAATTTGCGCAGCCACCTCTGCAAGTTAAAAAACTCGCTCCCGCACGCCATACGCGAAGAATAACGCCTGCCTCTTGAGGTGACAAGCGTTTGTAACAAATAGTTCGCAGATGTCTTCGATTCCTTCCGTGCGTTGGGCGACGCCTTATTAATTGGGACGCTTGTCAGGACCAGAATCCCGTCCGGTCTTGACACAATCCAAAGCGCCCTCCAATATTCATGTCATGGCACATTCATTTTTGGTTTTTGAATTTGGCGGCAACGAAGAAACCGCGCAGCAGGCGCGCCACCGCATTGAAGGCTGGAAGCAGGGTTTCCGGCTCGACAAAAAGTTGCAGGTAAAATTTCAACGGGAAGAAGTTGAAAAAACGGCCGACGAGGAGTCGGCCAAGCCCGCGAAGGCACCCAAGAAGGCGAAATCGCCGGCAAAATTAGGCCACAAGAAATCTTCCGACGCAGACTCCGCAGATGGCGATGAAATCACAACTCAACACGCCAATTCGAACATCCGGCTAATTGTGCGTCTGGATTTTTCAGAACACGAAAAGCTTTCGCATACGCGCTGGCTGGAGAGAATCCCTACCGAAGAGCCATTCAAAGCCGCAAATCCTAAGGTAATTCGCGGCGCCGATCCGGCTTTTAGAGCTACTGCTGACCTCTTCGATTCGCTCGACTGACGTACGATAGCGGATGTCGCGGAGGGTTCGCAAAGCGTCCTTGCCCGTACCGCCGATTAGCGCGCCCTCGAAGTCTGCATAAGCTCCAGATAGGCAAGTACGCAGGACAGGAATGCGTCCTTGCGCAGGCGGTCGCCCCGGCGAATTGCGGCACCCAGGGTAAAGCCCGCAACGATCGCCACGGCGGACCAAGTAGCTAATACTTTGACCAATAGGATTGCCATTTGCGCTCCCTGTGATTCCACTGGGAGTTAGGCAAAAACAGCGCCAAACGGCGTAACGCGTTGCAATTTTACAAATTATACATTCTAAGCCCGTTAGATGGGTAAAGGCCTGACCGAAAAAGAAATCAAACTTTGCGCGCGCGGTAAACTCTATACAAAGGCAGCGAACTTTACATCCTAGTAGTACTATACCCAACAACACCAACCAGTTAGAACGTTACGGCGTTGAAGGTTCGCGAGGCCATGGCTAAATGTTTTCGCTGGCCCTTCGTACGGCCGTCCTGCCCGTTCCAATTCTGTCCTTCCGACCAGCGTGTTTTTTCCCGATTTGTCGATAGTCTTTTGCGTGAACCAACCCTGCTCTTGCGGCGGGAGTGTGGAAACGGTGTCAAAAGCACTGCCGGGCAACCGGGCGCGATAGGTTGGAGGCCAAGATACCGATATGGGACAGAAAAAGCCGATGTTAGCCGTTGCGGGCCTTTTGCTGATGTCTATATCCTCCAGCGCACAAACCTGGAGGCAGGTCGGACCCCCGGGCGGGGATGTTCAGTCCCTTGCCGCCGTCCCTGGTAGCACGCAAAGCCTATTTCTAGGCACATCCGACGGGCACGTGTTCGGCTCCCACGACGGAGGAGAGCGTTGGTCTCTTCTGGGACGTATCGGCGAACACCATGACGACGTTATTATGTCCATGGTCGTCGACGCGCGGTCCACAAGCACTATCTATGCAACGAGTTGGACGCTCGCCTCTAAGGGTGGCGGCGTGTACCGCAGCACGGATGCGGGCCACACTTGGCAACTGATTGGCCTCAGTGGGCTCGTCGTTCGCGCGATTGCCGAAGCACCGTCCAACCCCGACATTTTGGTAGCCGGGGCCACGGACGGCGTCTACCGCTCGACGGACTCAGGCAAAAATTGGACGTGTATTTCATCGGAGAGGCACGACGACCTGCGCAATATCGATTCGATTGCGATTGATCCACGCGACCCGAACACAATTTACGCGGGCACATATCATCTGCCCTGGAAGACAGTTGATGGCGGGAAGAACTGGGCCGCCATTTCCCATGGCATGGATGATGACTCGGACGTCATGAGTCTCGTGATTGACCAGAACAATCCGGCGCGTGTACTTGCCAGCACCTGTTCCGGAGCTTACGTCAGCCGGGATGGCGGGATGAAGTGGGTAAAGTTCAACGGAATCCCCAATGACTCCAAGCGAGCCGTACAGATGTTACGGGATCCGAAGCGGCCCGCCACAATCTACGCCGCAACGACCACAGGGTTGTGGAAGACCTCTGACGATGGTGCGAACTGGCACCTGATTACGTCGGCATCCTGGAGTGTTCTTTCGATGGTGATTGACCCGGTGAATACGGACCGCCTGATTCTAGGGACGGAGCGGCTTGGAGTGCAGGTAAGCGGAGATGGCGGCCAGACGTATCGGGCGGCGAATCAGGGCTTCGCGCACCGCCGCATCGTGGATACGGCCGTGGATCCGCAGCATCCGGAACGCGCACTGGTCGTGCTGACGAACAGTTTTGAGCCGTTGCTGGAAACGAAAGACGCGGGGCGCACTTGGACTCCGCTGGCGACCGGGCTGACCTCCGGTCCGCCCAAGCATATTTTCGCGTCACCCGACGGCTGGTTTGCAGCGCCGGGGCCCGGCGGATTGTTGCGATTTGATGCGTCGAAGAATTCGTGGGTCTCCGTCGATCAGATTATTCCGTCCAAGGCCGCGCCATCGCAAAGCCGGAACGCGGCGGGCATAAAAAAAGTTTCGTCGAAGATGGCCTCAAAAAATTTCGAGAGCAGTGCGGCGTCTCCCTCTGCAAAAACAATCTCCGCAAAAACAATTGTGCCGCTGCGCACCAAGGTAAACGACATGGCGTTCGGTGCGAGCGCGTGGTACGCGGCTACCGAGGATGGATTGATGGTTTCAGTGGACCGTGGGCTTACCTGGCGCATCGTCAACCTGACTCCGGACGAGCAGAAAGCTGTCGCGTCCACGCCTGCTTTGAACGCGGGCTCAATGCGCGCCGTCCGCACGGGGAACGGGAATTCGTTCGTTTGGGCGCTTTCCTCAGGCCAGCTCGACGTGTCCGGCGACAACGGAAAAACGTGGATTTCGCGCAGGCTGCCGTTTGAGCCGCGCGGCTCTCTGCACCTGCACCCGTCAGACGAAAACACGGTGATGCTAGCCAGCGATCACGGAGTTTTTGTTTCACGAGACATGGGCGCGTCGTGGAAGCAAGCCAGCCTGTCGGAGTTGTCGATTGACGATATGGCGCCGGTAAAAAATGCGGTGGTGGTGTCGACGGCCAAGGGCGACCTGTTCTTTTCGCGCGATGCCGGAAAAACGTGGGGACAGCTGAATGGTCCGAGCGCGGATGATTCAATTTCGGCGCTGCGATCCCGCGAAGCGGGGAATCAACTGGTCGCCGCGTCTGGCACCGAAGGCTTGTTCGTGATGGAACTCGGCACGGCTGCGTCGGCGTCCGCCGATGCGAATTCCGAGTTTCCCGCGGCACAGAAATAGAAATTTAATTTGTAGTGGGCCGCTGCTGAAATAAGGAACCGGCTTGCAGCGGATCACAAAAATTGCCGGCGCACCGTCGCTGCCGCGATGCTGTGCGCCAGCAATATGTCGGCGCTCATCCCCCCCGGTTGCGCCGCCATCAGCGCGGCGAGCGAATTCATTCCGGCACCACACCCCGGGATGAACCGCTCGCCGCGATTTTTTTGACGAAAAGATTTGGCACCGCGGATG
>DASRQU010000057.1:0-7701 GCA_035696345.1 Candidatus Acidiferrales bacterium
GTTGACAGGCGCGACGATAGAAGTTGTGAATTTGATGAAGCGTTACGGCGATGTGGAAGCATTGCGTGGCGTGAGCTTTGCCGTAAACGAAGGCGAAGTTTTTGGTCTGCTCGGGCCGAATGGCGCGGGCAAAACCAGCACGGTTGAAATTCTTGAAGGCCTGCGCACGCCAGATAGCGGCAGCGTAAGCGTTTGCGGTCTCGATCCCCAGACCAGCGGCTCTGAATACAAATACATCATGGGCGCGGCGCTGCAGGCGACGGCGCTGCCGGATAAAATGCGCGTCGCAGAGGCGCTTGACTTGTTCGGAAGCTTTTATCCCAAGCGCCGCGGCACGGAGGAACTCCTCGGCCGCTTTGGTTTAGTGGAAAAGCGCTCCGCATTTTATTCCCAGCTTTCCGGAGGGCAAAAGCAGCGGTTGGCGTTGGCGATGGCGCTGGTGAATGACCCTCAGGTGGTCTTCCTCGATGAACCGACAGCGGGGCTAGATCCGCAGGTACGCCGCGAAATTTACGATATTGTTGAAGAATTGAAAAAAGAAAAGAAAACCATTCTGATCACCACCCATTACATCGAGGAAGCGGAAAAGCTTTGCGACCGCGTGGCCATCGTGGACCATGGAAAAGTCATTGCCATCGGCACGCCGCGCGAACTGAAGCAGCGCTCCGGCGCCGTCACGCGCATCTCGGTGCGCATGGCCAAGCCGGAAACGAATGGCGCGCTGGGCAAACTGGAAGGCGTAACCGAGTGCCGCACCGAGGCCGACGATTACCTGCTGTACTCCACCCGCGTGCCGCGCACCATCGTGGCGCTCGTAAAACATCTGGAAGAGCAAAATAATGAGCTGGTGAGCCTCGAAATTTCCGCACCGTCGCTCGAAGATATTTTCCTCGAGCTGACGGGAAGAAGGTTACGCGATTGAGTCACGTCTTAAATCACACGTGGGCCCTTACCGTCAGCCGAATGCGCCTCGCCATGCGCAATCGCGCCTTTTTATTTTTCAGCTTGATCATGCCCATCGCATTCCTTTTTATTTACGCAGGCATTTTCGGTCGCGGGAAATCGCAGGCAGTTCCCTACCTGCTGGCAGAAGTCCTGGCGCTCACGGTGATGGGCAGCTTCTGGGGACTAAGCGTTCAGTTGGTGACGTTTCGCGAGCAAGGAATACTGCGCCGATTCCGGGTCACTCCGGTGGGCGCGAGCGCGATGCTGGCTTCGAGCCTCGTTTCCAATTATTTTTTGACGCTGCCGACGATTGCCGTCGAATTTTTTCTGTCGCGTTCGGTGTTTCACATGGCAGGCTTGGGCAATCTGCTTTCCATTTTTGTTTTGGTGACAATCGGCACTGTGACCTTCGCCTCGCTTGGGCTGATCGTCGCCAGCGTCACGAACACGATGCAGGAAACACAGATCATCAACCAGATTATCTGGTTCGTTTTCCTTTTCATCTCCGGCGCCACAATCCCCTTTCCGATGCTGCCCGGGATCGTGCAAGCGGTCGCGGTATTTTTGCCCGCAACCTACCTCGTCAGCGGATTGCAGCGCGCCATGATCGATCACACAAACCTTCCGAACCTTGGGATGTATCTGGCGTCACTCGGCGGATGCGCCCTAATCGCGTTCGTCATATCTGCGCAGCTTTTCCGATGGGAACCGGAATCGAAGGCCCCGCGGCAAGCGAAATTATGGGCTGCCGCCGCTGTTATTCCCTTCCTGCTGCTCGGCATCTGGGAAACGGTGAATGGCGATCTGCGCATCCATGCCATGAAAAACCTGCAATCCATCCGCGAACCCTATTCCATCGAGCGCATCGAGCACTAGAATTAAGTAGGACGGGCTTCAGCCCGTCTGCTTTTGAATTTCTTTACTTCAGCAAAAATCAAAAGAAGACAGGCTGAAGCCTGTCCTACTACAAACCAAATTGGACTCGCGGCCTCGACATTCACTCCATTCCCGCGCGCGGCTAAGAGGAACCGCTGTGCTATAATTTGCATTGTCACCTGCATTGCAGCACAAATTCTGCATACTTTTGCAGCCTGGAGAACGAAGATGGCAATGAAGCCGACGGAAAAGATCTGGCATAACGGAAAGCTGATTCACTGGGATGACGCGAAAATTCACGTCCTTTCCCACGTAGTCAGCTATGCCTCGGCGGTCTTCGAAGGCGTGCGTTGCTACGAAACGAAAAGCGGGCCGGCAATTTTTCGCGTGCGCGAACACATGCAGCGCATGATCAACTCCGCGAAGATCTATCGCATGGAATTGCCCTTTACGGCGGAAGAACTTTCTGTGGCCGCCGCGGACGTAGTGCGCGTAAATAAATTGAATTCCTGCTACATCCGCCCCATTGCGCTGCGCGGATACGGCGACATTGGCGTCGGAGGCACATCTGTGCCCATCGAAGTTTACATGGCGTGCTGGGAATGGGGACGCTACCTCGGCCCGGAAGCGATCGAGCAAGGCGTCGACGTCTGCGTCAGTTCATGGAATCGCATGGCGCCAAATACGCTGCCGAGCATGGCCAAGGCTGCTGCGAACTACATGAACTCGCAGCTCATTCACATGGAAGCGCACGCCAACGGCTATTCGGAGGGCATCGCGCTCGACACCAATGGTTACGTGAGCGAAGGCTCGGGCGAAAATATTTTCGTTGCGCAGGATGGCGTGTTGTACACGCCTCCCGCCGGCTCCAGCGTTTTGCCTGGAATTACGCGCAGCTCAATCATCACGCTGTGCGAAGAAATGAAAATCCCGGTTCGCGAGCAGATGATTCCCCGCGAAATGCTTTACATTGCGGACGAAGTGTTCTTCACGGGCACGGCGGCGGAAATCAGCCCGCTGCGATCCATCGACCGCATCAAGGTCGGCAAAGGATCGCGCGGCCCAATCACTAAAGCTCTTCAGGATGAATTCTTCGGTATCTTGAATGGAAACAAAGCGGACCGCCACAATTGGCTTACGCCGGTCAATGTGCCGACCGGTGCCGCGACACGCTAGCGCATTCGAAAATCAAATCAGGCCTGCAGCCGGATGCAGTTCGTCCGGCTGTTTTTTTGGTTCGGACGAAACGATTTTTGGAACGGTGGCCACTCCGTCCCCCGCCCGTCGGCACGGACTGGGCGCGGGGGAGACAAAACGCGCTACTAATTCGCCTCTGGGGGTTAGCGGCGCGGTCTGCATTTCACCGCCAGAAAAGGTCGCTCGTCCGAAAACGGGACGGCCTCTACGAAAGGCAAAAGCGAACCGAGATCTCGCGAGCCGCGACTTCGGGGATGGATGCTTTGACTCGCGCGCTGGGATTCTCATACAATCGCTCTCCCCATCGAAAAAGAGGATGGCTGTACTCCGGAGGCTCTCGCTAGAGAAGTGTTCATGTACTCAAAGCCCCAAAAAATTGCAGCGGAGTTTATCGGAACGTTTGCGTTTGTTTTTTTCGGAGTGGGGGCGATCGTCGCCGACCAGTTTCTGCGAACGAACTCCCCCAGCCTGCCCGGATTCGGATGGCTGGGCGTGGCGCTGGCTCAGGGCCTGGCATTTGGCGTTGTGGTTACCGCGCTGGGACACATTTCCGGCGGGCACTTCAATCCGGCCATTACGATCGGTTTCTGGGTGACGCGCAAGATTTCCAGCTTCGATACGATCGTCTACTGGGTAGCGCAGTTCGGCGGAGCCATCGCCGCTGCTTATCTCTTGCGGACGCTGCCATTTGAAGCGTGGAGTTCCGTGCAGCTCGGCACACCGGCCCTGGCCATTGGAATTACAAGAGCCACCGGAATTATTTTTGAAGCGGCAATGACTTTCGTTGTAGTTTTTGTCTTTTTCGCGACCAACGTAGACCGGCGGAATGCATCGCCTCAAACGTCCGGCCTCGCCGTAGGACTCGCGGTGACGGTTGCAGTCCTGCTGGGAGGTCCATTTACGGGCGCGGCGTTGAACCCCGCGCGAGTAATGGGCCCGGCGCTTGCCGCAAATCACTGGACGAATATTGGAGTTTACATGATTGGCCCGCTCGGCGGCGGCGTGGTGGCCGGCTGGCTCTATGACACGCTGTTTCTCTCAAAAAAAGAAATTTAAGATGGTCATTCCGCAGCAAGTTTCCTCCTCGACTGCGGAAGCTTGTACTGCAAGATTGTTGTGGGGGACTAAATAAACCTTCTGCTATGATTCGTCGCGGAGTTCCATGAATCCTGCGCGCATTCCATTGTTCCCGCTAGACGTCGTGCTCTTCCCCGGCCAGGCCATGCCTCTGCATATTTTCGAGCCTCGCTACCGGGAAATGACGCGCGACTGCGTCAACACGCAAACGCCGTTCGGAATGATTCGAGTAAGCGGCGTGACGCTCGCGCAAACCGGTTGCTCCGCGATGATCGTAAAAATCCTCAAAGAATACGAAGATGGGCGATCCGACATTCTCACGGCCGGGCAGAGCGCGTTTCGCCTGATCCGCGTGCATGAAGGAAAACTTTATCTGGAAGCGGACGTGCAATACCTGGAAGAGGATTTTACAGATGTGGATTCCGCCGTATCCACGCAGTTAGAGCAACTTTGTAATCAGTGCCATCATCTATTGTATGGGGAAGATGCGCCGCGCTTTGAAACCGATGGAGGCATTTCCCTCGCGTATCATGTTGCGACCGAACTGCCTCTCGACACAGGAATACGCCAAACCCTACTCGAAGTTCGTTCCGAATCGCAGCGCCAGGCGCGGCTCGTCACCCACCTTTTGGATTGGTATCCCCAATTACAACGGCGAGAGCGCGTGCGCGGAAAAGCGGCGGGCAACGGCCACAGTAAGCTTTAAGGACTCGATTTATTTTTCCTTTCCCGGCCACCGCTCTGATGCGCGCCGGCGCTCCATCGGGCGTTCCTGCAGCAATTTTTGCTGTGACATATAATAGTAGGGCAACTCAGTTAGGGGTTTTCAATGACCACAAAGCCTTCCACGCTTGGCGAACTCAAACAATTTCGCGGATATGAACCTGGAACTGCGCGCCGCACGGTGAAAGACGAACTGCGCGCCAATATTCTGAGCAAGCTTGAATCCGGCGAACCGCTGTTTCCCGGCATTCACGGCTATGAAGAAACGGTTCTCCCACAAATCGCCAACGCGCTGCTGGCGCGCCACAATTTTATTTTGCTCGGACTGCGCGGCCAGGCCAAGAGCCGCATTCTGCGCGGATTGATCGAATTTTTGGACGCGGAAATGCCGTACATCACGGGCTGTGAAATTCATGACAATCCCTACGAGCCGCTGTGCAAAGCGTGCCGCGAATTGATCCTCGAAAAAGGCGACGATACGCCCATCTCCTGGCTCGGGCGCGACGCGCGCTTCATTGAGAAGCTGGCCACGCCGGACGTCACGATTGCCGATATTCTGGGCGATGTCGATCCGATCAAAGCCGCGCGCTCGGGCCGTGCGCTTGGCGATGAACTCACCATTCATTACGGTTTGCTTCCACGCGCCAACCGCGGCATTTTCGCCGTGAATGAACTTCCGGACCTCTCCGGAAAAATTCAGGTCGGACTGTTCAACATCATGCAGGAAGGCGACATCCAGATTAAGGGTTACCCGGTGCGGTTGCCGCTCGACGTGCTTCTGGTATTTACGGCGAACCCGGACGATTACACCGCTCGCGGTAAAATTATTACACCGCTGAAAGATCGCATCGGCTCGGAAATTCGCACGCACTATCCCGCCACGGTGGAAGAAGGCGTTTCCATCACCCGGCAGGAAGCGTGGGTTGCACGCGATGCCAAAGGCGCGGATGTCGAAGTGCCGGATTATTTGCGTGACGTCGTCGAATACATCGCGTTCTTCGCGCGTGACGACAAGCGCATCGACAAGCGGGCCGGCGTGAGCCAGCGCCTGCCCATCGCCGCGCTGGAAAGCGTGGTGAGCAGCGCGGAGCAGCGTGCCGTGCGCAATCGTGAAGCCCGCTCGTCCGCCCGGATCGCGGATGTGTACGCCGCGCTTCCGGCCATCACCGGAAAAATGGAGCTGGAATACGAAGGCGAACTGCGCGGCGCGGAAAATATTGCCCGAGAGCTGATTCGCAGCGCCGTCGGCAAAGTTTTCACCGCTCGAATGGACGGCGCGAACCTTCAGCCCGTCGTGCAATGGTTCGAGCTCGGCGGCGAGCTGAAAGTTCCCGAAAACGCGCCCGCCGCGGATGCCCTCACACAACTGAAAAAGATTCAAGGCCTCATGGAAAACGTCGAGCGCATGGGAGTCGACGGCCGCAGCGGACCCGCAGGTATGGCCGCCGCCGCGGAATTCATTTTAGAAGGTCTATGGGCGCACAAGCGCATCAGCCGCAACGAAGAACGCGGCTTCCATGCCGACCGCCCCAAGGCGCCCGATCCGCGCGAACAGCAGCAGCGTCCGCCGCGTCGCCAGTTTAATTAGTCAGCTGTAAACCGCCTACAGAAGCGGGGGTTTAAAGTTAGTGCCATCACCTGCGCCAGTTAGTGAGCCAAGCTTATGACTAAATTCATCCGCTACACAAAATACACAGGCGAAGCCGCCGATAGCGTGGATCTGCAGGAATTATTGAAACGCCTATCCGATTTTTTCCTGCAGAGCGGCTACGAGTCGCAATTCTACGGCATGTCCGAAATGGACCCGGAAAAATCGATGGAAGCGTTGCGCCAGGCTATCCAGCGCGCGCTCGAACAAGGCGATTTGCTTGGCGACCAGGAAATGAAAAATCTGCTTGATGGCACGCCCGAACAGATGGACGCCAAGATGAAGGAGTTGATCGATCAACTCATCGAAAAAATGATGGAAGAGGGATACATCACCGGGCAACCGCAAATCACGTCGCCTCCCGACAAAACGCCGCGCGGACAAGCGGGCCAGGGCCGGGAGCGCGACCGCGAAAATGAACCCCGTTTTGAAATCACCGACAAGGCGATTGATTTCCTGGGATTCAAAACTTTGAAAGATCTGATGGGGTCTCTCGGCAAGAGCAGCCTTGGCCGTCATGACACGCGCGATCTTTCTACGGGCGTTGAATCAGGGGGAGTTTCTCGGCCTTATGAGTTCGGCGACACTCTAAATCTGGACATCAGTGCCACACTATTTAACGCGGTGCGCCGGGAAGGCTCGAAAGTTCCGATTGAACTGGACTACCCGGACTTGATGGTGCACCAGACCGAGTATCAGAGTTCGTGCGCTACCGTGCTGATGCTCGATTGCAGCCACAGCATGATCCTGTACGGCGAAGACCGCTTCACTCCCGCGAAAAAAGTAGCGCTCGCGTTGTCGCACCTGATTCGCACGCAGTACCCCGGCGATTCGCTGCATCTCGTGCTGTTCCACGACTCCGCAGAAGAAATGCCGCTGGCGGAACTGGCGCGCGTGCAGGTTGGTCCGTATTACACAAACACCCGCGAGGGCCTTCGGCTTGCGCGCCGCATCCTCGGCCGCCAGAAAAAAGACATGAAGCAGATTGTGATGATCACTGATGGTAAACCATCCGCGCTGACGCTAGAAGACGGTCGCATTTATAAAAATGCGTTTGGCCTGGATCCGCTGGTCGTCACCCAAACGCTGGAAGAAGTGGGCCGCTGCCGGAAATCCGGAATTCTGATCAACACGTTTATGCTGGCCAGCGATTACAGCCTCGTCCACTTCGTGCAAAAAGTGACGGAACTCTGCCGCGGCAAGGCGTACTTCACTACGCCTTACACGCTTGGGCA
>DASRQU010000058.1:0-46198 GCA_035696345.1 Candidatus Acidiferrales bacterium
GCCGTTTCCGTGGGGCTGGTGGCAAAGCTTCCCGGAATCATGCTGCCGCGCCCGGACATCGTAACGCAGAGCCAGACGGTGGACACGACGAAGGGGTTGTATAAAGCCGAACCGCAACCGAAACCTGTCCCTAAAGAAGAACCCGACGTAAAAAAGATTCCCGAATTTGCGAAGGACAAAACTCCTAAAATCATTTCTCGCCCGTCGAAGGTTTTTGAGGATAAAACTCCTCCGCCGCCGAATGCCGTGCCTTACGGCCAGGGAGGCTCGCCTGCTCTTCCTTACTCATCATTTGCAATGAGCGGACCCACGCAGGGCGGAATGGGTTTCAGCGGACAGGGAGGCGGCGATTTCGCCGGCAAATTCCCTTCGTATGTGGACGCCGTGCGCAACCGCGTAAGCAGCAATTGGCTCCAATCCACGGTCGATCCTTCCGTGCGGTGGGCTCCGCGAGCGGATTTTCAATTTACCGTACTGCGCGATGGAACCGTGACCAACGTTCAGATGTTGCAGACCAGCGGAAACCGCTCGGTCGATAATTCGGCCTTGCGCGCCATCCAGAGTTCCAGTCCCGTGTCGCCGCTGCCATCCAATTATTCCGGGAACAGCGTCACTGTGGAGTTCTGGTTTGATTTCCGGCGCTAGATTGGAATTGAACTTTTAAATCGGGCTTTTACACGTGGTTGGAAAAGTGGAAACTCACAAAAAGGTTTGGGCACAAAAAGAATGATTCGACCAATTGGCAACAGATCCACCGAACGATTTTCGCGCGTGGCTCCTTCGCTCTCATTCACCATTCTGCTTTGCGCGTTCGTTACACTTCTGTTCACGGCAAACGCCTCGGCGCAGGACTGGTTCAAAACTGGAACAGGGCTCGGCGTTTCCAAAGCGCGCGTCGCCGTAGCGGATTTTGCCGCCAAAGACACGCCATCGCAACCGCTCGCCACTCTGTTTGCTGATACAGTTCGCACGGACCTGGATTTCAGCGGCATCCTCGAACTGGTCAGCAAAAGCTACAACCCGCTGCAAACTCCTTCTGCGCCTTCAGAAATTGACTTCAAATCATGGGCCGGTGCGCCTGCGTCAACGCAACTGCTCGCGCTTGGAAACTTTTCCGTGAGCAGCAGCAATGTGGAGATCCAGGCATGGCTAAGCGATGTTCGCGACGCTTCCCTGCCTCCGGTGATCGGAAAAGTATATAGAGGGGCGGCCACCGATCCGCAGGTGCGCATCTTTGCGCATCAGTTTGCAGATGAAATTATCAGTAAGCTTTCCGGCGGATTGCCCGGTATCGCCTCCACGCAGATTGCATTCGTCAGCAATCGCAGCGGCAACAAGGAAATCTGGGGCATGGATTACGACGGCGAAGGCCAGCACCAACTGACGCAGATTCATACTATTTCGCTCACTCCGCGCTGGTCGCCGGACGCGACGCGCATCGCCTTCACCTGCTACGCGCAGCCCGGCAGCAGCAGCGTACTCACCGCACAGATCTGCGTGTACTCCACGCTCACGAGCAAACTGATTTCCTGGCCGCGATTCAAGGGCACTAATTCTTCGCCCGCGTGGTCGCCGGACGGCGGGCAACTTATGTTCATGTCCAGCATGTTCGGCAATCCCGAACTCTTTATCACGGATGCATCCGGGCAGCGCCCGAAGCGGCTCACGTATTCGAACGGGGCAAATACTTCGCCGTCATGGAATCCCAAGACCGGTCAGCAAGTCGCGTTCGTAAGCGATCGCGGCGGCATTCCCCAGCTGTATACGATGAACGCGGACGGATCGAGCCAATCCAAAGTGGAAATGCCGGACATGGGCTACGTGATTGACCCTGCATGGTCGCCTAACGGTCAACTGCTGGCGTTCAGCTGGCGGCGGCCGAACGGAAATTACGACATTTACGTCATGGAAATCGTCACGCGCCAGCTGGTGGAATTGACGCGCGATGTTGGCCGCAACGAGCGCCCGAGCTGGGCGCCCGACGGCAGGCATCTAGTGTTCGAATCCACGCGCACCGGGACGCGGCAGATCTGGTCCATGCTGGCGGATGGTTCGCAAGCCCGTCAGTTGACCAAGCAGGGACAGAATGAATCGCCCAATTGGTCGCCTAAATAACAACGATCGATGGGGCACACAGAATTCGGAAGGTGTGAGGACTGTCGGATCCAAGCGGTCTGTCCTCACAACCGAAGGTAACGCAAATTTTCAAAGGAGGAATTAAAATAGAAATGCCGAAACGAAAGCATTCGAAGATATTGTTTAGCAGCTTGCTCGCGATCCTCGCAGTGAGTGCGGCTTGCAAAAAGCCCGCGCCCACTGCCCCAGCCCAACCGACCCCAACCCCCGTAGCGCCGCCGGCCCGACCAACGGTCGACTTGCAGGCGTCTTCCACGATTATTCAGAGGGGTGAGACTGTTACTTTGACTTGGTCATCGACGAATGCTACTTCGCTCAGCCTGTCTCCCGGAATCGGCAATGTGGCCGCGGAAGGTACGCAAAAAGTGACGCCGCAGGATTCGACGACCTACACGATCAGCGCCACCGGACCAGGCGGCTCAGCCGATGCGAATGTGCGCATCACGGTCAGCGCTCCTGCGCCCATGACGAAGTCCGCTGAACCAACCATGCAGCAACTGTTTGAGCGCGAAGTGAAGGACGCGTACTTCGACTACGACAAGGCTGACATTCGTGCCGATGCACGCGACAACCTGTCGCAGACCGCGCAGTTCCTGCGCTCGTATCCGCAAATAAAGATCGTTATCGAAGGCCATTGCGATGAACGCGGTTCCACAGAGTATAATCTTGCTCTAGGGGATCGTCGGGCCGCAGCGGCAAAACAATTCCTGGCTTCGCTGGGGATTCCAGCGGACCGCATGGAAACCGTAAGCTACGGCAAGGAACGGCCCTTCTGCACCGCCGGCAACGAGGCGTGCTATACGCAGAACCGCCGGGCCCACATCATCATGGGAAAGTAAGCCGCACTTAGGCTGGGGCTTGCTTGCCGCTCTATGTGGCATGCGGCGGGCAAGCCCCAGTAATTCAGTCCGAGTCTTTCGTATGGCGGTTGAGGAGTCCCTGCTCGAAGGAGGAACACCTTGCGTTTGAGATGGATTCTATTTTTTGGTGGCGCAATGCTCGCGGGAGCCCTTGGCGGCTCACTATTTGGACCGGCGCCGGCGGGCGCTGTGGCGCGCGAAATTATTGAACTGCAAACCGGCGTGAATCAATTGATTCAAGGCCAGCAAAGCTTGCAAACGGAAATGACGCAGAATGCGGCCGTGCAGCGCACCTTGATCGAACAAGCCATGGACTCGGTGAACAAGCTCAATACGTCCATGTCTGCCGTTCAGAAGACCACGCAGGATTTTTCCGCGGCTTCCGGAGCGCGCCTCGATACGATGGGCACGCAAGTCCAGGGCCTGTCCGACAACGTGGGCGACCTGCAAGCGCGCATGGGTAAGCTGGACCAGAAACTGACGGACATTCAAAACACGCTGCAAAATGTGGATTCAAAACTTGCTGGGTCGTCCGCTCCCCCTCCTTCCGGCCCGCCGCCATCCACGATGATGAATAACCCAAGCCCCGGCATGGGCCCCGGTGCGAGCGCCGCGCCGCCGATCGATCACATGGGTGGAATGCAGCCGAGCGCGATGCAGCCTGCCGCCGCATCGTCGATGTCCTCCGGTCCTCCAGCGTCGGCGGACGTGTTGTACTCCAACGCGCTGCGCGACATTAACGGCAAGCATTACAATTTGGCCACTTCTGAGTTTCAGGATTACCTGAAATATTACGGCCAAACAGATCTCGCCTCGAACGCGCAGTTCTATCTCGGCGAAGTCGCCTTCATGCAAAATCAATATCAACTGGCGCTCGATAACTACAACAAAGTGATTGAAAATTATCCGCGCAGTTTCAAGACAGCCACCGCGCGCATGCGCAAAGGTTTCTGCCTCGCAGAACTCGGCCAGAAGGCATCGGCCGTGCGCGAACTTCGCAACGTGGTGCGCCTGTATCCTGGTACGGATGAAGCGAAGCGTGCCGCGGCGAAGCTGAAAGAAATGGGCGCAACGACGGGCGATTAGCTGGCCCTGAGCATTGGCAAAGTGTGATTCCGTCAGTCGTAATTTTTAATTTGAGGTCGCACATCGCTAGTTCTCCCGCGTTTCTCTGTACTTTGTGTTAAAGCTTTTTCGGCATGCATGCGCCGATTCACGCCGCCGAAGTTTGCACCCCCGCTCGCTGCCGTGTTATCTTCACGGCTTAATTGGAGACAATAAAACATGTCCGTAAATAAAGTAATTCTCGTGGGACGCTTGGGCCGCGACCCGGAAACGCGTTATACCGGCGGCGGTCAGGCCGTGTGCAATTTTTCGATGGCCACAGACGAATCTTTCAAGAGCAAAAGCGGCGAGCGCCAGAAGCGCACCGAGTGGCACAAGATTGTGGTATGGGGCAAGCAGGCGGAAATCGCCCAGCAGTATTTGAAAAAAGGATCGCAGATATTTCTTGAGGGCCGGATCCAATCCCGCGAGTGGATGGACAAGGAAAATCAGAAGCGCACCAGCTTTGAAATCGTAGCCACGAATTTCCGCATGCTGGGTTCCAGGTCAGATTCGATGGGCGGCGGCGCAGGAGCAGGACAAGGCATGGGCGGCGGCTCATCAGACTACGAAGCGGGCGGTTCCTCAGCGATGGACCACGATCAATCGGGCCCCGAAGTAACCGACGAAGACATTCCGTTTTAACTAGGACAGGCTTCAGCCTGTCTTCTTTTGAGCTTTGCGGCATATCCAAGAAAGTCAAAAGCTGACAGGCTGAAGCCTGTCCTACTAAAACCTACTCATACCGCAGCGCCTCGATCGGATCGAGCTGCGCGGCCTTGTGAGCGGGATAATAGCCGAAGAAAATTCCAACGGCCGCAGAGAAAATCACCGCAGCAATAATTGCCTTCCCTGAAATCAGCGTGGGCCATGACAGCAAATTGCTGATCAGCGCCGAACCCACCAGCCCCAGAATAATTCCAATAAATCCGCCCATCATGCTGAGCGTTACGGCCTCTACCAGAAATTGGCGTCGCACGTCATCCTCCGTCGCTCCGACGGCCATGCGCACGCCGATCTCCCGGGTGCGCTCCGTAACCGAAACCAGCATGATGTTCATGATGCCGATTCCGCCGACGAGCAACGACACAGAAGCAATCCCGCCGAGCAGGTACGTCATCGTCGATTGCGTTTGATTCTGCAAATCGGCGATATCCGCCTGCGTGCGAATCAGAAAATCATCATCGTCGCCATTGCGGATGCGATGCCGCTCGCGCAGCAAGCTCGTGATGGGAGCAACAGCGGCCACAGAGGCTTCCTGCGAGACGGCCGACGCCGCGATAAATTGCAGCCAGGTAATGCCCGAGATTTTACGCTGCACAGTGGTGTACGGCGCAAAAATGACATCGTCCTGATCCTGCCCCGTGACGTTCTGCCCTTTGGATTCCAGCACGCCATCCACGCGAAACGGCAGGTTCCCGATCCGAATCGTCTTGCCGATCGGATTTTCAGCGGCGAACAGAATTTTTTCCACCGTCGTGCCCAGCACGCAAACATTCGCCGCGATATCCACTTCTTCGTCGCTGAAGGCCGATCCCGCCTGAACGGGCCAGGTACGAATCTCAAAATAATTCGGAGTAATTCCGGTAATCTGCGTGTTCCAGTTCTGGTTCCCATACACGATCTGCTGTCGGCTGCTCAGGGCAGGGGAAGCCTCTTTGATCAGCGGAATTTCTTTCAGGATGGCGTTTAAATCGTCGATCGTCAGCGTTTTTACCCCGCCATAGCCTTGGCGTACGCCGCCCGCACGATTGCTTCCCGCGGAGATAAATACAGCGTTCGTGCCCATCGCCTGAATTCCCTGTTGAACGATGTATTGCGCGCCCTGCCCGATGCTCACAACGGCGATCACCGCGCCGACACCGATGATGATGCCCAGCATCGTGAGCGCCGAGCGCATTTTATTGCGCGAGAGGGCCCGCAGCGCCAGCCGGAATGTGTTCATGAAATCCATGGGTAATATCTGAGCGTTAAAAAAATTAGGCGGTCGCGTCGGACTTCGCCTGCCGTTGATTCTCCTCTTCTGCATCTTCCGCCGCTTGCTGCTCGACGGTGGGAAGCGTCTTCAAAACTTCCTGCGCCACCAGGCGGTCTTGAACGAGAATGTCTCGCTTCAACTTTCCATCGCGAAAAAGCAAATTGCGCCGCGCGTACTGCGCGATGTCGGGCTCGTGCGTCACCAGAATAATCGTAATTCCTTGCTCATTGTTCAGCGTCTGCAGAATGTCCATGATTTCCACTGAAGTGCGGCTGTCCAGGTTCCCCGTTGGCTCATCCGCCAGCAGGATGGACGGCCGGTTCACGAGTCCGCGCGCAATGGCCACGCGCTGCTGCTGCCCGCCGGAAAGCTGCGCAGGATGATGCCCGGCGCGCTGTGCGAGTCCCACACGCGTGAGCGCTTCCATCGCACGTTTCGTGCGCTCCTCCGGACTGATGCCCGCATAGACAGTGGGCAGTTCCACATTTTCCAAAGCGGAAGTTCTCGCCAAGAGGTTGAACTGCTGAAAAACAAATCCCAACTTTCGATTTCGGATGCGCGCTAGTTCCGTTTTGCTCATCCCCGACACGTCCACTCCGTCGAGAAAATATCGCCCCTTCGTAGGCCGGTCGAGGCATCCGAGAATATTCATGATCGTCGATTTGCCGGAGCCTGAAGGGCCCATGACAGCCACAAATTCGCCTTCGCTGATTTCCAGAGACACTCCGCGCAGAGCCTGAACCTGCACCTCGCCCAAATCGTAAGTTTTAAAAACATTTTCCAGACGAATGACAGGTTTCTTCGCGGGGTCAGCGCTGGGAAGGTCGGGCGCAACGATAATTTGGTCAGCCATGAGGAGAGTCTCTAAAATTTGTTAGAACCTGCGCGGCACACCGCCGCCGGCCCCTCCGGCTGGTCCGCCGCCCACCGGATTGCGCGTTTGGTTCTGCGCGGTTGTTGCCTTGTTCGTGGATTGTCCAATGATCAGATCATCTCCCTCGTTGATGCTGCCGCTGACAAGTTCCGTGAATGTGAAGTCCGTAACTCCGAGCATCACCTGCACAGGCTCAAGTTGTTTGTTCGGCAAAAGTTTCCAGACAATGGCCGAATCTTGTCGTCTGGACCCCCCGGCTGAAGCGGAGCGGCCGCCGCCCTGGTCGCCCGCGCTGGCCGCTCCCGCACCGCCGGCTTGCGCGCGCCGTCCATTGCCGCCCCCGCCGCCACCTCCTCCTGACGGCCGAGTCGCGCTGCCGGGCGCATCCGCGCTCGCCGGCGCTTTTGAAGGCGCGGAAGCATTCGACGCAGCCGAGCCTGAAGTGTCCGCCGATGTGGCCGCAACGCGCCCTGCCGCCGTGGCGCGCGTCGAATCCGTGATTCCGTACTTCGCATACAATGATGCGCGCTCGCTATCTGACAGATCGGGCTTAAATCGCAGCGCGCCATTGGGAATTTTAACGACATTCTTGGCTTCGGAAACAGGAATAGAAATATACGCGGTCATTCCCGGAAAAAGTTTCAGGTCAGGATTATCGAACGCGACCATGGTGTTATACGTCACCACGTTTTGAATCGTCGTAGCATTCATGCGCACCTGCGCCACGGTTCCGCTAAACGTTTCCCGCGGAAAGGAATCGACGCGAAACGTGGCTTGCTTGCCCACCTTGATACGGCCCACATCCGCTTCATCTGTATTCGAATAGACCAGCATGTGTTTCAGGTCCTGACCGATGCTGAAGAGGTTGGGCGCCTGCAAGCTCGCCGCCACCGGTTGGCCGACGTTCACAGTGCGATTGATTACCGTACCGTCGATGGGCGCCTTAATTGTGCAATAGCTCAGCTGCAACTTTGCGGAGTTGACCGCGGCATTCTGAATCTGCGCCTGCGCCTTGGCCTGATCACGCTGCGCCACCGTTGCAGCAAGTTGTGACTCCGCCTGCTTTTCCTGCGCGATTGCGGCATTTTCTGACGCAATGGCCTGATCGTAGTTCGATTGCGCGTCGTCGTTCTGTTGCGCGGAGAGCACGCCCTGATCGGCCAACATTTTTGTGCGCTTCTGCTGCGTGCCCATGTCGATCGTCGTCGCGTGCGCCTTAGCCACGTTGGCTTTCATCGTCGCCACGTTCGCTGTGGAAGTGCCGATCTGCGCCTCGAGGTTTGCTACGTTGGCGACTGCGTTTTGGTAAGAGGCAGTTGCCTGCGCGAGCGCTATTTGGAACGGAACAGGGTCGATCTGTGCGAGAATGTCGCCCTTTTTAACCTGGGAATTAAAATCGACACTCACGGACACCACATTGCCCGAAACAACGGAACCCACCGGCACTGTGTTCACGGGATTGATGGTGCCCGTGGCTTGCACGACCTGGGAAATGTCTCCGTGTTCGACCTTGGCGGTGAAATACTGCGCGGTGGTGCGCGTCCCAACGGTGATATAGCCGAACCATAACATCAGCGCAACAGGCGGCGCAACAAGCAGCGCGCGGCCCATCATCGATTTTAGCCAAATATTTTTGAAAAATTCGGAAATCCGCGCCATTGTTTAGATTTCTCCGAACTACCGCAACGGCAAGCACTTGAGGCACACCGCACCAGTGCTTTTACGGATTCGTCTGCCGTCTACGCCGCTCTTCATCCATTTGGCGCAACAGTTCCTCAAATTTCGGCTGCTGTTCCGGAGTCAATATATGGCGAATGCGTTCCCGGCTTTCGTGGCGCACCTGCTCATATTCGGGGTCGAGTTTCTGGTGAAGTTCGGCGTAATGAGCGCGTGTGTCGTTCAAGATGGCTTGAACCTGCGTCTGCTGGTCCGGGGAGAGATTCAGATCGCGCGTGAACATAGCCATGTGGCTGGGCGCCCCTGCGCCCGGGCCAACGGGACGCGCAGCCTGGACCCGCATCGTCACCAGATACGTGCCCACGCTGCCCAGCGCAATGCCCAGAATAAAGAGCACAAAAACGATAAGGTAGGCTTTACGGCTGCCTTGGTTAGTGTCCATTGGACCTCTCAGCCAACGATTGCAGCACTTCCTCATTGCTTACTGGGTCTGAAGGCGGCTGCGGAAAGTCACTGGCACTAAGTTCCGTACGAATGGAACCCAGAGTTAAGTTTCGATGTGGAGCAAATTCAATCATGTAAACTGACAGTGCCAGCAAGACAACCGCAGCGCTCAGTGACACTCTTGATGCTAAAAATTCCAGCGGCGCCCAAAAAGAGGCAGGCGACTTAACCTGAGCTTCTTCTATGCGGATGCGCGCCATCACATTGGCCAAAAAGGCCTGGGTTGGTTCACTGGCAGGAACCATCGCGTCACGCAGCAAAGAACTCGCAAACCGCGCGTCCTCCAACGTCATGGCGCAGCGCTCACATTGAGCCAGGTGCGCCTGCAACTCCGGGTCCGGCACGCCGCCAAGATAATCCTCAAATCGCGCTTCCAGTTCCCGGCAAGATCTAGAGTTATTCGATTTGCTAAACATCCTGTTCGCTCCTTCGCTGCCTGAGCCCTTCGCGGGCTGCCGGACGCTTTTGCATTCTCTTTCGGTAGGTTTCTACGAGGCGCCCTCGCGCTCGAAACAGACGCACTTTCACCGTGTTCACGTTCAGTTCGAGGAGTTCGCCGATCTCTTCCACCGAGAACCCTTCCACTTCTTTCATCACCAGCATGATCTGATCGCGGTCGTCCAATTCCGCGAGCAGCCTTTCCACTAATTGTCTTTGCTCCACCCGTCGCGCCGTATCTTCGCGATGCGAAGCGCCGCCATACCCGTGTTCCGGAATGGCATCGAGCTTGCGCACCTGCTCTTCGCTGAGGTCCGATTCGTACACGAGGCGCCGCACCTTCTTCTTTCGCAAATAATCCCAGCACTCATTAACCGCGATCTTATAGAGCCACGTGCCAAACGCCGAACGCGAATCAAACCGGCGTATCGAAAAATAAGCTTTCGCCAGCGCCTGCTGCGCCACGTCCTCTATATCCTGGCTGCCTCGCAGGATGCCGCCCACCACCGCTAAGACGCGGTTTTGATGCAGCCGAACCAGATCCTCATAGGCAGTCACGTCGCCTGCCTGCGCGCGGCGCACAAGTTCTTTCTGTTTTTCCGCGGGAGTCTGCGACGTTTTCTCGTCCGTTGCGGCCGCTCCGCGGAATGTGCCCGAATTTGTGACGTCCGCCATGGGTGTCCGGTTTCGCTTTAATTCTAGATCGTTTTTCCCGTTTCGTCTTGCTGTTACTATAACTTTATGGAATAATATCTATATGATTATCGGTGATCGTCTTCGCGCCCTGCGCGAGGAAAAGAATTTTTCCCAAGGGGACGTCGAAAAGCGCACAGGACTGCTCCGTTGCTACATCTCCCGCGTCGAAAATGGCCATACGATTCCCGCCATTGAAACGCTTGAGAAAATAGCCCGCGCTCTGGAAATCCCTCTCTACCAACTCTTTTACGACGGTGAAAAACCGCCCGCTCTGCCCAATCTTCCGAAGCGCAAAAGCGCCGACGATATTATCTGGGGCAGCGCCGGGAAGGAAGCCCGTCTTTTCGCCAAGTTTCGCAGGCTGATGGGTCGTATTGAAGAGGACGACCGCCGGCTCCTGCTGTACATGGCTCAAAAGATGGCCGCCCGCTAGTTATCGCGGCCAGTAGACCCTATTGTCTGATCCGGTAGCTTGTAGCTCGTCCCGATTCCAAACTCCCGTCGCGCCGTCTTGTGTCGCGTAAAACTGATGCCTCCCTCCGCAATGTCGTTCGATTGTTCTCACTTTATCGATTCCCACGCTATCTATTCCCACGCTATCTATTCCCACTCTATCGTGCTCGGCGGTTTTGAACTGATGTCGTACACGACCCGGTTTATACCGCTCACTTCATTTACAATTCTGGTCGAAATTCGCTCCAGCACTTCTGGCGGCAGTCTCGTCCAATCCGCGGTCATCGCGTCTTCCGAGTCCACGACACGCACCACGATCGTGTAGCCGTAGCTTCGCTCGTCGCCCATCACGCCAACGCTACGCACCGGCAGCAGCACGGCAAACGCCTGCCAGGTTTTTTCGTACAACCCAGCGCGGCGAATTTCCTCAACCACTATGGCGTCCGCCTCGCGCAACGGGGCCAGGTTCTCTTCCGTCACCTCTCCCAGCAGCCGCACTGCAAGCCCCGGACCGGGAAACGGATGTTTTGTGAGCATCTCATCTGGTAAACCGAGCTCACGTCCAATCTTTCGTACTTCATCCTTGAACAATTCGCGTAGCGGCTCGATCAAGGCAAATGGCAAGTCTTTCGGCAGGCCGCCGACATTATGATGCGTCTTGATCGTCTGCGAGGGGCCTCGCACGGCCACGGATTCGATTACGTCGGGATAAAGCGTACCCTGCACCAGAAACCCTGCGCGATCCGGACCCACGGCAAGCTGCAGCGCCTGTTCGTCAAACACGGAGATGAATTCCCCGCCGATCCGCTTCCGCTTGGTCTCCGGATCGGTAACACCTTTTAGACGCGCCAGAAACCTGTCCGTCGCATCCACGCCGATCACTTTGAGTCCCATGCGGTCGCGCAGCAACTCAAGGGTTTCGCTAAATTCGTTTTTGCGCAGCACGCCGTTGTTCACAAAAATATTGGTGAGCCGCTCGCCAATCGCGCGATGCACGATCACGGCGGCTACCGCCGAATCCACTCCTCCGCTGAGCGCACAAATTGCGCGGCCCTCTCCCACCTGCTTGCGAATCGCTTCGACCGTCTCAGCAATAAACGCGGCGCCGCTCCACAAAGGCTTTGCGTGGCAGATATTGAAAACGAAGTTGCGCAGGATTTCTGAACCGCAATCCGTGTGGCGCACCTCAGGATGAAACTGAACGGCGTAGAATTTTTTGATCGGATCTTCCGCGGCGGAAACGGCATTGCCCGTTTCTCCCGTAATGTGAAAGCCCGAGGGCAGCGCTCGAACGTGATCGCCGTGACTATTCCAGATGCGCAGCTTTTTCGGCAGCCCCTCAAAGAGTAGCGAACCATCTTTTACCTGCAACTCCGTGCGCCCGTATTCGCGACGATCCGCGCGCTCGACGCGCCCGCCGAGATTGTGCGTCATCCACTGCAGGCCGTAGCAGATGCCCAGCACCGGAAGCCCCATGGAAAGAATTGCGATGTCGCACGGTGGCGCCCCGGCGTCGTACACGGAGTTCGGCCCGCCGGAAAGAACGATGCCTGTCGGCTCAAATTTCTGGATCTGCTCGATCTTCGCCGTGCATGGCAAAATCGCGCTAAAGACTTGCTGCTCGCGAATTCTACGCGCGATCAGTTGCGTATACTGCCCGCCGAAATCCAGTACGACTATTCCCCCGCGTTCACTCATTCTGTTCCCATCCTATCCCGTTCAGGGCCGGCGTGCGCTCCCGCATTTTGTTGGCACAGCGATTCTCTGTCATTGTTTCGCCTTCAGGTAGGCGCTTGATGGCAACCGTTCAATGTACGCGACGCCTGGTTAGTATTTTCGTCCAACGAATCTGTTCGTGAATTTCAAATTTGAGATTTCAAATTCACTCCACTAACCAGCGACATCGAGGGCTGAAAACCTCACGCCACCCGATGCACCGGCTGCCCCGCTCTAAACGCCTCCAGATTCGACAGCGTCACTTCCAGAATTCTCACCAGCGCCTCGCGGCTGTTAAACGCGTTATGCGGCGTGAACACCACGTTATCCCGCGCCAAGAGCACCCGATTGCGCACAGCCGTTCGCAATTTCTCCACATCGAGGGGCTGTTGCAACAGTTGTTTTTCTTCCTTGATTAATTCTTCGCCCTCGAGCACGTCGAGCCCTGCGCCGCCCACCTTGCCGCTCTCCAGCGCCTCCACCAGCGCGTCCGTGTCAATCAGGCCGCCTCGCGCCGTGTTCACGATCATCACGCCGGGCTTCATTCGCGCAAATTCCGCGCGGCTCAACAGATGATGCGTCTGCTCCGTCAGCGGCGAATGCAGCGTCACAATATCACTCTCCTCGAGCAACCGCTCCATCGTCGCATATTCGAAGCCCAACAAATCGGCAAGAAACGGATCGCGGCGAACGTCATACCCTAGTACCCGCATCCCGAATCCGCGCGCGATCCGAATCACGTGCAGCCCAATGTGTCCCGAACCGACGACGCCGATCGTTTTTCCCTGCAAATCAAATCCCGTAAGCTCCGCGAGGTCAACACGCCCGCTGCGCATTTGCAGCACCGATTGATGCACCTTGCGCGAGAGCATCAGCAGCAGCGCAATCGTGTGCTCCGCGACCGTGTTTTCTCCGTAGGACGGCACGTTGGAAACAGCAATGCCGCGGCCGCGGCAGGCTTGCACGTCGATGTGATCAAATCCAGTGGAGCGCGTGGCGATAAATTTCAGCGCAGGCAGTGCATCGAGCACTTCGCGCGTTACATGCGAATAGATAAATACGGAAAGCGCCTCAAGTTCTTTCCATTGCTTCGTCGGCGCTGACAGACTTTCCGAAGCAAAAGACAACTGATCGGCGGGCAGCCGATCCGACAGGTAGGCGCGTTCCCAGTCTTTCACTTCAAAAAATGCCACATGCATCGCGTTAGGCCGTCACCACGTTCACCAGTTTGTCCGGAACTACAATCACTTTAACAATGCGCTGCCCTTCGAGCAGGTGCGAAATTTTCGAATCGGTCACCGCCAGTTTTTCCAACTCTTCTTTGGTCAATCCCGCCGCGACGAAAATCTTGCCCTTTACGCGGCCTTTGATCTGCACCACGATTTCGACTTCGTCTTCCGCCGCGAGGG
Organism: Candidatus Acidiferrales bacterium; assembly: GCA_035696345.1. Classification (GTDB taxonomy): domain Bacteria; phylum Acidobacteriota; class Terriglobia; order Acidiferrales; family UBA7541; genus Palsa-360. The sequence goes on from DASRQU010000058.1 coordinate 13,846, forward strand.
CGGGAACGAATTTGGGCCATGCAGCGTGCGCCAGCGTTTCGTGCGAGTGACCGAGAATTTCCCAAAGCTCTTCCGACAGGTGCGGCACCATCGGATTGAGCATCAGCGTCAGCAGCTCAAACACTTCCTTTGCCACTTCCGGGCGCACGCCGTCTTCCAGCGGCTCCTGCGCGTGAATCTCGTTAACCAGTTCCATGAGCAGTGCGATAGCGCTGTTGAAATGCCAGCGCGCATCGAAATCATGCGTCACGCGCCGCAGCACTTGATGCGCCTTGCGCAATAAAACTTTTTCCTTAGGCGTAGCGGAATCGAGCAGCGTCGCGGCTCCGCCGCCGACCTGCACATTTTTCAATCCATCCGCATGTTTGGAAACGAGCCGGTACACGCGCTGCAGAAAGCGCGAGCACCCTTCAATCGCCTGCTCGCTCCACTCCAGATCTTTTTCCGGCGGCGCCGCGAACAGCGTGTACAACCGCCCTGTGTCGCAACCGAATTTGTCGGCCATATCTTCCGCGCCCACCACGTTACCCTTGGACTTGGACATTGCGGTGCCGCCCTTGAGCACGAGCCCTTGCGTGAAGAGACGTTTCACCGGTTCGTCGTGATTCACCAGGCCCAGATCGCGCATCACTTTGCAAAAAAATCGCGTGTACAGCAGGTGCAGAATCGCATGAACTATGCCGCCAATATATTGATCCACGGGCAGCCAGTAGCGCACAAGCCCCGGATCGAACGGCGCCTTGTTGTTGTGCGGATCGGCGTAGCGATAGAAATACCAGGACGAATCCATGAACGTATCCATCGTGTCCGTCTCGCGCCGCGCCGGGCCGCCGCACGCGGGACACGTGGTGTTCACAAATTCGGGAACACTTGCCAGCGGCGATTCGCCCAGCCCGGAAAATTTTGCCATCGGCGGCAGCACCACCGGTAAATCTTTGTCTGGCACTGGAACCATGCCGCACTTCTCGCAATAAATAATTGGAATCGGAGTGCCCCAATAGCGCTGCCGGGAAATGCCCCAGTCTTTCAGCCGAAAAATCGTTTCGCCTTTGCCGAATCCGCGCGCCTCGGCATCGCACGACATCTTTTCAATCGCTTTTTCGGAGGTGAGTCCCGTGTACAAGCCTGAATTCACCAGCTCGCCGTATTCGACGTGCGCCGCGATGAGCCTGTCCGGATCGAGCTGCGTGCCCTCGGTTGGCTGTATGACAATTGGGATTGCCATGCCGTATTTCGTGGCGAATTCGAAGTCGCGCTCATCGTGCGCGGGAACGCACATCGCCGCGCCCGTGCCGTACTCCAGCAACACAAAATTTCCTACCCAGATGGGAACTTTTTCGCCATTAAATGGATTGATCGCGTATCGCCCGGTGAAAAATCCTTCTTTTTCTGCGGTGGCAATATCCGCGGCACGCGTGAGACGCCGCCGTAATTTCTGCAGATTTTCTTCGATCGCCGCATGGTCCGCGACGCCCTCGACCAATTTCGAGAGCAGCGGATGTTCCGGCGCCAGAATTAATCCAGACACGCCGAAGATCGTATCCACGCGTGTGGTAAACACTTCGATCGAGGTGTCCGCAAATTCGTCTACGGCGAAGCGCACGCGAGTGCCGCGCGATTTTCCGATCCAGTTACGCTGCATGGCCAGAACGCGTTCCGGCCATCCCGACTCGAGCTGTGTTAAATCTTCGAGCAGTTCGTCGGCATATTGCGTGATGCGCAAAAACCACTGCTCGATCACTTTCGGCTCGACGGGCGTATCCTCGTGCCGCCAGCAGCATCCGTCAATCACCTGCTCGTTCGCCAGCACCGTGGCGCATTTCGTGCACCAGTTCAAGCGGCTGCGCTTGCGATAGGCGATTCCCTTTTCCAGCATGCGCAGAAAAAACCACTGGTTCCAGTGGTAGTATTCCGGCTCGCACGTGGAAATTTCGCGCCGCCAGTCATAGCTGAATCCGAATTTGTGCAGCACGCGCTTGAACGATTCGATATTCGTCAGTGTCCACTCGCGCGGGTGAATGCCGCGCTGAATCGCCGCATTTTCCGCGGGCATTCCGAACGCATCCCAACCCATCGGGTGAATCACATGCAGTCCCTGCATGCGGCGAAATCGCGCGGTCACGTCGCCGATGGTGTAGTTGCGCATGTGCCCCATGTGCAGCGTGCCTGAAGGATACGGCAGCATTTCCAGCACATAGTATTTCGGCTTCGAGGGATCAGCGTCCGCCTCGAACGCGTGATCCGCATTCCACCGCGCCTGCCATTTTTTTTCTATCGCCTGTGGATCGTATTCAGCCACGTTTCCCATTCCGCCTTTGGTATTCTGCGATGCTGTTCCGCCCGCTGTAGCCCGCCTCTTTAGAGGCGGGGATTTAGATTCCACATGATGCAACTGCCGCCCGTCACTCTAAACCCCCGCATCTGAAGACGCTGGCTACCGCGTCCGACACATTCAAATCTACTTGGTAATTTTCGACGCTTTCTTCTTGACCTTCGGTTTCGCTTTAGCGACGGTCCTTTTCTATGCCCTCTGTGTTCTCTCTGCAAAAGCCTTAGGCTTCTTGGCCGCCTTGGTCATCGAAAACCCATCCACGGCCTTCGGCGCATCCTTCACGCTCACTCCCAGCAAATCCCAAATCGCGCGCACATTGCGACGATCGTCTCCCGGCTCATCGATCGGCGTCTCCAAAATAAACGCCCGCCCCGCCAGCCCCTGCACACCCGGACCGAACCGCGCGTGATTCAAAATCCGTCCAAACGCCTCCAGCCCGATTTTCCCAAACCCAATATTCTCGTGGCGATCGACGCGCGATCCAAGCGGCGTCTTCGAGTCATTTACATGCAGCACGCACACACGACGTAGCCCCACGGTACGATCGATGGCCGCGAGAGTAGCCTCCAGCCCTTCTTCCGTCGTGATGTCGTAGCCCGCTTCAAACATGTGCGCTGTATCCAAACAAATTCCCATCGGCAAATCGCGCGTCTGGTCAAGAATGCTTTTCAGCTCTTCGAACTTCGCGCCAACCGCCGAACCCATCCCCGACGTATTTTCAATTAGAATGCGCAGTTTGCCGAGCTTCAGGCCCTTCGCAGCATGTCGCATGCCGTCCGCGATTTCAGAAATAGCTTGCTCCACGGGTTCCCCGAGACATGAGCCCGGATGAGCCACCAGAAAATCGGCGTCCAGCGAAACTGCACGAACAATTTCATCATGAAATGCCTGAATCGATCGCGTGCGCATCACGCGGTCCGGACATGCCAGGTTAATCAAATAATTGTCATGAATGACGAGCGGTCCGAGACCCAATTCAGCGCGCCTGGTCTTGAACCGCTCCGCATCCGCCTCCGCAATTCGCGAACTTCCCCGCGGCCACATGCGCGGACTGGCCGAAAAAATCTGTAGCGCGTTTGCGCCGAGTTTGGATGCAGTGTCCAGCGCACCGGCGATGTCTCCGGCGATCGAGGTGTGAATTCCGACGCGAAAGCTGCCGTCCTGCCACGCCGGAGGCAGCGCTATAGGCGGAGGCTCAGGACGATATTCGTCGCTTTCATCGTAAACAGGTTCGGTGCGAATCAACGGTTCAGCCATTCCTTCATGAAAGCTTTAAGGTTAGTGCGAGGCCCCGCGCAACCCGTGCTCCCCGCATTGCATTCGATGCTTGTAAGTGCCTTTGGAATCTCGCGAGTGAGTGATAAGCAGAGTATTCTAACGGATGCATGCGCATGCGGCAAACACATCCGGCCACATTCGTCCGCGTCTTTCGGGACGGAGATGGCGACGGGCGAAGTCGCCACGCCGACGTAAAAATTATTTAAGTTGAGCGCACTTCAGGGTTTGATCTGCACCAACGTGTTTTTCTTTCCTCGCAAATCGAATCCCGGGCGGTTCCACCGATTCGGTTGTGTCGTACGGGCCCGTAAGCGATTCACCAGCAGCCCGATCTTAACGGAGCTACCGATAAAGTGGTTGAGCTTGAGCGGCCCAGCGGCCTTGATTTCCCTTACCCAATGCAGCCCGCTGCTCGCCGCGCAGCCGCACTGCGAACAATCCGGCGTGCCTCCAAAGACGCAGGGCTCGACCCTTGTTTGAAAGTCCGCGGAATAATTGGCGGACATTTTCGAAAACAGGCAGTCGTCCGGATTCTTCGGCGGGTAAAGCAATGCTTTTGCCAGACCGTCGTTAAAGAGAAGCTTTGGATATTTTTTGGCAAGTATAGGCAGTTGTTCAGCAACTTGCGCGCGATCCTCAGGAGTCAGCATTTCGGCGCTCTGCTCGCCAATTTGCGGCGTGTACACACTCACCCAAATACGGTCCACTTCCGGATGCGCGCTCCAGAACCTCACGTATTCCTCGAAGTAGCCCCGACGCTCCAGCATAGGACGCGTAATAACCCAGTGGATGTTCGCCTCGCGCCCTTCCAAGTTTTTAAGGATGCGTTCGTAGGTGGCGGGCTTTCGCCGAATATCATGATGCTCCGGCAACCCATCCACGGAAATCGCAACGCGAACTCTGGGCAGCTTCATCCACTCGTCCGGAATGGCGATTACGCCACTCGTGACCACCAGCGAAAAAATATTCATGTGGGATAATTCAGGAAGAATACGGCTCAGTTCACGATGCCGCACCATGGGCTCCCCGCCCACTAGCGAGACGTGCAGAGGTTTATGCTTCCGGACGAGCCCAAGTACCCCATCAACTAGCGCGTCGCCACGCAGGTCACTCAATTCGCTGAGCGTGACGCCGCCGCCCAGATGCGAGTCGCCGTACGCATAGCACCCCGGACAGGCCAGCGGGCACTCGCGCGTAATTTCGATCGAAAGCATGGGCACGCTGCCGGCCAGAATCCTGCCCCACGCGGCAAAAACTTCGCGCGGCCTAAGGCTCGGGTTCGGGACACTCGAACTCATGCGAGGTTGGATGCTCGAGCCGCCTTCTTAGCTGCATAAAGTTTCGCGCTACCGTCGACGATAATCCACCCAGGATAGTCATAGCGCGCAGGCTTCAGCCTAAGTGATCTAGTCCTTGCAAGGCCGAACCCCCGCAGGCTGAAGCCCGCGCCACTACAAACCCGGTTCCTTCAGGAGCAAATTAGATTTTTCTCCCGTCATTTCCGCCCCGCCCCCACGCCCCCTGTGGCAATATCATTAGCTCGAAATGACGCGCCGCGTAAACTATCGCCTGTTGGTCACCGCACTGGTCATCGTCGGCGCGGGCACGACTGAAATTCTCAGAGAAAAAGGCCCATCTTTTTTGCGCCCCGGGTTGCGTCTCTACGCCTTTGTCGGTAACGCAGGAGACGGCACCGTTTCCGTTATTGACCTAATTCGCGTGAGCAAAATTGCGACCGTTCCGGTGGGCCCCGCGCCTTCAGGTCTTCGTGCCCATCCCAAATTAAACCAGGTGTGGGGAGTGTCGTCAGATGGCGGCTATGTGTTTGTGATTGACGCCGCCAGCGGTCGTGTGATCGCGCATATTTCCGTGGGGGCCGCGCCCTTCGCCCTCGACTTCTCGCCCGACGGAAACCATGCGTACGTTGCCGCTTCCGGCTCATCCACGCTCGTAGCCATTGATTGCAACACGCAGCAGGTTGTGGCGCGCGCGCGGACGGGACGCCGCCCGTGGCTTGCTCGCGTCACGCCGGATGGCAAACAAATCATTGTCCCGAACCGTGACGACTCCACCGTTCAAGTTTTTGATGCCTCAACGCTGGCCTTGCTGGCGTCCATCAATGTGGCTTCTCACCCGGAGCAGGTCGTTGTAATGCCGGATAATTCCGTCGCGTTCGTTTCCGCCACGGGATCGAACGAAATTTCCGCCGTCGATTTGAAAAAGCACGTCCTGGTTTCCAATTTACAGCTGACCGGGACGCCTGCCGCCATGCTGATAAAACCGGACGGCGGCGAACTCTATGTCAATGTGCCCAGCTCGCACGGCCTTGAGGTCATAGACACGTGGCGCACGGAAATTTCAGATTCCATGGTCCTCGGCTCCGCTCCGACCGAGGGCACCATGACGGCAGACGCTTCTCTCGTCTACGTCAGTGATGCCGCCACCAACGGCGTGACCCCAATCGAAATGACAACGCGCCATCTTTTGCCGCAAATTCCGATTGGGCGCCATCCCGGCCCGTGCGTGCTCGATCCCAGCGGAGATCTCCTTCTTGTAGCGAATGAAGAGTCCGGCGACCTCGCCGTGATTCGCGTGCGCACGCAAAGCCTCATTACCATGGTCCAGGTAGGCCGCCGACCCACCTCCCTCGCCGTAAAGTTATTCTAGAAGTTATCGTCGAAATGTCACCCAACCGCTGTAGCCCACCTCTTCCGAGGCGGAGGTTTAGATCCCACGGCGGCACGGTCGGCATGTAAAATCTAAATCACCGCCTTTGAAGAGAGACGGGTTACAGCAACGGTTCCGATGCGCCTAGACCGCCGTGCGGCAGGTCAACACTCTCCGCGAGGGTCGCAGCCTTCAGCCGCGACATCTATCCATCAAAGAATACAGATTTAATTTCCAAAAGGTTCTTAGAACCGGGAGCGAAACATCGACGAGATCACTTCCCGCTATCCTAACGACAGGAAAAATGAAACGGCCGGCAGCACAGGCCGCCGGCCGGTTTCATTTCCGTATTAAAGAGCGGGTTTTACTACCGGTGCCCGCCTCCATGCGATCCGCCTCCACCGCCGCGCGAACCGCCTCCACCGTGATTGCCTCCGCCACCGCGGTACCCACTTCCGCCTCCGCCACCGTGAAACGCGTTGCCACCATGATTGCCGCCGTCACCGCCTCGGAATCCGCCGCCATGGAAGCCTTCACGGCCGCCACGATCCTCGCCGCCTCGGAACCCGCCGCCATGGAACTGTTCGCGGCCACGGAAGTCGCCACCTCGGAAACCCTCGCCGCGGAAGCCACGGTCGCCATAGAAGCCGCGTCCGCGGTAATCGCCACGTCCACCGTAATAGCCGCGGCCGCCGTAGTATCCGTGGAACCAAGGACCGGCACCGATGAAAACTCCCCCATCGAAGTAGTCAGGACCGTAGTAACCGTAAGGGGCACAAGCATACGGGGCGTAATCGTAATATCCGTATGCGCAGGAAGGAGGCGGTCCTACGTATTCGGGCCCATCGTATACCGGCCCCACCCCAATCCCTACTCCCCAACGAACCTGAGCGTGGGCACTCCCCGCGAATGCCATTAAAAGCCCGACCAGAACCATATATTTTAGATAACGCATATCGTGGCCTCCTCGACTCGAGCGCGGCAGGTGCCAGGTGTTGCGTCGCGCCGTCCTACTCCATCAGATACTGTGGAATATGCAATGGAGATGCCAAATCCGGGACGGCCAATCGGTGGTCTTAAACAGTTTGGAATGAGCAGGTTGTAGAAGTATAATCTACCACTTTAGATGTGGGTCATTTTAAAATTGGTTGGAATCCACCAGCGACGATGCTTTTCAACCAGCCAAATGTCGATATGCGAACACCAGATGCGCGAATCACGGCGATTATTCATATTTCCAAGCAAAATTCTCTTCACCCAGCTGGACCTCAAGCATCCCCTCGCCGGGCAGCAGGTCCATCGGTAATCCACCTTCCCAGAGCGCTACGCCCAGAGACATGGACTTCTGATTCGCAAGGAAAAGCATTTCCTTTGCGACCGAGATTTCCAGAATCCGGTCAAACGCCACTTTCACCACATCGTCAGGCCCCAGCAGACACAGGTCGCGCGATTCCACAAGATAGCCGGTCACACGCCCACCCTCGAAACGGACGACGACACGCAATTCCTGCTGTGCTCGGAATGTGATCCGGAATTCCGCGTCGCGAAGTTCCTTCATCGCTTCGGCGAAGACATCGACGCGCAGGTGGAAACGGTTGTGGTCGAATCCGTAGCGCAGCTCATGCAGCAGCATTAACCGACCATGCATGGCGGTGCTGCGGCGGTCCGCGGAATATAACCCGGCGCCCATCCACTCGAAATACGTGGATTCTCGTCCATCAACTTTTACTTTAAGGTATTCGCACGGTGGTGAAACGGTGGCGAGCATGGGCTGCCGCTTAATGGGCTCAGCGAGCACGTCCGGGGCGTCCGATCCAAGCGAACGATAAATTTCAGTCAGAAGCTTTCTGTAAAACGCGTCGAATTCGGCATCGTTCGCGGAGCTGTGCTCCGGACCGTACCACCAGCACCAGTCGCTGCCCTCAGCCGTCAGCAGCGCTTCATACGCCAAGTCAAGTTGCTCGCGAGTTGGGGCCTTTGGAAAACCGCGAGCGGCATTATCCGACTGCTGCGCGTAGAAATCCCGCGCGCGGCGTAAATGGTCCCACGCCGTGACGTCTTCTTGCGCGCCAATCCACACGTCGAAATTCGCGCTGATCCAGGATGCGGGGAAAATTCCGTTGTTGCGCGGAATTTCGCCGGCGGCCGCACCCGCCTCCGTAGCAGTCAGCGCGCGGATATCCGGATCGTTTTCAATCCTTCTATAGAATTGCCTCAAGAATTCGCGACCGTTCCCGCGGAAATATTCCCAGGCATTTTCGCCGTCCAGAATCAGCGAAAGCGTCAGCGGGCGGCCCGTCTGCACGCGCTCGCCAATTACGCGAATTCGATGGTAGAGATCATCCGCTGCCGCGTACGTATCCATGCGGCTGTAAACAAATCCCACGAGGTCCGATAGATAATGATCGCGAAAGAACCCGACCATTTCCCTGCCGCCGGTACGCACGCGCAGCGGCGAATATAATTTATCCGCATTATCCGGAACGCCCGCGGAGTCACGGCCGAATCCCACTCCGAGCGTCCTTCCCAGAACGCCTTCGTCCGTCGCAAACCATTTGAATCCCAAATCGGACGCGATCGCCAGCGCGTCATCGGAAACCGAACCCTCCGACGGCCACAGGCCATCGGGAACCCTGCCAAACACGCGTTCATGATACGCGCGCGCCCGCACGAGTTGCTCGCGCGCATCTTCCGGATGCCGGAACGGCGGCACGGGCAGCGGCGTGCCGGGATTTGAGACACGCGCGATATCGGTGTCGCACAGGAGCGGCAAAATGGGATGATAAAAAGGGGTTGCCGAAATTTCGATTTGTCCGGTAGCGGCAGCCTTGCGGTATTCCGGCAGCACCCGCCCCAGCAATTCAATCTGTTTCTCGCGAAGATCCAGTTTGTCCTGCTCGGTGAAATCCACTCCCTTACGCGCCAGAGCGGACACCACGGGATCTTTCGCCAGGTATTCTTCGTCCATCCATGCTAATTGAGAAAGTATCTGTAAATCTCGCCAGTCCCGCTCGCCAAACGTACGCGTGGCTTGCTCGCTGCCTTGCGAACTTACCCATCCGTGCAGCTCGATGTAGCGCGGCCAGCGCGCCAGAAGATTGTCATAATTCAATTGAAACGCCCGCTGCATAATTTCCGATTTATCTTCCGCCGTCAGGCTTGAGACGGGGCGAAACGCGGCGGTGAACCAGGTCTCATCAAATTTTCCGCTGGCATACTCTTCCAGCTGCATGCCGAGCGAAGGCACCACGTTGAACGTGGCATGCACACGTGGAAATTCCTCCAGCACCCGCACCATCCCCCAATAATCCTTCAGTGCGTGCAGGCGCGTCCACGGCAAAACGTAGCGCCCGGTGGACGGATCGCGGTATTGCGGCTGGTGCATATGCCACAAGATCATCAGGTTGACGCGATTCATCGGCAGGCCATCCGCACGGCTTCAAATTCGGCAGGAAATCGTAGAAAAAATTCACCAGCGCGCAAAATAATTCTCCACATCTCTGGCATGTTAGAATGGCGCTCCTGAATCATGCGCTTAATTGACCGGTACATTTGCCGACAAGTTTTCTCCCACGCGTTCCTGGGATTAGGCATTTTTACGTTCGTATTTTTCGTTCCGCAACTCGTGCGCTTGATGGACCTGATTGTGCGCCACCCGGGTTCCTGGTCAACTGTCGCCATCCTGTTTCTGTCCACGCTTCCCGGCATCCTCAGTTTAACCATGCCCATGGGCGTCTTGGTCGGTGTGCTTATTGCCCTCGGTCGCCTATCAGCAGACAGCGAACTCATCGCCATGAGCGCGCTCGGCATGGGACGCAGGCGTCTGCTCGTCCCTTTAGGAATTGTCGCTATCGGAGCCACCGCCATCACGTTCGCGATGACTATCTGGCTGGCGCCGCTTTCGGTGCGCACTTTTCGCAGCATCGAAGATCGCCTGCGCGCCGGACAAGCTTCCTACCAAGTCTCTCCTCGCGTGTTTGACGAAAGATTTCCACACACGGTCCTGTATGTGAATGACATCGATTCCGCAGCCAGCCGCTGGAAAGGCGTGTTTCTGGCCGCCACCGATAAAGGCGTCTCACGCCTTACCTTGGCGGAGGAAGCGATTGTAATTCCCGACCGCAGCGAGGGCAAGCTGGAGTTGCACCTGCGTAACGGAAGTGTGCATGAGTTCACTGCTGACGATCCCTCTCATTATTCCTTATCGGCATTTGGCGAGCGGGATTTACCTGTGGAGATTAAACCGGCGGAGGAGGCTCTTGTCTCGCAGCCCGGCATTCCCGGCCGCACTATGAAAACATTGTGGCTGGAACGTAGGAAGCAGACGGACGCCAACGTGGAATTTCAGCGGCGTCTTTCGTTTCCATTTGCGTGCATCGCTTTTGCTCTGCTCGCCATGCCCATCGGTGCGCGTCCCCGGCGCGGAGGTCGAGCGGGAGGGTTCCTGCTTACGCTCGTTTTAATTTCCGGCTACTACCTCCTGTTCACACTGGGTGCTGGGCTAGCGCGCCAAGGGTCGATTCCGATTTGGATCGGCATATGGACTCCCAATGTAGTAACAGCCGGACTCGGGTTGTTTCTGTTACCTCGGCTCGAGCGTATGCCCGGCAGCAGCCGCACGAATCTGATTTGGGAGTGGATTTCAGCTTGGTCGATCTGGAAGAGATTTACGCATAAAACCGAAGAGCCATCTACCGGAATTACTTTAACAAACACTCGAACCAGCCTCTACGCCCGAAAAAAGCGGCGCGCCGGCATCCCTCAGCTGCTAGATGTGTACCTCCTACGCAGCTTCATGTATTACTTTGTACTTCTCACCGTCGGGTTCACCGTATTGTTCGAGGTCTTCACGTTTTTTGAGCTGCTCGATGACATCGCGCAGCATCGCACATCATTCATTGAAGTGATTCTCTATTTTGTTTATTTGGCGTGTTATCTGTTTTACCAGCTTGCTCCGCTCGCTGCACTGGTGTCCGTGTTGGTGACGCTGGGAGTCATGACCAAGAACAACGAACTCGTCGCATTCAAGGCCAGCGGTCTTAGCCTTTACCGAATCGCGCTGCCCCTGTTGCTGGGCGGCGTTTTCCTTGCGGCCGGGCTCTTAGTGCTCGACGACACTTATCTTCCATACGCGAATCAACGGCAAGACGCCCTTCGCAACCAAATTAAAGGCCGCCCGGCGCAGACGTTTTACCAACCCAGCAGGCAATGGATTTTTGGCCAGCACTCCAAAATCTACAATTACGAGCTGTTTGATCCCGACCGTGAATTGTTCGGCGGATTGAATGTATTTGAAGTCGACTCTGGAACATTTGAAATCAAGCGCCGCATTTATGCCGCTCGCGCGCACTGGGACGGTCAGCAGAGGCTCTGGATCCTTGAATCGGGATGGATTCGCGATTTCGATCACGGACAACTTACGCACTATATCCCCTTTCAAGCGACAGCCGTGGACGAGTTGACCGAACCGCCTTCTTACTTCAACCGCGAGGTACGCCAGTCCTATCAAATGACCTGGTGGGAGTTAAAACGCTATATCGCGGATCTGCATCAGGCAGGGTTTGACGTCGCGCGACTCTCCGTCCAGTTACAGAAAAAGCTTTCCTTTCCCTTAGTTGCGCCGATCATAATTTTATTGGCAATTCCGTTTTCCATACTCGTAGGAACTCGTGGTGCGGTTGGGGGCTTGGCGCTCGGCATAGGAATCGCTATCATATATTGGGCTGCGTCAGCGCTCGCAGAGGCAATGGGCGCTGTCGGCCAGCTTCCGCCATTACTTGCGGCTTGGGCACCGGATACGGTATTCGGATTTTTGGGACTCTATTTCTTTTTAAAAATGCCGACCTAATCCACAACTTTACATAATTCTCTTTCCCGAGTTCACTCCAGGCAATTCGAACAAAGGCAGCAAAACCGTCCAATACTTGAACCAACTAATTAGATATCGCCTGCGCTCCGGATCGGTCCTCGCATATTCTCGCTTTGGCGCTGATAACGAAGCTTACGTAGTAGTTGAAGAATTTTGCGGAGCGGTCATAACCAAACTTCGTATCTTTTGGATCACCAAATCGATCCCCACGTCGTTGTGCCCACCTTCCGGGATAATCACATCGGCGTGGCGCTTGGAGGGTTCAATAAACTCCATGTGCATCGGTCGCACAGTCGAAAGATACTGATCGATAACGGACTCGACCGTCCGATTACGCTCGCGAATGTCTCGCCGCAGTCGTCGGATGAACCGAAGATCTGCTTCCGTATCGACAAATATTTTCACGTCCATCAAATCGCGCAGCTGTTTATTCTCAAAGATCAGAATGCCTTCTAGAATAATTGCAGGGGAAGGATTCATTGGCACAGTGGCCGCGGCCCGTGCGTGCTTTGTAAAATCGTAGACCGGCCGCTGGACGGCCTTGCCGTTTTTGAGTCTTCCTACCTGTTCGATCAGAAGCGCTGTGTCGAAGGAATTGGGGTGGTCGAAATTTTGCCGTGCGCGCCGCTCCAAAGGCAGGTCTGGAAAATCCTTATAATAATGATCTTGTTGGAGGATGAGCACGCTCTCCGGTGAAAGCGCGGAGATAATGCGGTTGGCGATCGTGGTCTTGCCGGAACCCGTCCCACCGCATATTCCGATGACCAGGCGATCCGCCACTGGCGTACCTCAAAGTTTCTTACGGAGATAAATTTGTCGGCGTGCCGACTATATTTCACACGTTGCTGAGCCTTGCGTGCTTACGAACTCGGTGAGCCTCAAAACCAACAATTTGTTGGGACCGCCCTCCGTTAGTTCGCGGACTTGATCCGGATCGCCGCTTGCCTACGCGAAAACAGTCCCAGCAGATTCACTGCCTGCCCCTACTATTTCTTTTTACCCTTGCTCTTCGCGGCCTTCCGCTCCTCAATCACAGCCTGTGCCGCCGCCAAACGCGCGATTGGCACTCGAAATGGCGATGCGCTCACATAGTCCATCCCTACTTCGTGGCAGAACTTCACGCTCGCCGCATCGCCTCCATGCTCCCCGCATATTCCGATCTCCAACTTTGGACGAACCGCACGGCCTCTCTCGGTAGCCCAGCGAATGAGCAACCCCACTCCGTGGATGTCCAAGGTCTGAAAAGGATCGTCCGCAAAAATGCCAGCTTTCTTCTCGTCCACATATTCCGGAAGGAATCGGCCGGCATCGTCACGGGAAAGTCCCATGCCCATCTGCGTAAGATCATTCGTTCCGAAAGAGAAAAATTCCGCCACTTCCGCAATCTCACCTGCAAGGAGCGCAGCTCGCGGAATTTCAATCATGGTCCCGACCATGTAGTGAAGTTTTACCTTAGCTTCCTTTAGTACTTGCTGGGCTACTTCATTCGTCCTGTCCGTGAGGATTTTCAGTTCTTTGCGGTCCATGACAAGGGGAATCATTATCTCAGGTATGACTTTAATACGATTCCTCTGGCACTCGACGGCTGCCTCAATGATTGCTCGCACCTGCATCTCAAGTATTTCTGGATAGGTGATGGCCAGGCGGCATCCACGATGCCCGAGCATCGGGTTCGCTTCATGTAACTGCTCAACTCTTCTGGCAACAACTTCAACATCTACTCCAATCTTATCTGCCAGCTCTTTCTGCTTCTCAGGATCATGAGGAACGAATTCATGAAGCGGAGGATCAATGAGTCGGATAGTCACTGGAAATCCATCCATTACTTTAAATATGCCGATAAAATCGCGCCTCTGATAAGGCAAAAGTTTTGCCAGAGCTTTCTTTCTGGCTTCAGACGAATCCGCGACAATCATTTCCTGGATGGCCAACTGCCGTTCGACGCTCTTTTCGGGCTGCTCAAAATCCTTGAAGAACATATGCTCAGTGCGCACGAGGCCGATTCCTTCCGCGCCCATCTCCAACGCCTTCTTCGCGTCGTGCGGTGTGTCCGCGTTAGTCCGCACATGAAGTTTCCGGATCGAGTCGGCCCAGCCCATCAGGGTTGAAAAGGATTCGGGCAACTCGGGCGTAATCAGTTTCACTTGCCCGACATAAACGATGCCGTCATTCCCGTCGAGTGTGATCCAATCGCCCTCCCGAAACGTCTTGCCATTTGCCTGCGCCGTTTTTGATGCATAGTCAATGTCGAGTTGCTCGCAGCCCACGATGCAACACTTCCCCCAGCCGCGGGCTACGACGGCCGCGTGGCTGGTTTTGCCGCCCGTTGCCGTCAGGATTCCCTGGGCCACAAACATGCCGCCGACATCCTCAGGGCTCGTTTCGCGCCGAACGAGAATAACTTTCTCGCCTTTGGAAACCATATGCTCGGCTTCTTCGGCGCTGAAAACGGCCCTTCCGAAAGCCGCTCCCGGCACGGCGTTTATCCCCGAGGCCAGCTTTCTGCTGTGCAGATCGGTCTTCGGTGTCGACGGGTCGACAATTGGATAAAACAGGCGGTCAATATCTTCAGGCTTAATCCTCTCGATCGCCTCCTCCTTGGAAATCAGCCCTTCTTTGGCCATATCCACGGCCATTTTAAACGTTGCGGTCGGCGTGCGCTTGCCCACGCGCGTCTGCAGCATATATAGAGTTCCGTCTTCGACCGTGAACTCCATGTCTTGCATGTCGCGATAGTGCTTTTCCAAGAGCTGCCGCACCTTCTCAAGCTGCTTGTAAACCTTCGGCATCATCGACGCCAATTCCTTCAGGTGCATGGGAGTGCGGATACCGGCCACGACGTCCTCGCCCTGCGCGTTGATCAGGAAATCCCCGTAGAACGTCTTCTCTCCCGTTGAAGGGTCGCGCGTGAAGCATACGCCGGTGCCGGAGTTGTCACCGTTGTTACCGAACACCATCTGGACGACGTTCACCGCAGTGCCCAAAAGGCCGGTAATGCGCTCCACCCGTCGATAAGTGACCGCCTTCTCAGCATTCCATGAACTGAAGACCGCGCCGATGGCACCCCACAATTGTTCCTCAGGATCTTCTGGAAATTCCTTCCCCGTTTTGGACTTAAAGTAATCCTTATAAGACGCGACGAGTTCGCGCCATCCTTCTGCCGGAACTTGAGTGTCGTCTTTAACTCCGTGGCGAGTCTTCATCTCACGAAGCTTCTCTTCAAGTTCTTCTTTAGGCAGCCCGATAACGACTGACGAATACATCTGAACGAACCTGCGATAGGCGTCCCAAGCAAATCTATCGTTCTTTGTCTTTGCCGCAAGGCCTTCCACCGACTTGCTATTCAAGCCGAGGTTGAGAATTGTCTCCATCATTCCTGGCATTGAGCGGGCCGAGCCTGAGCGGACGCTTACCAAAAGTGGATCCTTGGCATCTCCGAGCTTTTTCTTGGATACCTTTTCCAAGCGAGCGACATTCTTCCGAACTTCGTCGAGAAGAGAGGATGGATATTTAAGGTTATGCTTTAGATAATAATCGCAGCATTCTGTGGTGATCGTAAAGCCTGCTGGCACCGGAAGGCCGATGAGAGTCATCTCAGCAAGGCCTGCACCCTTGCCACCCAGAACGTCCTTCATCGTCCCATTGCCTTCAGCCTTGCCAGCTCCATAAAAATATACGTATTTCACGAATTCCTCCCGGAAAATGTATTAAGACGAATCTAGTCTTGTCGACACGCCGACAATTGGCCGGCACATCACATTGTTTGTATTGCGATTACCTTGCTGTGTCCGCAGTCACGAGCTCTGAAAAATCGGCAATCGTTGAAAATTCCAGCAGTAAACCGGACAGTAGCGTCAGGCGGTTCTTACGCACCTGCTCATCATCCGCCATCACCATTACTTTCTCAAAGAAGCGGTCTACTTCCGGACGCAATGCGGCGATTTCCTGCAAGGCATCTTTAAATTTGGCAGACCGCTTGTGTGTTTCCACCGCTTTTATCACAGACGCCGCCCGAATATGAAGCTCTCGTTCGGCATCCTCGGTAAATAATTCAGGCTGGACCGCCGGCAACTTCCACCCCGCTTCCGGTCCTGCCTTTTCTAAAATCTTGCGAATGCGCTTGAACGAAACGGCTAAAGGCTCGAAGTTTTTCGTCTTGCGAATCGCCTTGATAGCTTCCATACGCTGGATAGCCTCGACCAAGTCATCCGCACCTGCGGAGAATGCTGCATTAATCTCGTCGTACGCAAGATTCTCCCGCTCCTTCAGGACAAACCTTGCGCGGTCCAGCAAGAATTCCAAGACTTGCTTCTCTACGGCGTGCGAAACGGGAATTTTACGAGGCCCTGTGGAAAGCGCCCGGGCAGCCTTGGATATCACCATTGAAAGTGAAACTGGAAGTTTAGCATCGACTAGAATCTTGACTATGCCAATTGCCGCCCGGCGCAGCGCGAACGGATCACTTGAACCGGACGGAATTAAGCCAACGGCAAAACATCCGACGAGTGAATCGAATTTGTCGGCCAGTGCGACTGCCTGCCCAACGATATTTCTGGGAATCGAATCTTCAAGTGCAGCAGGCTTGTACTGGTCGTACACAGCCAAAGCTATCTGCTCAGGTTCTTCTTGAGATTTTGCATATAGCCCTCCAACTATTCCTTGAAGTTCCGTAAATTCGCGAACCATCTCCGTGACGAGGTCGCATTTCGATAATTCGGCTGCGCGATCCGCAGCGCCCACGCTTGCGCTCGTGATCCCGCTGGCGAACCAATGCTCGGATAGCCAGCGCGCGAGCTCACGCATACGCTGCACTTTGTCGGCGTAGCTACCCAGTTTCTCCTGGTAGGTCACCGCCGACAGTTTCGGCAAATAGTCGGCCAGCCGACATTTCTGGTCCGTCTCCCAGAAGAAACGCGCGTCCGCAAACCGCGCCTGCAGGACGCGCTCGTGCCCTGCCCGGATCAGGCCTTCCTTATCCTTGTCCAGGTTGATCACCGCTAGAAAATTCGGCGCCAACGTTCCGTTCTTTCGCTCCAGAGCGAAGTATTTCTGGTGATCCTTCATCACGGTTACCAGAATCTCGTTGGGCAACTCGAGGAATGAAGGGTCAAA
This sequence comes from Candidatus Acidiferrales bacterium, assembly GCA_035696345.1. Taxonomy (GTDB): domain Bacteria; phylum Acidobacteriota; class Terriglobia; order Acidiferrales; family UBA7541; genus Palsa-360. The sequence goes on from DASRQU010000058.1 coordinate 31,104, forward strand.
GCCGCCCATAATGGCCGTCGGATACTCATTTAAATACGTGACCAGGTTCATCAAGTGCGAATCCTCGTGAATCTTCAGTCCTTTGCCACCGGCCAGCCGCTTCAATTCCCCCTCGATCTTGTTCTTGCGATCCTCTGGGCGCACTAACACGTAGTTTGCCTTTAGCTTCTGGATGTAATCCGTTGCTCCAGTTACAGGGACCCTTGCTTTCCCCAGAAACCTGTGGCCTGAGGTTGCATTGCCGGCGACTGCATCTCCTAAAGTGACCTGAAGTGTTTTGCCGCCCAGCATCGCGACTACCCAGCGTATCGGCCGAATGAAGTGCAAGCCCTTGATTCCGGTCCAATACATGCTTCGCGCCCACGGAATTTCAGCGGCCGCTCGTGGAAGACAATCTTCAAGTATTTCCTTAGCAGACCTGCCCCGAATCGTTTGCTTCGCTGACAAGTACTCACCCTTAGGCGTCGCGACCAGGCAGAGATTGTCTAGCGGCACATTCATCTTTTGCGCAAAGCTCTCCGCAGCTCGCGTAGGTTTTCCTGTGGCATCGTATGAAACGGACTTCGGCGGGCCGGTGACTTCCTTTACTTCGTCTGGCTGTTTCAAGCGCACATTCGCGCACATTGCCGTCAGGCGGCGTGGCGCGCCGTAGACTTCCACTTCCGAGCCATTCGTTAAGTTGTTCGAGGCCAAATATTTCTCAAGTATTACCTTCAATTCCTTTATGGCACCGGGCAGCACGCCTGCAGGAATCTCTTCGCATCCTATTTCAAACAGGAGATCGGCCGAATCCTTCATAGCGTCACCTCCTCAATCGCCGCGACGCTGCGAGATGCGGCCTGCTGCGCAAGATAATCTACTGCCACGCGGCAGGAGATCTGGCGGATTCGTCCGATCAACTGGGCACGCTCTGTCGTGGAAATAACTCCTCGTGAATCCAGTAGATTGAACAGATGAGAACATTTCAGGCAGTGGTCATAGGCCGCCAAAATGGGAAAACGAGGGTTCGGTGCATCCGACTGCCTCTCGTAAACGTTCAGCAGTTGCGTAGCTTCCTTCTCATGCAACTCGAACAGATTTCTAGTGATGATTGGGTCCGCGTACTCGAAATTGTAGGCCGAGAATTGCTGCTCTTCGAGGAGTTTCACCTGGGCATATGTATATTGATCGGACCAGCGAACGTCGTACACGCTGTCCACACCCTGAAGGTAGGCACAGATGCGGTCGAGACCATAGGTTAGTTCAGCGGGAACAGGATCAAGATCGATGCCGCCACTCTGCTGAAAATAGGTGAACTGAGTAATCTCCAGGCCGTCAAGCAACACCTGCCATCCAACGCCCCACGCTCCCAGCGTCGGAGACTCCCAGTTATCCTCTTCGAAGCGGACATCGTGCGCGGCGAGGTCCAAGCCGATCGCCGTCAAGCTATTCAAGTAAAGGTTCTGAATGTCAGAAGGGGAAGGCTTGAGTATTACTTGAAACTGATGATGCTTAAAAAGACGGTTTGGATTCTCGCCGTAGCGACCGTCGGCGGGCCGACGAGAGGGTTGGACGTAGGCTACGCGGTATGGTTCAGGCCCCAAGACTCGAAGAAATGTCTCAGGGTGCATGGTGCCTGCACCGACTTCAATATCATATGGTTGTTGAAGCACGCACCCTCGATCGCTCCAGTACTTTTGCAACTGAAGGATGAGGTTCTGAAAAGTAGCGTCCTTAGGAGCCTTTGTCTTTACTTTAGGATTCAATGACGCCGCCTTCTCCTCTTTCAAACGTTCTTCTTGAGATCAGTTTCTTTTCCATATGTCGCTCCAAAACATCTAATGCATAACTTAAGATTTGTTTAGCAGACTCGGTGCGGTTCGAACCTTGCAGCAAGCGCTCCAGTGGGCCAGATAAAGCGCTTCTTCCTATTGAAAGTGATTCATTAGAAATCAGCTTCATCCATTCAACGCGGCAAACTTCACAAGAAATCTCGGCGTACCCCGCAGAATGATACGCACCGTCTACTTGCAATATTTTTCCGCAACGAGAGCAGCGGTCCAGGGGTCCAAGCCATCCGCCGAGCTTCGCCATCCAAAGGCAAAAATATGCAAGTATTACTTGAGATGGCCCATGCGTGCGAATCGCCCGAGCGCATAGCAAGATTAACCTGAACTGAGGTTCTGCAGCTTCCCTTTCTTCCAGGACCGAGTCGGCAATTTCGCTAATCAGCGCCAAGCCCACAGACGCGGCATAATCCTGCTGGACGTCCATGAACGATTCAAGCAGTTCGCACTGATTTATGCGAACGAGTTCGCGAGTTTCCTTTTCAAAATACCAGATGCGCACGTAGGCAAGCATTTCCAAGGTTGACCCGTAACGACTCTTGGGAAGGCGCGCTCCGCGCGCAACGCCGCGGATACGGCCAGCCTGCCGGTCAAGAAAGCTGACCAGTCGATCGCCCTCACCGAGCGGGTAAGTACGCAGAACAATGGCTTCCGACTCCTTGGCTGGCATTCTCTTTTTGTCGGCGCGTCGACCGACAGCGATTCGCAAAACAGCTTTCATCACACGACGAAAATTTGTGAATTTGTTACTTACCACACCCGGACCAGCGAATCAATTAAGAAGCGTATCAATTCCCGCAAACTCCCATTTATTTCCATTGTAATTTTCCAGGATCCGCAAGCACCGCAGATCTGGGCACTTACAGGGTACAAATTAATATGTTTACTCGCGTCCCGCGTTGTAAAAATTATCGGACGTGCCGTTCTTCGTTTTTGCTTGCACTGCTTTTGTTTTTCCGTAGAGTGTCGATGTGAATCAAACGCTTCCAAAAGTCGACGTCGTCGGGGTCGGGCTCAACGCCACCGACACGATCATTCGCTTGCCGCACTTCCCCGCGTTCAATTCCAAGGTCGAATTCCGAGTCTCGGAGACGCTCCCGGGCGGCCAAGTGGCGACAGCCGTGACGGCCTGCGCGCGTTGGGGCCTCAGCGCGCGTTACATTGGCAAAATTGGCGACGACGCGTGGGGCGATCTGCAGCGCACCGAGATGGAAAAAGCGGGCGTGGAGGCGCACTGGCTCAAAGTTCCGGGCTGCCAGAGTCAATCCTCTTTCATTCTTGTCGAAGAGATGAGCGGTGAGCGAACCGTTCTGTGGAAACGCGACCCGCGCCTTGAGCTCCTGCCTGCAGAGATTCAGAAAGACTGGGTTATACGAGCCAGACTACTCCACGTGGACGGGCACGATTGCGCGGGAGCCACGCAAGCAGCGAAATGGGCCCGGGACGCCGGAGTTCCAGTGACCGCCGACCTCGACAACCTTTATCCCGGAGTGGAAGCATTACTTGAACGCGTGGATTACGCCATCACATCCAAGGAATTCCCCGTGCGACTTTGCCACAAGGAAGATTTGTTTTCATCCTTGCCGGCGCTCGCATCGCGATTTGGCAGCGTGGTTACGGCCGCCACGCTGGGAACCGACGGCGTCCTCGCCTGGGATGGCAGGTGTTTCCATTACTCGCCGGCATTCGATGTGAAGCCGGTGGACACGACCGGCGCCGGAGATGTATTTCACGCGGCGTTCGCATATTCCGTTCTGCAGGGGCACGGACTTCCACAATCACTTGAGTTTTGCAATGCGGCGGCAGGTCTATCCTGCCTGGGAATGGGAGCCCGCGGCGGCATTGCGGATCTCTCGAAGATCGAGGAATTGATGCGCACTGGCCGTCGACGACCCGCCTTGTACAGTAAAGAACAACTTGAAGCAAGCAGGCTCGCCCGATGATCCCTCTTCGGGTAGATATCCTGCGAACACGATTTGCGTTTTTCAATGCTCTGCTGATTGCCATAAACGTTTTCGTCTTTCTGCATGAAGTGACGCTTTCTCCGAAGATGGGCAAAGCGCTGGTCTATACGTTCGGAATTATCCCTGCGCACGAGCAGACGCTCTTTGCGAAACACGGAGTGACCCTTGGCCAGGCAATCCTGCCGCTCTTTACGAGCATGTTCTTGCATGGCGGGTGGATGCACCTGTTGGGCAATATGCTTTTTCTTTGGGTGTTTGGCGGAGCGGTTGAAGAGGCGCTAGGGCATTTTCAGTATCTAGTATTCTACTTGATCTGCGGCGTGGGCTCCGCGTTCGTGCATACCATCTTTAATATTGGTTCCAAGGTTCCCACTATCGGGGCGAGCGGTGCCATTTCCGGAGTCATGGGCGCTTTCATCGTCCTGTTCCCGAAATCAAAGGTGACGACCTTGATTCCGGCGCTGCTTTTGTTTTTCACCGTGCGAATTCCCGCCTACCTGATGCTTGGATATTGGTTCTTCTTACAATTTTTCAGCGGCGTGGCGTCCCTGGGCATGTCCGATCAGGGCGGGGTAGCGTGGTGGGCGCACGTGGGCGGCTTCTTGCTCGGCGCGATGCTGGTGTTTGGGGAACGTGCACGCATGCGCAGCGCGGCGTATGGCTGATAATATTTCTTATCTCAAAATTTCTTTCCTCGCAGTAATGGCCTCGATACGATCAATGAGGGGCTCGTAGCCGATCCCGGGCCCATCGGGCACTTTAATCGTTCCATTCTTCGTCACTACAACTTCCGGAGCGATAACGTCCTCGGTCCAATAGCGGCGGCTAGCCGTGACGTCCCCCGGCAGTGAGAAGTTTTCGAGCGTGGAGAGCGCGATGTTGTGTGCGCGGCCGATTCCCGACTCGAGCATCCCGCCACACCACACCGGAATTTGCCGAGATTTGCACAGATCGTGAATTTGCAGTGCTGGAACGTAACCCCCAACGCGACCGAGCTTTATATTAATGATGCGGCAGGCGCCCAGGTCCAACGCCGCCCGCGCATGCTCTTCCGAGTGGATGCACTCGTCCAGGCAGATGGGCGTTTCAAGTTTGCGCTGCAGTTCAGCATGACTGAAAATATCGTCCCAGCCTAGCGGCTGCTCAATCATCATTAAATAGTATGCTTCGAGGCGCTTGAGGTGCGGCCAGTCCTGCAGCCGATACGCGGAATTCGCATCGACCATCAGGCGAATCTGCGGGAACCGCAACCTCAAACGTTCTACGGGAGTAATGTCATTGCCGGGCTTGATCTTTATCTTGATGCGTTGATATCCGGCGGCTAATTCCCTCTCTACCGTCGTGATTAACTCTTCAACGGATGGTTTAATACCGATCGAAACGCCACAGGAAATTTCCTTGTGGACGCCGCCCAGAATCTTCCAGAGCGGGACGTTCTTCTGACGGGCTTCCGCGTCCCAGATGGCGGACTCGACCGCGCCTTTTGCCATGTTGTGGCCGCGGACCGGAAGAAGCGACGGCCAGACTTCAGCGGCGGTGGCGAAATCTCGTCCCTTTAAGATCGGCCAAAGGAAGTCGCGCGTAATGTGCCAAGCGGTTTCGACCGTTTCGGGGGCATAGAACGGCCCTTCCCCGGCCACGGACTCGCCCCAGCCAGTGACGTCGTCGGACTCGACCTCCACGGTGAGCATGCGGCGGTCTGTGAGGCGGCCGAAGCTCGTTTCGAACGGAGTGACCAATGGCATTCTGATTTCCCGGAGCGTAATTTGCTGAACTTTCAATTCGCTCTCCCACGTTCGAGTATGTACTCCATACCGCTGTCTACGGTCGTCACGGCTGTGGAGACGTAACCATTGGCGAACGCATCCATGAATTCCTCGCGGATTTTGGACTGAATTTCTGCCGCGCGCTCAGGATTTGACTGTTTTAAGCTCTCAATTTCATGCGGAATCAGGATGCGCACGGCGTTTTTTGAGGCTTTTATGGCGGCACGTTCTTTTGCGAGAGTGCGCGTGACGCGCGGAGAGCGCAGATGCCATTCGGCGACCACGCGGTCCGTAGGCAGCGCCGCGTGCAGAGGACTGGTGGTGATGCCGTAGACGTTGGGCAGGTAGCGGCGCGCGATTACGCCGAGACGCATGAAATTGAAATGGGCATTCCTTGCGATCAAGGGATCGAAGGTCCACTCGATCAAAGCAATGCCGCGGGCCAGCGCGTCTTCTCGTTGAAAAAGTTTAAGGCGCTGGCCGATCCTGCGGTCTCTGTAGGCTTCCACGACGGCGGTCATGTGGGAATGGAGAAAAGGCTTTCGATCGCGCCAGCCGACTAGGGCGAGCGTGAAGCCTACCAATTCTTGGCCGTGGAAGGCGCCCAGGACCTGGCCGCCGATTTCAGACGCTACAACAAACACAGGGCTGGGGACTACGTCAATGTCAGCGGATTGCCAGACAGCGCGCTCCACCTGAATGCAAAGCTCATACTCGTGCAGGCCGTGGCAGTGGCGAATTACGATTCCGTCTGAACCGACAGACTGCTTTTTTTTTGGCCCGCTGGTCGGAATTTTCTTCTTCGCGGATCTCATGCTTCATATCCCGACGAAACTTCGGGCTTAGCTTTACGTTTTGCGGCACGCCACAATTCTTCCAGTTCACCTTTCGATAATTTCGAAAGATCAATAGTTTGAGTGCTCGCTTCGTTTTCCATTTGAATAAAGCGCTGCTTGAATTTTTGATTTGATTTTTTAAGTGTTACTTCAGGATCGAGACCCAGAAATCTTGAGAGATTAACGACGGTAAAGAGGATATCTCCTAATTCCTCTTCCACCGCATAGCGGTCCAAAGGAGCCAGAGCTTTTTTCAATTCGACTACTTCTTCGTTTATTTTTTCAAAAATGCCGTCGACTTCTTCCCAGTCGAAACCTATTTTGGCGGCGCGTCTGGAAATCTGAAAGGCTTCGAGCAGCGCTGGAAGGCTCCGCGGCACGCCGTCCAGAACAGAAGGCGTTGTTGCGTCGGCACCGTCCTGGAGTTGTTGTTTTTCTTGAGCTTTGATTTGGGCCCAATTCTTTAAAACTTCTCCGGAGGTTTCGGCTTTCACATTGCCGAAGACATGAGGGTGGCGGCGAATCATTTTGTCGTGAATTCCGACGATCACGTCGCTCAGATCAAACTTGTTGGCTTCCCGCGCAAGATCGGCATGAAACAGCACCTGGAGCAGAAGGTCGCCGAGTTCTTCCGTCAATTCTTCTTTGGATCCGGATTCAATGGCGTCGAGAACCTCGTATGTTTCCTCGATGAGGTACGTGCGCAGAGTTTCGTGGGTTTGTTCGCGGTCCCACGGGCAGCCGCCGGGGGCGCGCAGTCTGGCTTGGACATTCACCAGGTCAATGAACAGTTTGCCGACTTTTTGGGTATCTAACTTTGCGGTGTTTTTTGCCAGGACTTTTTTTTGTCGGCGCGCAGACTTTGCGCGGGATTTTGATCGAGGGGAATTCACGGGAATCATTGGCTCCTTGGGCGAAAGGAAACTTTACGGCAGGCTGTGGGAATTCACAAGCGGAGGTGAACGGCCAGCGAGGTCAGTGTTTCACTTGTGCAGTTCGGAACTGGGTCGGCTAATGTTTGAGTAGCTCAGGCACTGTTGCCCGTGCGGGGTTTTGCTGAGTGCACACAGCCAAGAGTGGATGTGCTCTCGATCACGTGCCTTAACGGACTGAAAGTGACGGCGAGCGATATGCGTATGTGCGTGAGTACTTGTTCGCGTGTGCGGTGCGATGATAAACTGCTCGTTCAGAGATGTGGCTGTGGGTGGTTGTTTGAGGGGGACTTCGTTGGCTGAACCAAAACACGATGACAGTTTTAAGGTGGTAGACCGCAGACTTTTTACTCCTGAGGGAGAATTTCGCAAAGAAGTAGCGGAGCAGCAGGATCGCGAACGCGAGGCGGTTCCGGCTGCGAGCGCGACAAAAGCTTCGGCGGTTCCACCGCCCGCGCCAACGAGCGCGCCTGCGCCTATGGCTCCGAATGCGGCGACTGAAAATGCAGTCGCGCCAGTTGCGCCGCTCGAAGCGGTGCCCTCCGAAGATTCGCCGAAGCGGTCGCCGGCGTTTGAAAATCTGGTGCGGTCGCTCGGACAAAATGCGGCGATGCTGCTCGGCGGTTATGCGGACCCGCGCACGGGACAGCCGATGCTGGACCTGGAAGGCGCGCGCGAGATGATCGATATGCTGGATGTGTTGCGCGAGAAGACGCGCGGAAACCTGGCTCCGGAAGAAGATAGTTTACTGCTGGATGTGCTTGGAAATCTGAAGCTGGCCTTTATGGAAATGGCGAAGGCCGCGGCCCAGCACGAAAAAGCGCAGTCCCGTCCCTGATCGAGGATTCATCCTGCCCGCCTCAGCTCAATCAGTCGTAGAACTTACGGTGCTCGGTTCCGGCACTTCCATGGGAGTGCCATCGCTGACGTGTCACTGCGAGGTATGCTCGTCAACTGACCCGCATGATAAGCGGCTGCGACCATCGATTCTGCTCACGCGAAATGGGCAAGCCGTGGTGATCGACACGACGCCTGACTTCCGCTACCAGGCGCTGCGCGTGGGGCTTGACCGGCTGGACGCCGTACTGCTCACGCACGGCCATGCCGACCACATTTTGGGATTTGACGACATCCGGCCGTATAACATTCGGCAAAAATCCGCGATGCCGGTTTATGCATCCGCGGAAACCATTGCGATCTTGAAGAGAACTTTTTCTTATGTTTTTGATAATTTGCCGTCTGTCAGCACCATTCCGCAAGTCATTTTGAACCCGATCGAAGGCCCGTTTGAGGTGATCGGAGTGCGATTCATTCCGGTGCCTGCGCGGCACGGAGATATGGGCGTGCTTGGATTCCGATTCGGCGGAGCTGCGTATTTGACGGACTTCAGCGAATTGCCGGAAAGCTCGAAGCCGCTGCTCGGTGATCTGGATGATTTGATCATCGACGCGTTGCGCGACATTCCCCACCCCATGCATCAGACCGTGGAACAGGCGCTCGAACTGATTCGAGAATTAAAACCGCGACGCGCATGGTTCACGCACATCGCGCACGAATTGCCGCACGCGGAAACGGTTGCGCGACTCGCGAAGGCCGGATATACCAATGTTTCGCTGGCTTACGATGGGTTGCAGTTTGAGGTACGCACCTGATGAGTTTCCACGTTTTTCAATCGATCGAAGACTGGGCAGCCCAAATTAGCGGCGACCGACGAACCGTCGTTGCGGTGGGAACATTCGATGGGCTGCACGTGGGACACTGCAGGATTTTGGAGTCGGTGCGAAAACGTGCGCGCGCCGCGGGGCAGATCGGGACGGTGGTAACGTTCGATCCACATCCGATGCGGCTGCTGTTGCCAAATCGCGCGCCATTTTTGATTCAGACGATGTCACAGCGGCTTGCCGGTTTGGAAGAGTTGGGATTGGATGCGGCGCTCGTGCTGCGGTTCGATCACGCGCTTTCGATGGTGTCGGCTGAGGAATTTATTGAGCGCTTTCTCGTGAATGGGCTGCACGCAAGCGCGATTTTGGTGGGAGAAAATTTTCGATTCGGGCATCGCGGCGCTGGCGATGTGCGGCTGCTCGGCGAGTTTGGAAAGCGCTTCGGATTCGATGTGCAGATTATTCCCCCGGTGCAGGTGGCTGGGAAAATTGTTTCGAGCACGGCGATTCGCAGCGAAGTCGCGACTGGCAATGTCGCGGCAGCGATTCAATTGCTTGGACGGCCATTTTCGTTGACCGGCGAAATTCAATCGGGCGAAGGGCGCGGACGGACGATTCTCTTCCCTACTCTGAATCTGGCACCGGAACAGGAACTTCTACCAAAACTTGGCGTGTATATGACGGAAACGTCTTTGAATGGCGCGACGTATTCCGCAGTGACGAATGTCGGGACGCGGCCCACTTTTGATGGGTCCGACGTGCGGGTGGAGAGCCACCTGTTTGGATTTGATGAAACCGTTGTGAGCGGTCGGATGGAATTGCGGTTTTTGCAGAGGATTCGCGATGAGCGCAAATTTTCAGGGGTGGACGCGCTGAAGAAACAAATCGCGGCCGACATTGAAACTGCGCGGAAATATCTTGCGGAGCGCAATGTGGCGCAGGGCGCCTTGTAGACGTGAGAGAAGGGTTCAACAATTAACGTTAAACTTCTGCTTCCTTTGATGTTTGCCAGCGGTAATAGCAATTCACTCGCGACGGTCCCTCGCTAAAACACTGATCTGAAGTTTGAAATTTCAGATTTGAAATGGAAAACAGGAACATGCTCAGTTAAGAGTTCACTTTTAACTTTAAGGCCTCAACGTGGAATTCCAAAAATCGGATTTCGGAGAAAAATCTCATCCCATTGGCTCATCGATTTCAGGTTCATGTAGTGGTTTATATTTGTAAATTTCAAATTTGAAATTTTAGATTTGAAATGGAACCTGAGACCTTCGCATTACGCGCTTTTTGACGCGCCAATCGGGAGATTGGCGTTCCCGGGGCTATTTGCTCCGGCACTTGTCGCAGTAGCCGCCGACTTCGGTGCGGGCGGTGGTGATTTGTATGGCGCAGTCTTTTTCGATCTGTTTTTTGAGCTTTTCGTAAATTTCGGATTCGAATTCACGGACGGTGCCGCACTTCAGGCAGGCGACGTGGATGTGGTCGCGCGGGCCGTGGCTTTCGTAAAAATGCTGGTCGCCGCGCAGGTGCAGGAGGTCGAGTTCGTCGATCAGGCCGTTGCGCTTTAGGAGATCGAGCGTGCGGTAAACGGTGACACGGTGGACGTGAGGGTCGATTTTTACGGCGCGATCAAGGATGGCGCCGGCGTCGAGGTGACGCTCGGCGCTGTCCATTACCTGGAGAATAATTTTGCGCTGGCGAGTGAGGCGGACGCCGCGCTCGGTTAGGGCTTCCTGCAGGCGTCCGGGGCCCGTGTGGGCGTTGATGCGTTCGCCGGTGGAAACTCGATGTGCGGTGGTGGACATTTGACAATATCTAGCGAGCTGTTTTTAAGGGGGCCTGAAAATTAACGTCTAGCGCGACTGTCCGTGGATTCGAGAATTTGCGCACTCGACGTCAGCATAACAGCTTCGGAGCCTCGGGCGAACGTTTGAGTAGCACAGACACTCTTGCCGGTGCGGGTTTTGCAGAGTGCACACAGCCAAGAGTGGCTGTGCTACTCGAGACACGATTGAAATAGCCGCTAGTGATGCGGGATTAGCCGCAAAACGTCATTGTACATAACGATGGCGAAGACCAGCAACAGGAAGACCATGCTGACGGTAACGAAGCGCTCTTTTACTCGGAGGCTCAGGTCGCGCCGCATCGTCCCTTCAATGAAGAGCATCAAGATGTGTCCGCCATCGAGCGGCGGGATGGGGAGAAGGTTCAGCACGGCCAGGTTGATGCCGATCATGGCCATCAGCGAAAACAATTCCGCCATGCCCTCTTTTGCGGCTTCACCGGATGCCTTAGCAATTCCGAGGGGGCCTTCGAGTTGCTTGAGGGACATGTTGCCGCGGAAAAGTTCCGCGACGACGAAGACGATTTGGCGAGCCATCAAGAGATTTGTGGTGGTGGAATCGACGATCGCAGCGCCGAATGGGAGGCGGCGTTCGACCAGATCTCCGCTTTGGATTCCGATGCCGATTTGCCAGTGCGTCACGCCATTCTTGACGCTTACCTCTTGCGGTCGAACTTGGATTTGCAGTGTGCGGTCACCGCGCAGGACTTCCAGATTCATCGGTTGGCCCTGAGCGTCCTGCACCATGGTTGGAAATTCGACGGGGCTGACTAAATCTTTTCCATTTACTTTGCGAATTTCATCGCCACTCTTCAAGCCGCTGCGCTCGGCAGGCATGCCGGAAGAAACGGCGCCCACGACCAGGCGATCCGCGGGATATCCGTAAATATCATCGAGCGACTGCCCCGAGGGAACGGAGAGCGAAACTGGTTGTCCGCCTCGATTGACCTCCACGGCGAGCATATGGCCCGGAAGAGTGGACATTAATTCCTGCCGCGCTTCGTCCCACGTGGGATTCGCTTTGTCGTTGACCTTAGTGACCTGATCACCCGGCTGCAGGCCGGCTTTTTGAGCGGTTGAACCCTGCAGCACGCCGGCGAGGACCATCTGTTTGTCAAGGAATGCGGGTTGCTTGCTGCCGTGCATGTAAATTCCGGCGATGAGCGCGATCGAGAGGATCACGTTCATGGCGGGCCCCGCGAGCGCGATCAAAACGCGCTGCCACCGGGGCTTCGAGAGAAACTCATCGGGATCGCCCTTGCGCTCCTCCATCGGATTGTCGCCCGCCATCTTCACGTAGCCCCCGAGCGGCAGCGCGCTCAGGCGATAGTCGGTGTCACCGCGCTTAATGCCCCAAAGGCGCGTACCGAAGCCAATGGAAAAAATCTCGACGCGCACACCAAATAGTTTGGCCACGATGAAATGTCCCCATTCATGAACGAGGACCATCACGCCAAGAACTACGGAAACTGAAACAATCATCACCAGGAAATCGGACACGGTGTTCTCTCCTACTGAATTCGATTCTACTTAATCCTAACAGGTGCAAGATCATGCGACCGCGATGCGCGCGGCCCTGCGTTCCACTTCTTCTCGCGCCATGCGACGCGCTTCCAAGTCAGCGGCGAGCACGTCGCTGATGGAAGACATTTTTATTTGCGGAGTCCGCGTCATCACTCCATCGATCACTTCGGCTATGGCGGAAAACGGAATCCGCCGACCGAGGAACGCTTCCACCGCCACCTCGTCCGCCGCATTAAATGCGCAGGGGTATGCGCCGAGGTTACGCATGGCCTCCTGTGCCAGGCGCAAACAAGGAAAACGGCGCGTGGAAACCTTCGCAAAGTCGAGGCGGCGCAGTTTTCGCCAATCCAAAGCTACGTGATTGGATGCGGCGCGCTCAGGGTAGGTTAGCGCATATTGGATGGGCACGCGCATATCAGTTGGGCCGAGTTGTGCCAAAATGGAACCATCCACGTATTCGACCATGGAATGAATGGTGGACTGCGGATGGATAACGACTTCGATCTGATCGGGGCGGACATCGAAGAGCCAACGCGCTTCGATGACTTCAAATCCTTTGTTTACAAGAGTTGCGGAGTCGACCGTGATGCGGCGGCCCATCACCCAATTGGGGTGCGCCAAGGCCTGCTCGGGAGTTGCAGCTGCCATTTGGGCTAGGGGCGTTTTTCGAAAGGGGCCGCCTGAGGCGGTGAGCACCAGGCGCTTTACTTCACTGTGCTTCCCTGCGCGGAGGCACTGGTGAATCGCGTTGTGCTCGCTGTCCACCGGGAGGAGTTCGACGTTCGCGGCGCGGGCGGCGGCCATGACGAGTTCACCCGCGGCCACCAGAACTTCCTTGTTGGATAGAGCGACCTGCTTGCCGGCGCTTACTGCAGCGTAGGTAGCTTCTAAACCGACCACTCCGACCGCGGCGGACACTAAAACCGCGGCAGAGGGATGCGTGGCAACGGCTAGCATGCCTGAGGGACCGTGCTGGATCTCGGGCAATTTTGCGAGGCCGGACGAGCGGAGGCGATCCGTGAGGGCCGTGGCAGCAGAGGGTGTGGCGACTGACACCAGGTCGGGGTTATGGCGCGCGATTTGCTGCGCGAGTTCCTCTACGTTATTTCCGGCTGCCAATGCCGCTACTGCGAAGCGGCCGGGCATGGCTTCGACAACGGCTAGGGTTTGTCGGCCGATGGAGCCGGTGGAACCGAGGATGGCGATTTGCTTCAAAGTGACAGACTCCGGTGACGATTGAATTTGGGCGAATGTTTGAGTAGCACAGGCACTCTTGCCTGTGCGGGCTTTGCAAAGTACACACAACGAGGAGTGGCTGTGCTACTCGACGATGATCGTGCTTCCGAACGCAGCGAGAAATTTCTCTTCGATTTTAATTCCAGAAGAAAGAGAGATTCCTCGGCGAAACTGCATGCCTCGGAATGACAGTTTCTTGTTTTTTCCGCAACCTCTGAATCCGTGACGCACAAAAATCAAAGTGGTTCAAAAAATGATACTAATTTCTTCTCCACACCACCCATTCAAAATAGTACCAGACGGCGGGGGCGGCAAGGATGAGGGCATCGATTCGGTCGAGCACGCCTCCGTGTCCAGGTAAAAGGGAGCCGGAATCTTTTACGGTCGCGCTACGCTTCCACGCGGATTCGAACAGATCGCCGACCTGCCCTGCGACGCTGCCCAGGGCGGCCATTGCGAGCATATGGATGGGGGGGAGTTTGGACCAGTAGCCAAAGATTGCGGCGACGAGCAAAGCCCCCAAGAAATTCGCAATTGCCCCTTCCCATGTTTTGTTAGGACTTACTTCGGGAGCCAGTTTCCACCGGCCAATGCTGCGGCCTACGAAATAGGCGGCGGTATCTCCCACCCAGACAATTACCAAGGTGAAGAGAAGGAGGAACGCGCCGAAATTATCGATGCCGTGCAAGCGAACCACGGCGCTGAACGGCAGAACGATGAATAACAGACCGGCGGCGCTGACAGAAATCGCTGGGAGAACTTCACTAATCGGACGGCGTGTCCCGAGGACGATGGCGGCGATTCCCAACACATATCCGAAGAGAATGATTTCCAGATTTGTGCGTGGGACGCGCACCAGAATTTCTCCAATGTTGGTGACACTGGCCATGCGTGATGCGTAATACTGCTGACCGAAAATCCCCACGGCTGCGAGGCTCGTCCAGAGGCGGTAAGAGTGGAATCCCTGATGCTCCGCGACCGAGAAAAACTCCCAAAGGGCCAGAATGGCAACCGCCGCCGCCACGAGGGCGGTCAACCATGTGGGGCCCCACCAGATTGCAGCTACAACGATGGGAATGAGAATCGCTGCGGTGAGAACGCGCTGGCCAGTTGCGGAACTCATTCAGTCCTTTCCCACGCGGTGTAAGTCGTGCTTGGTTGTCGTCGGTGCACGGTTCACCGTGAACACTCACCGCGAACGGCATGCCGCGTCCCCACGACAATGACGCGGCGGAAGTTGAAAACATTCTCTACTGCTACTTTGGCGCAAATCTCGCTTGAATTCACACGGAAATAATTTGCGTGTGCCGCGTTGGAAAACGATTGTACCGGAAAGAGATCGAAAAACGCAGATGGGAACGGTCGAAATGTCTTAGCTCCATAATTCTGTCACCCCTTAACGGCTACGTGAAAATGTCACCCTATGAGACAGGGGACATTTGCATTGAGCCAGAAAGAATTGCAACGAGTGGCAGTGATTTCGTCTTGCGTGAAGGGGAACCTGGCG
>DASRQU010000059.1:0-6213 GCA_035696345.1 Candidatus Acidiferrales bacterium
GCGGCGTCCAGGACGCCGTTGATGAAGGGCGATGCTTCTTCAGTTGAAAACTTTTTTGCGAGCTCCAGGGCTTCGTTGATGATTACTTTGGACGGGGTGCTCGTGTTGCGAATTTCGCAGAGGGCGAGGCGAAGAATTGCACGGTCGATGGCGGCCATGCGTTCGATGCGCCAGTTTTGAGCGTGCTGGGAAATGATGGGATCGAGTTCCGCGGTGCGAGCGGCGGCATTTTCAAATAATTCGTTCGCAAATTTCCTGGTGGATTCCTGAGCCTTTGCATTTTTCCAAAAGCCGGCTTCGATTTTCGCAGGCTCCTGTTTTCCCATGTCCCACTGAAAAAGCATCTGCAGCGCGTATTCGCGTGACTTTCTGCGCAGTGACATTTAGCGATTTTTCCCGCGCGCAGTGTTTTCCGCTTTACTCGATGGTGCAGCGGCCGCACGAAGCAACCTGGAGAGATTGGCCATTTCAATGGCGCCGACTCCCGCATCGTAACCTTTGTTGCCGCTCTTAAGGCCGGCGCGATCGATAGCCTGCTCGAGCGTGTCACAGGTGAGCACGCAGAAAATAACGGGGATGCCCGTATCGAGCTGCGCGAGTTGCACCCCGCGCGCGACTTCGCTCGCCACATAATCAAAGTGGGCAGTCTCTCCGCGCAGAATACAGCCGATGGCGATCACGGCATCCGCTTGTCCTGCAGCCGCCAGCTTTTTCGCGACCAGCGGAATTTCAAACGACCCGGGAACATGCACCGCCAGAATATTTTCGGCTTCGGCTCCGGCGGCTTCGAGCGCATCGACGGCTCCGGCCATCAGGCGGTCGGTAATAAAACTGTTGAAGCGGCTGACAACCAGCGCGAAACGCAGGCCGGATGCAGCGGACGCACCTCGAAGTTTTTGTCCGTGAAAGTTTTTTTCCATGTGAATGAGTGTTGCTTTCCGCCTCGACTACTTTCCTTAAACTATTTTCCCTGAAATTGGGCCGCGCGCTTTTCCAGAAATGCGCGCGTGCCTTCCCGCATGTCTTCCGTAGCCGCGCACAAGCCAAACAATGTTGTTTCGAGATACTGCCCTTCGGCAAGGGGCATGTCCATTCCGCGTTGAATGGCTTCCAACGTAAACTTTACCGAAAGCGGTGCATTGGCGATGATTTTTTTCGCCAGCGTTTCCGCCGCGGGCAAAAGTTCCACCGGCTCGTACACATGATTCACGAGGCCAATGCGAAATGCTTCATCCGCGGACATCATTTCTCCCGTGAGGCACAGTTCGTTCGCGATGCCCTTGCCGCAGAGGCGCGACAGCCGCTGCGATCCGCCGTAGCCGGGCATGATGCCAAGTTTCACTTCCGGCTGCCCGAGTTTCGCGGTCTTGCTGGCCAGGCGCATAGAACACGCGAGGGCGACCTCGCACCCACCACCGAGAGCAAAACCGTTGATCGCCGCAATCGTCGGCTTTCCAAGCGTCTCCAGCAAATTTAAAACGCTTTGTCCAAACGCCGCCGTTTCCTTGCCGCCCACCGGACTTTGCTCGGCGAGTTCCGAAATGTCCGCACCCGCCACGAACGATTTCTCCCCCGCGCCCGTAAGAATGAGAACTCGAACTTCCTGATCCTCGCGCGCGGAAATCAGAATGTCGCGCAACTCTTCCATGGTTTGATGGTTGAGCGCGTTCAACACTTTGGGACGGTTGAACGTGATGAACCCGATACGATCCCGCTTTTCGTAGAGCAGGTTTTCGTATGCCATAAGCGCTCCTTACGTTTTCGCCGGTTCCAGCGTGATAATTTCGTTGCCGCCGCGCTTGCGAGCTTCTTCCAGCCCGGACTCCACGCGATTAATTAAATCGGTCACAACATCTTCGTTATCGTACTCTTTATTGGCAATCGCTTCAGCTACGGCCACGCTCATGGTCAGCGGGGCCGAATCCCACGGCGGCCGCAGACCGTTAAGCGCCGCCTTTAATTTCTGAGCAAATTTTTGCGCGCCCATCAGCGGAGTGTCCGGCAGGACAATCGCGAGAGCCCATGAAGTGTACTTGATCGCGAGGTCGGATTGGCGAACGATTGCGTTGGCAGTCTCGCCGAGTTGGTCCATGTAGCGATCGAAAGGGCCTTCTCCCTGCTGGCGAAGAATGTCCGGGCCGCCATCGACCTGCAGCAACGCCAGAGCCAGAGGCAGGTTCTGCGTGCGTGCGCGTAGGGATTCCTGCAAAAGACAATCGATGTAAGAACTTCGCGCAAGCAGGCCTGTCTTCTCATCGGCCACAGCGAGCGTCCGGACCAGGGTGCGCAGCCGCGTGTGGTGCACGCACATGAGCATCTGATCGCCTATCGATTGCAAAAAATAAGTTTCGTTCGGCTTCCACTCATGCGCGAGAGCATAGCCCAGGATCATCATGCCTGCGGGCGATTGCGTTTCGGGATCCAGAAGCTGCACTCCGAGCGCAGTTTCCAATCCCATTTCCGTAAGGATGGGTGCGACGTCTGCAGACAGGGGTAGGCCGCCGAGAGAATCGGGCGCTCCGACCGTGAGCTGGCCGATGAGTCGGACAATCTGGTTTGAGCTGGAGGCTTGAAATCCGGTGGAACAAAATTCCGAAGCCATTTGCGGGGGTTGACCGGCGGGTCCGATCGCACCGATGCATCTGGAAACCCGCAGATAATTGCCGACTTCATTTACCGCTACGGAAAGCATGGCGCGGGGAGAAGGCTGGCGAAAAACGTTTTGATTGATCTCCGAGATTTTGGAGAGATCGCGGATGGTTTCCGCAGCATACGTAGCCGCGGCGACAGGGCGAACCGAGGGTTCCTCTATGGCAGGTCTCGGTTGCTCCATGGGAACCACAGGCGCCGCGCCTTTTTCAGGCCACCAGCGCGCGGCATCAAAGAGGGTCTGCAGCCGCTCGTTATCGTCCTCTTCGCCCGGAAATAATTCGACGATGCGCTGCAAACGCTCAACGGCCTTGGATTGCAAAGAGTATTGAATGAAAATTTCGGCTTGAACGAGCAAGTCTTCAAGTGTTTGCCTGGATTGAACAGCTTCCAGAATGGCGGGCGACGGCTCACTGCTTCTGCGCGGAGAAGTTTGCGATGGAGCGGGCTCCGAACTATGCGTGGCCGCGTTGGAAAGCCGCGACCTCACTCGCCTTAAAAAGTCGTCATCGGCGCGGCCCTTCAGTTGGTCATAGCGCTCCTGGTTTTTAGAATCGTATGGATCGATCTCGACAAGCTTCTCGAATGCTTCGCAGGCACCGATTATGTCGTTATGTTCAAGCTTCAAATCAAATAAATGAACGCCGGCCTCAAACAGCTTCGCTTCTCGATTAAGCTCGCCATACAGTTGCGCCCAGAATTCGGCGAGCCTCAGGGATTTGGGAAACGCCTCGATGAGGCTATCGGTGGAAGAGGCAAATTCAGACTCCTGGCGGGCGGCGATCATGCTTTTTTTTGTTGTGGTGAGCATTTCCACAGCGGCTTCCTCGCGGCCCGCGGACAGGAATTCGGTGGTGAGCTGAAAAAATTTTTCTGCCGAGCCTATTCCCTGGCTTTGCATGCTTTCCAGCAGGGAGCGCGCGGTGTCTAGCTGACCGGACCGAATCAGCGCGTCGCCGTAGGTGTCAAGAAATGGAAGATCTCTTTCCGCTTCACTCAACGGGCCAAGTATGGCGGCCGCTGCGGACGCGTCGCCTCTGCGCAGAAATGCTTGAGCGTAACAAAGAGCTGCGCTGCGGTCGCCCGGAACGAGCTCATGCGCTTTGGCGAATAATTCGAGGGCTTCCGTCTCGTTATCGACGGTAAGTTGGGCCGCCTTTAGATACCCTCGCGACGCCGCCGTCAGGTTGCCAAGGCGTTCGGCAAGATTTGCAACGGTCACGTGACGGTCGCGATTTTCAGAATCAAGTTGAGCGATGCGCACGAAACACTCGAGGGCCTCTTCGCCTTTGCCGCTCAATTCAAAAGCAAGGGCAGCGGATGTAAATTGTTCGAGGGCTTCTTCAGCGCGATGCTGCTTTTGTAGAAGCAGCGCATATCGCGCGACGCGCTCGGGAGGTTGCTGCTGTGGTTTCAGGAAGCGCGTGTAAAGCGCAATGGCTTTCGGCTCCTCGCGGGGCGCGAGGAACCGGTCAAACAGCATCCCGTAGTAAAAGGCAGCACGATCGGGTCTGTTCTGCATGGTGAACAGATCACCGAGAGATTGCATGGATTCCAGATGATTGGGAAAATCGGCCAGCACTGTCTGATAGGCCTGAATGGCCTCGTCAATGCTCCGCTTTTCGACCAAGCGCTTGGCTCGATCCAGCTGTCTAACGATATCCACACTCATACAAGCTCGGTGGGCGCCTCGATAAAAAACATAATCAGAAATTCGCGGGGGACACATGAGCCCGCGTAAACACTATATACTGCTGTGCATTAGCGCGCCAAACCGATCGCGCACGGGCTGTTCCATGTCGATATTCCCTCGTCGCTTCTTGAGAAATTGCCCTGGCCAGCTTCCTTTTCGTCGCGCCGCTCCCTGGCCGCGACCAAAAATGCGCCTCGGGCTGAGGTGAAATTGACTCGTTTTTTCGGTCCAAACGGTTGACACGACTTGGCACGCACCCTACGATGATTCCCATAGCAATCCCCATGAGTGATCACCACACCCGCTACATTTGAAAATAAAACAGGAGACGATCGATGACAAAAAAACGCGTTCTTTCGGCCGCAGCTTTGCTCGGTTTATTCTTTTTGTGCGCCACCTCCTTGACGTTCGGGCAGGCCGCTCCGGCCAGCAAACCGCCGGCAGCAACTTCCACGCAAGCGCCGAAAGCCGCCACGCCTGCCGCGTCCGGCGATCTTCTTGATTTGAACACCGCGACGAAAGATCAGCTGCAGGCGCTCCCGGGAATTGGAACAACCTACTCGCAGAAAATTATCGATGGCCGCCCATACCGTGCCAAGAATGAACTAGTGCAAAAGAAAATTATTCCTCAGGCAACTTACGAAAAAATTTCCAAAATGGTGATTGCCAAACAGCCCAAGAAGTAAACGCCTTTATGCGTTGTTGCTCAAAAATTTCTCGATGATGGCTGGCCCGTTCGGGCCAAGGCGCGCCAACTTTGGGTTTTCGCGGAAGACAGGCCAGCCAATCATTCCTGTTCTATACCCGGCGTGCAATCGCCGCCCGTTGTGCAGCCGTATAGTTGTCTTCCCACCTGCTCTTAAACATTTTCTTAATTTAAAACGTTTTTTGTTTATAATTGCCTCATCGATTTGCAGTCGGAGGAAATAGATGGGGCCAATTCGGAATTCCCGAATGTTTCGGGTTCTTATCGCATTTGTGTTGGCCGCCATAGCGCTGCTTTGCGGGACTTACAGCATCTTGCTTTTCGTGCACGTTTTCGTTGGAAATGGCAGCGCCGAAGGCAACGCCTATCTGTTTACATTCGCTTTAATCCTGCTGGTTTGCTTCCCTGTGGCACTCGCAATTTCCGTTTACTATTGGAAATTGGGCGGCGGGGATTCCGATAATCAATCTGTCTGAATACCGATACGATGCGTCGCGGATCGTTGCCTAGATTGCGGTTCGACTGTTCGACAGCCTTGAGCGTGCGTTTAAAACCTCGGCTATACCTCTCACCGTCGCCAGCTGCGCGGTTCCAAGACCGATTACTCCCACTTCTAAAACTCCGTTAATAACGCAAGGACGGAAACCGACGAGTGGAGTGACATGGGAGGATACGAAAAAACGGCGCTCCGAAGGACACATTATGTCGCTTTCCGCCTGCCCGACACGGTGGCGACGTACGTGGCCATCCACGTGAAATTCGGACCCTTGTAGCGAACGTCCATGTTTTGATGGGATTGAAAGGCTTCGCGGATTTTCGACCTCCGCGTCCCTAGGCTTGGCCTCGTAATTGCTCTATTGGTGAGTGACACGATTAACAAATCGTCAGAATTTACAAAAAAAGAGGAGCAGTCTCATTGAGCCGCCAAAAACAACAAAAGGGTTTTTCACTTATCGAATTGCTGATCGTCGTCGCGATCATCCTGATCATCGCGGCTATCGCGATCCCGAACTTGCTGCGTTCGAAGATGGCTGCCAACGAAGCGTCCGCTGTCGCCTCGCTGCGCACATATAATACCGCCATCGTTTCCTACTCGACCACGTACGGAACGGACCCGGCCACGAGCTTGTCGCAGCTCGGCCCGGCGACCACGCCGTCTTCGACC
>DASRQU010000060.1:0-24537 GCA_035696345.1 Candidatus Acidiferrales bacterium
GACCGCTGATCAAAGCGCGCTGGTCGGAAGCTGGAAAATGGTTTCGTATCAACGGGTGGTGGACAATGGCACTCCGCAAAATGGATTGGGCGAGCATCCAAAGGGCATCGTGATTTTTACGCCGGAGGGGCGCGTTGTCCTCTTCACAACTGCCGACGGGCGAAAGCCCGCTACCACCGACGAAGGTCGCGCGGAACTTTGGAAATCCATGGTCGCCTACACTGGCAAGTACCGCATCGAGGGCAATGACCTCATCACCTCTGTGGATGTTTCCTGGAATGAAGAGTGGAACGGAACCGAGCAGCTAAGGCATTTTAAAATCGATGGGAATCAACTAATTTTCACGACATCGCCTGCTCCCAGCCCGATTTACCCTGGCAAAACCTATTACGCCAAAGCTGTCTTCGAGCGCGAAAAATAACTACGGGACAGCATTGATCAACGATGTACTTAACTCGGAGTGTGGGATTGCACGGAAGCATTGTGCAATCCCACACTCCGGCTTCCCTCCGGAAACTCTTACCAGATCAGCTTCAGGCCCAATTGAATGGAGCGGCTGCCGCCGGTACCGAGCACCGGATTCGGCGACGCCTGGTCAGGGGTATTGCAGCCACAGCCAAATGTTGCCGGAGCAGAAGGATCATTAAAACCCGCTCCTGCTGGCCCGGTTGGATTGTAAAGATTCGGATGGTTGAGAACGTTGAAAAACTCGGCGCGGAACTGAGCCGTCAGGCGTTCCTTGAAGAGTCTCTCGTCCTTAACCACGGACAGATCCCAATTTTTGAATCCGGCGCCACGGAAGATACCTCGAGCAGCATTGCCGATGGTTCCGTTGGCGGGAGGAATCAGGATAGTGCTGCCCTCCATGTAGCAACCTCCAATCGCGTTAAGCGAAGCGAGTGTGGCCGCACCCATGGCATTGGCGGCGGTAACGCAAGCAGGCGCGATGGTGGCGCTGACCTGATTCGTGCCGCCTGCGCATAGTGCCAGGCCGTAACATGGCAGTGCCTGCGGCCCAGCCTTGAATCCGCTTGGAGGTCCTGAGATATTCCAGAACTGCCCGTACGTGTCGAGCTCCGTGACTTGCCCGGTCCCGCTAAAATCATCCGATAAGTCTTGCGCCGTCCACGGCGAACCGCCCTGCAGGCTCACGAGCGAATTAATTTGCCAGCCCTGCAAGAGTTGGCCCGGTGTCTTGATACCGGGTATCGCGTAGGAAGCAGTGATGGTGATGCGATGGCGAATGTCGAAGTCGCTGTTCGCATACATGCCAGCCGGATGTGAGCTGTCTACCGGAAGAAAGTTCGAACCGAAGTTGGCCGAAGCATTGTCCAGTGCGTGCGCGTACGTGTATCCCACCAGGAAGGACAGCCCGTGAATTGGTCTTTGTGTGAGAGTGACATGCAAGCCGTCGTAATTCGATTTGTCTATGTTGGAGAGCCGGTCAATCTGCGCGAGATAGGGGAACTTGCTGTTATAGGGCCGAGAGGCCTGCTCACAAGCGCCCGCTGATAAGGCGCCACACGAAGCGCTGAAGGCTGCTCCCAGCGGCGGCTGGTTGATATCAGCGAACCCGAGGAATTTAGTGCCGTGGTTGCCGACATAGTTGACTTCCAATGACATGTCATTCGTGATGGCGCGCTGGATGCCCAGTGACCACGTGCTGAGATAGGGCGTGCGCATGTTCGGGTCGAGCGCCTCCGTGTTACAAGGCGCGGGATCGCCGGCGACAAGCAGGCCGTCGCCGCACTGCAGGGCAAAAATGCTCGACGGGAATATGCTTCCGCAGGCATTTGTTCCGCCAGTGACGCACGCGGTGGTCTGGTGTTGCCAGTTAAAAATCAAAGTGTTCGGGGTTGCTGCTGAGCCGCCGGATACGCTCTCTGTGATCACCCCCATATTTCCCGCACCGGGTCTGCTGACGTGATTTGTGACCAATGTCGCGCCCGTGGGGACTTGGTTCAATCCCAGTTGGTTGCCAACGGCGATGAAAACGCTGTAAGGCAATTGCTCATACATGATGCTGCCGCCGCCGCGGACGACAGTTTTTCCGTTGCCTTGCACATCCCACGCAAACCCAACGCGTGGCGAAAAATTGTTGTGGTCTCCGTAATACGCAGATTTCTCTCCGATGCCGACCTGCACCAATCCGGTGGGAGAATTCGGATCGAAGTTTCCCAATTTATTGTCGCGATCCTTGAGCACGGTCTGCACTTCGTAGCGCAACCCGAGGTTCAACGTCACACGCGGTTTTATATGCCAGTCGTCCTGCACGAATGCCGCGTAACCTTGATTACTGAGATGTCGCTCCGGATCTCCCACCAGAATTTGTGACAGTGAGCCGCTTGTTCTCGAAACGCCCTTCAGAAAATTAGTCAGGTTTGTGAACCGGATGCTGCCCTTTCCGTTCGCGGTCACGAATACGTCGGCGGTGTTGTTAATGAATTCACCGCCAAACTTGAAGGCGTGTTTGCCGCGCAAGAGAGACACGTGGTCCAGCAATTCGAACGCCCCCGTGGGACCGGGGTGTTTGGGCCAATTGCCTCCCAAACGGAAATTCGTGGAGGAGAACGGGTTAATTCGAATGAACGGAAAACCGAAGAAGCGGGGGTCGGTTACACCCGTGTTAATTCCGTAAGAGAGTGGATTGACGTTCGCGTCCACAGAGTCATATGTCTGGTGAAAGTAAGCGTAGCCGCCGCGAACCTCATTCACGACTGTCGAGTTTGGCGTCCAGGTCCACGCGGCGGAGCCCACTTGCACCTTTCCAAGCAGGTTGGACATCCACGGAGAATTACTGGATCCCGCAATACCGAGCTGATACGCGCCATCGTTCCAAATTCCGCCCCCGCGGCCATTGAAATACATTCCAGACAGCGAGTGGCGATCGTTCATGTGATAGTCGATCTTAACCACCCCGTTTTCCTGGGAGTTGTTGCTCACCAGACCCAATGGAAGAAACGTACTGGCAGTGTCGGTTGGAAACAGCGATTCGCTGGTGCCGGGAGTGAAATTTGTAGGCTTTACGGAACAGTCTGGGTTGAGCCCCGCAAGTTGCCTGCTCAGCGGCGTAACATTGGCGTATCCAACAGAGTTGCACGCGTCGACGAGGCTTTTGGACGCGTCGGGTCCGCCGGGTGCCGTCACGGTCAGGGGAGGAGTCAGCAGCAACGTGCTTCCCACGCTGTAATGCTGTCCTTCATAGTTAACGAAATAAAACAGCCTGTCCTTCTTAATCGCCCCGCCAAGGCTCGCGCCGTACTGCTCGAGGGCTACCGGTGCCTTATTGCAGATCGCAGGCGTACCCGCGCAGTTCGGGTCTGACGCGTGATTGAAAAAGTTACGCGCATCGAGCACGGTATCGCGGCCAAATGCAAACGCCGTCCCGTGGAGCGTGTTGCTGCCGGATTTAATGCCGGCGTTGACGATCGCGCCGGGCTTCCAGCCAAATTCCGCCTTCGGATTCTGCTCTGTGTTGAATTCCTGAATCGCGTCGATCGGCAAGGAAGTCGAGGCGTCGCCCGCGGGGATGACTGCGTTGAGCACGCTCGATCCCGTGTACGGATCATCTTCGCGCACACCATCTAGCAGGTAGCCGATGTCTTCAGGGCGGGTTCCGTTCGCGGAGCGTGCGGCGCTTCCGCCTCCGGGATACACCGTCATTCCAGGACGCAGGGTCAACAGGTTGATGTAGTTACGGCCATTCAACGGCAGATCGTTGATCGCTTGATTGCTCAGCGTTCCGCCCAGCGTCGCGTTCGTGGTCTCGACCATCGGCGGAGCTTCCGTGATCGTGATCGTCTGATTGATTTCGCCAGGCTGCAAGGACAGATCCACGCGCATTTCTTTTCCGACTTCGAGCAAAATATTCTGCTGCTCGATTTTCTTAAAGCCTTTGGCTTCGGCGCGAACCGTGTATTGGCCCGGCAGCAAATTGGGGGCGTTGTACTCGCCGGAGTCGCCGGTAACGACGGTGCGGGGCAGACCCCGCTGCACGTCGAGGACAGTTACCGTGGCGCCGGAAATCGCTCCACCGGATTGATCCGTGACGGTTCCCGTGATGCGTCCTTGATTCCCCTGAGCAAACAAGGAAGGCGCAAGGAGAAGCGATATCAGCGGAAAAATGAGCCGGCACAGCAATTTGAATTTCTTCGAAAGGCGCGTTACAACGTTCTTCTGCAAGAGGGTTTCCATGGGCTAGGTAACCTCGCAAATTAAATGAGCGTCCAGAGCTGTCTGAGTGCTCTCTGAGTGCTTTTTCAAATTTTCGTAAACTGACGAGAAGGCCGATAATTGCAGGACCCGACCTTAAGTGACTGAGGAAATATCACTTCGCGTGGAAGGTGTCAATTCATTTGTTGCCGCATTTAAGTATTTAGTCAATTTTTGGCATTTTGTGGCGCGGGCTTCAGCCTGCGGGGTTTGAACTTGCAAGGACCAGCCTGGAATTCTTTCGATAAGAAAACCCTCGAGTATTCTGTCATCACGAGCGAAGCGAGGAATCTCGCTTCTCTCTTCGCTGTGCAGCCAAGTAAAACAAAGTGAGGAATTCCTCGCCCGCTCGGAATGGCAGGCTTCTTACATTTTTTTGGACGTAGTCGTTGGAGGTAAGTTTTGCAAGGGCCAAAATCCGCAGGCGGAAGCGCCGCGTCACAAAATACGTTCGCAACTTCACAGGATCGCGCGCACTACGCCGCCGTCGACGCGGATTGCTGATCCGGTTGTTGCCGACGCCAGCGGGCTCGCGAGATAGACAATCATACTCGCGACTTCGTCGATCGTCGCGAAGCGTTTTAAGAGAGACGTCGGCCGTATCGTTTTAAAAAATTCCGTTTCGAAGGCGGTGGCGTCGTTGCTGGCTCCCATGCGCGAGATAAATGTTTCTACGCCCTCGGAGCGCGTTGGACCGGCGAGCACGCTGTTCACTGTAATTCCCGTCCCTGCTACGGTTTCGGCGATGCCGCGTGCCACGGCTATCTGCGCCGTCTTTGTCATACCATAGTGAATCATTTCGGCGGGAATCTGCACGGCGGATTCGCTGGATACAAACAAAATCCGGCCCCAGTTTTTTGCGCGCATTCCGGCGAGATAATGGCGCGAAAGCCGCACCCCGCTCATGACATTTGCTTCAAAAAAATGCATCCAGTCTTCGTCCAGTATTTTTTCAAACGGCTTCGGCTCAAAGATTCCCATGTTGTTGACGAGGACGTCGACTTCCGGCAACTCTTGGACGAGATTTTTGCATCCCGCGGCGGTCGCTACATCGCTCGCGACTCCTGTAACTTTCGCATTCGGATGCAGTTTACGAATTTCGTGAACCGCGGCGTCAACCCGTACTTGTCCGCGCCCGTTCACGATCACTGACGCAGATTCAGCCGCGAATGCGCGCGCGGTTGCAAAGCCGATGCCAGCCGTCGATCCAGTCACCAACACTTTTTTGTCTTTAAGTTGTAGATCCATGGCTCCTCATTTAATTTGGCGATATGTAAGGTCAACTCGACCCGCTCAAGGAGATTGTATAATGATTCCGACATCCGAATTTTGAACTTCCCTGAAGGACACACCTTCCTTCATTCAGAAAATTGCCAAATGTCGATGTGGCGGGCCAACTCCATTATTAGTATGCTCCCGCATACAGTGCTTAGTGGCGATCCCAAATTGACTTTGCGTTCTGAAACAAATCGGGATTGCCATATTTCGGCGAAATGAAATCTTTCGGAGAGATCACGCAATCATGACGGACAAACTGAATCGACGACAAG
Source organism: Candidatus Acidiferrales bacterium (assembly GCA_035696345.1). Taxonomy (GTDB): domain Bacteria; phylum Acidobacteriota; class Terriglobia; order Acidiferrales; family UBA7541; genus Palsa-360. Next base: position 5,763 of record DASRQU010000060.1, read on the forward strand.
TTTTCGCTTCCTTGGCAGCAGGCGGTGCGGTTGCTGCTAGCTTTTTGGCGCCATCTCTCGCCAGCGTTTACCGGCAGGCAAATGGGCTTGCGCGGCAATGTGGTACAAACTTTTTCGCGTGTAACAGCGACGATTGCGCAGATTCCGCGAGCGCACTGGTGCCTTACGTCGTTGGATTTTGAACCGAGATGGGGTAAATTTCTGTCAGGCAAATACGTGTTGCAGCAGTAAAATAATTGGCATTCCGGGCCGCGGCTTACAGGGAGCTATACGCATGAAAGCATGGTCACTTTTTCTTGGATTCGCAGTCATCTTTTCCGGCGTGGCGAGCGGCGCGAAGCCTCCTGTGCCTGCGGAGGCGCCCGGCTTGAGCGGTATCGTGAGCTCCGAAGCGGAAGGGCCGATGGAAGGCGTGCTCGTCAGCGCCAAGCGAGTGCCGGGCACGGTGACCACTACCGTTGTGAGCGACGCGCAGGGCCGCTATGCGTTTCCGGCGGGGCGGTTGGAACAGGGCAAATACCGACTTGAAATTCGAGCGATTGGTTACGAGCCGACCGACCCTGAGCTATTCGCCACGCTGGGAACAAAACCAACCATCGCAAATATCAGCCTTAAGAAGACCAGCGATCTGGCCGCACAGATGAGCGATGTCGAATGGCTCATGAGCATTCCCGGCACCTATGAGCAGAAAGAATATCTGTTCATGACGTGCTCGCACTGCCACACGCTCGCGCCGGTCCTGCAAAGCACGTATGACAAGGCCGGATGGATGACCACGTTTAAGCGCATGAGGGGCTGGGATCAGGTCAGCTCCATCAACCACCCTGTGCCCTCCCCGGAAAAAGGCGGCACTCCTTTCGGGAACGAGGACTTCGCGCAATTTCTGGCCTCGATCAATTTAAGCGCGCGCGCCACGCACGATTTTGAACTCAAAACTCTGCCGCGCCCACATGGCGACGACACGAAAGTCATCGTCACCGAATACGATTTGCCGCGTGAGAATGCGGAACCTCACGACGCCGCGCCGGACAAATCCGGCATGATCTGGTATCAGGATTTCGCGGAAGGCATCATCGGCCGGCTCAATCCCGCGAACGGCGAAATAAAAGAATGGAAGGACGAGACGCCAACGCCCGGCGTTCCTCCAGGCTTTCAGGCGATCGAATGGGATAAAGATGGAAATATGTGGCTCGGCCGGCACGATTGGAACAACATCACCAAGTTCGACGTGAAAGCAGAAAAATTCACGAACTACCCACTCGCGCCAGAAGTGAAAGCCGATTTCGTTTCCGTGGGAGGCGACGGCAAAGTCTGGGCGAAGGACACGGGCGATGACTCTGTGTATCGCCTCGATCCAGCGACCGGACAAATCAAAAAATTCGACGAGTTCCCTCCCGACCTGAAGATCAAGGACGAGAAAGGTACGCGCCACCACATCTACGGAATCACGGCGGACCAGGCAGGGAATTTGTACGAAGCGGACATTGTAGGTGGCAACCTGTTTCAGCTGAACGGCGAAACTGGACTTGTGGCGCGATACCCGATCCCCACCGAAGATGCGGGCCCCCGGCGCATGCACCTCGATGGGCAGGGCCGCCTATGGATCGGCGAGTATTACGGCAAAACCATCGGCATGTTTGACACGCATTCGCAAAAATTTCAGGAGTGGAAGCTGCCCGTTCCCTGGTACGGCGCGTATGACGTCGCCCTCGATAAGGACGGTTTCGCGTGGACCGGAACCATGACCAGCGAAATCATTCTTCGATTAAATCTCAAGACCGGCGAATTCCGGCAGTACATGCTTCCGCGCCTGGGCGTAAATGTGAGGCGTGTGGAAGTTGGCACCTCGGGCGGGAATTCCGTCTTCTGGGTAGGAGAAAATCACCAGGCAAAAATCGCTAGGGTGGAACCGCTGAATTAGCGGCGTCGAGAAAGTAACTCTGTAGGCGAACTAAGAGTTTGCAATTCACGGAACGACAGTTGAGAGCACTGTGTCGGAATCTATTTGCGTGAACGACGCTTTCGCGATAAAAAACTGAACGGTGATAGTAATCGTTGCCGCGAAGCCTTGATCTCGGCATCGAAGTCCCCCGCTCTGGCTAGAGTTATGAGACCCCACAGCCCGAAAGAACCGACAACGATTAGATAGAATGCCTCCATTTGGGTTCTCGGGTCATTGGAAATCCAGCCGAATAGCCAATTCGGAATTAACCCTCTCGCGCCCAATGCGTCCTTTACAATCGCGACGATAAATAAGACGACGCTGATTCCTATGCCCCAAAAAACCGGCATCCACCAACCGAGGCCGAAATCGCGCGATTGGCCGACCATGACTAGAATGTAGTGATCGCCTTTTCGGAGGGTTCGGATCGCTTGGTCCCAAATTCGTAACTGCTGGGGATTTTCTTTCTTCACACTGCCGCGGGCACGATGGAGTAGCCGCGAAATCTTGGCTTCGTATTCGTTCGTGTCGTATTTCCGCTCGAATTCGTCATTCAACTCGATGGGGGTTTCGCACGACGAAGGATCGCTTTCGGTAAAGTACATCATCCTCTTTTCGACGTCAGTTAGAGACACTCCGTCCAGCTCAGCTTGCCGAGTCGCCTGCGCTACCAGAAAATCTTTCGCCTGTGTTGTGTCCAAGTCAGCCTCACGATGGCCTTGAATTCATGGGAGTTTATCGTTTAAGTGTCGTTATTCATAGTTGTAGCACCAGTTGGCGTGTCGAAGTGACTCTGGGGAGCGAGCGGCAATCCATTTTTTAGATGTGTACTATCCATATTGAATTCCCAGATCGCCGGCTCAAAAAGTGTACAATTTTGGATAGACGCATTCTTCGCGGAGAAGCTCTAATAGTTGCGATGAGTTCTCATTCAACACGTCAGACAGGGAAAGCTCTGATTTTTTTTGCCGATCTACCGCGCGGACCTGCCCTTCTTCGGAACTGGCTATTTCCTATGTCTAATTTGCGAAAGGCCCCAAACGTATGAGGATTCGTGTAGGCTACGAATTGGTGTACAGCTTTGAACAACCGACGCCGATGTTGTTGACCTTGAGCATTCATTATTCGCGCGCCTCTGACATCATCATCACCGATCATCTGACGACGGAACCTTACGTGCCCGTGACAACCTATCGCGACGGCTTCGGGAATTTCTGCAGCCGCATTGTCGCTCCGGCGGGACAAATCAAAATCATGAGCAGCGGCTTGGTAAACGATTCGGGGCGTCCGGACGTTTTCGCTCCCGACGCCCCGCAAATTGCCGTAGAAGATCTGCCGGACGACACGCTGATCTTTTTGCGCGGCAGCCGCTATTGCGAAACCGATTTATTGTCCGATATTGCGTGGAGCCAATTCAGCGGACTGCAGCGCGGCTGGCCGCTGGTTCAGGCCATTTGCGATTTTGTGCACAACCGTATTTCGTTCGATTACCAAAAGGCGCGCGCAACCAGGTCCGCCTGGGAAGCCTACAATGAGCGAGTCGGCGTGTGCCGCGATTATGCGCATCTGGCGATCGCGTTTTGCCGTTGCATGAATATTCCTGCGCGCTATTGCACGGGATATCTCGGTGACATGGGAACCGCGCCGCCCTACGGCGTCCCGGACCACGCCGCGTGGATCGAAGTTTATCTCGGCGGCGAATGGTATATTTTCGATCCACGAAACAACGTGCGCAGAATCGGAAGAATATTGATCGCACGCGGACGCGACGCGGCTGATGTCGCCATCGCCACCACGTTCGGCCCCAACATTTTGGAAAATTTTACGATTTGGACCGACGAAGTTGACGAGCGCGGCGCGGTCATTCCTCCGCAGCCTGTGCAGCATCCACAGACGGGAGCGATGAGCGCCTGACATGTCTGTCCTGACCGTTCGCCACGTCACAACGTATCGCTATCGCGCGCCTGTGCAACTGGGTGAGCACCGCATGATGTTCAGGCCGCGCGAGAGCCACGACCTGAAGCTTTTGAAGACCAGCCTGAGTATTTCGCCGTATCCTTCACGCCTGCGATGGCAGCACGACGTGTTCGATAACTCCATCGCCATCGCTGACTTTGAAGGCTGGACCACGGAACTGCGTTTTGAAAGCGTTGTCACGCTCGAGCATTTCGAGACGACCTTGCCGAAGTATCCAATCGAAGATTACGCGGCCAGTTTTCCCTTCCACTATTCACATCAAGACACGCCGAACCTCACCCGGGCGCTGGCGCACAATTATCCTCACGCGAACGTCAGCTACTGGGTAAAGCAGTTTCTGGACACTTCGGGGACCACCGGCACGATGGACTTGCTCCGCTCCATAACCCACGGGATCAAAGAACAATTTCAGTATGTGCGGCGCAGCAAAAAGGGCATACAAAGTCCGGATGAAACCATCGCGAGCGGCCAGGGAACGTGCCGCGACTTCGCCGTGCTGATGATGGAAGCAACGCGTTCCCTAGGTGTCGCCGCCCGATTCGTCAGCGGCTATATCCTTGTTCCCGGCAACCGTTCCGCGAGCGATTTCAATGCTTCGGGGGACATTAAGGGAGGCGGAGCAACGCACGCCTGGATGCAGGCCTTTTTGCCCGGCGCTGGATGGATCGATTTCGATCCGACAAACGCAATTGTAGGAAATCGCAACCTGATTCGCGTCGCCATGGCGTGGTCGCCGGAGCACGTTCTTCCATTGTGGGGCACGTTCATAGGGCGCCGCGAAGATTTTCTAGAAATGGATGTCACCGTGAACGTGGCGGAAGTCGATGAGAGCCTGTTGGATGGATTGTTGCCAACGCGCTACTGATCATCAGCTGATTCATCTCGCGCCGGAAAAAACCAGGTCCGCAAAATTTTCACCGTAGGGGCACGGCATGCCGTGCCCCTACTGCCTGAGAAAGGTTCAAACGCTCAAACGCCTCGCGACGCTGTTATGCGTGAGCGGACTCCGCCGGAGCGCAGAACCGGTCAAATGCGTTAGTGAGATCTTCAGCAATCGCGGCGGCATCGCGGCCCTCGATGTTAGACCTCTCCAGCATGAACGCGACTTTGCCGTCGCGCAGCAAGGCAATCGAAGGCGAAGACGGAGCATAGCCCTCGAAATAACTGCGCGCGCGGCTCGTGGCGTCCGGATCCTGCCCGGCAAAAACAGTGGTCAAAATTTCCGGCCGAACGCTGTGCGAGAGCGCCTTGGCCACAGCAGGACGAGCCTTGCCCGCCGCGCATCCGCAAATCGAATTGACCACGACCAGCACGGTGCACTTCTCCTGCTTCAGCGCAGCATCCACATCTTCGGGCGTCCGTAATTCGCGAAAACCCACACTCGTAAGTTCCTCGCGCATTGGCCGCACAAATTGCTCAGGGTACATAAGTCTCCTTGTGGTCGTTAACATATCCAGCGAATTACCTTCGCGACTTTTTACCGTCTCAACTATAGCAGCAGGCCGTCGATTTGCTAAATTGCTGCAGTCATATAGAAGCTACCGACATACTCCCGGCGTTCGCCGTCCGATAAAAAAGCGTCCGAGAGTGACTCCAAGGGTGACCTGCGTGTCACGGAGATCAAGGCAATCTGGTATCGATTGCGGACCTGAAGGGCAAGACCGTTTTGCTCGATTTGTGGACGCATATCGTTCTGACTCGTGAGCAGACAGGCCGCTTTTCAGGTCGGGCAGCTTTGATTTCTGTATTTCAGGCGAGCAACTCGCACATGAAGAATGACTCAATTCACGCGCAACCCTCGTCGTGAGTTGACGTTGCTCCGGGATTCCCCTATACTTTCGATTCGTTGTGCCCCGCTCGCAGTACTTTCCCGATTCCATTTTTTAGGACCGAGAAGCGACTTAGAGTAGACGCACGAATCGTAAGCGGTTCCTGGCATATTTCGATCAACTACATTGAAATTTATTAACCTGAAGGCGTGACTATGAGCGAAGCAACCTGCCGTCGCGAACTGGATCTTGAAATTCCCGCGGAAACCGTACAAAAAGCAGTGAAGCGCGTATCGAAAGAATTTGCGCGCGTCGCCCGCGTGCCCGGGTTTCGCCCTGGAAAGGCGCCAATCACTTTAATTCAGCGCCGTTTTGCCGACGACATTAAGAGTGAAGTGCTGCAATCGCTCGTGCCTGAGCAGGTCGAAAAAGCCGTCACCGAAAGCAAATTGGTTCCGGTCACGCAGCCGCAAATCGACAAGGTTGATTTCTCGGAAGACGGGCCCGTCAAATTCCGCGCCGTGTTTGAGGTGCTTCCCGAATTTGAGCTGGGACAGTATAAGGATCTCGAAGTCGAGCTGGACGATTTAAAGGTGGAAGACGCGGATGTCGATAAAGGGCTTGAAGAATTGCGCGACCGCGCAGCGACGTTCGTTCCAGTGGAGGGCCGCGCCATAGCCGACGGCGATTATGCGCAGCTGAAATTAAACGGCATTCCGATGGGCGGCGGTGAGCCTCTCGAAGCGGAGAGCGTCCTGTGCCACGTGGGCGGCGAAGAAACGATGGAGCCGTTCAACGAGAATTTGCGCGGCGCGAACGTCGGCGATAAAAAGTCGTTTGACGTGACATACCCGGCCGACTACCCGGACGCCAAGCTGCAAGGCAAAACTTATACGTACGGCGTGGAAGTTCTGGGCATCAAAGAAAAGAAGCGTCCTGAACTGACAGACGAGTTTGCAAAAGATGTAAGCGACGCGCAAACACTGGACGAGTTGCGCAAGAAGATGCGCGACAATCTGGAAGCGGCGAAGACGCATCGCCAGAACGAGCAGCAGCGCGAAAAATTGCTGGCGCAAATCGTGAAGGGCCATGACTTCCCTGTTCCCGAAGCGCTGGTCGAGCACCAAATGGATTCGCGCCTGGAACGCACCGTGCGCTCGCTCGCCTCTCAGGGCATGGACCCGCGCGGAATGAATGTGGACTGGGTGGCACTGCGCAACAGGCAAAAAGAACGCTCGATCGAAGATGTGAAGGCGGAATTGCTGCTGGACCGGATTGCGACGGCCGAAAATATCGAAGTGTCCGACGAAGAAGTGGACAAGGAAATTGAAACTCTTGCCGAGCGTAGTGGCGAATCGGCAACAGCCGTGCGCGCAAACTTGACAAGGCAGGGAGCGCTGGATAGGATGAAATCGAAGATCAGGAGTGAGAAAACTCTTGATTGGCTCTGCAGCAATTCCCGGACCCGGACAATAACCAAGGAGAAATGAGGCGATTCCGGCCGGGTTTTTCCCTCGCTCAACTAAAAAACCAATGAACCCTAGAAACGATCGAGAAGATATGACTCCGTATGCAACGACGTTGGTCCCCATGGTTGTGGAACAGACGAACCGGGGCGAGCGAGCCTATGACATTTATTCGCGGCTCCTGAAAGACAATATTATTTTTATCGGTACGCCAATTGACGACCATGTCGCCAACCTGGTGACCGCGCAGCTTTTGTTTTTGGAAGCGGAAGATCCCGAAAAAGATATTTCGCTGTACATTAATTCGCCCGGCGGATCGATTACCGCGGGCATGGCAATTTATGACACGATGCAGTTCGTTCGTCCGGCCGTAGTCACTATTTGCGTGGGCCAGGCCGCTTCGATTGCCGCGCTCCTGCTCACGGCGGGCGCGCCCAAGAAGCGCTTTTCCCTGCCCAACTCGCGAATTCTGATTCACCAGCCGTGGATGTCCGGACTTTCCGGACAAGCGACGGATATTGATATTCATGCCAAAGAAATTTTGCGCATGCGCACGGTCATCAATGGTTTGCTCGCGCAACATAGCGGACACGCACTCGACACTCTGGAGAAAGATGTCGAGCGCGATTTCATTATGTCCGCCGCGCAAGCCAAGGAATACGGACTGATCGACGAAATTATTACGAAGCACCGCTGACGCATTCGCAGTTGTAGGCAATCGAAAACGTGGCGGTGTACGGAACCGGCAAAGGGGCCTAGAATAATCCGCAGGGGCTAAATTTCCTCCTTTGGCCGGCGGAAGGCGACACACCGTTGAAAAAACTCAGCACTGACGAACCATTACGCTGTTCTTTCTGCCATAAAACGCAGGAGCAAGTCGAGAAGCTGATTAGCTCGCCTTCGGACTACCCGCGCGCCTACATCTGCAACGAGTGCGTGACCGTCTGCGAGCAGATCCTCGAGGAAGAAAAGCGCGAACAGGTTAATCCTGTCAACAAGCGCCTGCCCCGCCCTCCGGAGATCAAGGCCTTTCTCGATGGCTACGTCATTGGCCAGGATAAGACGAAGAAGAAGCTGGCCGTCGCCGTTTACAATCACTACAAGCGCATTTTTCTGAACCGGCAGCCGGGCGACGTCGAACTGACCAAGTCCAACATTTTGCTGATCGGTCCGACCGGAACGGGTAAGACGTTACTAGCGCAGACATTGTCCCGTATGCTGGATGTTCCCTTTGCCATCGTGGACGCCACAACCTTGACCGAAGCGGGCTATGTCGGCGAAGACGTCGAGAACATTATTTTAAAGCTTTTGCAGGCGGCCGATGGCGATGTGACCAAGGCGCAGCAAGGGATCATCTACATCGACGAAATTGACAAGATTTCGAAGAAGGACGAAAATCCGTCCATCACCCGCGACGTCTCGGGCGAAGGCGTGCAGCAGGCCTTGCTGAAAATTTTGGAAGGTACGATCGCCAATGTGCCTCCGCAGGGCGGCAGGAAACATCCGCACCAGGAATTTACTCCGGTCGACACGACCAATATTCTATTTATCTGCGGTGGCGCGTTCGTAGGCCTTGAAAAGACGATTGAGCGCCGCATTGGGCAGAAGTCGCTCGGGTTTCACACCGATGCGCAGCCCACCACCGCGCAGCGCCGCAACATCGAACTGCTGAGCCAGGCGCAGCCCACCGACTTGATTCGCTACGGCCTGATCCCTGAATTTGTGGGCCGCCTGCCGGTTGTCGGCGTGCTGGGCGATCTGGACAAGGCCGCTTTGATGCAGATTTTGACGGAACCGAAAAACGCGCTCATCCGTCAATACCAGAGACTCTTCGAATTCGAGAATGTTCGCCTCCGCTTTGCTGACGATGCCCTCGAAACGGTCGCGGAACTTGCCCTGCAACGAAAAGTGGGCGCCCGCGGCCTGCGCATGATTCTTGAAGACCTCATGCTCGAACTCATGTACCACCTGCCGGCCCAACGCAAGCTCCGGGAATTTGTGGTGACCGGCGAAATGGTCCGTAGCCGCGAGATCAACTGGTCACTGCTCGAAAAGGCGGGATGACGAAGGAGCAGGAGAAAATTACGGACACCATGTTTAATAAAGATAAGTCTGAATCCAAGCGCGTCCCCATGATGCCGGTACGCGACCTCGTAATCTTCCCGCAAATGATGAATCCGTTCATCGTGGGCCGCGAAAGTTCCCTGCGCGCCCTGGAAGAGGCGTTGGCCACCGACAAGAAAATTTTCCTGGCCACGCAGCACGATGCCTCGGTCGACGATCCGAAACCTGATGAGATTTTCTCAGTGGGCACGCTGGCCAACATTGTGCAGAGCGTGCGCCTGCCGGACGGCAATCTTCGCGTGCTGGTGGAGGGCGTCGAGCGGGCCAAGGTCCTGCAAGTTTCCACCGACGAGGGCTTCTTCCGCGCCACCCTGAAAGTGATTCCCAATAAAGCCGAACCTTCGCCGCAGATCGAGCAAGCCGTCACGAAAGTGACCGGACTGTTTGAACAGTACGTAAAACTCTCGCAAAGCCTGAACTATGACACGATGATTGCCGCGACCCGCGTGGACGATCCCGCGAAGCTGTCCGACACCATCGCATCGAATCTGCAAATTCCCGTGGAAGAAAAGCAGGAACTGCTCGAAAACTTCGATCCACTGGACCGCTTGACGCGCGTCGGCGAAATTCTCGAGAGCGAAATTGAGAAGCTTAACGTCGATCGCAACATAAACACGCGCGTGAAGCGCCAGATGGAACGCGCCCAGAAAGAGTATTACCTCAACGAAAAACTGAAGGCCATTCACAAGGAACTGGGCCGCGGCGAAAAGAACGAGCTCGACGAACTGAAAAAGAAAATCGAAACGTCGGGCATGCCGAAAGACGCACTCGAAAAGGCCACCCAGGAATTGAAGCGCCTGGAAATGATGCCGCCGATGTCCGCGGAATCCACGGTGAGCCGCAACTACCTTGACTGGCTGCTCGCGGTACCCTGGAAAAAACGCTCCAAGGAAATCCGCGATATCGCGCTGGCCGAAAAAATTCTGGAAGAAGAGCATTACGGGCTGGATAAGGTCAAGGAACGCATCCTGGAATTCCTCGCCGTGCGCCAGCTGGTAAAAAATCCGCGCGGATCGATTCTCTGCTTTGTCGGACCTCCAGGCGTCGGAAAGACTTCGCTCGCCACCTCCATCGGACGCGCCACGGGACGCAAATTCATTCGCGTTTCACTTGGTGGCGTGCGCGACGAAGCGGAAATCCGCGGCCACCGGCGCACCTACATCGGCGCCCTGCCCGGCCAGATCATCCAGATGATGAAGAAGGCCGGCACGGTGAACCCGATTTTTGTGCTGGACGAAGTGGACAAGATGTCCACGGACTTTCGAGGCGATCCATCTGCCGCCTTGATGGAAGTTCTGGATCCCGAGCTCAATCACGCCTTTACCGATCATTATCTGGACGTCGAATACGATCTCTCCAAAGTCATGTTCGTATGCACCGCAAACGTGCTGCATACCATTCCGCAGCCGTTGCAGGACCGCATGGAAATCCTGCGCATCCCGGGCTACACGGAAGCCGAAAAGGCGCAGATCGCCAAGCGCTTCCTCGTGCGCAAGGCGCGCGAGACAACCGGCCTTGAAGAATCGAACCTGACCTTTACCGACGAAGCCATTACGCACATCATCCGGCATTTCACATATGAAGCCGGGGTGCGCAGCCTGGAACGCGAAATTGCGAGTATCTGCCGCAAGGTGGCGCGGCGCGTCGTAAAGGACGGCAAGCAATACTCCATCAACGTCACGCCCGAAACCGTTGGGGAGTTCCTCGGAGTCATCAAGTACCGCGAAGTCTGGGCCGAAAAGAAGAACGAAATCGGCCTGACCACCGGCCTCGCGTGGACCGAAGTTGGCGGCTCGGTGCTATCGACCGAAGCGACAATCATGGAAGGCAAGGGGCGCCTGACGCTCACCGGGAAACTGGGCGACGTCATGCAGGAGTCCGCGCAGGCAGCCATGAGCTACGTGCGCTCGCGCACGGCAACCTTTGGCCTGCCCCGTGACTTCTACCGCCACATCGACATTCACATGCACGTGCCCGAAGGCGCCATCCCGAAGGATGGTCCCTCGGCTGGCATCACCATCGCCACCTCCATCGTGAGCGCGCTCACGCGCATCCCGGTGCGGTGCGACGTGGCCATGACGGGCGAGATCACGCTTCGCGGCAAGGTTCTGCCGATCGGCGGCATGAAAGAAAAGCTGCTGGCGGCTCACCGCGTCGGGATTCGAACGGTGATCCTCCCGAAGGATAACGAAAAAGATTTGGCAGACATCCCGGCGGAAATCCAGGCGGATTTGACCATCCGGTTTGTCGAAAATGTGGACCAGGTTCTGGAAATCGCGCTGGAGCGGCCCCTGACGCCCGCGACACACGATGCCGGACCCGAAGTGGCAACAAAGTTTGGAACCGATACCGAAAGCGATCAAGAATTAACCAATTGAGGGTGACCTCAGCTCATCCATTCCGACGTGTTGCATTTGCATAGTTGCACGCAGGGAACGCGGCATGGAACGTAACTTTAATTCGCATCGCCTTTGTTTTGAATACCCAGTTTCGCTTACCCGGTTGGAAATCGAAACGCACCTGTGCGGTTCCGCCGATAAAGCATAATCCGGCCTGAGCTTAGGGCTTATCTCTAAAGAGACTTAAGGAAATGAAAACGATGAGTATTAGTCTTGCGGAACTGAAAGAAAAGAATATTACGGATCTGGCGAAAATTGCCAAGGACCTGGCGATTCCCGGCTCCAGCGGCATGCGCAAGCAGGAGTTGATCTTTCAGATCCTCCGCGCGCAGACCGAAAAGAACGGCCTGATCTTCTCGGAAGGCGTGCTCGAGTGCCTGCCGGATGGCTTTGGATTCTTGCGTGCCCCCGAGTACAACTACCTGCCGGGACCGGACGATATCTACGTGTCGCCCTCGCAAATTCGCAAGTTCGATCTGCGCACCGGCGACACGGTCTCCGGACAAGTTCGCCCTCCCAAGGACGGCGAGCGCTATTTTGCGTTGATTAAAGTGGAAGCGGTCAATTTTGAAGACCCGGAAGTGGCGCGCAACAAAATTTTCTTCGACAACCTGACGCCGCTCTATCCCGCCGGGCGCCTGAAAATGGAAACGACGCGCGAAAACCTGACGGGGCGGGTTCTGGACCTCCTGTGCCCGGTGGGAAAAGGACAGCGCGGACTGATCGTCGCTCCGCCACGCACCGGTAAAACAATGATGCTGCAGGCGTTCGCCAATTCCGTGACTGCCAACCATCCGGAAGTCGCGTTGATCGTGTTGCTGATCGACGAGCGGCCGGAAGAAGTCACGGACATGCAGCGCACGGTAAAGGGCGAAGTCATCAGCTCCACGTTCGATGAACCGCCGCAACGCCACATTCAAGTCGCTGAAATGGTTTTGGAAAAGGCCAAGCGCCTCGTGGAGCACAAGCGCGACGTCGTCATCCTGCTGGATTCGGTTACGCGTCTCGCGCGCGCTTATAACGCCGTCACGCCGCCTTCCGGCAAGGTGCTCTCGGGCGGTATTGACGCTAACGCTTTGCAGCGCCCCCGCCGTTTTTTCGCTGCCGCGCGTAATGTGGAAGAGGGCGGCTCGCTCACGATCATCGCCACGGCTTTGATCGATACGGGAAGCCGCATGGACGACGTGATCTTCGAAGAATTTAAAGGTACCGGCAACATGGAAATCAACCTCGATCGCCGCTTGGTGGACAAGCGCATCTTCCCCGCGATCGATATCAATCGCTCCGGTACGCGAAAAGAAGAATTGCTGATGCCTCCCGACGAATTGAATCGTGTTTGGGTGCTGCGCAAGGTGTTAAACCCTCTCTCACCAGTGGAAGCGATGGAGTTGCTCTTGGGGCGACTCTCCAAGTCGAAGTCGAACGCCGAGTTCCTGGCTTCTATGTCCAGCCCCACATAGCGGGTTCGGCGCGTTTATTTCATTCCTCCTTTCGCTTCGGCCTGCGCCGGAGTTTTCGTATACTTTTGTAAACGGATAAGGCGCGCATACATGAAATATCTGGCACGACAACCAATCCTCGACCGTGAACGGGAGTTGTTCGGGTACGAGATTCTGTTCCGCAACGGCATTCAGAATTCCTGCGAAGGCCTCGATCTTGAACTGGCGTCCACTTCGGTGCTGGACACATCGTTCCTAATCGGCCTTGAAAAAATTTCCGCGGGGCATCCGATGTTCTTCAATTGTCCGCGCGATTTTTTGATCCGCGATTATGTGTCTTTATTTCCGCCGCAGTCTATCGTGGTGGAAATTCTGGAAACGATTCATCCTGACGAGGAAATCATCGCGGCCTGCACACGCCTGAAGGAACGCGGCTACACAATCGCGCTGGACGACTTTGTGGATTCCGCCAAGTGGGCGCCGCTCGTGGCGCTCGCAGATATCATCAAGGTGGATTTCCGGCTGACCAGCGCAAAGGAACAGCGCGAGATTGTGGCCCGGCATTCTGGGAAAAACATAAGAATGCTGGCGGAAAAAGTGGAAACTCAGGATGAATTTGCCGCGGCAATGGAAATGGGCTATTCGCTGTTCCAGGGCTACTTTTTCTGCCACCCGGAAATGCTGACGCACCGCGGATTGCCCACATTCAAGCTGACGTATCTTGACCTTTTGCGCGCGGCGACGGCTCCCGAATTCGATATCCGTGACCTGGCCCTGAAAATTAAATATGAGCCATCGCTGACGTTTCGTTTATTGCGCTACCTGAATTCCGCTGCATTCGGATTGCGCGCGGAGATCCATTCGGTGCAGCACGCGCTTTCCCTGCTGGGCGAACGCGAATTGCGCAAATGGATTGCCGTTGTATCCGTCGGAGTGCTGGCGGAAGGCAAGCCCGATGAGTTGATGACCGTACCGCTCATCCGCGCGCGCTTCTGCGAATTACTGGCGCCGCTCGCGCGCATTCCTGGCGATTCCAACGATTTATTTTTGATGGGCCTGCTTTCGCTGATGGACGCGATTCTGGATCAATCCATCGAGTCCATCTTGAAAGAAACGCCCGTGCGCACCGAAATTAAGGACGCATTGCTTTACCAGAAGGGTTTGTACTGGCAGCTACTGGAAATTACGATTGCCCACGAACAGGCCGATTGGTACAAGGTCAGCCAACTCGTAGCCGCGATGGGAATGAACGAAGAACAGGTTTCCGCGTTTTACATATCCGCGGTGGATTGGTGCACGGCGCTGCGCCAGACCGCTTTTAGTCCCGCCGCGCGCTGAGTTTTAAGTGGCATAGGCTTCAGCCTGTGCGGGGTTAGGCCTTGCAGGAACTAAATTCGGACAGGCTGAAGCCTATGCCACGAACGCCTTTTCCTTTGCCAGCAGCACGATCGCCCGCGCCGTTTCTTCCGCATCCATCGCGGTGTTATCCACCACCACGGCGTCGTCGGCGCGCACGAGCGGAGACATTTCCCGCTGGCTGTCGCGCTGGTCGCGCTTGTGAACTTCTTCTAGAACTTTCTCAAACTCCATGGGCTCGCCTTTTTCTTCCAGCTCGCGCTGGCGGCGCCCCGCGCGCACTTCGGGCGACGCATCCAGAAAAATTTTCAAGTCCGCATGGGGAAACACGACGGAGCCGATGTCGCGGCCTTCCATCACCACGCCTCCTTTTTCTCCCGCGCGGCGCTGCTCGGCCACCATCGGGTGGCGCACTCCCGGCACCACGGCGACCACGGACGCGGCGTGCGAAACTTCCGGCGCGCGAATCGCTTCGGTCACGTCTTCGCCGTCGAGGATGACGCTCTGCTTCCCCTCCCTAGGCGCGAGGTCAATATGCGCGCCTTCTGCCACCTTTGACAGTCGCTCCAGCGAATCGAGCGGCACCCCGCAGCGCAGCGCTTTCAGGCCAACCGCGCGGTACATCGCGCCGCTGTCCAGATGCGTGTAGCCCAGCAGCGCCGCCACGCGGCGCGCCACCGTGCTTTTTCCGGAGCCTACCGGGCCGTCAATTGCAATGATCAGTTTATCGTTCACGAATCGATTATATCCTTTTGAACGCGCGTTCAATTTCGCGGACGGAGTACCGCAACACGATCGGGCGCCCGTGCGGGCAGCTCATCGGCGCTTCCGTCTTCGCAAGTTCCGCAAGCAGCCATTCCATTTTCTGCTGATCGAGCGGCATGTTCACTTTGATTGCGGCGTGGCAGGAAGTGCTGGCCGCGATTTTCGCCTGCAGCGAATCCATGGACACGGCCGCGTTCTCGCGCTCCGTGCCATCCAAAATTTCCATCAGTAAGCGCTCAGCATCGGAAGTGGCGATTCCGGCGGGCGCGGCGTGGATCGCGACGCTGCGCGGGCCCATTTGCGCGACTTCGAAACCGTTCGCGGTTAATTCCTCGGCAATACGTTCGAATATCACCAGCTGCCTTGGAGCAAGGTCTACCATGATCGGCACGAGCATACGCTGACCGGTCAGCTGGCCCTCCCGGCGCGCGCGCAGGTGCTGTTCGAACAACACGCGCTCATGCGCTACGTGCTGATCGATGATCCACAGGCCCTCGCCGTTCACCGCCACGATGAAGCTTGAATTTACCTGGCCGAGCGGCTTCAATTCCGTCAGGCTGCCCGCGCTCGCCAGCGTTTCCGAATCGCTGAAGTTTGGCACGTTATCCGAAAACGGTTCGCTCGAGAGCGCGCCGATGCCGCCTTCGAACCGAAAGCGCTGCGCCTCCGGACGCATGGGCGCGGAAGTTAGTTCGAAATCATTGGCGCTTACGGCGCCCGTTGCGCTCGCGGCGTCCATGGGAATTTCATCGATGGAAGTGCGGCTCATCGGCGAATTTCCGGACGGCAGTCCGTGCAGCGGCGGAATCACCGCGCGCGGCAAACCTGTGTCCGACTGCGCACTGCCCGCTGCGACCGCGACGACGGACGCATTTGTGTTTTGATCCGCCGCGCCTGCCGATACGTTCAGTGCGGGAGCCGAGAAACTCGGAATCGGACGCGCGCGCGAAAGCGCCTGGCGGATCGAATCGCGCGTGAAATCGTGCACAAATTGCGGATGCCGGAAGCGCACTTCGATTTTCGCGGGGTGAACGTTTACATCCACTTCCTCGGGCGGGATATCGAGAAATAGCAGCACGGCCGGAAAAACGGACGGCGGTAAAACGTTTCGGTAGGCTTCGTGAATTGCGTGCAGGATCAGCCGGTCGCGGACGAGGCGCTTGTTCACAAAAACATAAATGCCATTGCGGTTGCCGCGCTGCACTTCGGGGCGCGAAGCGAACCCGCGCACCACCATTTCCGCGCCGCGCTCTTCCGGTTCGAGTTCCGCTTCGGTGATGGATGCGCGCATGGGAGAAGATGCCGGCGGCAGCTCAAATAAATCATCGAGCGCCTGTCGCCCGAAAAGTTGGTAGACGCGGTCCGCCATTGACTCGACGGCCGTGGTGTTAATGATTTCCTGAGTTGGCGTTTTTAAGACAAATTGTTTGTCAGGATGCGCGAGAGCGTAATGTGTGACGAGCGAGGCGATATGACCGAGTTCGGTGGTTTCCGACTTTAGGAAATTGCGCCGCGCGGGCACGCAGTAAAAAAGATCGGCTACGCTGATCGTCGTTCCAAGCGGAAGGCCCTCAGGCTTTACGCCTAGCAGCTTTCCTCCCGCGAATTCGATGCGCGTGCCCTCGGCATCTTCTTCCGCGCGCGTTTGCAGCAACAGACGAGAGATGGAAGCGATGGAAGGCAGCGCTTCGCCGCGAAAACCCAGCGTAGAAATCGAAAGAAGATCGTCCGCATTGCGGAGCTTCGACGTGGCATGCCGCTCGAATGCCAAGAGCGCATCGTCGTGAATCATGCCGCAGCCGTCATCGGTCACGCGAATCATGCGCCTGCCGCCGGATTCAACTTCCACGCGAATCGACGTCGCGCCAGCATCCAGCGCGTTTTCGAGCAACTCTTTCACCACGGAAGCGGGCCGCTCGACCACTTCGCCGGCGGCGATCTTGTTCGCAACGTGCTCCGCAAGTATGCGTATTCGTGGCATGTGTCTTTTCGTGGTCTTTCCGATCCTGACTTCTTCTTTTCCTGATTTTATGCCTTCAGCACGGCCGGGCTTCAGCGCGGCTTTAAATCGTCGTCATGGATTGGGGCTTTAGCCCCTGAAGCTCAAGATTTAAATTTCGCCGGGACCGGATCCAATTCAAACTTCCCGCTCGCCGATCCGAGCGCCCAATCTTCCGGCCGTTGAACTAGACCTGCTTTAACCGGATTCATGTGAATATACCTGAGTTTACTCATGTAGTCTTCGCTGTCTCGAATCGTCCAATTGAAGCCCGACCTCCAAAACCATGTCTCGAGACGATCCCAATTATTCCGTAGCTTCGCTCGGGGCGAAGCTTCTTACCGGCTACTTTTCTTCCGCGGGTCTTAATTGAATGCCGAGCAAGTCGAGTTGGTCGGTATCTACATCCGAGGGAGCTTCGGCCATTAAATCCTGGGCCTTCGCCGTCTTCGGAAAGGCAATCACTTCGCGAATGGATTTCTCGCCCGCGAGCAATGCGGTCACGCGGTCGAGGCCGAGCGCGATGCCGCCGTGTGGCGGAGTGCCGTACGTCAGCGCATCGAGAAAAAATCCGAAGCGGTTGCGGCGCTGCTCTTCGCTGAGGCCAAGCATTTTGAAGACACGGTCCTGCAATTCCTGCTGGTGAATCCGGATGCTTCCTGAACCGAGCTCGACGCCGTTCAAAACGAGGTCATAGCCCTTGGAACGCATTGACAGACGCACTTCGTCGGAGGGATCTTCGAGTTTGTGAACGTCTTCATCCACGATTCCGGTGAAGGGATGCTGCGCGCTGACGACCGCTCTTTCCGTAGCATTCCATTCAAAGAGCGCAAAGCCGGTGATCCACACAAATTCCCAGGTGTCTTTGGGAATTAATTTGAGTTGATCGGCGAGCAGCAAACGCAGTTGGCCGGCGACCATTGCGGCGGCGTCTGTGCCGGGGATTTGTTCTTTCGCAGTGACGGCAACGATGAGGTCGCCGGGTTTTGCGCCGGCGCTGGCGGCGACCTGTTTTAATGTTTCCGCGCCAAGATTTTTCTCAAGCGGCGAAGTTGCGCCTTCCGGGGTGACTTTGATCGTGTACACGCCGCGCGCGCCAAGCGTTTTTGCTTTTTCGGTGAGTTCGTCGAGCTGTTTGCGTGAGAACGTCGCGGCGCCGGGTGCAACCATCGCCTGCACGGAACCCTCGATGCGCAGCGTTTCGCGCGCCGCCGCAAAATGCTCGGTCACGTCATTCAATTCCATTCCGAAACGCAAGTCCGGTTTATCTGAACCGTAGCGGCGAATCGCATCCTTGTATTCCATGCGGCGGAACGGGCCTTTTACAGTGATTCCGGCGACGGCGCACGCGCGCACCATCACGTTTTCGATCACGCCAAAAACTGTGTCCTGCGTGGGAAATGAAATTTCCAGATCGAGCTGCGTGAACTCCGGCTGGCGGTCGGCGCGCAAATCTTCGTCGCGGAAACATTTGACGATCTGGAAGTAGCGGTCCATTCCGCCGATCATCAGAATCTGTTTAAAAATTTGCGGCGATTG